>NZ_SMRO01000002.1:1855656-2474208 GCF_004359985.1 Paraburkholderia flava | reverse complement strand
GGCAGACGCACGGTTGAGATCAGTGTTGTGCCTCAACCATCACAACCCACACGAGAGGCATCCTCTCAGCTACTTCTTCCCGATTGGTTGTGTTGAGTATCCCTCAACACGACAACAAGTCATGCCTGATGACCATAGCGTGTCGGTACCACCCCTTCCCATCCCGAACAGGACCGTGAAACGACTCCACGCCGATGATAGTGCGGATTGCCCGTGTGAAAGTAGGTAATCGTCAGGCTCCTTATGCTCCAGCTCAAAGCCCCCAACCGCTTCAACCCCGGTTGGGGGCTTTGTGTTTGGACGACCGTTTCTGCGCACGTACCTTCCCAAGCCACCCATAATCCGCTCCCCATCTGCAGTGCCCCGCATACCCTTAGCGATAACCCCACAACAAATCGAAGAATTTCTGGTTGTGGAGCACAACAGGGCTCTTTGACTACGGGATTTGACGCAGCACATCTCGAAGAGCTGTCTCGAATGGCGTGCGCCGACCGATACCGAGTTTCTCAAGACTGCTAGTGTCGAGGTGGCAATCACGAGGTCTCGGTGTCGAGTCGGTCGGAGTCGTTTGCGGAATCAGACGAGCCTTGATTTGCAGAGCGGCAGCTAGATGCAAGGCAATATCGTATTTCGTCATTGCCTGGTCGCCGGACCATTGAGTAATACCCGTTATGGTTCTTCCGCAGAAATGTTGAGCGAGCAATTGCCGGATAACAAACGCGACATCCGGCGTATAAGTTGGATATCGAACTGCCCAGGCGTCCATTGCTGCAGGCACGGTATCGACTGACGCGACAATCGCGGGTATCAGGCTGGTTACCGCAGATTCCTGCCAATCGGTAACCGGACCATAGAGCAGCGGCAGGCGGAGCACGCATCCGGTGCCGCGTGCAGCATCGATGAACGCACGTTCCCCATGCAGTTTGCTGCGGCCATAGGCGTTAAGTGGACACGGCGGATCGTCGGTTAGGTAAGGCGGCCGGGTCCCGTTGAATACATAATCGGTCGAGATGGACAAAGTCCATGCATTCACGCGACTGGCTGCAGCAGCAATATTTTGAACTGCTACGACATTCATCGCATGAGCACGTGCGGGCTCACGTTCGCAAACGTCTGGTTTGCGTTCCGCGGCCGCGATCACGATAGCCTGCGGCTTCTCGCGTTCGATGAACCGAGTGACTGCATCGGCATCGCAAATGTCCAATGAAATCATCTGCGGCGATACGCGACGGAACGCCGTAGGAACGATATGCCATTCTCGCTCCCGATTCAGTTCCTTCACGATCGCCCGCCCCAGCAGCCCAGACGCGCCAATTACTGCAACAACGGGCATCGGTAGATTCTCAGTCATTAGTAGTGGTGCTGGCATCACCGACCACCGTATAGCCGGCGTCGACGATCGCTGCTTCTAATGCTTCCACCGGTTGCTGCGAATCGACGATAACGCGACGTTCCGCGAGATCGATCTTTACCTGCGCGGAGGCATCACGGTCACGAATTGCCTCCGTGACAGCGGCGACACAATGTTGGCAGCTCATGCCTTCAACTTGGAATTCGGCAATCATTTTCACCTCGAGAGAGTAATTGCATTGCAAGTCGCAATGAAACCCGGATGGGCCAGAAAGTAGCTTAAACCTTCCCGCCGTGGGAAGGTGTAGCATGAAAGACCGAAATCTGGAGCGAGCCTGATGAATATCGGTGAAGCGGCAAGTGCGTCCGGCGTTACCGCGAAGATGATTAGATACTACGAGAGCGTTGGCTTGTTGAGCGCCAAGGGACGTACGCCAGCCGGGTACCGAGTCTATGGGGCAACAGAAATTCATTCGCTGCGTTTTATTCGACAGGCCCGTCGCCTCGGATTTCTCGTAGAAGATATCCGCAAGCTCCTGGCGTTGTGGCAGGACCACTCCCGAGCGAGTGGCGAGGTTAAATCAATCGCGCTGGAGCACGTGACCGAACTTGATCGCCGGATTGCTGAGCTTACGGAAATGCGGGATACGCTTACCCATCTTGCGAACCATTGCCACGGAGATGAGCGTCCGGACTGTCCGATCATCCAGCGATTGGCGGGCGAATAGTTACTGTCGGGGACGGCTGGGAAACGCATGTAGCCCGACCTCGGGTGTTGTGATCTTTCCACAGAACCGCACCAAAGTAATGCATTTTGGCTTCGGAGATCTATTTTTTGGATAAAATGTTAGCAAAATCAATGGGTTAAATCCTGCAGCAGAATGCACCATTCCAAAACGGAATGCACGCTAGTCGAGCATTTCACTAGCGCAGTTCGGACAGAAGGCTATAATTCGGGTTAACCCTTTTGAGGGAAATCCCTGATGCGCAAATTCACCAGGGGTTCTATCGATCCTTGGAGAGCATCATGATTGCGTACATTGTGGAAAAGCTGAGCATCTGGTTTGAAAGCGCCGAACGTAACCGCCGTGAAGCGTATCTCGCATCGTCGGCCGACATCGTTCAACTCGAGCAACGTATCCGCTCGCTCGAGACCAACGGTTACTCGCAGTAAATCGCGCGCCGCGTGAGGCGGTTCAGCTGTATCGAAGGCCCCGCTTTGCGGGGCTTTGTCGTTTTTGGAGCGCGGATAGCTCCGAAGTATCGCGCTGGCGTGAACGTCGCAACGAAGGTAAGGTAAAGCATCCGCCGCCGTGTTTGACCGGCAGGCCATCAACTACCGGGTTCGTGCATGCGTTCCATTCGTCTGTCTGGCTATCTGCTGCGCTTCGTATTTCCGGTGCTCGCTTCGACCTTCACTACGGCGAGCGCTTTGGCTGCATCGTCGGGCGGTGGCCAGCCGCTGATTCTGGATACCCAGAAGGGAATCAGCGATGGTCAGAGCGGGACGGTACTTCAGACCGCACCTCTTTCTCACGCGCGCATTGTCGACGCGCAGCCGATTGCGACACCAACCGAACTCGCGCCAAACTCTTCGCCCCCGATTCTCGTTTCGCCGTATATCGAGGTTCCCGCAGGCGGTCAGTCACGAACCGCACCCAAACCCCAACTGCGTTTGCCGACGTCACCGCAATAGCCTTGGTCTTTTGGGTTTAGTCGATCCAGGTAGTGGTGCAGTTGTCCTGGTGACACGAACGCTTTTTCAGCCGCGGACTCATCGTGGCAAGGAGCGAAGCTCCGAATTGCCAATCAAAAGACATCGCCTAGTTACACGGGAAGACCAGGAGCGCGTCGCAGGCCAAGCCGACCTTAGCGTTCGATTCAGCCGCCGCGATGTTCGAGCTTGAACTGCGCGGCTCCATCCAGCTTCAGTGCATCGACGAGCCACGGCATCGAGTCCTTCAGCGTTTTCGCGAGCGTATACGGCGGGTTGAGAATGAACATCCCACTGCCGTACAGTCCAAAACCATCCGAGGGCTGGTTGCCGATCGTCAAAGACACGTGCAACCAGCTCTTGTCCTGCAGGCGCTTCAACTGGTCAGGAAACCGCTGCGATTCTGGGCGCGTGACCTGCGGATACCAGATCGCGTAAGTACCGTTGGCGAAGCGCCGGAGACTTTCTTCGACGCAGGTGAGTGTCCGTGTGTAGTCGCGTTTATCTTCGTACGACGGGTCGACCAGCACGAGCGCGCGGCGCGGCGGCGGAGGGAGTAGGGCCTTGATACCGTCGAAGCCGTCGCCGGCATAGAGGAGTGCGCGTCGGCCGGCGTCGCGGAAGTTGTGGCGCAGGACATCGATCTCGGTACTGTGCAACTCGAAGAGACGCATCCGGTCCTGCTCGCGCATCAATCTCCACGCCAGATAAGGCGAGCCAGGGTAGTACCGCAGATCGCCGTCCGGATTGAGTGCCGCGACCTCGTCGACGTATTCGGCGAACATCGGAGGCAAATCCTTGCGCTCCCACAGCTTGCCGATACCTGTCTCGAATTCCGCGGTCTTTGTCGCGTACCCCTCTTTCAACGAATAGACGCCTGCGCCTGCATGCGTATCGATGTACCAGTAAGCCTTGTCTTTCTGGCCGAGGTAGCGCAGCAGTTGCACGACGACGGCATGTTTCAGGACGTCGGCGTGGTTTCCAGCATGGAAGGCGTGGCGGTAGCTGAGCATGGTTTCGCGAGAAACGACGTAGGGCAGCGATCTGCGGGAACACGAGACCTGCGCGCGTATCCGACAGATCATCGAAGGTCGCGTATTGTACGCGACCGCTGCGCTTTTCAGAGAATGCAGCCTGTGGCTGGCCGCCCTCGGCTAGTCGTGCGAATCGCCGACAATCTCTTCGATCTTCAGCTTCACTTCCGGCGTGATCTTTGCCGCGATCTCGTGAGCCTTCATATTTTCAGCGATCTGTTCGACTCGGGAGGCGCCGGTAATCACGGTACTCACGTTCGGATTCTTCAGGATCCACGCGATCGCGAGCTGGCCGATCGAACATCCGAGCTCATCGGCGACACCGCCGAGCTTTCCGACGACATCGTTCTTTCCTGTATCGGTCAACTGCTTGCGTAGCCAGTCGTATCCCTGCAGTTGCGCACGGCTGTCAGCCGGTACGCCGCCGCGATATTTGCCAGTCAGCAGTCCCGATGCAAGCGGGCTCCACGTCGTCAATCCAAGTCCAATGTCCTCGTATAGTCTCGCGTATTCCTGTTCGACACGCTTGCGATGAAACAGGTTGTACTGAGGTTGCTCCATCACGGGCTTATGCAGATGGTGCCGTTCGGCGATCTCATAGGCCGCGCGAATCTCGTCGGCGCTCCATTCCGACGTGCCCCAGTAAAGTGCCTTGCCGCGCGTGATCATGTCGCTCATTGCCCAGACCGTTTCCTCTATGGGCGTGTTGGGATCGGGCCGATGGCAGAACGCGAGATCGACGTAATCGAGCTGTAGACGTTTCAGCGAAGCGTCGATCGCGTTCAGCAGATATTTACGGTTCAGCGTGTGATGCTGGTTGGGCGCCTCGTTCAAACCCCAGAAGAACTTCGTGGATACGACATAGCTGATGCGCGACCAGCCGAGTTCCTTCAACGCTTGCCCCATGATTTCTTCGGATTTTCCGCCGGCATAGGCCTCTGCGTTATCGAAGAAATTGACGCCGGCATCGCGCGCGGCTGCGAGCGATTCACGGGCCGAGCCCCGGTCCACCTGATTGCCGTACGTAACCCATGAGCCGATGGATAGTTCGCTGACTTGCAGGCCGGAGCGGCCGAGTCGCCGGTAGTTCATGCGTACCTCCTGGAGTGTGGTCGATCGGAATGCAACAGCTTAATCCGATCCGGACAGGCGCGTAGGTTTCCGCGGCAAGCTCTGTCGCGTCAGCTTCATATGCGTTCATGCACAATACCAGGTAAGGGAAGCGATCGGTATCTGGCCGGACGGCCTATGCTGTTAGGCCGGCTTCCTGCCGGTCGGTTGCGATGTGATGATTTACCAACTGGAATGTGATGCCGCAGCAAAATGCGGCATACGACGTCTTCACATCGGTTGCGCACGTGACGCAGGCGGTACTGTTCCTGTCGGCATTCCCGGGCATTGCGTTGGCCGGCGGCCTGTTGCTCGTCGCGAGCCACAGCTGGTTCATGCAATCGTTCGACCGACGCCCTGAAAAGGAGAGCTGCAATGACCGAACGCAATATCAAACGGGCACGTGCGGAAGTACCTGGCGGCGATAGCGGAGCGCGCGCAGCTGCTGCTGCCGGCGTGCACGTTGCTGCGCAGATCGACCTGCCAAAGTACGAGTCGATCGCGCTGATGCTGCAAGGCGGTGGAGCACTCGGCGCATATCAGGCCGGCGTATATCAAGGCCTCGACGAGGCGGGCATCCGGCCGAACTGGCTCGCCGGCATCTCGATCGGTGCATTGAATACCGCGATCATCGCGGGTAATGCGCCCGAGCATCGCGTCGCACGGCTGCTGGAGTTTTGGGAAACGATCTGTCAGCCGGCATTCGGGCCGCCATTGCCGGCGTTCGTCGAGCAGACGCTGTTCAATTCGACGGATGCCGTGCGGAAAGCGTTTACCGCGATGCAGGCGGTCAGTGCGCTCGTCGAAGGGCAGAAGGGTTTCTTCGTGCCGCGCTTTCCGCCGCCACTACCCACCGTATCGGGACCGCCGCAAGCCGCGAGCTACTACGACACGACGCCGCTCAAAGCGACGCTCGAACGGCTCTGCGATTTCGACCGGATCAACTCGCGTGAAATGCGTGTCTCGGTCGGTGCGGTGAACGTCGGGACCGGCAATTTCGCTTACTTCGACAACACTCGCATGACGCTGCGAGCAGAGCACTTCATCGCGTCCGGTGCGTTGCCGCCAGGCTTCCCGGCAGTCGAGATCGACGGTGAATACTTTTGGGACGGCGGCTTGATGTCGAACACTCCGCTCTACGAAGTGGTGCAGACAACACCGCGTCACGACACGCTCGCGTTTCAGGTCGACCTATGGAGTGCACTCGGACCAGTACCGGACAACATCACCGACGTTCAGGGTCGCATGAAGGACATCCAGTACTCCAGTCGCACGCGGCTCGTCACCGACATGCTGCAGCGTTCGCAACGCTTTCGCCACGTACTGCGCGAAGTACTCGACCGGGTCGCGCCCGAGCATCGCGAAGACACCTGGTGCAAGCTCGCCGAATCCCTCTCGTGCTCGAAGCGCTACAACGTGATCCACCTGATCTACCGGCAGAAAGAGTACGAAGGGCAGTTCAAGGATTATCAGTTCGGCCTGTCGACGATGCGGGAGCACTGGTCGAGCGGTCTGGAAGACATTCGTCGTTCGCTCGCACAACCCGGCTGGCTCGATATGCCGGACAACGACTCGGGCTTCGTGACTCACGATATTCATCGCGACATGCGTTGAACCGACATGGTTTGCGCGTGGCAGGGACAATGCCGCAAAAGAAAACGGCGCTCCGAATGGAGCGCCGCTTAAGCATTACCTGTAATCACAAAGGCGGATGGAGCTTACTTACCCGCTCGCCCCCCGTTGTTACTTCAGCACCTGTGCAATAGCACCAGCGACCACATCGAGATTACGCGTGTTGAGCGCCGCAACGCAGATGCGCCCGGTACTCACGGCATAGATGCCAAACTCTTCACGCAGACGGTCCACTTGCGCAGCCGTCAGACCCGAGTACGAGAACATGCCGCGCTGCGCATTCACGAAGCTGAAATCGCGGTTCACGCCGGCGCTCGTCAGCCGCTCGACGAGACCATTGCGCATCGCGCGGATACGATCGCGCATTTCGCCGAGTTCGCTTTCCCACGTTGCACGCAGTTCGGCCGATGCGAGCACCGCGGCGACAACCGAGCCACCGTGCGTCGGCGGGTTCGAATAGTTCGTGCGGATCACGCGTTTCAGTTGCGACAGCACGCGCGTTGCTTCTTCCTTGCTGGCCGTGATGATCGACAGCGCGCCGACGCGTTCGCCGTACAGCGAGAACGACTTCGAGAACGACGACGAGACGAACACGTTCAGTTCGGCTGCGGCGAAGAGACGTACCGCGGCGGCGTCCGCGTCGATGCTGTCGCCGAAACCTTGATACGCGATATCGAGGAACGGTACGAGACCGCGTGTCTTCACGACTTCGACGATCTGCTTCCATTGATCGTCGGTGAGGTCGACGCCGGTCGGGTTATGGCAGCACGCGTGCAGCACGACGACGGTGCCCGCTGCGTAGCTGTTCAACGCGTCGAGCATGCCCGCGAAATTCACGCCGTGCGTCGCCGCGTCATAGTAGGGGTATGAGAGAACATCGAAGCCGGCGCTTTCGAACAGCGCGCGGTGGTTTTCCCAGCTGGGATCGCTGATCGCGACCTTCGAGCCCGGGTTCAGGCGCTTCAGGAAATCCGCGCCGATCTTCAATGCACCCGTACCACCGAGCGCCTGTGCCGTCACGACACGGCCTGCTGCGATCAGCGGCGAGTCGTTGCCGAGCAGCAGCTTCTGCACGGCGGCATCGTAGGCGGCGATCCCTTCGATCGGCAGATAGCCGCGCGGCAACGCTGCTTCGACACGCGCCTTCTCCGCATCGCGCACGGCGCGCAGCAGCGGAATCTTGCCTTCCTCGTTGGTGTAGACGCCCACGCCGAGATTGACCTTGGTGGTGCGGGTATCGGCATTGAAGGCTTCGTTCAGGCCCAGGATCGGGTCGCGGGGAGCAAGTTCGACGGCGGAAAAGAGAGACATGATGGGTTCGGCAGTAGTAAAAGAAAGCTTGAGGCGCGTCCGGCTGGTCCTGGGCTCGATGACGTGAGCCGCGTGCGGTCGACGTGCGTAACACGCCATTGTAGCGAATCCGTGCCCGTTTTTTGAGCTCTGTCATGTCGGCAGACGGGTTTTTACGCGTAGCGGCCATACCAGGCGTGCCCTGGGCGGCCTATTCCCGCAGCGGCAGCGCCGGATCGGACAGTCGCCGGCAACCACTGCGACTTACTCAACATCGCGGCTACTGCCAACGTACTGTCAGCAAGCCGGGCACAGACCCGGCTCGGGCCGGCCCAAACCGCTAAAATAGTCCTTTGCTCCCGCCGAGGATGCCGCATCCATGTCCGAACATCACCTGAGCGAGGTCGACGACACGCTCGACGAGTCGAAATTCGTCACGTTCGACGGCTCGCCGTTCCAGCTGTACCAGCCTTATTCACCGGCCGGCGATCAACCGACGGCAATCGAGACGCTCGTCGAAGGCATCGAGGACGGCCTGTCGTTCCAGACGCTGCTCGGCGTGACCGGATCGGGTAAGACGTTCACGATGGCGAACACGATCGCGCGCCTCGGCCGTCCGGCCATTGTGTTCGCGCCGAACAAGACGCTCGCCGCTCAGCTGTATTCGGAGTTCCGCGAGTTCTTCCCGCGCAACGCGGTCGAGTATTTCGTGTCGTACTACGATTACTACCAGCCTGAGGCCTACGTGCCGCAGCGGGATCTGTTCATCGAAAAGGACTCGTCGATCAACGAGCACATCGAGCAGATGCGGCTGTCCGCGACGAAGAGCCTGATGGAGCGTCGCGACGTCGTGATCGTCGCGACCGTGTCGGCGATCTACGGTATCGGCAATCCGTCCGAATATCACCAGATGATCCTGACGCTGCGCACCGGCGACCGTATCGGGCAGCGCGACATCATCGCGCGGCTGATCGCGATGCAGTACACGCGCAACGAAGCGGATTTCCAGCGCGGCGCGTTCCGCGTGCGCGGCGATACGATCGACATTTTTCCGGCCGAGCACGCCGAGATGGCGGTGCGTATCGAACTGTTCGACGACGAGATCGAAACGCTGCAGCTGTTCGATCCGCTGACCGGCCGTGTGCGGCAGAAAATCCCGCGCTTCACCGTGTACCCGTCGTCGCACTACGTGACGCCGCGAGAGACCGTGATGCGCGCGGTCGAGACGATCAAGACCGAGCTTCGTGACCGGCTGGAGTTCTTCTATCAGGACGGCAAGCTGGTCGAGGCGCAACGTCTCGAACAGCGCACGCGTTTCGACCTGGAAATGTTGCAGGAGCTCGGTTTCTGCAAGGGCATCGAGAACTACTCGCGGCACTTTTCCGGCGCGGCGCCGGGCGAACCGCCGCCGACGCTCGTCGACTATCTGCCGACCGATGCACTGATGTTGCTCGACGAATCGCACGTGCTGATCGGCCAGTTGAACGGCATGTACAACGGTGACCGCGCGCGCAAGGAAAATCTCGTCGACTACGGTTTCCGGCTGCCGTCCGCGCTCGACAACCGGCCGCTCAAGTTCAACGAATTCGAACGCAAGATGCGTCAGGTCGTGTTCGTTTCGGCAACGCCTGCCGACTACGAAAAGAAGACCTCGGGGCAGGTGGCCGAACAGCTCGTGCGTCCTACCGGCCTCGTCGATCCGGAGATCGAGGTGCGTCCGGCGACGAGTCAGGTCGACGACATACTGTCGGAGATCAACGAACGCGTGAAGGCGGGCGATCGCGTGCTGGTTACCGTGCTGACCAAGCGCATGGCCGAGCAGCTCACCGAGTTCCTGTCCGATCACGGCGTCAAGGTGCGCTACCTGCACAGCGATATCGATACCGTCGAGCGGGTCGAGATCATCCGCGATCTGCGGCTCGGTACGTTCGACGTGCTGGTCGGTATCAACCTGCTGCGCGAGGGGCTCGACATTCCCGAAGTGTCGCTCGTCGCGATTCTCGACGCGGACAAGGAAGGCTTCCTGCGCGCCGAGCGCTCGCTGATCCAGACGATCGGTCGCGCGGCGCGTAACGTCAACGGCAAGGCGATCCTGTACGCCGACAAGATGACCGACTCGATGCGTCGCGCGATCGACGAAACAGAGCGGCGTCGCGCGAAGCAGATCGCGTTCAACGCGGAGCGGGGCATTACGCCGCGTGGCGTGGTGAAGCGGATCAAGGACATCATCGACGGCGTGTACAACGTCGACGAAGCGCGCGCCGAATTGAAGGAACAGCAACAGCGCGCGAAGTTCGAAGATATGTCCGAAAAGCAGCTTTCGAAGGAGCTCAAGCGACTCGAGAAGCAGATGATGGAGCACGCGAAGAATCTCGAATTCGAAAAGGCTGCGCAGGCGCGAGATCAACTCGCGCTGCTGCGCCAACGCGTGTTCGGCGCGAACGTCGGGGATCATCTGACCGGAACCTGATGCCTCGTCGGCGAGGCGTGAAAGAAAACAGCGTCGCAAGACGCTGTTTTCATTTCTGCGAGCCGGTTCTGCTGCGAGCCAGCAGAAGGCTGTCGACACGCGTTCGATCAGCTTTCGCAATTGTTCTCGATGCGGAACGATGTTAAACTGATATTGAGAATGGTTCGCATTAACGTGCGCTCGTTTGTAGCTTTAGGCTGCGGATGTTCGTTTAGAAAATCAGTGATCGGTTCTGTCAGATAAAAAACAAGGAGTTGCAATGCGGGTTTCTTCATTTTTGCGCGCGGGCCTGATGGTCGCCGCCATGGGCGTCGCAGTGTCGGCTTCGGCTGCCGAATTTCCGATCGGCAAGCAGCAGATCCAGGGCGGCATGGAAATCGGCGCGGTGTATCTGCAGCCGATCACGATGGAGCCGGAAGGCATGATGCGCAAGGCGTCGGATTCGGACGTCCATCTCGAGGCCGACATCCATGCGGTGAAGAACAACCCGACCGGTTTCGCCGAAGGCGACTGGATGCCGTATCTGCAGGTGCATTACGAACTGTCGAAGGGCAGTTGGTCGCAGAAGGGCGATCTGATGGCGATGGTTGCAAGCGACGGTCCGCACTACGGTGACAACGTGAAGCTGGCCGGCCCCGGCAAATATCATCTGAAGCTGATCGTCGAACCGCCGATGCAGATGGGTCACATGGCGTTCGGTCGTCACGTCGACAAGGAAACCGGCGTGGGTCCGTGGTTCAAGCCGTTCACGCTCGAGTACGACTTCACATACGCCGGCATCGGCAAGAAGGGCGGCTACTGATCGCTCCCGATCACACAGTGGATAACTGCGAGTAGCAACCGGAACAACGTGCAGGCGGTGTACATGAGTGCAGCGCCTGCGCCGGAAAATCTGCAGGAAGGGGCAATGGGAATTAACACGAAGCTCGCGCTTCTCGCGGCGACGATGCTCTTCGCCGGCATCGTACAGGCGGCGGATCTGCCGACCTTCAAGCTGGAAATGAGCGACGGCAAGCTGAACCCGGCGCGAATCGAAGTGCCGGCGGGACAGCGCATCAAGATCGAGGTCGTGAATACCGGCAAGGGTGCAGCGGAGTTCGAAAGCATTCAGCTACGCAAGGAAAAGGTGCTTGCCCCAGGCGCGGAATCGTTCGTTGTGATCGCTCCGCTTTCGCCGGGCGAGTACAAATTTTTCGACGATTTCCATCAGCAGGCGCAAGGGGTCATCGTCGCGAAGTAACGGGTGGAGCACGGGTGCGCCGTGTTCGCCAGGCAGTGGCAGTGGAGAATATCGATGGGTCAGGTGGTGTTCATCGTATGGCGAGAAAGCGTCGAGGCGCTGCTTGTCGTCGGCATTCTGTACGCGTGGCTGAAAAACGGCGACGCGGACGCGCGGCGTGGTCTGCCGTATCTGTGGGCGGGCGTCGGAGTCGGCGTGCTCGCGGCGATCGCGCTCGGTGCGGCGCTCGTTGGGTTCACCGAGGTGCTGTCCGGCGATGCGCAGGATTATTTTCAGACCGCAATGGTGCTGATCGCGTGCGTGCTGATCGTGCAGATGGTGCTGTGGATGAAGCAGCACGGCCGCACACTGAAGCGCGACATGGAGCAGTCGCTGCAGCAGAGCACGCGCGATTCGAACTGGTGGGGCGTCGCGGTGCTGGTCGCGCTGGCGATCGCGCGCGAAGGCAGCGAGACGGTGATCTTCCTGTACGGCCTCGGCTTCGGGCAAACGGGGCACGTCGGGATGGGGCAGATACTCGCGGTGCTGATCGGCCTCGCGCTCGCGTTCCTCACGTTCTATGTGCTGCAACTCGGCGGCAAAGTGTTTTCGTGGCGGCATTTTTTCCGCGTCACTGAAATCATGCTGCTGTTTCTCGGCGCGGGTCTGTTCCAGACCGGTGTCGACAAACTGATCGACAAGGAAATCCTGCCGACGCTCGTCGACCAGCTGTGGAATACGTCCGCGGTGCTCGACGATTCCAGTACGTTCGGCTCGCTCGTCGCCACGCTGACCGGCTATCGCGCGCATCCTGCGTTGATGAACGTGCTGGCGTACGCGCTCTACTGGGCGGTCGTCTATCTGCTCGTGCGCCGTGCCTCGCGCGGACCGGCACAACGCACAGCAGGACGAGCGGTATGACCAGCGTCGCTACCCGCCCGGGCCGTCTCGCCGGAGCCGGTCAATGGATGCAGCGCCATGGCGCGGCCATCCGCGGGATCCAGTGGGTTGTCGTCGCGGTCTACGCTTTCCTGATTCTCGTCCCCGCATTCACGCCACTGCCCGGCGACACCGCACATCTGTGGAACAACCTGACGCTCGCTGCGCAGTTCGTCTTCTGGGGCATCTGGTGGCCGTTCGTGCTGCTGTCGATGGTGATGCTGGGTCGCGTGTGGTGCGGCGTGCTGTGTCCGGAAGGCGCGCTCGCCGAGTTCGCGAGCAAGTACGGTCGCGGCTGGGCGATCCCTCACTGGATGCGCTGGGGCGGCTGGCCTTTCGTGGCCTTCGGTCTGACGACCATCTACGGACAGATGGTGAGCGTCTACCAGTATCCGAAAGCCGTGCTGCTGGTACTCGGTGGATCGACGTTCGCGGCGATGATCATCGGGTTGCTATACGGACGCGAGAAGCGCGTCTGGTGCAAGTATCTCTGCCCCGTCAACGGGGTTTTTTCGCTTCTGGCGCGGCTCGCGCCGTTCCACTACAAGGTCGATGAGGACGCGTGGCGACGCTCGTACAAGGAAGGCGAGCATGGGCATCGCGTGGTGCCGATCAACTGCGCGCCGCTGTTGCCGTTGCGAAACATGAAGGGCGCCGAGGCGTGCCACATGTGCGGCCGCTGCGCCGGCCATCGCGATGCGGTTGCGCTGACGTGGCGCGCGCCGTCGACCGAGGTCGTCGATCTCGGCGACAAACAGGCGAACGCATGGGACACCGCACTGATCCTGTATGGCCTGCTCGGCATCGCGATCGGCGCATTCCATTGGACTGCGTCGACGTGGTTCGTCGATCTGAAAACATTCCTGGCTACGTGGCTGATCGATCGCGACATCACGTGGCCGCTCGATACCAACGCGCCGTGGTTTCTCTTCACGCATTACCCCGAACAGAACGACGTGTTCTCGTGGCTCGACGGGACGATGGTGATCGGCTATATCCTCGCGACGGCGGCCGTCTACGGCACTACGCTGCTCGTGTTGCTGGCGGGCGCGACGCGGATGCTGGGGCGGTTCGACATGCGCCGGCTGCATCATCTGGCGCAAGGGCTGATTCCGATCGCGGGCGCCGGCGTGTTTCTCGGCCTGTCCGCGACGACGCTGTCGCTGCTGCGCTCGGAACACGTGCCGTTGTGGTGGGCGTCGGAGTTGCGCATCGCGATTCTCGTCGTCGCCAATGTGTGGAGCGCGTGGCTTGCATGGCTCGTCACGCGTCGCTATACCGAACGGCTCGCGCCCCGGATGCTGTCGATCGCATGGTTCATCGCTGCATTAGCGGTGGTTGATAGTGCGTGGTGGCTGATGTTCTGGGGCTGGTCGCGTTAATCTCTCGCTGTTTGGCCATTGGCCATACGTCACCACGCAACCCTATCGAAACACCGGAGATCTCCTGTGAGAACCAGACCCGCGCTGACCGACGACGACGTCAAAAAAATCGCCGAAGCCGCGCACACCCATGCCGCCGATAACCAGTGGAATGTGACGATCGCAATCGTCGATGACGGCGGTCATCTGTTTCACCTGCATCGAATGGAAAGGGCCGCTCCATCGACCGTCGAGATGGCGACCGGCAAGGCACGCACCGCCGCGCTCGGCAGACGCGAAAGCAAGATCTACGAGGACATCATCAAGCAGGGGCGGGTTGCGTTCCTCAGTGCGCCGATGGTCGGCATGCTGGAAGGCGGCGTGCCGGTGATTGCCGATGGCGAAGTGGTGGGAGCGGTTGGCGTGTCGGGGGTGAGATCGGATCAGGATGCGGCGATTGCTCAAGCGGGCATCGCAGCGCTGGGGCTCGGCTGACAGCGATTGCCACTACGCAGACGCGCGCGCGAAGCGAACCTGGTGCGTGAATAAACAAAGGCCGTGCAGAAGATCTTCATCTGCACGGCCTTTTCTTTTCGTACTTCAAGCCCTTCAAATACGTTCGATACTCGCGTCGTCTGCCCGACAGGCAGAGGCGCATTGCGGTGAGAACCAAAAAAGCGGCCTGGCTGGCTGCGACGGCTGGCTTGGTGTCTGCACGAAGGGGTCTAGATCTCGCGTGCAAGCCGTCGTGGCTGGCTAAAGCCTAACACCTCTCGAGGAGGTGGTCCCCACAATACCCGGTACTTACTTCGTCAAAATCAGTTTGCCCAGACGCGTCGCACGCAGCTGATACGTCTCGCCGTTGTGCGTGATGCTGACGTGGCTGCGGCCTTGCAGCAGCGTATCGCTGCGAATTGCACGTTCTGCTGAATCGGCAGGCTCGGTGTTTCGCGAAGCGGACGGCGGCACATTGCTGCTCGTAGCCGATGAAGCCTGCGACACGGCCTTGGGACGGCTGGTCAGCGCGGCGGTCGGGCGGCGCAGGCTAAGCGTGGAAGAGCGCGTCAGGTCGGTCATTCGTTCCATCGGTTTGTCGATTCGATGGAGTGATTCTAAATGATAATCGTTCTTATTAACAAGAAGAAGAATTGATCGAAACCAGAATCCGATAGCCGAGAGGAGAGGGCGCCGCAGACGAGCGGCGCCGGAGGATCAATGCAGCGGACCGGCGTCCTTGCTGCCCAGCACGTACTGGCGGATCAGGCGCACGGTGTCGATGTCCGACTCGCGATAGGCGGACTTGACGATCTCCTGCGTCTGGCGCGCGTCCTGGCTTTCGGCGACGGGCAGGGTCGTCGTGTATTCGAAACGCAGGAACAACTGCAGTTCGTCGGGCTGCTCGATCGTCATCGTCAGCGAGCCGCCGACGTAGCTGTCGGTGGCGAGGATGTCGTAGCGCACGCTCTCGTTCTGCTGCAGCGTGACGCGGTCGCGCACGGTCGCCTGGCCATAATGCAGTTCGCGTTCGAGCGTGCTGTCGGTTCGCGAGACGATCGTGCAGCTATCGAGCCCGAGCACGAACAGCTGCGGCTGCTCAGCGCGCAGCACGAGTCCTTCCCACAACTGTGCGCGCGTCATCGTGTCGACGAACGGATTCAACGGATCGTTGATCTGGATCAGGTGTTCGAAATTCAAGACAGCAGCTTCCTTTTCAAGCGCATCGTCGGTCGATGCCGGTACTAATACGGTGTCGCGCTGTGGGGATCACACGGCGGCCGCCAGCCCCGTGCGAACCGTGATCGGACGCGTGAGGACTTTGTGGACCGGGCACGCATTGGCGATTTGCAAAAGCCGTTCCCGCTGTTCGTCCGACAGGTCGCCTTCGAGCAAGACCCGTCGATCGATTGTCGAACCGGCGTCGCCGTTTTCGAGCGACAGCGTCACGTGTACGTTATGAAGTGCCCAGCCTTTGCGTTGCGCGTACATCTTCAACGTAATCGACGTGCACGCACCGAGACTCGACAGCAGCAGGTCGAAAGGCGTCGGGCCGCGATCGCCGCCGCCGAGCGATTCGGGCTCGTCGCCGAGCCACGTATGTCTGCCGTTATCGAGGACGACCTGAAAATCTGCCGAACCGGTGTGTGCGGTAACGCTGGACCCTGCCATGAAAACTCCTGATCGGGGATAGGCCTGCCGCGCAAGGCGGCGCGAGCCGATATTGTGACCGAATTCGGTCGCGTTCGCGTGCGGGGCGCGATGCAGCCACAAGAAGAAAAGCGCTCCGCGCCGTGACGGCGGGAGCGCTTCTTTTGTGCGAGATGCGCTGTGAAACCACCGCGTCGCTCAATGCGTGATCTGCCCCATCTTGCCGGACTGATAATCGAGCACGGCCTGACGAATTTCCTCTTCAGTGTTCATCACGAACGGACCGTAACGCACAACCGGTTCCTTCAACGGCACACCACCGAGCAGCAGCACGTCGAGCGGCTCGGTACCGGCAGCGAACGTCACGGTGTCGCCGTCGTCGCTGAAGACAATCATCTGCCGGGCGTCTACTTCGCGTCCGTCTTCACCATAAAAGCCCTTGCCCGACAGCGAATACGCGAACACGCGATAGTCGCGCGGCACCGGATGAACGACTTTTGCGCCGGGTTGCAGCGTGAAGTGCTGATACAAAATCGGCGTGTGGGTCTCGATCTTCGCCTTCACGCCGAGCGCTTCGCCCGCGATCACTTTCACACGCACCTTGCCGTCGCTTGACGTCGCGACCGGAATACCCGCCGACGGCATCTCCTGATAGCGCGGCGCGATCATCTTGTCGCTGCGCGGCAGATTCACCCACAGTTGCAGCCCATGCACACGACCCCCGGTGCGGGTGAATTCAGGATCGGGCATTTCACTGTGCACGACGCCCGAGCCCGCGGTCATCCATTGCACGTCGCCTGCGCGCAGCGTGCCCGAGTGGCCCGCCGAATCCTTGTGGCCGAATTGCCCTTCGAGCGCGTACGTGACGGTTTCGAAGCCACGATGCGGATGATCGGGTGCACCCTTCGCTTCGCCGGGTGCGTAGTCGACCGGCCCCATTTCGTCGAGCAGCAGGAACGGATCGAAGTCCATAAGCTGACGCGTGGGAAACGGACGATGGACGATAAAACCGCCGCCTTCCGTCGTCCGAACAGCGGGAAACGTACGCTCGATCGTGCGGGTCGTGGTCATCGAAGTCACCTTAAAAAAATGGGGAATAGCATCATTTTTGAAACATGGAGCTATTATAGGGACCGTTTACGCCGTTGCCAGCCGTCCGGCCGCAATGGATTGTTCTGAAAATGGAACGATGACATGGATATCGACACGCATAATCTGAACGACCTGATGTACTTTTCGCAGGTCGTCGAACACGGCGGTTTTTCCGCCGCCGAACGGGTGCTCGGGATCTCGAAGTCGCGACTGTCGCGACGGTTGACCGAGCTCGAGGCGTCGCTCGGCGTTCGTCTGCTGCAGCGCTCGACGCGCAAGCTCGCGCTGACCGAAGCCGGGCAGCTGTTCTATCAGCATTGCCAGGCGATGCTGCAGGAAGCGCGCACCGCAGTGAACGTCGTGCAGCAGTTGCGCGCGGCGCCGCGCGGCACCGTGCGCGTGAGCGTGCCGGTCACGCTGTCGCAGACGATGATGGCGCAGATCCTGCCGGAGTTCATGCATCGCTATCCGGAAGTGCGGATTGTGATGCGCGTGACGAATCGCGTCGTGGACCTGTTCGAAGATTCCGTCGACGTCGCATTGCGCGTGCGCTCCGAGCCACCCGAAAACGCGAACATCGTCGTGCGGCCGCTATGGCGTACGCAGCAGATGCTGGTTGGTGCGCCGAGCCTGTTGAACCAGCATGCGCCGCCGATGCAACCCGCCGATCTCGAGCGCTTCGAAACGCTCGACACACCGACCGGCGACGGCCGCCACGTATTCAACCTGATTGCGCCGGACGGCACCCGTCATGCGCACGAGCACGAGCCGCGTCTCATCTGCGCCGATCTGATGACGATCCTCGAAGTCGTGCTGGCGGGCATCGGCATCGCCGCATTGCCGGAGATGATGTACGGTGCGTCGCTGCGCTCGGGTCAACTGTCGCCGGTGATGCCCGGATGGACGCTGCCGACACCGCAGCTCTATGCGGTCTTCCTGTCGCGGCAGGGGATGGTGCCGGCGGTGCGCAGCTTCGTCGACTATCTCGTCGAGATGCTCGATCCCGACACCGGCAAGTACATGCAGCGCGAATGTCCGACACGCGATTCGATCATTGCGGCGATGGAGGCCGAATTGTTGTGAGCGTGCGCTGAACGGTGCGCATCGTTTTTGGCATTTAAGCGTCGTCTGCGATCAGTACTTTCAATGGCTGTTTTCTTGAATGCGCGGCGGCGCCGACCTATATTTGAATCCCTTTCGTAGAGGAGTCTCTTTGCGAAAACTCATGGCCGCTATCATAGCGAGCCTGATAGGGCTGACCGCGCTGTCCGTGTCGATCACGGCTGTCGCATGTGGTGACTCCGGCCACACCCGTGGCAAGTGAACCCGCCGCCCGAATGCGCCGCGTGCGCACGAAAAAAGGCCTTCATCTGACGATGAAGGCCTTTTACTTTGCAGCGTGATTCTTGCGTGTGTGTCGCTGACAGCCGTGCGGACCGCGCTTGACCTTACTGCTTCGGCTGCGTCACGAAACCGATCTTCGTGAGGCCGCCTGCCTGCGCAGCCGACATCACTTCGGCGACTGCTTCATACGGCACCTTGCGGTCGGCGTTCAGATGCAGTTCCGGCTGCGGCTCCAGTTGCGCGGCGGCGGCGATCTTCGCGCGCAACGTGGCGTCGTCGACTTTCTGGTCGTCCCACAACACTGTGCCGTCGGCTTCCACCGACACGCTGACCTGCGCCGGCTTCGTCTCTTCTTTCTGGCTGCTCGCATGCGGCAGATCGATCTTCACTGCGTGACGGATCACCGGGATCGTCACCATGAAGACGATCAGCAGAACCAGCATGACGTCGACGAGCGGCGTCATGTTGATCTCGTTCATCAGGCCATCGTCGTCGTCGCTGGCGAAAGGGCTCATTGCCATCGGAGTGCCTCGCGGATCAGTTGTTGCGCGTCGCGAGACGCAGACCGTCGCCGCGCTTCGACGACGACAGACGGGCGCCTGTCACGAAGAACGCATGCAGGCCGTGTGCGAAGCGGTTCAGCTTGCTGACGATCGCCTTGTTCGCGCGCGTCAGTGCGTTGTAGCCGAGCACGGCGGGAATCGCGACGAACAGACCGAATGCGGTCATGATCAGCGCCTCGCCGACCGGACCGGCGACCTGGTCGATCGACGTCTGGCCGGTCGCGCCGATAGTCAGCAGCGCGTGATAGATACCCCACACCGTGCCGAACAGACCGACGAACGGCGCGGTACTGCCGATCGACGCGAGCACCGCGAGTCCGCTCTGCATCCGCGATACGCTTTCGTCCATCGTGTCTTTCAGGCAGCGCGTGACCCAGTCGGACACGTCCATCCGGTCATGCAGATGCGGCTGCGTCTGATGATGGTGATCGGCGGCTTCCTGACCCGACAGCGCGAGCGCGAGGAACGGGTTGTCCTGCGGCGTCGACGCGTGCGCGCCGAGTTTTTTCACGCCGTCGGCGAGATCGTCCGAATGCCAGAACGCCTGTTCGGCGTTGCGCGTGAGGCGGTTCATGCGCACCACGTTCCAGCTCTTGATGACGATCACCGTCCACGACAGCACCGACATGATCATCAGCGCGAGCGCGATGCCACGCGTGACGAAATCCCCTTGCGCCCATACGTGGGCGATACCGTAATTTTGCATGGTCATTCCTTGATTGAAATCTGCTTCAGTCGTTGAGCCCGAACTCAAACGGCTGCGTACGCGTTGCGAGCATCGGTTGACCGTTCTCGATGTAGGGCCTGCATGTCGACGCACGCATTGCTTCGAGCGCTGCGTCATCGAGACGGCTGTAGCCGCTGCTCTTCGTCAGTTCGATGTTCTGGACCTTGCCGGTCAGCCCGACGACGAACTTGACCGACGCCACACCGGTTTCACCGCGCCGCGTAGACAGTGGCGGATAGATGGGCTTAACAATGTCGCAGTCGAGATGGGCCACGTTCTTCGGCGCGCTCATTGCAATCGTCGGGCGTGCAACTGGCGCAGCGGGAGCGGGGGGCGCGGCAGGAGCCGCCGGTGCAGGTGGAGGTTCGGGCGTCGTGATCTGAGTCGGCGACGGTGCCGCTGCCTGCGGGATCGGTTTTGGCGTAGGCCGTGGCACGACCTTCTGCTTGACGTGAGGAATCGGCGGCGTGGGCTTCGGTGGCGCGGGAGACTGAATTGCCGCAGGGGTGGCCATTGGCGCGGGCAACAATTCCGCGGTGATCGACTGCAGTTCCGGCGGCCGCGCGATGGGTTCGTTACGAACCGTCAGCACGACGACGAGCAATGCAGCGTGAAGCGCCACGACGATAGCGGTCGCGACGACGGCACGGGAGTTCATTCGGGTAGAGGAGGCCGGAGTGGAACCGGCCGGAACGGAATATAAGGCCTGCATTTTAGCGTCGGTCAGCGCCGTCGATGCAGCGGGTGAGGCAGGGCAGCGTCATGTTCGGAAAATCAGCAGCGAGATACATAAGGTGGTCACAAACCCGATCAGCAATTCCATCTCGTACTCCTTGAAGTTGAGGACGGTAGCTGGCTTGTGTGAGACTGGCTTGCTGACGGCGATGAGACAGGACAAAGGAACGACAGCTACGGATGGCACCCGGGGTGCCACCTGCGAAAATCAGGCAGCCTTGCGCTCGTAGAACGTGAGCGGTGCCGTGTGCGTGTGATGCTCGACACCGCAGCGGCTCGCGCACATACCGGTTTGCGCCATGACGTCGCGAACCGATTCTTCGCACTTGCCGCAGCAGGTGGCGACGCCGAGTTCGAACTGCAGTTCGTCGAACGAGTCGACGCCTTGCGCAATCGAGGCACGGATTTTTCGGTCGGACACAGACTTGCACACGCAGACGATCATGGCGATACGCGATAGCGAACGTTAATGCGAATTATTATCAATTATGTTTGGTGCATTTGGCAAGCGCGTGACACGGATTTTTGTAACAAAACCAGACTGTTAGCAGGGTCTACGGCTGGCGGAGCAGCCGTGGGAGAGCCGCCGGATGGCGGCTATGGACTACGCGGGCAGGGAATCGGGCGCAACAGTGCGCCGGGAGGGAATGACGACGTGTTCGACCGGCGCGTCGAGGTGCAGCAGCGTGCCGGCCAGTTGCCGTAGATGCGCGCCGTCACTGGTCGAGCAGAGGCGCGGTAGTGGCGGCGTTTCGCCGTCCGCGAGCGGGGCGGCGCGCAGGCCGTGCTGATCCAGCACGCGTTCGAGCTGCCGCGCGATCGCGATGCTCGTATCGATCAGTTCGAGCCGGTCGCCGACGATGTCGCGGATCGCCGCATCGAGAAACGGGTAGTGCGTGCAGCCGAGCACCAGCGTGTCCGCACCCGCATCCAGCATCGGTTGCAGATAGCTTTGCAGCAGCGCGCGCAGTTCGGCCGAGTCGATTTCGCAGCGCTCGATGGCCTGCACGAGACCGTGGCCCGGTTGGCAGAGGAAACGGCAGTCGGCCGCGTAACGTTCGAGCAGCCCCTGGAAGCGCGCGCTGCGCAGCGTGACCTGAGTCGCGAGTACGCCCGCGACACGAGTCTTCGACTGCAGCGCGGCCGGCTTGATGCCGGGCTCTACGCCGACGAGTGGAATCGGCAGCTTCTCGCGGACGACGGCGATCGATTGCGCGGTCGCCGTATTGCACGCGACGACCAGCACCTTCGCCCCCTGCGACACCAGCCATTGACCGATCGCGAGCGTACGGTCAGTGATGAAGTCGTCGTCGCGATCGCCGTACGGCGCGTAGCGCGAATCGGCCGCGTAGACGACCGGCTCGGCGGGCAGCAGCGTGCGGATCGCGCGTAGCACCGACAGGCCGCCCAGCCCCGAATCGAAAACGCCGACGGGCATACGCGCGTCGGCGGGCGAGGTGAGCAGTGCGGCGGGGTCGGCTTGCGTCGGAATCATCGGTGTCGCGAGAAGCACCAGATACGAAAAGTGCCGCTATTGTACGGCGACCTCGCGGTCGCCGTAACCGATTACGATTCGATCGATCCCATGCCGGTCTGCTGATAATTCTGGATGCCGACCTTGTCGATCAGATCGAGCTGCGTTTCGAGCCAGTCGATGTGTTCTTCGGTGTCGTCGAGAATCGTCGTGAAGATCTGCCGCGAGATGTAGTCGTGTACCGACTCGCAATACGCGATCGCTTCCTTGCAGGTCTTCTGCGAAATCTGTTCGAGCTTCAGATCGCACTCGAGGATCTCTTTCGTCTCTTCGCCGATCAGCAGCTTGTGCAGATCCTGAAGATTCGGCAGACCGTCGAGCATGAAAATACGTTCGATCAGCAGATCGGCGTGTTTCATCTCGCCGATCGATTCGTCGTATTCGTGCTTGCCCAGTTTGTCGAGGCCCCAGTGCTTGTACATCCGCGCGTGCAGGAAGTACTGGTTGATCGCAGTCAGTTCGTTTTTCAACTGCGAGTTCAGATAGTCGATGACTTTTTTATCGCCTTGCATGGTCGTTCCTTGTGGGGCTCTTCTTCAAACCAGAACAATAAACGCAGGGCCTTAAAAAGCCAAGGTTACGACTGTCTTTCGTACATGCTTCTCAATTAGACCTTGGCTCGCAACAAGAAAAAGCCGGAACCTGGGTTCCGGCTTTTCGTCGTGAGAACAGCGTGAATGCGATGCGTTTCTTTAGACCGTCGCGACCGGAATCTTGCCGATCTTCGCCTGCCATTCTTTAGGACCGGTCTGATGCACCGAGATCCCGTTCGAATCGACGGCCACCGTCACCGGCATGTCGTACACATCGAACTCGTAGATCGCTTCCATGCCGAGGTCTTCGAACGCGAGCACCTTCGCACCGCGAATCGCCTTCGACACGAGATACGCAGCGCCGCCCACGGCCATCAGATACGCCGCCTTATGCTTCTTGATCGCCTCGATCGCGACCGGGCCACGCTCGGCCTTGCCGATCATCGAGATCAACCCGGTCTGCGCGAGCATCATCTCGGTGAACGAGTCCATCCGCGTCGAGGTAGTCGGACCCGCCGGGCCGACGACTTCGTCGCGCACCGGATCCACCGGGCCGACGTAGTAGATCACACGATTCCTGAAATCGACCGGCAGCGGTTCGCCCTTCGCGAGCATGTCGGCGATGCGCTTGTGCGCGGCATCGCGGCCCGTCAGCATCTTGCCCGACAGCAGCAGCGTCTGGCCCGGCTTCCAGCTCGCGACTTCCGCGGGCGTCAGCGTATTCAGATCGACGCGCTGGCTCGTTTCCGTGTTCGGTTCCCACTGCACCTTCGGCCATGCATCGAGCGACGGCGCTTCGAGCTTCGCGACACCGCTGCCGTCGAGCGTGAAGTGTGCGTGACGCGTCGCCGCGCAGTTCGGGATAATCGCGATCGGCTTGCTCGCCGCGTGCGTCGGCGCAGCCATGATCTTCACGTCGAGCACCGTCGCGAGACCGCCGAGGCCTTGCGCACCGATGCCCAGCGCGTTGACCTTCTCGTGCAGTTCGACGCGCAGCTTCTCGATCCAGTCCTGCGGACCGCGCGCGATCACGTCCTGGATGTCGATCGAATCCATCAGCGATTCCTTCGCCATCAGCATCGCTTTCTCGGCCGTGCCGCCGATACCGATGCCGAGCATGCCCGGCGGACACCAGCCGGCGCCCATCGTCGGCACGGTCTTCAGCACCCAGTCGACGATCGAGTCCGACGGATTCAGCATCGCGAACTTCGACTTGTTCTCCGAGCCGCCGCCTTTCGCCGCGACCTGCACGTCGACCTTGTCGCCCGGCACGATCTCGTAGTGGATCACTGCCGGCGTGTTGTCCTTCGTGTTCTTGCGCGCACCGTCCGGCGGGCTCACGATCGACGCGCGCAGCACGTTGTCCGGGTTCAGATAACCGCGGCGCACGCCTTCGTTGATCATGTCGGTGACGCTCATCGTCGCACCGTCCCAGCGAACGTCCATACCGACCTTCACGAACACCGTGACGATACCCGTGTCCTGGCAGATCGGCCGCTTGCCTTCCGCGCACATGCGGCTGTTGGTCAGGATCTGCGCGATCGCGTCCTTCGCGGCCGGGCTCTGTTCGAGTTCGTACGCGCGGCCGAGCGCCTGGATGTAGTCGAGCGGATGGTAGTAGCTGATGTGCTGCAGAGAATCCGCGATGCTCTGGATCAGGTCTTCCTGTTTGATGACGGTCATGGCTAACTCAGTGGGGAAGGGAATCTTTTTGGGTCGGGCCTCGAGCGGGCCCTGGTCATGCGAATCCGGTTTACATCAGTCCGGCGCCGGCGCAGACATCGGCACCGGATGCCGCGCCGCGAGTTCCTGGTAGTGCTCGGGATGCGTATGCGTCGTGAGACGGTCGATCCATGCCATCACGAGTGCCGACAGGAGGAACGCGACGTGAATCAGCACCTGCCACATCACCGCGTGCGTCGTATGTTGATCGGGGTTGATGAAGGTCTTCAGCAGATGAATCGACGAGATGCTGATCAGCGCCATCGCGAGCTTCACTTTCAGCACGCCGGCGTTCACGTGATCGAGCCATTCGGGTTCGTCGGGATGCCCTTCGAGGCCGAGCCGCGACACGAAGGTCTCATAGCCACCGATGGTCACCATGATCAGCAGATTCGAGATCATCACCACGTCGATCAGACCGAGCACGACGAGCATGATGCTGGTTTCGTCGAGCGTCATCGCGGAGCTGACCAGATGCCAGACTTCCTTCAGGAACAGCACGACGTACACGCCCTGCGCGAGGATCAGGCCGAGATAGAGCGGCACCTGGAGCCAGCGGCTCATGAAGATCAACGCAGGCAGCGGACCCATCGGACGACGGTTCTGGCGAGGAGACGAAGAGTTCGCAGCGGACATAGGCGGTGGCAATAGTAGGAGCAGGACAGCGGCGGGCCGCGGCGGACAGGTTTGCGGGTTCGCGTGCGCGTTGCATCAGACCGGCCGAGGCAGCTCGCACCCGAAGGCGGACTGCGGGGAAACTCGGCCGGGCGGCACAAGGCGAACCGGGCGCGATATTGTACAGCGTCGAAGAAGCGGATCGCCTTGGGGCCGGCGGCGTGCGGGACTGCGGTTTGCGGATGGCGGGATCGAAGTTTGCGCGGCTGGTCACGAATCCATCGAAGGGGCGTGTGATGCCTTCGTACCCGTGAACGCAATCTCGGGACCGCGCATGCAAGCACACACAGCACATGCTGAGCGGACCTCGATCATTGCCGGGAATATCATCGCGACGCAGCCCTTGACCCGTATCACGAGCGCGATGAGAACTGGCGACCGACTGGTTCAGGCTGGAATCGGGACGTCGAGTTCAGTTAACATTGTGAAAGTGGCCATGCAGTGGGGTAAACGCTTGGCGCATGCCGATGCAGTGCCGTCGTCGAGGCGATACGATGCAGGCAAAGGCGCAAGTGCATGCCCAACGAGCGGCAAGTAAGTGGCCGGTAAGTTGCACCGCTTATCGTAGCGGGCATCGGCGAACGGGCTTCGCTGCATGCGTCAGGCGAACGCCTGTGCGGTTTGCCGCCGCCAGCGCGCTGCGCATGGTGCGACGCGGTAACGCACACAGCGCACGCAGCGCGGATTCCGCGCGAGGGCAGGAGACAGGCCGCGATGCCAGGCAACACACTCGCGGCGCAACGATAGACGATACGGCGCGTCACAGACGCGCCGGCACAGATTGACGGTTTCATCTTCACCAAGGGGTAGTCGATGTCTGCGATTGAATCTGTACTTCACGAACGCCGCGTGTTTCCGCCGTCTGCCGCCGCTACGGCGCAGGCGACGGTGTCCGGCATGGACGCGTACCGGGCGCTCGTCGCCGAAGCGGAACGCGATTACGAAGGCTTCTGGGCGCGCCTCGCGCGCGAAACGCTGAGCTGGAAGAAGCCGTTCGCGAAGGTGCTCGACGAATCGAAAGCGCCGTTCTACACGTGGTTCGAAGACGGCGAACTGAACGCGTCGTACAACAGCCTCGATCGACACATCGAAGCGGGTAACGGCGAACGCGTCGCGGTGATTTTCGAAGCCGACGACGGCACCGTCACCCGCGTCACGTACCAGGACCTGCTGCAACGCGTAAGCCGTTTTGCAAACGCGCTGAAGGCACGCGGCGTGAAGAAGGGCGACCGCGTCGTGATCTACATGCCGATGTCCGTCGAAGGCGTGGTCGCGATGCAGGCGTGCGCGCGGATCGGCGCGACGCATTCGGTGGTGTTCGGCGGCTTCTCGTCGAAGTCGCTGAACGAACGGCTCGTCGACGTCGGCGCCGTGGCGCTGATCACGTCCGACGAACAGATGCGCGGCGGCAAGGCGTTGCCGCTGAAAAACATCGCCGACGAAGCGCTCGCGATGGGCGGCTGCGAAGCGGTGAAGAGCGTGATCGTCTATCGCCGCACGGGCGGCAAGGTCGCGTGGCACGAAGGCCGCGACCTGTGGATGCACGAACTCGTCGCGAACGAATCGGACCAATGCGAACCCGAGTGGGTCGGCGCCGAGCATCCGCTGTTCATCCTGTACACGTCAGGTTCGACAGGCAAGCCGAAGGGCGTCCAGCACAGCACCGGCGGCTACCTGCTGTGGACTGCGCAGACGATGAAGTGGACCTTCGACTGGAAACCTGACGACGTGTTCTGGTGTACCGCCGACATCGGCTGGATCACGGGACACAGCTACATCGCGTACGGTCCGCTGTCGCTCGGCGCGACCCAGGTGATGTTCGAAGGCGTGCCGACTTACCCGAACGCGGGCCGCTTCTGGGACATGATCGCGAAGCACAAGGTTACGCTGTTCTACACCGCGCCGACCGCGATCCGCTCGCTGATCAAAGCCGCGGAAGCGGATGCAAAAGTACATCCGAAGAGTTACGACCTGAGTTCGCTGCGCGTGATCGGCACGGTGGGCGAGCCGATCAATCCGGAGGCGTGGGTGTGGTACCACGAGAACGTCGGCGGCGGTCGTTGCCCGATCGTCGACACGTGGTGGCAAACCGAAACGGGCGGCCACATGATCACGCCGCTGCCGGGCGCGACGCCGCTCGTGCCGGGTTCATGCACGCTGCCGCTACCGGGCATCATGGCGGCGGTCGTCGACGAAACCGGCCAGGACGTACCGAACGGACAGGGCGGCATTCTCGTGATCAAACGACCATGGCCGGCGATGTTGCGCACCGTGTGGGGCGACCCTGAGCGTTTCAAGAAGAGCTACTTCCCGGAAGAGCTTGGCGGCCGTCTGTATCTTGCCGGCGACGGCAGCGTGCGCGACAAGGAGACGGGTTACTTCACGATCATGGGTCGCATCGACGATGTGCTGAACGTGTCGGGTCACCGGCTCGGCACGATGGAGATCGAGTCGGCGCTGGTATCGAATCCGATCGTCGCGGAAGCGGCGGTGGTCGGTCGGCCCGACGACACGACTGGCGAGGCGGTGGTTGCGTTCGTGGTGTTGAAGCGGTCGCGTCCGGAGGGTGACGAGGCGGTGAAGATCGCGAGCGAACTGCGTGCGTGGGTGGCGAAGGAGATCGGACCGATCGCGAAGCCGAAGGACATCCGGTTTGGGGACAATCTGCCGAAGACGCGTTCAGGAAAGATTATGAGGCGCTTGCTGCGCTCGCTTGCCAAGGGCGAGGCGATTACGCAGGATGTATCTACGTTGGAGAATCCGGCGATTCTTGATCAGCTTGGAGAAACGCTCTGATTTTGTTTTGCTTTGTTTTGCCCTGGCAGGGGGCTACGGTTTTGCGCCTCGCGGCGCGGGCGTTGCCCCTGTGCGGGGCGGCACCTACTTTCTTTGCCGCGGCAAAGAAAGTAGGCAAAGAAAGCCGCTCGAAACGTTACCTTGTCCTTTCCGTGTGTTGCCTCGGTGGCACTCGCCTAAGTGGGCACCACGCTCACCCTGCATAGTGGTCCGAGACGAGACCTGCCCTCGCACCGCGTGCCTTGGTGACAAGGCAGTCATCCGTTCCGGCGGGCTTCGCCGCCGAAGGGCATAACCCCCTTCGCTCGATCTGATCGCCCGGTACGTGCCGCCAAGCGTAGCCATATCTTTCCCGGCGTGGTCACTCATCCACGCGCAACGCGATCGCGTTTTGCCTGCGCCTTCAATCTTCCCGATGGTTTCCCACGCAGACCGATCCGCGCGCACACCAGTGCGTCGCGGGATGTGCGGGCCCCTTGTCACTCCGCGTCGCGATGCGGGGGCCGGTCTCGTCTCGGACCACCAGACTAGGTGAACGTGGTGCCCACTTAGGCGAGTGCCACCGAGGCAGCACACGGAAAAGACCTGCTAACGTATCGGCGGCTTTCTTTTGCCTACTTTTCTTTGCCGCGGCAAAGAAAAGTAGGTGCTGCCCCGCACAGGGGCAACGCCTGCGCCGCGAGGCGCGAATAAGCACCGCCACGCGGAAGGACAGAAAAGAAAAGCACACGCAGGGAAAGGCAACGCCTGCGCCGCCAGGCAAAACCAAAACCAAAACCAAAACCAAAAACAAAAGTCCCGATTGCCTCGGCAGGCACTTTTTGCTAAACAGTCGCATGGCCGCCCCACACCAACAGAACCCCCTTCCCGAGCCCCCACCCGTATCGGCATCGATGGCCCGCGCCCATCGCCATTACTGGCGTTTCAACCTCGCCCTGATCGCGACACTGATGACGATCGGCTTCGTCGTGTCCTTCGTCGTGCCGCTTGCCGCGCGCGATCTCACGCACGTCCGCTTCGCCGGATTCCGTCTGCCGTTCTACATGGGCGCGCAAGGCGCGATCCTCGTGTACCTCGCGCTGATCGTCGTGTACATCGTGCTGATGCAACGCGCCGACCGCGTGCTGCAAACGGCGCGCGATGCCGACAACGCCACGCGCGTCAACTGATCGATGAAGCTCGCGCACCGGCTCGTCCGCTCCTACGCGATCTACACGCTCGGCTTCCTCTTCTTCATCTACGTGCTATGGCGCATCGAGGTCGCGAACGGCGCCGGCATGTGGATCGGCTACGTGTTCCTGTTCGTGCCGATCGCCGTATATGCAGTGATCGGACTGCTGTCGCGTACCTCCGATCTCGTCGAGTACTACGTCGCCGGGCGGCGCGTGCCGTCCGCGTTCAACGGCATGGCGACGGCCGCGGACTGGCTGTCGGCGGCATCGTTCATCGGTCTCGCGGGCTCGCTGTACGCGACCGGCTACGACGGCCTCGCGTACATGATGGGCTGGACCGGCGGCTACTGTCTCGTCGCGTTCCTGCTCGCGCCGTACGTGCGCAAGCTCGCGCGCTACACGATTCCCGATTTTCTCGGCACGCGCTTCTCGAGCAACCTGGTCCGCGCGCTCGCGGCGCTGGCGGCGATCCTCTGTTCGTTCGTCTATCTGGTCGCGCAGATTCAGGGCGTCGGGCTGATCGCGACGCGCTTCATCGGCGTCGATTTCGCGATCGGTATCTTCTGCGGACTCGCGGGCATTCTCGTGTGCTCGTTTCTCGGCGGCATGCGCGCGGTGACGTGGACGCAGGTCGCGCAGTACATCATCCTGATCTCGGCGATCCTGATCCCGGTGTCGATGATCGCGCACAAGGACGGGCTCGGCTGGGTGCCGCAGGTCAGCTACGGCCGGCTGATGGAACGCGTAGAAGCACTCGAGCAGCAGGTGCGCACGTCGGTCCCCGAGCAGGCTGTCCGCGACGCATATCGCAAGCAGGCGCAGCAGGTTCAGCAGCAGCTCGACGCGTTGCCGCAGTCGTTCGTCGACAAGCGCGGACAGCTGGTGCATGAGATCGCCGATCTGCGTCGCCGCAACGGACCGCTGCGCGAGATCAACGGCCACGAGCGCGAACTCGACGCGTTTCCGAAAGATGCCGCCGCCGCGCGTGTCGTCTGGACGCAGCGGCGCGACGAACTGCTCGCGCGCGCATCGGCGCCGGTGCCGATGTCGGAACCGTTTCCCGCGCAAAGCGAAGAAGACCGGCGCGTGCACATGCGCAATTTCCTGTCGCTGCTGCTGTGTCTGTCGCTCGGCACCGCGAGCCTGCCGCACATTCTCACGCGCTACAACACGACGACGTCGGTGGCGTCCGCGCGTCGGTCGGTCGGCTGGACGCTGTTCTTCGTCGCGCTGTTCTATCTGACGGTGCCGGTGCTCGCGGTGCTGATCAAGTACGAGATCCTGTCGAATCTCGTCGGGCATCGCTTTGCCGATCTGCCGCAATGGGTGACGCAGTGGCGGCGTGTCGAGCCTTACCTGCTCAGTATCACCGACGTGAATTTCGACGGCATCGTCCGCTGGAGCGAGATCCAGATGCAGCCCGACATGGTCGTGCTCGCGGCACCGGAAATCGCCGGGCTGCCGTACGTGATGTCGGGGCTGATCGCAGCGGGCGCGCTGGCTGCCGCGCTGTCGACTGCAGATGGATTACTGCTGACGATCGCGAACGCGCTGTCGCATGACGTCTACTACCACATGGTCGATCCGGCCGCGTCGAGCCAGCGGCGCGTGACGATCTCGAAGATCCTGCTGCTTGGCGTTGCGCTGTTCGCGTCGTACGTCGCGTCGCTGAATACGGGGAACATTTTGTTCCTCGTCGGCGCGGCGTTTTCGCTGGCGGCGTCGAGTCTTTTCCCGGTGCTCGTGCTCGGCGTGTTCTGGAAACGCACGACGCGGCTCGGCGCGGTCGCCGGCATGCTGGCGGGGCTGATCGTGTGCATCTACTACATCGTGTCGACGTATCCGTTCTTCACGCAGATGACAGGCTTCGCCGGCGCACGGTGGTTCGGCATCGAGCCGATCAGCTCGGGCGTGTTCGGGGTGCCGGCGGGTTTTGTGGTCGCGGTCGTGGTGAGTCTCGTCGATCGCAAGCCCGATGCCTATACGCGGGCGCTGGTCGACTATATCCGGCATCCGTAGCGGGCTATGCAGGGATGGCGTAGACGTAGCGTGAGCGGTTTTGCGTGTGACAAGCTGCGCGCCATACATCGGCTGAGCGAAGCCGGAGGCGTGTCGTACGCCCGGCGATCCTCACGGAGCAGCATCACGTGCGATAACGCGACTCTGGATCGGCGGAACGAAATCGGGGGAGTGTGGTGCGTGCCCAGCGATCTGCACCGGGCAGCATGACGAGCGATAAAGCGATGCCGGATCAGTTACCGCGCGCTACCGCGCATTCGACAATGAAACAACGCGACGGCGGGTCGAACCCGCCGTCGCGCTACATCGTGTTGCTTACCAGCCCGGTTGCTGCTCGTAACCGTACTGTCCCGTCGGCGCGCCGCACGGGACGTACGCGCGCTGGTAGTGGTCGTAGCAGTATCCCGGGGGCGGGCCCGCATACGCCGGTGCCTGTTGATACGCCGGTTCAGCGTAGGCGGGCTGCGCGTACACCGGCTGTGCATAAGCCGGCTGCGCGTAGACCGGCTGCGCATACGCGGGTGCTGCATAGACCGGCGCGGGGTTCAATGCGGCACTGACGACGGCGCCGAGCACCGCGCCACCGATCAGCGCACCGACGATGTCACCGCCGCGCCCGTGAGCGGAAGCTTGCCCTGCAGCCGTGAGGCTGCCCACCATCAGTACTGCCGCTGCGATCTTTCTCATTTTGCTTCTCCTTGTCCCGATTCATCGGGACCACGGAATGCATTGTGGGCGGCAGTCGCTGAAATAGATGCAGCAAGTGGTAACGGACCATTACGGCGGTTACGAATGCGCTCGAGGGCCGGGGAGAGGGCGTCGCGCGCTAGACGCACACTACACGCGCGCCATTACCAGCGACTGATGCGCGGCAAATCCGGCCATCGCGCCGGCTGCGCTGGCGAACGTCGCGCTCGCCATCGGACTCGATGCATCGCCGGGCGCATAGACGCCTTCGACGCTGGTCTGCTTGAACCCGTCCACCTTGATGAAGTCGCCGAACGGCCCCGGTTCGAGTTCGCAACCGAGCTGTTCCGCGAGCGGGCTCGATTGATGGATCTTCGGTGCGACGAACAGCGCGTCGATGCGGACGGTGCGTCCGTCCGCGAGTCTGACGGCTTCGAGTGCGGGCGTCGTGCCGAGCAATTCGACGATGGGCTCGCGTTCGAGCTTCGTGCCGCGCGCCGCGAACTGCGCGGCCTGCTCGGTGTCGGGTTCGAAGAGGCCTTGCGTGAAGTAGGTCGTCGGGCCCCAGTCCGGCACGAGAATCCCGTGATGCGCCGACATCGCGTGCGTGGCGAGTACACCCAGTTGCCGGTCGCCGAACTCGTAGCCGTGGCAGTACGGACACGCGAATACCGTCGCGCCCCAGCGCGTGTCGATGCCTGGCAGCGCGGGCAGTTCGTCGGTGACGCCGGTCGCGAGAATCAGCTTTGCCGCCGACGCCGTGCGGCCGTCCGCCAGCGCGACCTCGAACCATCCGTGCTGTCGTTGCGCCCGTTCCGCGCGGCCTTCGACGATCTCGACGCTCGGGTACGCGGCGAGCTGCGCGCGCGCTTCGTCGATGATCTGCCGAGGCGGCTTGCCGTCGTGCCCGAGCAGACCGTGCGAATGCGCGGCAAAGCGGTTGCGCGGCTGCCCCGCATCGACGAGCAATACGTTGCGCCGTGCCCGCGCAAGCTGCAACGCGGCGGCGAGTCCCGCAAAACTGCCGCCGACGACGATCGCTTCGTAGAAAGTCTGCATCCTGTCCTCTCCCGTATCAGGTTGGCTGCATCATGTAACTTCATGAGTTTCATGATAGCGGGCGGACTCGTATCATGCAACTTATAATGTTTCTTGAGAGGCAGGGCACCCCGTACTGAAGAACCGGAGACGGGAGATTGACGGCCGCTATTCCGGATCAGGAACGGTCAGGATTCCGGTAAAGTCGTGTTTAGATGCCCGGCCGGCCTCGTCGTGAACAACGAAGCAACCTTGTCCCCAACCTCCGGAGATCACTCCTGTATGGCCGCGCCCGCCCCAGTCGATTCTTCTACAAGCCCATGACTCAACAAGACGGAACGCCGCGACCCGCCAGCATTCTGGTAGCGTCGCCCATCTACAACGACCAGTGCTACGGCTCGTACACGCATTCGCTGCTGCAATTGCAGGCTGCGCTGTATCAACGCGGTATCGGCTTCGAGTACGCGTGGACCAAAAGCTCAAGTCTCATCACGATTGCCCGCAACCTGTTGAGCGACTGGTTCCTCAAGCGCACTCAGTGCACGCACCTGCTGTTCATCGATGCCGACATGATATTTCGCAGCAGCGACGTGCTGGCGATGCTCGACGCCGATCTCGATGTGATCGCCGCGATGTGTCCTCGCAAGGAAATCAACTGGCCGAACGTTGCGTCGACGGCGCGTCGCTATCCGGAGATGCCGCCGCACGAGTTGGCCAGGGTGGCTGGTTCGTACGGCACCTATCAGCTCAGGCATCCGGAACAGGGATTCAATGTCGAGCGGCCGGTGCAGGTCGACGGGATCGGCACGGGCATCATGCTGATCAAGAGGGAGGTGTTTCTGGCGATGGCCGATGCTTATCCGGATGCAGTGATGACCTCACCGGATCGAGCCGGCGGTGGCGAAACCATCCATACGTTCTTCGATCTAGGCAAGAACGAGCGCGGCGAAATGCTGTCGGAAGACCTGATGTTCTGCAAGCGCTGGCGCGATATCGGCGGCGCTGTCTACGGCGCGCCGTGGTTCGAAGTCGGCCACATCGGCAGCTACGAGTTTCGCGGCAGTCTGTCGGATATCGCGGCGGTGCAGGGGATCGGTTAGCGGTATGCCGGCATCGAAATTTTCCGACATGAAGAACATCGTGGGTCAGACCGATGAGAAGCGATAACCGCCTGTCCCGCATGCTGCACGTGCTGATCCACATGGACCGGCACGATGCGCCGATGACGTCCGAGAAGATTGCCGGGATGCTGTGCACGCATGCGGTCGTCGTGCGCCGGATGCTCGGCGGCCTGCGTGACAACGGCTATGTGCAATCCGACAAGGGACACGGCGGCGGCTGGGTGCTGACGGTGTCGCTCGATGAGTTGACGCTGCTCGACGTCTATCGTGCGCTCGGCGAGCCGCCGGTTTTCGCGCTCGGCATGACCGACGACGAAGCGCAATGCCTCGTCGAGCAGGCGGTGAACGCGCGGATCGCGCAGACGCTGAAGAACGCGGAAGCGTTGTTGCTCGAACAGTTCGGCGACGTCACGGTAGGGGATATCGCGCGGGACTTCGAAGACCGCTTCGCGAAAAAAACGCGCGGCGCAAAAGGCACGCCGCTCGCGCCGCACAAGCCGCATCACAAGTAGCGGGCCTCACGCGGCAGCAGTGCCGTTACTGCGCAGCCGCCGCGTTCGCGACCGGCTTCGTTGCGGATTGAGTAGCCGGTTTGCCCGGATCCCGCCCATCATGCAGATCCCCCATCGACCACCCGCCCCCCAGATCCCCAATCAACGAAGCCGCATCGATCAACCGCTGCTCCTGCACACCGAGCGCCGTCTGCTGATTGCTCAATTGCGTCGCCTGCGCGGTCGCGACCGTCGTGTAGTCGACGGTGCCGGCCTGGTATTCGTCGAGCGTGATCTGCGCGCCGCGCGTCGCATCGGTGACGGCTGCGGTCAGCACGTCGGCCTGCTGCGCGAGGATGCGCAGCCCGGCTAGATCGTTCTCCACGTTCTCGAACGCAGTCAGCACGGTGCCGCGATAATTCGCGACCGCCGCGTCGTAGCGGGCCTTCGCTGCCGCGACGTTGCCGCTGCGCTCGCCGCCGTCGAACAGCGTCTGCGTTGCGCTGCCGCCGAGCGACCAGATGTAGTTCGACGCACGCAGCAACCCCGCGAGCGGCGACTGCGTGAAGCCGATCGCGCCCGACAGCGAGACCGTCGGGTAGTACGCCGATATCGCGACGCCGATCGCCGCGTTCTGCGCAGCCATCTGACGTTCGGCAGTCGCGATGTCGGGGCGACGTTCGAGCAGCGTCGACGGCACGCCGACCGGAATCGACGGCAACGCGGGCATCGCGGTGCTGTGCGGGATGTCGAGCGCTTCGGGGTTCTTGCCGACCAGCACCGCGATCGCATGCGCGTACTGCGCGCGCGATACGCCGAGCGCGATCAGGCTGGACTGCGCGCTTTCGAGCTGCGTGCGCGCGGTAATCAGGTTCGACGGCGCGACAGTGCCGGCGCGGTCCTGGTTGGTGACGACGTCGAGCGCATGCTGATACGCGGCGACGGTTTGCGTCAGCAGATCGATGTTCGCATCGGTCGTGCGCAGATCGATCACGGTGGTGGCGAGCGTGATCTGTTCGGACAGCGTCGCGTTCGCGAGCGTCGCTTCGCTGGCCTGCGCGGTCGCCGCGTTTTCCTCGATCGTGCGGCGCACCTGGCCCCACAGATCAGGCGCCCAGCTGGCGTTACCTTCGAGCGAGCCCGAGTTGTTGATCGTCGCGCCGCGCGACAGACCGGCACCGTTCGTGCCGCTCGAGAACGAACCGCCGTTCGTGCGCTGCCGCGTCCCTGAGCCGGTCACGCCGAGCGTCGGAAAGAGTCCGCTGCGCGCAACCTTGACCTCGGCGAGCGCTTCCTGGTAATTCGCGTAGTCCTGACGCACGGTCTGGTTCGACACCGACACCTGCGGCTCGAGTTCGTCGAGCAGCGGATCGTGGAACGCAGTCCACCATGCGCCCTTCGGACCTTCGGCGGCCGGCTCGGCCTGAGTCCAGCCGGGTAGCTCGGTGTACGTCGCCGGCACCGCGACCTGCGGCCGCTGGTAGTCGGGGCCGACCATGCAGCCGCCGAGCATCAGCGTCAGCGCGGCGGCGAGGGGAGTGCAGGAGTATTTCATCGTCATGCCTTCGTGTCCTATGGTCCGCGCGATTCGCTCGAGGGTCCCGGCGCTCCCGACTGCGCCGACGCTCCAGACGCTCCCGAGCTACCCACCCACGGCAGCCGCGCCGACGCCCTGACGAGCCGCGAACGCAGACGGTCGAGATACAGATAGATCACCGGCGTCGTGTACAGCGTGAACAGCTGGCTCACGATCAGCCCGCCCATCACCGTGACGCCCAGCGGCTGACGCAGCGACGCGCCCTGGCCGATGCCGATCGCGAGCGGCACCGCGCCGAGCACGGCAGCGGCGGTCGTCATCATGATCGGCCGTAGCCGCACGACGGCCGCGTCGTGGATCGCCTCGCGCGCGTTCTTGCCTTCGCTGCGCTGCAAATGGATCGCGACGTCGACCATCATGATCCCGTTCTTCTTGACGATGCCGATCAGCAGGATGATGCCGATCAGCGCGATCACCGAGAACGGCGTGCCGAACACGAGCAGCGCGAGCGTGGCGCCGATGCCCGCCGACGGCAGCGTCGACAGGATCGTCAGCGGGTGAATGGAGCTTTCGTACAGCACGCCGAGCACGATATAGACGACGCCGAGCGCGGCGAGGATCAGCAGCGGGATCGTACCGATCGACTGCGCGTACGCCTGCGCCGCACCGGCGAACGCGCCGTGAATCGTCGCCGGCATGCCGATGTCGCGCATCGCCTGGTCGATTACGACCGCCGCGTTGCTGAGCGAGCCGCCCTGCGGCAGGTTGAACGAGATCGTCGCGGCGACGAGCCCGCTCTGATGGTTGACCTGGGTCGCCGTGTGGTTGTTGACGTAGGTCGCGAACGCCGGCAACGGCACCATCGTTTCGGCCGCCGTGCTGTCCGCGCTGCCGCTCGAACTGCCGCCCTTGCTGTTCGAGATGCTGTTGTTGGCCTGGTTGGCCTCCGCGTCCGCGTTCAGCGAGCTGGTGTTCGCCGCCGCGCCCGCCGCCGCGCTGATCGCGCTCGGCGCCGTCACGCCGCTGACGGTGCCGCCCGGCATCCGCGTCTGCGCGGTGCCGAGTGCGTTGCCCGCTGCCTTGCTGAAGAAAATATTGTCCAGCGACTGCGGGTACTGCCAGTACTGCGGCGCCACTTCCATCACGACGAAGTACTGGTTCAACGGGTTGTAGATCGTCGACACGGTGCGCTGGCCGAACGCGTCGTACAGCACGTTGTCGACCTGGTTCGGTGCGAAGCTGTAGCGCGCCGCCGTGCCGCGATTGATGTTCACGTAAGTCTGCAGGCCGTTCTGCTGCAGATCGGAGTTCACGTCGAGCAACTGGCCGTGCTGCTTGTTGAGCTCGGTGACGAGCTTCGGCGTCCACTTGAACAGCGCGTCGGAATCGTCGCTCGTCAGCGTGTACTGATACTCGGCGGCCGACTGTCTACCGCCGATGCGCAGATCCTGCTGCGCCTGGATAAAGAGCCGCGCGCCGGACACCTGGTTGAGCTTCGGCCGCAGACGGTTCACGACGTCGGTTGCGCTCGCGTGCCGCTGCGCGAGCGGCTTCAGTTCGATGAACACGTTCGCGGTATTCAGCGCGCGGCCGCCGGTGAAACCCGCCACCGACGCGACCGCCGGGTCTTTCTGCACGATCGACTGCAACTGCGCGAGCTTCTGCTTCATCGCCGGGAACGAGATGCTTTGATCCGCGATGATCTGGCCGACCAGGATGCCGGTATCCTGCTCGGGGAAGAACGTCGCGGGCACGAGCTTGAACAGGAACACGTTCGCGACCAGCAGCCCGATCAGCGTCAGGATCACCAGCAGCGAGTGGTCGAGTACGGCGGTCAGCGAGCGCGAATAGGCCTGCTTGAAGCGTTCGAACTGCGCGTCGACCCACGTGGCCCAGCGCGCGCTGGAGTGACCCGCGCGCTCGCGGCTCAGCACGTACGCGCACATTGCGGGCGTGACGGTCAGCGAAATGACGAGCGAGATCAGGATCGCGATGGATAGCGTGACCGCGAATTCATGGAACAGCAGCCCGACGATGCCGGGCATCAGCAGGATCGGCAGGAACACGGCGATCAGCGACAGGCTCATCGAGATCACCGTGAAGCCCACTTCGGCACTGCCCTGGAACGCGGCCTCGCGCGGACTCATGCCGGCCTCGAGATGGCGCGTAATATTTTCGAGCACGACGACCGCATCGTCGACGACGAAGCCGGTGCCGATCGTCAGCGCCATCAGCGACAGGTTGTCGATGCTGTAGCCGAGCAGGTACATCGGCCCGAACGTGCCGACGATCGACAGCGGCAGCGCGACGGCCGGCACCAGCGTCGCGCGCGGCGACTGCAGGAAGATGAACACGACGCCGACCACCAGCAGCACCGCGATGAACAGCGTGCGCTCGGTGTCAGACACCGACGAGCGGACCGATTCGGAACGGTCGATCGCGACGTTCACGTGCACGCTGCTCGGCAGCGTCGCCTCGATGGTCGGCAGCACGTTGCGGATCTGCGCGACGGTGCTGACGACGTTGCTGCCCGGCATCGGGTAGACGATCACGAGCACGGCCGACTTGCCGTTGAAGAGCCCCGCGTTGCGGATGTTTTCGTTCGAGTCCTCGACGTCGGCGACGTCGGCGAGCGTCACCGGTGCGCCATTGCGGTACGCGATCACGACGTCGCGGTAGGGCGCCGCTTTCGTGATCTGGTCGTTCGAGCGCACGATGAAGCGCTGGTCGCCCTGGTCGAGGTGGCCTTTCGCACTGTCGGCGTTCGCCGCGCCGATCGCCGCGCGCACGTCTTCGAGACCGATGCCGTAGCTGTTCAGTTTGCCCGGCTGCAATTCGACGCGCACCGACGGCAATGCGCCGCCGCCGAGCGTGATCTGCCCGACGCCATTCACCTGCGACAGCTGCTGCTGGATCACCGAATCGGCCGAGTCGTACAGCTGCGCTTTCGTCAGCGTGTCGGACGTCAGCGCGAGCACCATGATCGGCGCGTCGGCAGGGTTGTACTGGCGATAGGTCGGATTCGCGCGCAGCGTGGTCGGCAGGTCTGCGCGCGCGGCCTGCAGCGCCGCTTCGACGTCGCGTGCGGCGCCGTTGATGTCGCGCTTCAGACCGAACACGATGACGATCCGCGACGATCCCACGTTGCTGATCGACGTCAGCTCGCTCACGTCGGCGATCGTCGCGAGCCGTCGCTCGAGCGGCTCCGCGACCGTCGACGCCATGATGTCCGGGCTTGCTCCCGCCATGTTCGCTTGCACGACGATCACCGGGTACGCGACGTTCGGCAGCGGCGCGACCGGCAGCCGGAAGTACGCGAGCGCGCCGGAGATCAGGATCGCGATCGCCAGCAGCGTCGTCGCGACCGGGCGCCGGATGAAGAGCGCCGAAATGTTCACGATGTCTGCTCGCCGGAATCTGCGGGGCGTGCGCGGCGTTCGCTACGTTCGCGCCGTCGACGGTTCACGCGCTGCGCGAGGCGGTCGAAGAACAGATAGATCACCGGCGTCGTGAACAGCGTCAGCACCTGGCTTAACGTCAGCCCGCCGATGATCGCGAGCCCGAGCGGGCGGCGCAGTTCCGAACCCGTGCCGGTGCCGAGCAGCATCGGCAGTGCGCCGAGCATCGCGGCGAGCGTCGTCATCAGGATCGGCCGGAAGCGCAGCAGCGACGCTTCGAAAATTGCTTCGCGCGGCGACTTTCCCTGACCGCGTTCCGCTTCGAGCGCGAAGTCGACCATCATGATCGCGTTCTTCTTCACGATGCCGATCAGCAGCACGATCCCGATGATGCCGATCACGTCGAGATCGCTGCCGGCGATCATCAGCGCGAGCAGCGCGCCGATGCCCGCCGACGGCAGCGTAGAGAGGATCGTCACCGGATGGATGAAGCTTTCGTACAGCACGCCGAGCACGATGTACACGGCGACGAGTGCGGCAACCAGCAGATAGACCTCGCTCGACAGCGAATCCTCGAATGCCTGCGCGGCGCCCTGGAACGACGACGTGATCGACGGCGGCAGATTCACCGCTTTCTCGGCCGTGCGAATGCGATCGACGGCGGTGCTCAGCGACGCGTCCTTCGCGAGATTGAACGAGATCGTGACGGCCGGGAACTGCGCGAGGTGGCTGATCACGAGCGGCGACTTCTGGATCCTGATCTTCGCGATGCCGGCGAGCGGCACCTGGCCGCTGCTGCTCGTCTGGCTCGGCAGATACAGGTTGCCGAGCGACTGCACGGTCGGCACCGATTCCGGCTTCGCGACGAGAATCACGCGGTACTGGTCGGACTGCTGGAAGATCGTCGACACGATGCGCTGGCCGAGCGCGTCGTACAGCGCGTTGTCGATCGTTGCGGCCGTGATCCCGTAGCGTGCAGCGAGCTGCCGGTTCACGTCGACGTACACGCTCAGGCCGTTCGTGTTCAGGTCGCTCGTCACGTCGGTGATCGACGGAATCTGCTTCATCTTGTCGATCAGCGCCGGCACGTACTGATCGAACGCCTGCTGGTTCGGCCCGCGCAGCACGAACTTGTACTGGTTCGGCGACACGGTCGTATCGAGCGTCAGATCCTGTTCGGGCTGCATGTACAGCTTGATGCCCGGCACGTCGGCGACTTCGTCCTGCAACCGTCGCGCGATTTCCTGTGCGGAGAGCGAGCGCTTGTCGCGGTCGCGCAGGTTGATCAGGAAGCGGCCGTTGTTCAGCGTCGTGTTGATCCCGTCGATGCCGACGTAAGAGGTCAACGACGTCACGTCGGGGTCTTTCAGGATCGCGTCGGCGAGCGCCGATTGCCGCGCGACCATCGCCTTGTACGACACCGAATTGTCGGCGACGCTGATGCCCTGGATCACGCCGACGTCCTGCACCGGGAACAGTCCCTTCGGAATCACGACATACAGCACGAGCGTCAACGCGACCGTGCCGAGCGCGACGAACAGCGTCAGCAGCTGATGGTCGAGCACCCAGCGCAGCCCGCGTTCGTAGGCGGCGAGCGTCTTGTCGAACAGCCGCTCGCTGATCCGCTCGAAGCGGCTCGGATGCCGATCCGATTCCGCGCGCAGCATCCGGGCGCACAGCATCGGCACGACGGTCAGCGACACGACGGCCGATATCACGATCGTCACCGCCAGCGTCACCGCGAATTCGCTGAACAGCCGGCCGATCACACCGCCCATGAACAGCAGCGGAATCAGCACCGCGATCAGCGAGATCGTCAGCGACAGAATCGTGAAGCCGATCTGCCCGGCGCCTTCGATCGCGGCTTCGAGCGGCGTCTTGCCTTCCTCGAGATAGCGGACGACGTTCTCGATCATCACGATCGAATCGTCGACGACGAAGCCCGTCGCGATGATCAACGCCATCAGCGAGAGGTTGTCGATCGAGTAGTTCAGTTGATACATCACCGCGAGCGTGCCGATCAGCGACACCGGCACCGACACGCTCGGAATAATCGTCGCGGGCACGTTGCGCAGGAACACGAAAATCACCAGCACGACGAGGATGATCGCGAGCACGAGTTCGAACGCGGCATCCGACACCGACGAGCGGATCACGCCGGTGCTGTCCGACACGATCGTGACCTTCATGCCGGCCGGCAACGTCGATTCGAGTTGCGGCAGTTCCTTCTTGATCTGGTCGACGGTCGCGATCACGTTCGCGCCCGGCTGACGCTGCACGTTCAGCACGATCGCGGGCGTCCCGTTGTACCAGGCGCCGCGCTCGACATCCTGTGCGGCCGACGTCACGCGCGCGACGTCGCGCATGTAGACGGGCGCGCCGTTCTGATACGCGATGACGGTGTTGAGATAATCCTTCGGATCGGAGATCTGATCGTTGCCGTTGATCGTGTAGTCGAGATCGGGGCCGTCGAAATTGCCCTTCGGCTGGCTCACGTTGACGTAACTCAACAGCGTGCGCAGATCGTCGATATTCAGACCATATGCGGCGAGTTTCTGCGGATCGGCTTCGACGCGGATCGCGGGCACGTTGCCGCCGGCTGTGGTGACGACACCGACGCCTGGCACTTCGGATATCTTCGTACCGAGCCGGTTGTTCGCGGTGTCTTCGAGCTGCGTCAGCGACATCGACTTCGATGTCACCGCGAGTGTCAGGATCGGCTGGTCGGCGGGATTGACCTTCGCGTACGTCGGCGGAGCGGGCAGGCCACTCGGCAGAAAACTGTTCGCCGCGTTGATCGCCTGCTGGACGTTCTGCTGCGCAACGTCGAGGTTCAGCGACAGGTCGAACTGCAGCGTGATCACCGATGCGCCGTCGGAACTGTACGACGTCATCTGCTGCAGACCGGGGATTTCGCCGAGCTGCACTTCGAGCGGCGCGGTGACGGTGGTCGCCATCACGTCCGGGCTTGCGCCCGGATAGAAGGTCTGCACCTGGATCGTCGGATAGTCGACGTTCGGCAGCGACGAAACCGGCAGCACGCGCACTGCGACGAGACCGACCAGCACGAGCGCGACCATCAGCAGCAGCGTCGCCACCGGGCGGAGAATGAACAGACGGGAGATATTCATCGGCGCATCGGGGTAGGGCTACGACGCGGCGGCGGGTGAGGCCGATGCATCCGATGCATCCGACGCTCCGCCATGTGCTCGCCGGTGAGCATGCGTGCTGCTGGCTGCGTCGGTTGAAGCGGCGGCGGCACTGCTTGCACCGCTGCCCGCATTCGCGGCATTCGCTGCATGGGCCGCGGCCGTGCGGATTTTTGCACCATCGCTCAGGCGATCCATCCCGTCGGTGACGACCGTATCGCCGGATGCGAGGCCCGACGTGATCACCGTGTTCTTGCCGTCGCTCGGACCCAGCGTGACCTTGTGGACCGACACCGTCTGGTTTGCATTGACGAGGTACACGTAGTCGCCCGGCGCGCCGGTCTGCACGGCGGGAGTCGGCACCAGCACTGCATTCTGCAGCGTATCGACCAGCAGCTTCACGTTGACGAACTCGTTCGGGAACAGCTTTTCGTCGTCGTTTGCGAAGGTCGCGCGCAGCGTCACGGTGCCGGTTGCGGTGGCCATCTGGTTGCTGACCGCGTACAGGCTGCCGGTGGCGATCTGCTTCGAGTTGTCGCTGCTGTACGCGGTGACCGGCAGACTCGCGCCGCTGTTCAGGCGATCCATCACGCGGGCCAGCGAATCCTGCGGCACGGTGAATTCGATGGTGGTCGGTTTGACCGTCGTGATCACGACAATGCCCGGCGACGACGACGCCGTCACGTAGTTGCCCGGATCGACGAGCCGCAGACCGACACGTCCCGCGACCGGAGCGGTGATGTGGCAATAGGCGAGATCGAGATCGTCCTGCGCGATCGTCGCGAGGTCGGCTTTCACGGCGGCTTCATCCTGCTGGACGAGGAACACCTGGTCCGTATAGGTCTGCTCGGCAATCGACTTGTGCTGGTTCAGCTCGGTGAAGCGCGCGAGATCGGAGCGGGCCTGCGCGAGCGCGGCCTTGTCTTTCGCGAGTTGCGCCTGCGCCTGCTGCTTCGAGATCTCGTACTGACGCGGATCGATCTGCGCGAGGAACTGACCTTTCTCGACGTCCTGGCCTTCGTGATAACCGACCGCCGTGAGATAGCCGCTCAGTTGCGGCAGCACGGTCACGGTTGCGGTCGGCGTCACCGTGCCGAGTTCGCTCAGCACCTCGGGCATCGGACCGAGCGTAGCTGTCGCTGCCGTGACGATCTGCGGCGGCGTGGCGCGTGTGGGTTTCTGCCGGCGCAGTACGTGAACCACGACGAGCGCGATCAGTACGAGCAGGACGATCGCGAGCACGACGAGAGTGCGTCGCGAGCGCCTCGGCTGCGTGGGCACAGCTTCGCTCATAGCAATATCTCCAAAGACATGGGCTGCCCACGATGCGGGGGCGGGGCATGCTGCGGGAACCGGCATGCCGTTAGATTGCGGCGAATGCCGGATCGACTGCTGCGGTGGCTGCGGCGGCGGCCGTGATGGCCACCGCACGCCGCGCGGATTGCGGGCTGGCGCACCGGGACGTTCATCTCATCCCGTCTCATCTCGCAACGGTGCGCGATGTGGCCGCGCGGCGGATACGCCGATCCGTGTGGACGAATGTCGTGCGAGCGTGTGCCGCGATGGACAACGGGAGTCGGTTAGCCATGCGCCGCAGTGTAACGTGCGCACCTTGCGATTCCGTTCACACAACCGTTAAAGAGATTGCGCAAAATTACAGGATACGGGCGGTGTAATGGCCGGTAAAAGGCCGCGAGAATCGGAGAGATTGCCGGAGAGCCCGGCGGGGCGGGGCGCAGCAGAGGGCGACGGGCGCATCGGCGCAACCGTCGCGGTAATTCTGTATTGAGGAGAGGTTAGAGAATGCGCCGCATGACGCGGCGCATCGTTTTCAAAAGGCTTTCGATGAACTGGGCTTAGCCCTGAGCGCTAGCCCTGCGGGAAATCGGCACCGACCGTCGTTGCTTCCCACGTGTCGAAGTCGTGACGCAGCGTATCGAGCTTCTTGCGTGCGAGTTCGAGCGCCGCCTTGCCGAGCAGCAGACGCAGCGGCGGCGTGTCGGACAGCGACGCATCGATGATCGCCTGCGCGGCGCGCACCGGATCGCCCGCCTGGTTGCCGCTGCGCGCTTCGGTCTGCTTGCGGCGATCGCCGGCGGTCGCGTCGTAATCGGCGATGCGCACCGCCGATTGTTTGATCGACGGCCCTGCCCAGTTCGTGCGGAACGGACCCGGCTCGACGATCAGCACGTCGATGCCGAGCGGCTTCACTTCGAGCGCGAGCGATTCGGACAGACCTTCCACTGCATATTTGGTCGCGTGGTAATAGCCGGTCGCCGCGAAGCTCGCGAGACCGCCGATCGACGACACGTTGACGATCAAGCCGCTTTTCTGCGCGCGCATCGTGGGCAGCACGGCCTTCGTGATATCGACGAGACCGAACACGTTGGTTTCGAACATGTCGCGTACCGCGTCGTCTTCGCCTTCCTCGATCGCGGCCAGATAGCCGTAGCCCGCATTGTTGACGAGCGCGTCGATGCGGCCGAAGCGCGCGACGGATTGCGCGACCACCTGCGCGACCTGCTCAGGGTTGTTCACATCGAGCGGCAGTGCGAGTGCCTGGTCTTCGTGACCCTTGACGATGTCCTCGACCTTCGACACGTCGCGTGCGGTGACGACCGCGCGCCAGCCGCGTTCGAGCACGAGTTTCGCGAGTTCGCGACCGAAGCCGGTCGAGCAGCCGGTGATCAGCCAGACGGGATTGTTGCGATTCATCATGGAGAGACTCCTGTTCGGTTCGGGTGACGGCCGTGGGGGAGACGGCATGCACGTGCGTGTGCCTTCCGGCGAGATTGCCATGGTAGGCCTGAGCATCGGGACAGGGAATGCCTGAATATCTTGAAGCTTTGCCGGATTCTCCTGGCCTCGCGCACTCGACGCGTTCGCCGGGATCGGGCCTGACAAAATCCATACGGGTTGTGCGGGCATCAGCGACGCACGCCGGGCATCATCAGCAATGGCCGTGCCACTGCGGCGCGGTTCGGTGGTTTATGCGGACGCGCGGGCCGCGTGTGCGGGATTGTTCAAGCGATTCGCGGACAGACCGATCCCCTTGCGCACCCGCGTATGCGGCGTCATCCGATAGACGATGAAGCCGTCGACGCGATCGATCGCGGGCCAGCCATTGCGTTCCATGAACGCGATACACGTGTCGTTGAACGCCTCGACCTTGACGTGGATTTCCTGCTTGAGACTGAAGACCCAGTCGAGTGCCGGTTCCCACAGCAACGCCCAGCGTCCGTGATACTCGGGCAGCACCGCGACGTGCGCTTCTTCGCCGTCGAAAATCATGCCCCCGATCGGTTTCCCGTCGTACTCGAAACCGATCGAGGGACATGCGTTGAAAAAATCGATGAAGCGTTCCAGCGTGACGACCTGCAGCATCTTTTGCCCGTGCTCGCCGAGCGTTCTATAACGAGCCATTTCTGCCTCGTAATAGACGTTCAGATCCGCACGAGCGCCAAGACCGAGCCGTTTCATCACGCCGGCTCGCCGAGGCCCGTTTCTTCCTCGCGTTCGAGGAGTCGCAGCATCGCTTTACGGATGTACGGGTCCGGGCTTTCTTCGAGTGCCGTCGCATAGCTGTGCCACGACGGATCTTTCAGAAGGTACAGGCAGAGTGCCTTCAACTCGGGACTTTCGTCGTCGGGCAAGCCGTTGACGATCTGCCATGCGCCCCGCACGTCGCCGCGTTGAATCGCCATCAGCACGGGGAAAATCAGCATGTCCTTCGAGGCCGGATGCACCTCGTGCAACTGCTGAAGAAGCGTCTCGGCCTCGTCGAAACTATTGGCCTTGATGCTGTCGATCACGGCCCGCCCCAGCCGGGCGGCCTCATTGGTCTGGAGCAGGTCCATGGGGAGTCCTCGCATCGATTACGTGTTCGAACCCGAGCCGCCGCTCAGCGCCTGCTCCACGCTCTGGATCAGTTGCTGGATCGCATTGTCCGGGGGCGAACCGGCCGGTGCCGGGCTGTTCGACTCGCCGGTTTCTTTTTTACCGAACAGTTCTTTCACGCCGTTGGCGCCTTCGAGGACCGGATTTGCTTTTTCCGCGACGTGCGAAACGCTGCCGAGTAACTTGCCTGCTGCTGCCATGGTGGTTCTCCTGGGGCAAAGGGTTGCTGAAGAGGGAGCTACGTTGGGGAACCGTGGTGACGGTACCTGTAGTCAATGTAGCGGCTGGAAGATGGGCGGCGAGGCGGGGATGCGAAGCGGGGTGCGGTGAAGCGAAGCCGTTTTTGATGAGGCGGGGGTTTGGGCGGCGTGTCTATGCGCGGCGGCTTGCGCCGCGCATGTCATTCGTGTTCAGCCTGCGGCCATCCCGCCGTCGATCGACAACGTAGTGCCGGTGATGAAGGTCGACGCGTCGCTCGCGAGAAAGACGACCGCCTCCGCTGTTTCCTCGAGCTTGCCCATTCTGCCGATGGGGTGCAGCGACGCGAGGTGAGCCGCGACATCGGGATCCGCAAGAAATTCGCTGATCATATCGGTCGCCACGAACGCGGGGCAGACCGCATTGACCCGCAGCTTCTGTTTCGCGTATTCGAGCGCTGCGGCGCGGGTAATGCCGATCACTCCATGCTTTGACGCGTGATAGGAACACGCGCCGAGCGCGGAACCGATCAGGCCGTACGTCGACGACATATTGATGATGGACCCGCCGCCGGCCTTCAGGATCTCGGGGATCTCATACTTCATCGACAGAAACGTTCCCTTGAGGTTGACGTCTATGACGGCGTCCCATGCTTCTTCGTCGGTGTCGGCGGTCGGCTGGCCCGATCGCGAGATGCCGGCGTTGTTGAACGCGATATCGAGTTTCCCGAATGACGCGACCGTACGGGAGACCGCCGACGCGCAGTCGTCCGCTTTCGTCACGTCGGTCTTGACGAAAATGGCTTCGCCGCCCATTTCGCGGATTTCGCGGACGACCTGTTGCCCTTCGTCTTCCCGTCGCGCGGCGATCGCGACCTTCGCGCCTTCCTTCGCGAAGAGCAGGGCAGTTGCCTTTCCGATGCCGGACGTTCCGCCCGTCACTAGCGCTACTTTTTCAACGAGTCTTGACACGACTTGCTCCTCACAGTGGGGTTAGTTTCCGGCTTCACAGCCATGTCGACGTCAGGCGGCAATCACGCGGCGCCGGTTCCATGAGGCCGCGTGGAGTGTCGAGTAGCCGTTAGCTCACGACGAGTTCTTTCGCGCCGGCATAGCGAATGGACGCGAGCAGAGCCGGCAGGCGTGGCCGCGTGAAAATTCTGGCCACACCCGCTTCGACAGCGGCTTTTATCGCTTCGTCATCCTGCGCAAAGATTGACCCGCTGACCGTGGCTCCTTGCGGAAGTGCGGCTAACGCGTCGCGCAGCACGGCGAGGTCGGAAACGGAGGAGAAATCGGTGTGGGCCGGCAATGCAGCGGCGCTGCTGTCAGCGTGAATCTCGACGGGTGCATGGGCTTCGGCGAGACGGCAGAGGCGCTGCAGGATCGCGTCGTTTTCTTCGTCCGGGGCGGCGACCTGCAGCGCTCCGTCGTAGACGACGCCGGTGCTTCCATCGACGGTTACCACGCGACCGTTGAGCGCGGCGACAACACCGCTACCGCAACCGACCACGCATGGGCGTCCCAACGCCCTGCCGACCACGGCAGCGTGAGAGGTGGCTCCGCCGGATTCCGTCACGATCGCACGGGCTGCAATCATGCCGTGCAGATCGTCAGGGCTGGTGGTGGCACGCACGAGCACGACATCTTCACCGAGTCGCGCACGACGTTCTGCTTCGTCCGGATCCGTGACGACGACGCCCCAGCCGACGCCAGGCGACGCGCCTTCGCCACGCTGTAAAGCATGCGCGCTCGTGGCAGCGCTATCGGCAAGCCGGGGCCGCAGACACGATCTGATCTGTTCGGGCGAGACACGCGACAGTGCGACTTCGGGGGAGGTCAATCCCTCGGTCACCATGTCGACTGCAATGCGAGCGGCTGCTTCGGGTGCGCGCTTTCCGGTTCGCGACTGAAGCAGAAACAGCTCGCCGCTCTCGACAGTGAACTCGATGTCCTGCATATCGCCGTTCGCGCGTTCCAGCAGTCGGGCTGCATTGAGCAGCCCGTCGAGTGCATCCGCCAGGTTGCTGCGCATCGTGTCGAGAGGATGCGGCGTCACTCTGCCGGAGACGATGTCTTCGCCTTGCGCGCACGGCAGGAATTCGCCATACGGCACCGGCTCGCCAGTCAGTGGGTTGCGGCTGAACAGCACGCCGGTCCCGGAGCGCGCGTCGCGATTGCCGAACGCCATCGCCTGCACCAGAACGGCAGTGCCGGCGTCATCGACGATGCCATGGTGAGCGCGATACCGTTGCGCGCGTTTCGAGTTCCACGAGCGAAATACCGCACGCACGGTCATGTTCAGTTGTGCCCGAACGTCGTCCGGCACCGGGCTGCCTGCTTTGGCAAGTGCGTCGCACCAGGCCGAAGGGTCGTTTTCTTGAGGAAATTCCACGGGCGGCGCGTTGAGCACCAGGCGAGTGAACAGATCGAGGAAGCGGCAATGGGTGTCGCGTGCGAATGCCGGATTCCCGCACAGTGTCGCGAGCAGCGATTCGGTCGCATCCGTGATGCCGACGTTCAGCACGGTATCCATCATGCCGGGCATCGAGACCGCAGCGCCTGAGCGTACGGACACCAGCAGTGGAGCAGGCCCGCCGCCGAACGTACGACCGGTGCGTGCCTCCAGCCATGCGATGCCTGCGGCAATTTCGTCTTCGATGCCGGTCAGGTTCGTTTCGTCGGCCAGATACTCCCGGCATGCGCGGTTGGTCACGACGAATGCCGGAGGGACGTTCAGACCTAACGCAGACATGTGCCCAAGAGACCACGCCTTACCGCCGATCAACTCCTTTGCCGGAAAGTCGCCGCCATCGAGTCCAAGCACCCATCTTCCAAATGAAATGGCCATAGGGTGTCCTATTCGGTACGCTGCCGCCCGACGATCCTGAGCAGATCTTCGTGCAACTGGAACCACACGGAGTGATAGCTATCGATGCTCGCGTCGCTTACCCATTTGATCGCGCCTTCCTCTACCTTCTCCAATGCCGCGAGCAGGCGTGCGCGATACTTTTCAAGCCGTGGCACCGCTTGAGCAAGGCGTGCCAACATGCTGTCCACGTGATCGTGCAAGGTGCCTAGCCGGTCGATTACCGCAAAGTCATGGCGCTTGTCATGGTGATCGTTTGCTATGCGTTGTCCGCCGATCTCGACCGTTTGCCAATCGGTGATCAAGGCCTTGAACTGGACGTTGATCCGCTCGAAGGCTTCGTAGTGAGCAATGAACGAGCTGTCCGTTCTGATGTCGGCGTATTCGTTTGCATAGCGGATTTTCAGCGCGACGCGTGCGAGCGGGCCAAGAATGAACTTGCCGTTTATTTCAACTGCACGGCCATTTTCCTGAGCCGCTGTTAGCAGGCGGAGCGTGTCCTCCGGGCTGATACCGGACAGCGTTGCGATGTCGGCGGAGAAGGCGTGAGGCTTGAGCGCAAGGGCATGGAGCACCGCGTACATCGAATCTGTCGATGCCTTGCGCGGGTCCGGCGTGTGGCTTGCGCCATGGTCGCGAAGTGTGCGCGAATGGCGCTGTTCGTGCCGGTAAAGGTCGTCGGCAAGCGATGTCTTTCGGTTGTACCTGACCCACGTTTCGCACAGATAGCGGAAGCGCGTCGAAGCAGCCACCGGCTCCAGCGCGCGTGCTGCTGCGTTGTATCCGGCAGCGGTAAGAATGCCTCGCGACGTGCGATAGCGATCTTCTTTCGGAGGCAGATGCGACGTGCCGCGCTGAAGATCGCCTGTCGACGGCGCGTAGTCCTCGTCCGCTATCAGCGAACAGGGTAGCGGCGTAAACATCGACGCCGGGCGATTGGCGTGTTGCATCATCACGAACGGCGACGCCTGTTGACTCGGCAGCGAAATCCCGCCGGCCAGCTCGGCAAGCATGCCCTCGGAAAACTCGTCGTTTAGCAACGGGCGAAAGCGTTCTGCGCGTGGGTCGATCGTGAACCAGTCGTCGGATTCGTAGACGCCCGCGATATGCGCGAGGTTTCTCATCGCCCCGTTGTAGATGAGTGCGCCGGCGTCTAGCAACTGGTCGCGAGACCATCCGGCGAGACGCATCCAGAGGTTCGTCATCGCCTCTTTCAGCCTGCCGGTGAGGTCATGAAACGCCGACGTCAGTTCGTCTGCGGACTCCATGCCGACGGGTATAAAACCATCCGACAACGGATCGGACGAATAGAGTCCGACACCGGTGATCATGTCGGAGGTGAACGCCGGGCTACTTTCAAAACTGCCCCAATCGTCGACGACGTCGAAATGGCATCCTTGCGTGGCGATCGTGACTCTCAAGTTGTTGTACGGGATATTCGCGGCGACGCCATCGAGCCATGGCAGGCCGCCTTCAGCCAGATCCATGAAGTCGCGCACCAGCATTTCATGCGTATCGTCGATCCGGTACGGACCCGAGTTGTGCACGTTGATCCGGCTCTCGCATGCTGCGACGAAACTGTATTGCGACGCCGTCGCCATGAAGTGATGTATGGCCTCGTGCAATGCGTCGCCGGGTTTGCACGGGTGAAGGTCGGCTGCGAATACCTCGAGCGTTCGATCGGGAAGAATCTGTGCGCGACGACCATACTCGCGGCTGGTCAACCGGTTGTCGTTGCGACGGTAAGCGAGCTGGAAGCGCCGCCAGAAATCGAGCAGATAGACGGTGTCTGCCGCTGCGTCCTGCGGCCGGAGCATGCCCATCGCCAGCAGCCATTCGCGGCCGACCAGATAGTGACCCGGCAAAAGCCAGCCCATCTGCGCGCTTTGAAGTTTGATGCCGAGATTGCGCGCGCGGTCAGCGATGTCCTCTGCCTTCATCGCCGTTTCGATCTTGCGAAGCAGCGACGGAAACCGATAGAACGAATTGAGAACGCCCAGCGCGCTACACGCGGAAAGCGGAAAAAGCGACGAACGTTGCACCGTTCGCGCGACGGCTAGCCAGTGCGTTTCGTCGCCGCAATTCTGGATGATGTTGTTGGCTTCCAGCACCTGAAGATAGCTCAGGCTGGAGTCCGTTTGCGTATGGACTATCTTTTCCGGGGCATTCATTGCGCAAACCTCCAGACGCGGGCGGCGCGATCCTGTCCGCTTTGATAGTCCTGCGCGGTTCGCGCGTCTGCACTGACCTCGATTGCCAAGCGATCGCCTTCGCGAATCCCGCTGATGCGCGCGTTCATCAGACACGGGATGCCGTATTCGCGCGCGAGGATTCCCAGGTGCGAGCGCACGGTGCCGGCCGCGCAAATGATGCCGCTGAACTGTTCGATGATCGGTGCGGTGAGCGTGCAGCCGCTGTCGTCGATGATGGCGATCGTGTCGGCCGGTACGCCGCTTTGCATGTACCGGATCACCTGATCGCTGGTACGGATGTAGCGGGCAATCCCAACGATGTCGGCGGCGTGTCTGACGACGTTATCGCCGCTGCCGCGCTGCTCGCGACCGGTGTCGTCGATAGACCCTACGATCGCATCGTGATGTTCGAAACTGAAGGCCGATAGCTCCGTTCCGAAGCCGTTCGTGTCCTTGTAGGCATCCGGCCGGTCGCGCAGCGACGTCAGCGATGCGGATGTAAAGCGATAGCCTGTTGCAAGCACCTGTTCTTCGATGCGTGCCAGCGCCTGCTTCGTAATCAGCGAGTCGGCGCCTCCGGACACGAACGACGTCCAGTCGCCACCGCTTTGCGCAACCTCGCGGTGGACGAGATCCCTGATTGCGCCGTGAATGGTCTCGACCAGCAGCGACGCTGGCGCGCCACCATACCAATTCTCGTTGGTGTATCGGTTCATCTTTGCCCTCGGATTTTTTAGTTCTTGGACGATCGAATAGTGGCCCACCATCGCTGCATTGTTTTTCGAAAGCTGGGGTCGGGATTTAAAGCGGTTCCGACCTTCGCATCAGAAACAATAGTGGACGCCGCAGATTAGACGGCTCTCGGAAAAAGATGTTTGAACGATTATGAACTGTCATCGATGCGTGACTTGTTCAGTCAAATCATCGGGTATGCAGGTGCGATAGAGCGTTAAGGACGGCGCGACGGTTCAGGAATGTTCACTTTGTCGGCGTTCGCAGGCGCTCTATGCTGGGTCGCCGCTTTAACCGGTAACGCCTTCGACAACTCAATATGGATATCAAATGATTCTTCCGGAAGACGTGAAATTTCATACCCCTATCGAGGTTGCATACGATTGGGCGGAAACGAATTTTTTCTCGGTCTATATAGCGAAAGCGAATATCACAGCCTGGGTGTACACCATCGCCCGGCCTGGCGTAGGGGCGTTCGTCGCGGACATCTCGATGATTAACGCGGTTGGGAAGACGTCGCTCGAAGCGCTATACGTCGATTTCCAGCAGCATCTGCCGATGCCGGAAAGGCTGGAGGATTACGAACTGCCTAACGGCCTCAAGGTTCGAACGATGAACGAGCCGCGCGATTACCAGGTCGACTACGTGGGTCTCGACGACACCGAACTCCACTGGACCGTGCGGGGCTTGATGGAGCCGTACGACATTCACGACAGGTCGATGGATCCGCTCGCATCAGGAGATGTCAACGCGACTGGTTTCGGCGCCGCTTACGCAAGTCATTTCGACATGACCGTGCATGTCACCGGCACGCTTAAAGTGCGAGGGCAGGTTTATAACGTCGATTGCGTGTCCACGATGGACCATAGCTGGGGGCCGCGAAACGAGCGAGGCTTGCCCGCGATGGGCTGGGTGAACGCAAGCTTCTCAAGGTCGCTTGCGTTTCAGAGTATCTGGACCTTCGAGCCATTCGCTGCCGACTGGCAACAGTTCAAGCTTGCGCATGGTTACGCATTTATCGACGGCAAGGTTCGTGGTCTCGTGTCCGGACGTCAGCGGGCGATCCGGCGCGGCGCTTTTCCGTTGAGCTACGAACAGGTGCTGACCGATATCGACGGGGTCGAACATCATCTGATCGGCGTCCCGGTGGCGCAGCATCCGTGGATCAGCTACAGCAGTTGTATGCCCGTTCTTTCGATGATGCGCTGGTTTTACGGAAGCCATGAGGGATACGGACAAGGGCAGGAGAACTGGCCGCTCGATCAATTCGGCGGTCAGGGAATTCGCTCATGATCGGGTGTTAGGGGCGGTTTCGAAAAGCTTTAGAGCGTGGCTACGGGCAATGGAGTATCCACGTGACGCCGCTTAACTTCCTGTGACCGCGCGCAGGATCTCCGCGCGCGTATCTATCGCCGCAAACTCTTTCGCCTTGCGTGTCGCCTGGAGCCTGTAGCCAGGATCGCTTAGTACAGTGCGGATGGCGTTGCGCAATGCATCGGGCGTGGGGTGCCCCGTCGAAAGATCGATGCCGACGCCGGACCACGCGACCCGCGCATTCACATCGGCCTTGTCTTCGCTCAGACCTGCGGTGACGAGCGGAACGCCGAACGTGAGTGCCTGATTGACGCCACCGTTGCCGCCGTTCGTGACGAACACATCGACCTTGGGCAACAGCCATTCGTACGGCAGGAAAGTGGCTAGCCGTGCGTTAGAAGGAATCGGACCCGGGATCGTATCCAGCGGACGTCCACCGGTAATCACCACCACCAGCAGGTCAGGCTCATCGGCGAGCGCTGCCAGTGTCGGTGCGACCAGCATACCGAAGTCCGTATTCGCGACGGTGCCTTGCGTGACATGCACGACTTTCCGCTTGCCGTTCAGGTCCGCCGCCCAGGGCGGCAGTGGATGAAGATTGGGTGTAATGGGCAGCGCGCCGATGAAGTGCACAGACGAAGGCACGGACGCACGCGGAAATTCGAAGCTCGGAACGGACGGCTGAAGATACGCATCGGCGAGCTCGATCGCAGAGTCGAAAATTCCTCGAGGCATCGAGCGGGCACCCAATGTTCCTAATAGTTCGTTGGCCCTCTTAACGAGCGGCTGCTCAAAATACCTCTCGTGATCACGTGCGAGAGCCGCGTACTGCACACGCTGCGCTTCAGTGGTCGCGGGTTGCAAACCACCCAGGTAGGGCGCTCCGTCTTCCCGTTCCCATGTGAGGAAATAAGTGCCGCAAAGAACAATGCGGTGACGCTTCTCGCTTGAGCCGAGTAGGATCGGCAACGTACCGAAGAACCCGCTTTCACCGACGATGACGTCGGCATCGAAGTCGCGTAGCACCGCCTGTAGTGCGGCGTACTGAAGCGGAAACGGGTCGACCAGCGCGTGCTCGACGGCGATGCGAAACCGCACGAGCGGCGGCGTGCCGTCGGGCAGGCTCTTGAGCATCGGATCGTTCGACATGATGTCGGCGACATCCGGGGAAGCCTCGGCCGGAAGCGGATAAAACATTGCACCTCTATTTTCGAACGGCCGGCGAAAGGGCTCGCCGGTCAGCGCGGCGACCTGATGGCCCTCGGCAATCAGAATGCGCGCGACTGCAATTACCGGATTGACATGACCTGCCTCGGATTTCGCCGCAATGACGATCTTCATTTGAATTCTCTCGATGCGGGCCGCTCGCCTCGATAGCTGTTCTTCCAGCATGACTGTCTTCGCAGCTAAGGTCGGGGTTGATCTTGTGCTTCCTGTTGGGTCGATGGCTTAAGCATCAAGATCGCATACGCGATTCTTTTTCATTCTGAACTTTGATGAACGGTGTCTACTACTGTCATGTTTAGCGATGCGAGTTCACGCATGAGTTCAGAAATGTTCATAGTGCCGCTTGACGCTGCATGCAAGACTGCCGCGACATCACGTAAGACAGGCCCACATGAAAATCGTACTCGCTGCGACGCCTTTAGCTGGCCATGCCAATCCGATGCTTGGCATCGCGCGCATCCTGATCGACGAAGGTCACGAGGTGGTGGCCCATACGGGACGCGCCTTTGAAGATCGCATCGTTCGTATGGGTGCCGCATTTCATCCTCTTCCGGTCAACGCCGATTTCGCATTCGGAGATCCCCACTCGAAAATGCCCAGCCTCGAAGCATTGCCTCCAGGACTGGAAAGGCAACGTCTCGGCATGCAACTCGTGCTGATCGATTACGTGATTGCTCAGCACGTTGGGCTACAGCAGGTCTTGCGAGATTTCGAAGCGGATGTCGTGATCGTGGATCATGTATTTCTGGGCGTCCTGCCTATGTTGCTTGGGCCGCGTGCGCAGCGGCCACCTGTCGCGATGTTCAACACGACGATCCTGCATTGGTCGCGGGAGGATGGCGCGCCGCACTACGTCGGGTTGCCGCCCGCGACAAGCCGGGCGCAGCGCGAACAGTATGCGGAGATCGCGCGGGAACACGACAGTGTGGTCTACGAGCCGCTTGTCGGTCGCCTGAACGGATATCTGGCGGAGCTTGGCGTTGGCCCGATGTCGATCAATCTCAACGATGCGGTTGTCGCACTGCCCGATGCGTTCATGCAGTTGACCGTGCCGGATTTCGAATTTCCGCGCACCACATTGCCGGCGTCGGTGAGATTCATCGGTGCATTGCCTATCGAAGAAAATCAGGCTCCGCTGCCTCCTTGGGCGGATGAACTGGATGACGGCCGCAAAGTGGTTCTGGTCACGCAAGGCACGGTGGCCAATCATGACTTCGGCCTGCTGGTCGCACCTGCGCTAGCGGCGCTCGCGGACGAGCCGGATCTGCTCGTGGTCGTCAGCACGGGTGGCCGGCCGGTCGAAGCCGTTCCCGGTCCCATCCCGGCCAACGTACGCATCGCCAGCTATCTGCCTTACGAGTGGCTGCTGCGCAAGGCCGATGTGTTTGTCACCAATGGCGGCTACGGCAGCGTCAACCAGGCGATGAGCTATGGTGTTCCTCTGGTTACCGCCGGGCGGACCGAGGACAAGGCGGACGGGAACGCACGCGTCGCGTGGTCCGGCGTTGGCATCGATCTGGCTACGAACTCGCCGACACCCGACGCACTGCGCGTCGCTATCAGAACGGTGCTCGACGCGACGCATTATCGCGAGCGGGTAGCCGCCATCGCACAGGCGTTCAAGCGTATCGATACGCGTGCCGAAATTGTTCGTGTGGTGGAATCGCTCGCTGTCGAGCGGAAGTTGGCGCGAAGGCAAGAGGGCCTCGCGCATCGGGACACAGCTTGAGTTGACCCGTTCATGCCACGGCGCGGCTTTAGTCAGGATGACCGAGGTCTTGCTAGCGTCGCGGCGAGTAGCCGACACCTGACCATCAGGTTCATCCGCGGAGAGAGGCCATGCTTCGACCGTTAAGCACAGTGGAGCACGTATTCTGGCTGGCATGCCGGAGCGTCAGCAATCACATCGTCTATGCGGCGGAAATAGCGGGCACGCCGACACCGCAGGCCTGGCGTGCAGCATTTGATTCCGTACAACGCCGTCACCCGGCGCTTTCCGTTCGTATTTCCGCGACGCCGGACGGCTGGCCATTCTTCGAAACCGTGCACGGCTCGTCGATTCCTCTGCATCACGCGGGCGATGCAACATGGAGCGCGGAAGGCGTTGCGCACGAGTGGCTAAACGGAACGCTCTCTCGCGAACTGCTTGAGCCGCTCGACAACGCTACGGCACCTCTGATGCGCGCCGTGATCGCAACAGGCAAGGACCGTTCGGTCGTCGTGGTAACGGTCAGTCACGTGATATACGACGGCATTTCGGTGACGTGCTGGTTTGACGATCTGCTGCGGGTGCTCAACGGCGAGCCGCTAGACGCTTTGTCGTTCCCGCAATCCCTGAATCATTTGCTGGGGGTGCCGGACGCGGTGCCACCGCAAAAAAAGATCTCGCTCGATGGGGTTTCCTACCCGCAGACGAGCCCTCCGGTCGTGCGTTGCAAGAGGCTGTCGCACGGGCTCACCCGACAGCTTGTACAGCGCGCACGCGACGAGAACACAACGGTGCACGGCGCGCTCTGCAGCGCGTTCGTGATGTCGGGCAAATCACGGCTGGCGCATTGGCGTCGCGAGCCGATCCTGTTACGCAATCCCGTCGATCTCCGGCGACGCTGGGGGAGCCGGTACGAGTGCGGCTTCTTTGCGACCAGCACGAATGCGACACTCGATCCGGACGCGAATCCATCGTTCTGGGATCTGGCGCGCGAGATCCTGCGCCGGATGGACCCGCAAGGCACGCGTGAATCGGCGGGCGAGGGCGTCCGGCAATACAGCGATCTTCTGTCGGGCGGAATGGACGCCAAGGGTCTGGTGCAGATGTCCCGCGCCGGCAAAACCCCTGATCTTGGGATAACCAACGTCGGTGTCGTTCGTGACACAGCGCCATTCGCCAGGTTCAGATTGACCGGACTGTGGGGGCCGCTCGTGCGGGCTTCCATTCCGGGGTATCTCGCCGTCGCGGTGTCGTCGGTCGACGGCCGCATTCACCTGACGATGATGAACCACACACCGTTGCCAACCTTTCTCGACGACGCGGAAGTGCTGCTCGAAAAAGCCTGCGCGCCCCGCAATTTCTTCTGACCCAGCCTCGCACCCCCGACGTTCCATCGTTATCGACTGCGCCCCTTTTGTTGTTACCCAACCTGCATTATTTGTCAGATGAATTCATAAAATGTCACAATTGGTTTGATTACCCTTGCTCTATGATTTTTTCGGTAGCTGCGGATGTAGGGTCGCAAACGTTTGCTGCGCGTCTTCGGCGCATGCAGCGGTCGCTGACTCACGATAGACATGGCCACGTACTCGAGGTGCAGGAATGCGCATATTGGTGGTGGAGGATGATCCCGTTCAGGCCGAGGAAGTACAGAACGCACTGAGGCCTTTCAGTCACACGATAAAGATCGTCGACGACGGCGAGCGGGCAGTACGGTTCCTGAGATCGGAATCCGTCGACGCGGTGGTGCTCGATTGGCACTTACCGTCCCTGACCGGCATCGAAGTGCTGAACTGGATTCGCACGCGCGCCGACGTCGAATATGGCGTGCTCTTTTTGACGAGCCGCGTTCAGGAGCTCGACGTCGTGAGGGCGCTCGAAGCGGGCGCCGACGATTACCTGATCAAACCGTTTCGCGCGGAGGAACTTGCCGCGCGAGTGAATGCGCTGCTGCGCCGGGTCGCACGGAACGTAAAACGCGACGAACCGATTCGCCTGGGTGAGTACGTTCTGGATCCCGTCGAACGGACGGTGAGGCTTCGAGGCAGCAAGATCGAGCTGACGACCAAGGAATTTCAACTGGTGACTTGCCTGTTCCACAACCTCGGCAAGATCATGTCCCGCGAACTGCTCGCAACGACCGCGTGGGGAAGGGAGCTAGGCGAAGATTCGCGCTCGCTGAACACCCATATCTACAGAATCCGGCAGAAGCTCAAATTCGGCATTGAGAACGGCTTGCGGCTCTCGGCAATCTATACGCTGGGGTATCGCCTGGATCAAACGAAAACCTTGACTGGCGCTGCCTGCTATAGCGCATCGCTGGACACACCCTTAGACGCTGCGTGACCGCACTGGAAAGCCGACATGCTCTGGTGAACAAAGCCCCGTTCATCGGAGCAGCAAAGGTTTCTATTCTTCGGCCCGATCGACCAGATACGCGATCAACGACGCGAACGTCGGGAGGTCATACAGCGATGCTTCGTCGATTGGCTTGCCGAGCTTCCTTTCCAGAAAGAGACCTAGCTCGACCGCATGTAGCGAATCGAAACCGGCTTCGACGAACGTGCGATCGAGATCAGTGGGCAGAGAGAGATTTCGCGCCTGCATCCAGGCCCTGATGTGCGCGAGCACTTCGTTTGCGACGTCGGCGCGAACACGCGGCAAGTCGCGGACAGGTATCGACACAGCCTGCGGACTGTCGCTTTGAAAACCTGCGCTCACGACCATCGTCAGTCTCCTTTACTCGCAAGATATAGAGCCGCCTGAAGAGAGTTGCGTGGCCGGCTTAAGGGGATACTAGCAAGCCATCGCTTGAGCGAAATTGAACGATTATCACGAAGCAAAGCCCCAGCTAGGCTGCGGAAACAACCTGAATCCTGCGCGCCTCGGGTGCGCCGTTCTGTTTCGCCGGCAATGCAAGCTCGAACTCGAGAACGGTGTTTCTCGACGGCAGCCGGGACAATATGGACTGATCCTGAAGACTGCTGCTTCGGAAGTACGCGGGACTGGTCTCAGCTGCCGCGAGTAGCGGCGTGTCGGGCAACGAAGACCAGAACGCGATGAAGCCATATCCGTCGTCCGGCTCGAACCGGTTGCACACGCCACGCACGCGCGAGCCGACTTGTCCCCACGCCGGCAAGCCGGGCACCGAATCGCGAACCGGAAGTAGCCCGGGAATCAGATAGCCACTGATGAATTGATCGGCGGTATCGCGCAGTTCGACGGAGACGTTGTCGAAACCCAGCACCTCGACCCGGCAGCCTTTTTTCTGCAACGCGCGCACGACGTCGACAAAATCGCCGTCGCCGGTGGCGAGGACCACCGTGTCCAGCCGATCCGATTCCGACAACGCATCGACGGCCATGCCGAGGTCCGAATTCGATTTGACCGTCTCGGCCCCGTCTGCATCCGCGTAGTGTTTGAGCGGCTTGACCGTGACGCGAAAACCTTTGTCCCGTAGCGCTGCCTGATAGCCTTTGATCCGTGCTTCGTAGTCGACGGAGCGAGCTGCTCGACGTTCGTCGAAGGTCAGATAAGCGTGTAACCGCTGGATCGTGGCACCCGCGCGACCCGCGAGCGCACGCAACACCTCGTACCGCATCATGTGGCCGCCGTTCACGTCCATACTGCTTCCATCTACGTATACCCCGACCCTTCTCATCATCGTCATCCAGATTTCTGGTGGGCGTCGATCAGGTGACGGGATCACGTCCCGTCAGACTTCGCTGCTCGTCAAAGCTATAGGGGGATATAGATTTGCAGGCGTGCTACCTGTTGCATGACATGCCGGAGGCGGGAACGTCATGGAAGAGCAATGCGTGATCTGCCAACCGGACGTACGCGATACGTACGCAATACCCGGTTCACCTGTCGGCTTGATGGGTCGCATCGGCCATGCGGATGAAGCATGGCCGATGCGACCGCTTTCGTCGCTCTTCAGTTACGTCCGCTGACTGCGATCGTGACGCGGCGGTCGGGTTGCAGACACGCAATCACCTCACGGCTTTCGCCTGCCGGGCAATGCGTGACCGGCTCGCTCGATCCCACGCCTTCCGCCTGAATGACGCTGCCGCTCAGTCCATGCGAGATCAGATAACCGCGAACCGTTTGCGCCCGTGCTCGCGACAGCGGCTGGTTGATCTTGTCGGAGCCGATGCGGTCCGTATGCCCGACGACGAGAATCCGCGTCACTTCCTTATGGCTCTTGATCCGCGCGATGGCCTCGTCGAGTTGCGCGCGGCCGGCCGGCAGCATCGAATCGAGGTTCGACTTGCCGAACGCGAACAGCGCATCGCTTTGCAGATCGAACTGTTCGATGGTCGCGACCGGCGCTTCCGCTGCGGCGACGGGTGCTGCTGCTTTAGCCCGCACGAAATCCTCGCACGCGGGATCGCGCCAGTAGGTGTGGCTCACCTTCATGTGCTGGTCGTACTGCACCTGATACTGGCAGGTGACCACCTCATTGCCGCGACGGAAGTCGAACAGGTAGTTCCACACATGACCGCCGACAAACCACTCGTTGAAGTGAGGCGGCCCGAGCAGATCGAACATCTGGTCCTTGTTCAAACCGGGCCCGACGTTACGCAGATTGTCCACGTTCACGAACGTACCGGTCTTCGGGCTGGCGGATTGCGGATCCGGAAATTTCGGCGGACCGTCGGTGGTCGCGCAGCCCTGAAGGGAAGCCAGTGACAGCAAGCTGATAGACAGCGCGAGTATCCATTGAGTTTTCATGATCAGTATCTCTTATCGTATAAGGAGCGGCGCCCCCGACACGTGCTGCGACGACGCTCGACAGGTCGTGCGCAGCAGCGCGGGTTCATGTTTCCTGCCTTGCCCTGTCACCATCACCACTGATAGCCCGCCCCGATCACGGCGCCGTAATCGTTACGCGTGTTGGTGGTGACGGCAGCCTTATAGATCCAGTGATTGTTGTCCGAGATCGTCGAGATGCCGATCGCCTGTCCCGACTGGCTTCGATACACGCTGGCCGCGATCGCCACCATGCTCTTGCCCGGACCCGAAGGTTGGGGCAGGCCGGCGACGGCCATCGCGCTCGCGGTCCCCGCATCCGCGTCGCGACGCAGGCCGTCGATCTTCGCGTCGGTATAGGCGTTCGCGTTGCCGACCGCTGCGTTCAACTGCTGGACGTTGACGCCGTCGGTCGGTGCGGTCCCTGCTGCGACGTTCGTGAGTTGCCGCGGCGAATCGGCGGTACCGATCGACACGACGTTGTTGCGTCCGCCGTCGTTGCTGCCTGCGCCGAGCGCGACCGAGTTGTTGCCGGACGCAGTCGAGTTGTTGCCCACCGCCGTGCTGTTCGAACCGGAAGCCACCGCCCCGTTACCGCCTGCCGACGAGTTCGAGCCGGTCGAAGAGGGCGGTGTCGTGGTGCCGGGCGTCGACGGGAAGCCGCCGGTGCCGCCGGTGTTGCTGATGTTCTGGATCAGCGTGGTCAGGTTCTGGTTGACCGCCTCGAGCTGGCTCACGTTGACCGCATCGGTGCCGGCAGACCCTGCGGAGACACCGGTGATCTTGCGATTCCCGATGTTGACTTCACCCACCGACGATTGCGGACTGCTCAGTCCGTACGCGATGTAGTTCGACTGCGCGCCAACCGTCGTGACCGACCCCGCGCCGATCGCGATGCTGTTCGCGAAGCTCGCGCTCGCGCCGGAGCCTAAAGCGATCGCATCGGCTGCGCTGCTGTTTGCACCCGAGCCCACCGCGATGCCGCCCGCCGTGCTGGCGACCGAGTTAGCGCCCTGAGCGATCGATTGAGGACCGGTCGCATTCGCGCCGCTACCCAGTGCGATCGCGTCGGCCTGTCCGGAGTTCGCGGCCTGACCGATCGCGACGCCGCCGGGTGCCGTCTGCTGAACGATCGCACCGTTGCCGATGCCCACACCGTTATCGCCGTTGACGACCGTCGTCGGGCCCACTGCGATCGACTCCGCGCCCACTGCGAGCGAATCGGCTGCGGTCGAGTTGGCGTGGAAGTACAGCGTGGGCGTGACGGAGAACGATTGCAGTGCGCCGGTCAGTTGTCGGACCGTGACTGCATCGTGCGCGCTCGTACCGTCCGCGACGTTGATGAGTTGCCGGTATGTGTTGCCCGTCGCGCTGCCGAACGAAACGGCGCCGAGCAGCGTCGCGTCGGACGTGTTGAACGGAACCGTATGCGTGCCGGCAGGAATGGTGCCGGTACCCGCTGCGATCGCGCGGTCAGAGACTGAGCCCGAGCCGATCGCGACCGAGCCCGCGATCGATGCTGTCGTCTGCGCGCCGAGTGCGGTGGCATTCGCGATCGTCGCCTGCGAGCCGGTGCCTGCCGCGAAGCTGTCGGTTGCACTGGCGACCGCCTGCGGACCGACGGCGATGCTGTCCGTACCGGTTGCCTGACTGTCCGCGAGCGTCGAGTCCGCGTGGAAGTACTTGATCCCGCCGCCGTTGCTGAGGTTCGTGATCGCGGTCGTGTTTGCCGTGACCTGCTGGTTGGTCGCGAACAGCTGCGAGCCGTTCACGGCGTCCGTGCTGGTGTTGGTCAACTGACCGGCCGCGACGTTCTGGATCTGCCGCTCGGCACCGGCGCTGCCCACGCTCACCGCGCTGGTCGGGGCGGCGCCAGCGAACGTATAGGCGACGCCACCGATTGTCGCGCCGGCGGTCGGCGTGACGGCCGAGGTCGTCGAGCCGCTACCCAGTGCGACGTCTCCCGCGTTGTTGGCCACCGCATTCGGCCCGATCGCGACGCTGTTGGCACCCACGGCCTGACTGTCGGGGTCCGTCGAATTCGCGTGGAAGTATTTGATGCCTGCGCCGTTGTTGATGTTCGAGATGGAGGTCGTGTTTGCCGTGACCTGCTGGTTGGTCGCAAAGAGCTGCGAGCCGTTCACGGCATCCGTGCTGGTGTTGGTCAACTGACCTGCGGCGACGTTCTGGATCTGCCGATCGGAACCTGCTGCGCCGACGCTCACCACGCCGGTAGGCGTCGCGCCTGCGAAGTTATAGGTGACGCCGCCGATTACCGCGCTGGCGGTCGGCGTCGCGGCGGTCGTCCTTGAATTCTCGCCGAGTGCAACGCTGTTTGCGACGCTGGTCGTCGCGCCCGAGCCTAGCGCGACGCCCCCTGTCGCAGCCGCCGCGACATTAGCCGTGTCGCCAATCGCGATCGCGCCCGCGACGTTGGCCTGTGATGCGTTGCCGAGCGCGACCGAACCCTGTCCCGTCGCGACGTTCGTGTTGCCCAGCGCGATGGCGCCGTTGCCGTTCGCAGTATTGTTTGCGCCCATCGTCACTGCGCCGGTGCCGATGGCCGAGTTCGGGTCACCGATCGCCACTGCGCCATTGCCGCTTGCCGTCTGCCCTTCGCCGATCGCCACTGCGCCGGTGCCGCTCGTCACCTGCGAATTGTGTCCGCCTGCGATCGAACCTGTGCCTGCGGCCGCGGCCACGGTGCTGGTGTCGCCAAATGCGACGGTCGATGCGGCCAGCGCCTGCGATCCGTTGCCGACGGCCGTTGAGTTGGTGCCGCTGGCCTTTGCACTGGCGCCCAATGCGGTGCCTTGAACACCGCTGGCAGCCGCGTTGACGCCGAAGGCCGATCCATTGTTTGCTGCGGCACTGCCGCCGCCCACAGCTGTCGCGGAAGTATCGGACGCATTGGAATTGAGACCAATGGCGATCGCGTTATTACCGACAGCGGTAGCGCCTGGCCCCAGTGCGACCGATGACGTCGCGGAAGCCGTGGCCAGATCGCCGATGGCGATGCTAAACAGCGCGGACGATGCAGCGCTATTGCCGATCGCTATCGCGCTCGTACCGGATGCGATGGAATTCGGTCCGAAGACAACCGACGAAAAGCCACTGGCTGTACTGCCAAAACCCACTGCGATTGCCTCGGTGTTACTCGCCTGCGTGCCCGATCCGGGTACGCCGGCCGTCCCACCGCCCGCGCCGATGGCAATGGAAGCTGTGCCCGTGGAGCCCGCGTTGGTACCGACCGCAGTCGCTGAAGGACCGCCGGACGATGCACCGCTGCCGAGTGCCGTGCCGCCGGCGGCAGCCGCGGCGACGACCGCCTGATTCCCGAGGGCGGTGCCCGTTGTCGACGCGGATTTTGCGTTGACGCCTAACGCCACGGACTGAGTACCCGAGGCTGTCGCTCCGTTGCCGAGTGCGGTGGCCGATGTGCCCGAGGAGATGGATGCATTGCCGATGGCAACCGCTGACGTACCTGTAGCAGCCGCGTTCAAACCGCTTGCAAGAGAGCTATCGGCGCTGGCTCTGGCTCCTGCGCCGACTGCTGTGGCGCCGACGCCTGATGCCGTAGAGAAATCGCCTAACGCACTCGCGTTCTCCGCGAGCGCGTTCGCTGCGGCTCCAATCGCGCTGGAGTTGGCGCTAGTTGATATAGCGCCTTCCCCAACTGCAGTTGCGCCATTCCCACTCGCTGTGGAGGCGCCCCCTAGAGCTGTAGAACTGTTGGCGGATGCCGTAGCGTGTTGCCCAAATGCAGCTGAACCCACGCCAAGCGCGTTAGAGTTGCCGCCGACCGCCAGTGACTGATTGCCTGACGCGACCGCTGCAGGGCCGAAAGCCGCGCTTACCACGCCTGTAGCAGTCGTGTTCACACCTACCGCCACGGAATTCCCGTTACCTGTGAGTGAGTTTGTTCCGATCGCAATGCCTCCGGGATCGGTTGCTTTGGCGTTCGTGCCAACAGCTACCCCGTTGAGGCCCAACGTCGTCGCACCGCCGCCGACCGCGACACCCAATCCGCCGCTTGCACTTGCAGCCGCACCGCCGGGGCCCGAGATCGCGACATCCCCTGTCCCTGTAGCACTGCCGTTACCGGCGGCATACTGCGCATGAGCGATCTGGCCGGACAGACCGAGACAAACGGGAATCGCAAAGCCGAGGAGAACGCGGATTCTTTGTTGCCGCCAGGTCGTCGCGTCCTGTTCTGTTGTTCTGCCGTCGCATACGGCGCCCGACGAGCCGGACTTGCCCTTGCCGTGCGACTTGCCGAGTTCCGATGCCGCGACAAACGCGCCGCGCGCCTTGCTCCATATGACTTTGTGTACTCTGTTCATTTGAGAACTCCCTATGAAAGAACGGGCTTTTTCCTCAGCCTGCTCGGTAGTGCTTCTTCATCTGTCTGAAAAAATTTCTGAAAGCGGACGCGTATTTATTTCTGGTTGCAGTGTGTGGTTTTGTAATGAGATGAATCTTTGTTATTTCGTCTCGATTGGCCGTCCTGGATCCGGCGGCATAGTTTTATTTGAAAATAAGAGTCCTGTTTCATTCAAACGATTGAATGAAACCAGCGTCTATGAATTAACCGGGGATGGTAATGTCGCCTGACGCGTTATCCAGAGCGATGGATATTTAGATAAGGCCGATCGTCTGGCGACCGGATTCGCTTTTTTTTCGCCTGGCAGAGTGGCAGCGACCGCTGCTTTCAGGAGAGCCGGATTGGCACCGGGACGAAATGAAATGACCCGGCCTGGTGCAGGGCAGATGTGGGTCAGGGTGCCTTCTCCGGCTGTGGCTGTGCGGCCCCGGCAAGCTGCCGTTGCGGGCAGTCCGCGCGCGGCGCGGACGGACGAATTTCCGACGACCACAGGTCGTCCCGAGAGATCTGGCATCTCTGAACCCCAATGTATAGATCACGTTGGCGGGCGATACACCGCCATGACTTTATAAAAATGCCTGATGCGCTATATGGTTTTCATCGCGTCAACGAGAACGCGAAAACAGACGTCAGCAATATGCGGTGAGACTATTTCTCTGGAGATAACGCCGTCCTTTGACGGCAAAGAATTTTCGTTATCTCGTTATTGTTGTGGTGCAACATTTGAAACTTATCCCGACAAACTTACCGAACATTTCAATCGCAGATGGTAGGAGAGGAGTTGAAAATTAAAAAATGAACATTTGTCACTCTTTTGTTAATTGTGGAATTAAAAATTAAGGTGATTCGGGCGAATAACGGGAAGAGCGCTTATTCGCAGGGCAATGACTCTGTCAGTGAGCAATGACCAGGTGGCCTGCAGAGCCCGGCGTTGAGCGCGGTTTGCCGACAGAGGATCTTTCGTGGGATGAAGACGCGACTCGCCATGAGAGAAGATCTTGGTGCGTCGATCAGATGCGCGACGCGAGAGGAGCGATGATTGAACATGGAGCGACGAGGCATGCATCGATTCCCGGTGACGCAGAAAGTCACCGAAAACACGGTGCTGTTCACGCAAGGAAGCCGCGCGTCGCAGGGTCGTAACACCAGTGCGACACGCCGAATTCACAGCGCATTTCGCGCAAGTCGAGCCCTCATCGCAAGGTGACAATCGTTCACTTTCAGCGCAAGCACGTTGAACCTATGATGGTCTTCGGCAGTTGCAGAAGCGGGATCGTCAGCGTGTTTTCTCGCGAGCAATGCGCGCTTGATCTGCTCTCATACCAGCGTCTTGGGAACGTACTGTGTGTCTTGAACACGCACTTCTACAGTATCGGGAAATTCGCCATGTCTACTCAGTCCATCACGCAAGATTCGAATGCTGTTCAACCGTCTGGTCACGCGTCGAAAACAGCCGACGAAATCATGGGCATGATCAAAGGATGGATGAAGGAGCGCAACCTGGGTGAACCGACCGACCCGAACGCGACGTTCGCGGACTCGGGTTTCGATTCTCTCGATTCGGTCGAACTGACGTTTTTTCTGCAGGATCAACTCCGCGTCGAAATCGACGAGACGGTGCTGTACAACCATCCCACATTCGCCGCGCTCATCAGTTACGTGAGAGAGCGCCTCTGACTGGCAGCGCTCGTTTGCGTTATCCGCGAGCGGGCGAAATCGCCAGACATGCCTGACTTCCCCAGCCGGAAGTTCTTTCCGGCGATCGAGGTGTTGCGTTCGTCGTAGGACTCAATCGACATGACCGATCAAATTCATCTCGACGCTGCGGGCGCCGAAAGCGGGCGCTCGTCTTCGAGCAACCCGATTCAAAAGCTGTTCCGTTCGTGCGTGATCGGCCATGGCTCCGCGTTACCGGAACGTCGCGTGACGAACGATGAACTGGCTGAAACGGTCGATACGTCGGACGAGTGGATCGTTCAACGCTCCGGCATTCGCGAGAGAAGGATCGCGGCCGAAGGAGAGAATACGTCGGACCTCGCGATCGCAGCTGCGCGCAAGGCGCTGGAGCGAGCGGGCAAGACCGGCGCCGATCTCGATCTGCTGATCGTTGCGACGACGACGCCCGACCAGACCCTTCCCGCTACCGCAGTGCGTGTTCAGGCCGCGCTCAAGATGACGGGCGGCGTCGCCTTCGACGTGCAAGCCGTCTGCTCGGGATTTGTCTTCGCACTCTCGGTCGCGGACAACATGATCAAGCTCGGTCAGGCAAAGACCGCGATGGTCATCGGCGCGGAGACGTTGTCGCGCATTCTCGACTGGAAGGATCGCGCGAGTTGCGTCCTGTTTGGCGACGGAGCCGGAGCGGTCATCCTGCAGGCCGAGGCACACGACGAAGGCGTGCAGGCGCGAGGAATACTGTCCACCCATCTGCATTCCGATGGCCGTCATCAAGACAAGATTCGCAGCGACGGCGGCGCGTCGTCGACGGGGACGGTGGGCAAGATTCATATCGAGGGACGCGAGGTGTTCCTTCACGCGGTCATCAATCTGGCTGCTGCATCCGACGAGGCGCTTGCCGCCAACGGCCTGACGCGCGACGACATCGACTGGCTGGTTCCTCATCAGGCCAACAAACGCATCGTCGAAACGGTCGGACAGCAACTGCATATCCCGATAGAGAAAGTCGTGCTGACGGTGGGACACCACGCCAACACGTCTGCGGCGTCGATCCCGCTTGCGCTGGACGAGGCGGCTTCCGATGGACGGATCAAGCAGGGCGATCTGGTGATGCTCGCCGCGATGGGTGGGGGATTTACGTGGGGATCGGCGTTGCTGCGGTGGTAGCCGGGTTGATCGGCGATTGGCTCACATCAACGGCTTGACGTAGTGCGGCCATCCGCCGCGAAACGCCCGCCCTCGCGATTCACAAGATCGTCGAATGGCGGGCGGCTCTATTTGTCCGGCTATACACCAGGATGCAGATCGCCGACATACGCATGCACGTAATCGTCCTGCGCCATCGGGGCTTTGATCACATCGGTCGACAGGTCGAACGCGTCGAGCAGCCGGTCCAGATTGCGATGCACGACATCGAACGCGTTAGCCAGTGCATGATCGCGTGCTTCATAGGCCAGCGACGCACCAAAGTGTTCGACTGCATAGATTGTCGCAAGCGCGTTCACCACCTGGCCGTCTTCGCCTTCGGCCTGGTTTTGCAGGAAGCTCTCGATCGCGATCCGGCGACCGTGCGTTCTGGCGAGATCGAGCAGCGCGGGCAGGCGAGGATTCCACAGCGCAAACGACGCTTCTTCTCCTGTCGTGTCGACGGTCAGTCCATGCGTTGAGCGGTCGTGTTGACGGCGCTCTTCGAATCGAGCCAGCTGACGCAACGCGTCGCTGCTACCCAGCGAATCGGGCGCGACGACATCGGCCGGAATTTTCGATGGCGACGATGCGAGGTCGCGACCGATCTCGAGCAGGATCAGTTGATTGTCGCCGCCGGCGGACGAGTACGCATCGGTCAGGTCTTCATAGCTACCGAAACGATTCGCGCCGAGACATCCATGCGCGCCGCTCGCGCGCCGGCAGTTTCTGATCACATCGGCGGCGCCTGCGACGGTGATCGCTTTCGTCAATGCGCCCATCCGGTTGACCGCGGCCCACGGCACCGTGGCCATGCCCGACGACATCGATTCGCCCGTGCCACCCGTTTGGCCTTCCAGCAGACGGCGCGCAAAATGGCTGATCACGAACGCTTCGGACAACGCGCCGAACAGCAGGCTTTGCTGATTGCGAAACTCGAGAAGACTTCGATCCCCGCCGAGACGTGCACGGGTCTTCCTGTGCTGTGCATAGCGCAGGTTGGTCCACACACACGCACGCGCAGCCGCCGACACGCCGACGGACGTCGCCGTGGTCGCATTCCCGCTGACACCGAGCGAGCGGACCAGACGCTTGTCGGCATCGCCTAGCGGATCGTGGAACTGCCCATCCGCGGTGATCGTCGCCGTGTCCTGCAACCAGTGCGTGCGCGGCACCCGCACTCGATCAAACGACACGACGCTGTAGTCGAGACCCATCGACGACATGCCGGGCAACGCCTTGACGTGAATACCGTCGAACACGCGCTCGCGATCGCGAATCGGCACGACAAACGGAAAGAGCCCGTGATTTTCGCCACCGCACCATAGCTGCGCGAAGACGACGCCCGTTTTAGCGACGCCGTCGAGTGCCACGTTCGCCATCAGCTTGCAGGCGCTCTCGTCCGGTGTAATGAGGAAGAAGCTGTCAGTCGACGGATCGTATTCGGCACGCGTCGCGACTGCGAGGTGACTGCAGGCCACACCGACCTCGGTGATCAGGATCGCCGCGACGGAGGAGAGGCTATCGATGTCCGCGACGATCCTGTCGAGTTCGGCGGAGGGTTTGCCCAACGTCTTGATCGTCGACAGACAGACACCGTAGTGCGCCTGCGCGACATTGAACAGCGGCGGGCTGACGGTCGCTGCAAAAGCGAGCGTATCGAATAACCGCTTGCGATCCTGCAGTAACGAGGAGCCGCCGCCTACCCGCTGGTTCAATAGATAGAACTGATCGTAGATGCGGCGTTGCATCGCATAGCGATCCGGTTCGTCGTGTTGTGCATCGAAGGGAGGCTGCTTGAGCAGTGTGGCGAGATCGTGTGAAGGGTTCGTGTCCTGCCCGTAAATCAGCTTGTGCAGCATGATGAAACTCCCTTCAAATGATTGGCAATGGAGCTACGGAAATCGCTCATGTTTGCATATCGCCATTCACGCGAACTTGAACTTTGATGAACTCTTCCAGCATGCATATTTACGTGGGATGGGTGATAAAAGTTCACTTTGCGACCCCAGGCTATCGCTCTATTCTGGCCGCACTTCATCTGCGTCAAGTGCGGATAGTTCGCACGCCGCAGTTCGCATGGCAACGTCTGATTGGAGCGCGCATGGCTGACCCACTTGTGGACGACGCGATTGAAGTCGCGTGCGAAATTCCGGAGATCTTTGCCGTCGATGCAGAGATTCCGTTAGGCGTGGTGCCTCAGCGAATGCACGCATGGACGATCAGACGCGAGCGTCATGGCGAACCGCTCAACGCGTTCGTACGCGAAGTCGTCGACGTGCCAAAGCCCGGCGACGACGACGTGCTCGTGCTCGTGAAAGCGGCGGGGGTTAACTACAACGGCGTGTGGGCTGCGGTGGGTCAACCGGTGTCGGTACTCGACGTGACTAAAGAGGCGTTTCACATCGCCGGATCGGACGCGTCCGGAATCGTGTGGGCCGTCGGCAAGAACGTGCGACGCTGGAAAGTCGGCGACGAGGTGGTCGCGCATTGCTCCCAGGTGGATGGCGACGACGAAGAGTGCAACGGCGGCGATCCGATGCTGTCCGCTTCGCAGCGCATCTGGGGGTACGAAACGTCGTATGGATCGTTCGCGCAGTTCACACGCGTTCAGGCGACACAGCTGCTACCCAGACCTCGACATCTGACGTGGGCCGCCAGCGCGTGCTACACGCTCACGCTGGCTACCGCATACCGGATGCTGTTCGGACATCACCCGCATGTGCTCGGCCCCGGGCAATCGGTGCTCATCTGGGGCGGCGCAGGCGGACTCGGCACGATGGCCATCCAGCTGGCTGCGCTGGTGGGCGCAAAGCCGATCGCCGTGGTCTCCGACGACACGAAAGCGCAGTACGTGAAGAACCTTGGCGCAGCGGGCGTGATCAATCGTGCGAAGTTCGACTGCTGGGGGTCGCCTCCGTCGATGGAAGCACCCGATTACGCGCGCTACATGGACAACGTTCGCGCTTTCGGCAAGGCAATCTGGCAGGCCTGCGGCGAGAAGCGCGACGTGGACATGGTGTTCGAACACCCCGGACGCAACACGTTTCCCGTTTCATGTTTCGTCGTCAAACGCGGCGGCATGGTGGTCTTTTGCGCGGCGACGACCGGCTATGACCTCACCTGTGATGCCCGGTATGTATGGATGCGTCAGAAGCGCATTCAGGGCAGTCACTTTGCCAATCTGAAACAGGCGGCGGAGGCGAACCGCCTGGTGATCAGCGGGAAGATCGACCCGTGCCTGTCGGAAGTTTTTGCATGGAACGAACTGCCGCAAGCCCATCAGAAGATGCGCCGCAACGAACATGCGCCCGGCAACATGGCGGTACTCGTCAACGCGCGGCGGGCTGATGAAGGCGCGAGTATCGGCAAGCCTTAGCGCGGTCCGTCAATGGCTTTAGCCGATTGCGCGAGGGTTGTGCAGAATCGCCCAGGCCGCCTCACTTTCATCGAACACGCGCGTAATCCATTGATGCAGGTGCGTGCTCATCGGTTCACGCGGAGAGCGTATGCAAGCGGCTACGAAGTCCGATTCGCGCATTGCGATAACAGGGTGCGCCTATCGTTTTCCCGGCGATGCGACGTCGCACGAATCCTATTGGGCGCTGCTGGATTCGGGGCGTTCGGTGATCCGCGACACGCCCGTTGACCGCTTCGACATCGAGCCATACTTCAACGAAGACGGCAGCGTGCCGGGTACAACCTACGCGCGCGGCGGCGGCTATGTGAATGGCGCGTTCGAGTTCGATCACAGCTTCTTCAGGATCTCGCGTGCCGAGGCGATGTCGATGGATCCGCAGCAGCGCTGGATGCTCGAATTGTGCTGGCAGGCGCTCGAGAGCGCAGGCATTGCACCCGGCGCGGTGCGGGGACGCAGCATCGGCGTGTTCCTCGGTAGCGGTGAAGTCGATTATGGACGCCGCACGATGTGGTCCGGCGACATGACCCGGCTCACCACGTACGCGAGGCTAGGTACAAGCCGGCCCGTTCTCGCCGGCCGGATCGCATACTTCCTGGGCGTGCACGGGCCTGCGGTGTTTGTCGATACAGCATGCTCCACGTCGCTTACTGCGGTACATCTCGCTGCGCAGAGTCTGCGCGCAGGCGACTGCGACATTGCGATCGCCGGCGGCATCAACCTGATTCTCTCGCCCGAAGAGACGATCGCGGGCGCACGCTTGCAGGCGATGTCGCATTCGGAGACGTGCCGACCGTTCGATGCAAAAGCCGACGGCTACATGCGAGGCGAGGGCGGCGGCGTGATCGTGATGAAGCGTATCGACGATGCGCTTCGCGACGATGACCGCATCGACGCGGTGCTGGCCGGCTCCGCAATCAACAACGACGGGCCGAGCAATGGGCTGACCGCACCGAACGGTGTGGCGCAGGAAAGCGTGATTCGCACCGCGCTGCAGAGAGCCAACGCGAAGCCCGAGTCGGTTGCCTACGTCGAAGCACACGGCACCGGAACGCAGCTAGGCGACCCGATCGAGCTGGGGGCGTTGCGCAACGTCTACGCGAAGGATGTTCAGCGAAACAATGCGCTGCTGGTCGGTTCGGTCAAGGCGCAGATCGGGCATCTGGAAGCGGGGGCGAGCATCGCGGGATTGATCAAGGCGATGCTGGTTCTGCAGAAGCGCCGTATTCCGGCGCAGGCCAATTTTCTGGAACCGACTCCGCGTTTTCGCTGGGAGGGCAGCCAGATTCGCGTGCCGCGCGAAAGCGAAGCGCTGCCGGACGATGACTCTTTGGTCGGCGTCAGCGGGTTTGGTATCAGCGGTACCAATGTGCATGTGTTGCTCGCAAGAGCGCCGTCGAGAGAACCCGTCGCTGATGCGGGTGCGGGTCCGCATGTTCTGACGCTGTCGGCTAAAACACGCGACGGTTGTGTCCGTCTGGCGAAGGAATATCGCAACGTGCTGAGCGACACCGAAACCGCGTTGCGCGATGTCTGCTACACGGCAAGCGTCCGGCGAGATCACTGGACTCATCGTGTCGCGGTAGTGGGCAACGCAAAAGAGCAGCTGGTGCAGGCTCTGGATGATTTTCTCGCCGCGAACCCGACGGGTACGTGGCATACGTCCGAGGTCACACCATCTCGTCGGCTGGTTTTTCTGTTCCCTGGACAGGGATCCTGGAAGCCGGGCGTCGGCGCGCAACTGTACAACCAGAATGCGTTCTTTCATCAGTTTGTCGACGAATGTCTTGCTCATCTCGATCCGGCACTCGCCGCCGATGTGTTCGCCGCGATTCGCGGTGAACATCCGGAGACGGTCCGGCATCGGCAGGGGCAGCTCGCGCATTTCGTGGTTCTGCATTCGCTTGCACGAACGTGGATCGAGTTGGGGCATACGCCGGACGTCGTGATCGGTCATTCGCTCGGCGAGCATGTCGCTGCGACGATCGCTGGTGTGATGTCGCTTGAGGATGGTCTGAAAGCGGTTGAAGCGCGCGGTCGTCTGTTCGATACCGCTACGCCGCCGGGCGCGATGCTCGCGGTTGCAGCGAGTGTGGCAGAGCTCAGGCGTCTCTTCGATTTCGGCGATGACCTCTTTATCGCGGGGATCAATGGGCCGGAGCAGACGGTCGTCAGCGGGACGGCCTCTGCGGTCGAAACCGTGCTCACCACGATGACGGGAATGGGCAGACGCGCGTCGCTACTCAGCACTTACGACACGCCAGGGCATTCGCCGATGCTCGCGCCGATGCGAGCCGGATTCGCCGAAGCGCTGTCGAAGCTGCGTTTCCAGTCGCCAAAAATCCCGTTGATCTCGACGCTCACCGGAAAGGCGGCGAACGAAGCGATCGCGACGACCGAACATTGGCTGGATCTCGTCGAGAACCCTGTGCTGTTTTCCGATGCACTGAGCCAGCTGACCGATCAGGACTGTGTGTTCCTGGAGGTCGGGCCGGGCGCAGCGTTATCGAATCTTGCGCGCGCGGCGACGCAGAAGTGGGATCAGGCGATTTCGTCGCTCGCCGATGCGCCGGACGAAGAAAGCACCGAATCGTCCGGCTTTGCACATGCATGCGCAGAGTTGTACTGCGCCGGGTTGATGCGGAACTGGGCTGCGCTTTATCCGCAGCCGCTGCAGCCTGTCGATCTGCCTGGTTATCCGTTCGAGCGTGTTCATCTGGAGCTTCCGTATGAGGCTGGAACGGTTGCTCGCGACGGCGTTGCTATCGCAGGGCCAACCGTCCCGCGATCTCTCGACGCAAGCACAAGAGACTCCGATGTGGGATCTGCCGGCGCGGAGAAAGCCGCGGTTGGAGCAGGCGTGGTCGACACCATTCGACAACTCGTAAGCTCTGTAGCGAGCGACACGGTCACGCTTAACGACGATGCACCATTGATTTCCAGCGGCTTCGATTCGCTTGCGCTAACCGAGCTCAGAGTGCGGCTTCAGCAGACGTTCGGACGCGCATTGCCGGTCGCATTGCTTGCGAGGGGTGTTTCGGTTTCGGGAATTGCCGCGTTCTTCGGTAATGCGTCGACTGGTGTCACGCCGGCTCAGACGCAAAAGAGCGGGGACGTAGGCACGTTCCGCGCATCCGGCAACACACCGTTAGCCGAAGACTCCCCCGTCGTCGTGTTGCGCGAAGGACAGGGCGAAACGATTGTACTGATCCACCCGGTAGGCGGCGATGTTCTTTGCTATGGAGAACTCGCCGCCGCATGGCCAGGCGACCCGACGGTAATCGGCCTCAGGCACCCCGATGCAGATCGACCCGTCCTGCAAAAGCACCGACCGCTTGCGGAACTCGCGCAGCTCTATCGCGAGGCGCTAGAGCGGTCGTTAGGGCGAGTTCCCGATCGGCTTGGCGGATGGTCTTTTGGCGGCATGGTCGCGCTGGAAATGGCCGCGCAGTGGGAACGGGCGGGTCAACCGGTGCCGCCGTTGATGATCGTCGACAGTCCGCTCCCAACGGGCGACTTCGCGTTGCGACTAAAAGCGATCGCAGGCACGCTCATCGACGCGCCATCGCTTGCCGACGTCGATGCGCTGCATCGCGATGAACGCTTCATCAAGCTTCTCGATCGCGACCTGGGCCTCGAGCAGATGCGCGAACGGATGAAGCCAGCGGAGTTCGCGCGTATCGCACGGTTTTACGCGTCGAACGTGCTGTCGATTGCGTCGCGGGATTTCGCACCCGTCAACGCCGGGATTCTGTATGCGCTGGCAGCAAAAGGCGGCGGTAACGGCCGCTCGAGTGACGATGTAGTGCCGCACCTGAAGAAGCTGACGACGGGCGCTATCGATGTAGGTGTCTTCGACGACGACCATAACTCGATTGTCTCCGCTGCTTCTGTACAGCGACTTGCTGCGTTCCTCGGCAGCCCTGTCGTAGAAGAACGAATCGAAGCGAACGGCCGCTGACGAACCACGTTACCGATACGAGGAAACATTCATGCACCACGACACCCAGGTGGCGCTCGCCAGGCGCATCTTCGATCTGATCGATGCGCGTGGTACGGACATGAGCGATACCTGTACACGCAATCCTGTGTCGGCCTATGCCAGCCCCGCCGTCCTGAAGCAGGAGCGCGAGCAGCTGTTTCTGAATCGCCCGTTGCTGATTGCGGCAAGCTGCCAGCTCAAGGCACCCGGCGACTACCTGACCGATGACCGCTGCGGCGTACCGATTCTTCTCGTGCGCAATCGCGATGGCGAACTCAACGCGTTTGCCAACGTCTGCCGTCATCGTGGCGCGCGGTTGGCGCAAGGCTGCGGCAGCGACGCGTCGTCGTTTGTCTGCCCGTATCACGGCTGGGGCTATAACCTCGATGGGAAATTGCGCGTGCTGTCGCCGCGCGGTGCGTTTCCTGGTCTCGATTGCGATCACACCGACCTGGTGCGACTACCGGTAGCGGAGCGGCATGGGCTGGTGTGGGTATTGCCGCGACCTGGCGGGGAAATCGACGAAGAGAGGCTGGTTCCCGGACTCGACAGCGAACTGGCGTCGTACGGTCTCGGCGATTTTGCGCACTTCGAAACGCGCACGCTTGAAAAGAAGCTCAACTGGAAACTCGCTGTCGATACGTTTCTCGAAAGCTGGCACGTCGACAAGCTGCATCGGGAGACGATCAACACGATCTTTCTGCCGGGCATCGGTCTCGTCGACACGTTCGGCGACAACATGCGTCTCACGTTTCCGCGTCGATCGATCGTCGAGTTGCGCAATCAGCCCGAGAGTACGTGGGATCTGCTGCGCCATACCCTGATCGTCTATGTCCTGTTTCCGAACACGCTGCTGAACTGGCAGGGCCGACACGTCGAGATCTGGCGGATGTTTCCCGCCGACGGCGAGGATCCCGGCCAATGCGTGACCGAAGCGTCGCTTTACACGGCGACGCCCATTCCTAACGAACCGGTCAGGGCCCACTGGACGCGCAACATGGATCTGTTGATGAGCGTCGTGGAAAGAGAAGACTTCGAGCTTGCGGAAGATATTCAGCGCGGCTTTCGTGCCGGCACGCAGGAGTTCATCACGTTCGGCCGGCACGAGCCTGCACTGAGTCATTATCACGAGCGTCTTCGACAGGCGCTTGTGTCGCGCGGGTCACAGTGACTGCGGCAGTGACCGATCGCCTTATTTCCCCGCGCTTGTCCAATGCCGGCTGCGACCGATAAAAGCGTCGACGTCCGCCTCGCGAAGCGGTTCGGAGATGAAGAACCCTTGACCTTCGATGTCCTGCAACGTCTTCGCCCATTCGAACTGTTCGGCCGTTTCGAGGCCAGTGATCACAATCCGCTTGCCGTGATTTTTCGCGAGATGAACCAGCGTCTCGAGCATCCGCGTCAATTCATCGTTCGACACCACATCGCGGATCAGCGAACGATCGAACTTGACGATGTCCACCGGCAACTGCTGCAGCAGCGTCAGCGAATTGAAGCCGGCACCAAAGTCGTCGAGTGCAACGCGAACACCGATTGCCTGCACTGCATGGATGACCTCGACCAGCCAGTCCAGCTGGTCGGGAGGGACGACATCCGTCAACTCGATTTCAAAGCGGCCCGGATCGATGTCCTGCGACTCAATGAGCGCGGAGAGTCGGCCGGGAAAATCTTCGCTGCCGAGTTCCACCGGCGATAAATTGATCGCGATCGACAGGTCGTCGTGTCCGGCTGCTTTCCATTGCGTCAGCAATCGGGCGGCCCGATGGATAAGGAGATTCGTGAATCGACACGCAAGAAACGAATCCTCGACGAGGCTGATAAAGGACGTCGGCTCCAGCACGCCTCTTTCGGGATGCTGCCAGCGGATCAGGTACTCGAAGCCGGACAGGCCGCATTCCTGCAATGCCAGCTTGGGTTGCAGGACGAAAAAAAACTCATCCTCGCGAAGCCCCCGTTCTGCATCGCTGACCAGATGCTCTGCCGCAAATATCCGATTCATGAATATCCCAATAAGCCAATTCCTAGGAGTTTCGGCGATCTTTCTTCCTGAATCAACTTCAAGCCAACAATTTTGAGAGTTCTATTTCATGGAATTAAAAAATGTAAGCTTGCCTATTGTAAATAAGGATTGAATTTTCTTTGAAGGGAAAAGAAAGAATGCTGAGTCACGATAGCAGATTTCCTTGTCGGAAAATATTGCGTTGCCGGAAATTTTTCGAATGAGCGATGTCGTAATTATTGCCTGCTGTGTCAAACCTGCCGGGAAGGGCAGCGTCGGGTAAACCAGGCTGGTTGGCCGTGACATTGATGTGGCACTGCTTCAATCAATTCCACCGAATGGAATTTCCATGCTGGCTCGGCCACAAAAAAATGAAATTGCGTGATCATCGCCATTTCCTGTTGACGCAAATGTAAAATTCCTTTTAATTTGTATTACAAGTTGATATGGTCATGAGGTTTTCTAATAAATATTTCTAAATTTCGATGAAAAGTCGGTTTGGAAAGGTTTCGAATCCCCGTTTCCCATGGGGTGAGATGACGGGGACGTGCCAGCTGACTGCGATATCGGTCGTATCGGGGGACCTGCCGGCAGGCGACGCGGTATTCCACAGATACGGATCAACGCGCCATCTAACCCAATGTGTGACGGTCGATTGACATGACGGGAAGACTTTTGGGCCTGGGACGACGTCGTCGACGTAATGAAAACGAAGACTGGCCGACGACACGCACCTATCCGGATCTCACGAGAGAATGGATGGGGCTAACCTTAGCGCTGATGCTGGTTTGCATCGCGATCACGGCAACACAAATGTTGTATCACGTCGATCTGGCGTTTTTCGATTTCGTGTCGCGGGTTGCTCGCCCCGCAGCCGCCAGGAAGGTCGTGGCGGTGGTCGTCGATGGCCACACGATCGAGCGTCTTGGCGACTGGCCATTCAGTCGGGACATTCGCGCACGCATGATCGACCGGCTCGCCGGAAACGGGGTAGCGGCAGTCAGAGTCGATTTGACGAGCCTGTATGCGGACGGTTCTGACGGAGAGAACAATGCGGCTTCGCGCGATACGACCGCACGCGATAAGGAAACCCGTCCGTACGCGGCGCGCGACATAGAGGAAATCCGCGCGGGCGTGAGGGATGTCGACACGGTATGGACAGGCTTTTCGACCCACGAAGCGATAGCGCCCGAAGCGCGGCAAGGTGTGACTCGTAGCAGTCACTCATCGATAGTCGGTGCGATGGATCGACAACTGTCTTTTGTCCCGGCCTTGCTTGCCGGCGCGCTTTCCTGGCAGCCCGGTTTCGATATTCCGGCCGATACAAGTGACGCAAGCGAGGCAGATCACGTCAAGCCCGCAGCAGAAAGCTGTTCGCGACTGTTATCGGTTCGATGTAGCGAGCCCTACGAAACCTACTCGTACATCGATGTCCTGCAGGGGAAAGTGCCGTCGAGCAAGCTGAGCGGCAGGTTGATCCTCATCGGTTCGGCCACCCGAGGGCCCGGCGCGCGATTGATGGCCTCCACCGCCGGTGGGTTCTGGCGGGCAGGTATCGACGTTGCCGCTGGCGAGATCGACACGCTCACCCCTTCCACGATGACGCGTGAGGTCGATTTCAAATACAAGCTGCTGTTCAATGAGATTGTTGTCTGTTTAATCTGCGTTTTGCTTTATCTGCTTGGTCCTCGGGCGGGTTTGCTGGCGGTTGTCGGTATGTCGACGGCTATCGCGGGGACTGCGTTTCTATTGTTCAAGCTCGAATATCGGGTCGTGCCGCCGGCTACCGGAATTTTTGTCTGCGCGGTGGCCTACATGTTGTGGACATGGCGACGTCTCGAGGCGCTGCTGCGCTTTATGGCGCTCGAGGCGGAACGGATGGCCGCCGAACCGTCGCTGCCGGCGAAACCTTCGAACGACAGGTTTTTTATCGACCCCGTTCAGCGTCAGTTGAACACGACAGCCGAGCTAGACGAGCGCGTGCGGCGGTACCGCGAACTCGTCGACGAGTGGGTCGACAGTCTTCCCGAAGCGACGTTGATTGCATCGACTGCAGGCACCGTCATTCTGGCCAACGAGCGCGCGGCGATCCTGTCGAAGCATCCTGGCGTCGATCAAACCGCGAGGGGTTCGCAGGCGGGACGCTCGGTGTCCGAGGTGCTGTTCCAGATCACCGCATCGCATCGAGCGATCGAGTTCGTATCGCAGGCGCTGGCATCGCTCGATCACTGGTCGGACGGCGGCGATCTGCCGGTTCAAACGGAGTCGCTGCTCGATCAGGGCATTGAAATTGCGAACGCGCGCGGAGGACTTTCGCTGCTGATCAAATGCGCGCCGATCAAACCGTCCGCGTATCGAGAGGGCGCATTGATCTTTCATGTGGCGGATGTTTCGTCCGTGCGGATGGCAGAGCGGCAGCGAGACATGGCGTTGCGATTCCTGTCGCACGACATGCGATCGCCTCAGGCGTCGATACTCGCGCTGGTTGCGCAGGCGTTGCGCGATCCGTCGCGATACACACCGCAGAAGTTCGCCGAACTGGTTTCGCAGTACGCGACCCGAGCGCTTAGCCTGTCGGACGATTTTCTCTTTCTTGCGAAGGCAGAGAGCTTGCCGCCAAAGCTCGCGCCGGTCGATCCCGCGTTAGTGCTGGGAGATGCAATCGACGATCTGTTGCCGCAGGCCAGCGAGAAATCGACGGTCGTCAATCTGATCGCGGAGCCGGGGCAAACCACGATCGCCGATGCGCAACTGCTGCGGCGCGCATTCGCGAACCTGATCGGGAATGCGATTAAATTCAGCCCGGAATCTTCGACCGTCGACGTTCACTTATCGGAAACGGAACATCACCTGAAAATCTCGGTGGCCGATCATGGGATCGGGATCTCCGAACAGGATCGAGGCAAGCTGTTCCGCGAGTTCACGCAACTGCATGGGAAGTCGCCGTCTTCGGGACATGGGCTGGGTCTTGCGTTCGTGAAGACCGTCGTCGATTCGTTGGGTGGAAAGCTGCTAGTGCAGTCGAAGCTGGGGGAGGGGGCGACGTTTCTGATGTTTCTGCCGAAGCATGATCATGGCGCGGGGTAAAGCAGGGGAATTCAGGTGGCACAGTCGGGCGTGAGAGGGTGCCCGTTTTGATCGATGAACCCACGCTGCCGGTTGCCGGCGCGTGGCATGCTGTTCAATCGGTGTGCAGTTGCGATCAAGCCCATGATTTTTTGCAAATCATGGGCTTGATGATGAGTCTTGGCGGAGAGACGGGGATTCGAACCCCGGATAGGTTATTAACCTATACACGCTTTCCAGGCGTGCGACTTAAACCGCTCATCCATCTCTCCAGCGGACGCGCATTATAGCAAACTCCCGGCGCGGCGCCAGTCGCGTGGACGGCGACGCGTCATCGACATGTGAACCTCACCGACAGCAAGCTCCGTCGAATACACGATTTGCATAGTCGAATTCATCGTTTGGGCGGGCACGACGTGGCCGGTAGCATCGAGCGCACTGCTTCCTTCGTGCTCATCCGGCACTCTCATCATGTCCACCGTCACGCTGTCCCCCTCCATCGACGACGACGTCGCCGAAGTTCACCGCTCATCAACACAGTCCACGACGATCGTCCGTTCCGCGCAGGATGTATCGCGTCTCGTCAATGCGGGCGCGAAGCCTGGCAGTCACGCGCGCATCGTGATCGCAATCGCGCTCGGCGGCGTGTTTCTCGATGCATACGATCTGACGTCGCTCGCGTACGGCATCAAGGACATCGCGCGACAGTTCGCGTTGACGCCGGTGCAGGTCGGCTTCGTCGCGTCGGCGATCACGTTCGGTGCGATTCTCGGCGCGGCTGTCGGCGGCTATCTGACGGATCGCATCGGACGCTATCGCGTGTTCATGGCCGACATGCTGTTCTTCGTCGTCGCCGCGATCGCGGCCGGACTTGCACCGAACGCGTGGGTGCTCGGTGGCGCGCGCTTTTTGATGGGCTTCGGTGTCGGACTCGATCTACCGGTCGCGATGGCCTTTCTCGCGGAGTTCTCGCGCGTGTCGGGCAAGGGCAACAAGGCATCCGCGATCACCGCGTGGTGCCCCGCGTGGTACGCAGCGACGAGCACCTGCTATCTGCTGATCCTCGGCCTGTACGCGGTGCTGCCCGAATCGCACGCGGGCTGGCTGTGGCGCTTGACGCTCGCGTTCGGCGCCGTGCCCGCGCTCGCGATCATCGCGGTGCGCAGCCGCTATATCAGCGAATCGCCGGTGTGGGCCGCGAATCAGGGCGACCTCGAAGGTGCGGCGCGTATTCTTAAGCGCACGTACGGTATCGATGCAACCGTGCAGCGCACGGAGCACGTTCCCGTTCACGCACCGCGCGCCGCAAGCTGGCGCAACTACGCGGTCCTGTTCAACGAAACCTACCGACGTCGCACGATTCTCGCGGCCGTGATCGGCGCGGCATCGTCGTTCGGCTATAACGCGGTGATCTTCGGGCTGCCGGTGATCATCGCGAGCTTCCTGCAGCAGGGACCGTTGACGACGATCGTCGCGTCGCTCACGCTCAATCTTCTGTTCGCGTTTGTCGGTGGTTTGATCGGCGTGCGCACCGCGCACAGCATCGGCGCGTGGAAGATGACGGTGGCGGGCGTCGTGCTGCAGTTCGTCGCGCTGATCGGGCTCGCCGCGATCGGCAAGCCGGCGGCGCCGGTGTTCATCGTGCTCGCGATCCTGCTGCTCGGCGCGTATCTGTTCGGTCAGGGCTTCGGGCCCGGTTCGCATTCGATGACCTACGCGTCGCTCAGCTATCCGACTTCGTTGCGCGGCGTCGGGGTCGGTTTGAATCAGACGCTCGTGCGTACCGCGTCGACGATCTCGCTGTTCCTGTTCCCGGTGCTCGCCGCCGCGCTCGGCACGAAGGTGTTCTGGGTGATCGCGCTCGCGCCGCTTGCATCGCTGACCGCGTTGCTCGCGATTCGCTGGGAGCCGTCGGGGTACGACGTCGATAGCGAGGACTATCGCGAGGGCACCGGCGTGATACAGCCGGCACCGTGAGCGCACCGCAACCGCTACCGCGCTACCGCAATCACCCCAATACTCGCGCACACGACGAACGCAGAGCCCGCGATCTGCAACAGACTCAACGACTGGCGCAGCACCACAAAACCCGCGAGCGCGCCGATCGCCGGCTCGAGGCTCATCAGGATGCCGAATGCGGCGGCGGGAATCCGTCGTAGCGCGATCATTTCGAGCGCGTAGGGCAGCAGCGGCACAAGCACCGCGAGGCCGGCCGTCGCGCCCAGTTGCGCGAGCGGCACGTGTGCGCCGCTGTCGATCAGACCGAACGGCGTCGCGACGAGCGCTGCCGCGATCAGCGAGATCGACAGGCCGTCGAGGCCAGCGAAAGCGGCGCCGGTCTTTTTCATCAGCACGATATAGCTGCCCCAGCCTAGCGCGGCACCACCCGCGAGCAGCACGCCCATCGCACCGGCTGACGATCCGCCGATCCACCCATGCCCGTCGCGCGCGAGCAGCACGACGCCCGCGATCGCGAGCGCCGGCCACACGAGCGCGCGCCAGCGACGCACGCCGACCGTTGCAACCGTCAACGGACCGAGGAAATCGATCGCGACTGCGAGCCCGAGCGGAATGCGCTCGATCGCGGCGAAGAAGCACAGCGTCATGCCGGCCATCGCGACGCCGAGCACGCCCGCAGACAGCCAGTGCGCAGCGGCATAGCCGCGCAGCTTCGGCCGCACGATCAGCGCGAGGACGACGGCCGCCCAGCAGAGGCGCAACCACGTGGTGCTCAACGAGCCGAACGCGGCCATCGTCGGTGCGGACAGCGCGGCGCCGAACTGCACGCTCGACATCGACATCAGCGCGAGCAGCGCCGCGACGCCGGCCGCGCGACGCGGATGCGGTTCGTGCTGCGCGCCGGCAGCAGAAGGAGCAGAAGGGGCGGGGGCCAACGTTGACGGAAGCGTGTCTTCACGCATGATCGAATTCCGGAATGCCCTGAGCGGCGAAGTCCCGATGATATCGGTCGCGCGGCGATTAAGATAAGCTGATATTTCTTATGACCGTATCACGGATGCTGATGATGCGAGACCTCGACAGCGCGCTACTGCGCGCCTTCGTGACGGTGGCGGAGACGGGCGCAGTGAGCGCGGCGGCGGTGCGTCTCGCGCGCACGCAGGCGGCGGTCAGCATGCAACTGCGCAAGCTCGAGGACGAAGTGGGGCAGCGGCTGCTCGACCGTTCGCCGCGCGGCGTGCGTCTGACCGAAGCGGGTCATCTGCTGCTGCCGTACGCGTACACGATTCTCGGTGCTGCCGCCGATGCGCGTCGCGCGTTGAGCGCGGGCCAGGTGTCGGGCACGGTGCGTCTCGGCATGCTCGAGGATATCGCGGTGGGCCGTCTGCCGCGCGCGTTGCGGCGCTTCTCGACGGCCTATCCGCGGGTCGCGCTCGAGATCGTCGTCGATACGAGCACGGTGCTGTCGAACAAGCTCGCCGACGGCGGCCTCGACGTGGTGGTCGCGGACCCGTCGCTCGTCGATGCGGTGCCGCTCGTCAGCTGGACGCAGCCGCTGTTCTGGGTCGGCGCGCGTGGCTTTGACCGCGTGGCCGAAACCGAGCTGCCGGTCGTCGCGTTTGGCGGCGGCTGTCTGTGGCAGCAGAGCGTGTTGACGGCGCTGCGGCGTGCGGGTATCGCGTGGCGGATCGTCTGCACGAGCACGAGTTTGCCGGCGGTGCAGTCGGCGGTCGAAGCGGGGCTCGGCGTGTCCGTTCTGCTCGACGGCAACATCCGCCACGAATCGATGCGCGTGCTCGGCCGTAACGATCGACTGCCCGAACCGCCTACCGCCGACTTCGCGCTGTTCACGCGGCCCGTGCCCGGCGCGCATGCTGCCGCGGTGCAGGCGCTGCAAAATTTTCTCTGCGAAGAACTGAATATCGATGTCGATGGGGGCGAGGGTGCGCCGGTTGGGACGCAAGCGGCGCGCGACGTCGGCGCGCATTGAATGCTTCGCATAGGTACGACGAAGCGCCGGCTGAAGGCATTGCCCTCGAGCCGGCGCTACATCGACGATTCGTCGAAGTCGCAGAACGCGAACGTGTCAATCGTCGTATCTGTGGTGAGCGGTTTGCGCGGGCGGCCGCGCGACGCGACCGGCCCCCGACCGCATCACCGTCGTACGACGCCCATCAGCAGCGTGACGAGGAAGATCACGATGAAGATGAAGAACAGGACCTTGGCGATTTCTGCGGCGCCCGCCGCGATGCCGCCGAAACCGAACACGGCGGCGATGATCGCAATGACGAAAAAGATGGCTGCATAACGAAGCATGAGACCTCCACCGATGGTGTGTTGATATGAAATGATCACGCGCGCGGTGCGCATGCCGTGTGTTGTCTTAGCAACCGGCATGCCTGGCACCGGTTGCCATCCGCGAGCCGCGCGGGCAAGCTCGCGGTTTTGCACCGATGCTTTGCGAAGCCCTATCCAAAGGCTCATTTGAAAATGCACAGGATTCTGGTCAGCGCGTGTCTTGCCGGCATGCCGGTGCGTTACGACGGCCGCGCGAAGACGCTGCACGATGCGCTGTGGCAGACGTGGTCCGACGAAAGACGGCTGGTGATTGTGTGTCCCGAAGTTGCGGCCGGTTTCCCGACGCCGCGTCCGCCCGCTGAAATCCAGTGGCATCAGAACGGCGCCGACGTGCTCGACGCACGCGCGACGATCGCCGACGACACGGGCAGCGACGTCACCGCGCTTTTCATCAAAGGTGCGCAGCACGCGTTGCAACTCGCGCAGGCGCATGGCTGCCGCTATGCGTTGCTCGCGGACGGCAGTCCGTCGTGCGGCAGCAGTTTCGTCTACGACGGCACGTTCAGCGGCGCGACCCATCCGGGCGCGGGCGTGACGGCCACGCTGTTGCGGCAGCATGGCATCGACGTGTTCGCGCCTGCGCAGATTGCCGAGCTTGCACAGCGGATCGCGGATGATGAAGCGTGATCCTGCGGTGCGGCAGCTTCGACGGTGATGTCAGAGCCATCCCGTGTGTTGCCGGACCAGCATCGTGAGCGCACCGATCGCTACGAGCAGCAGTACGACACCGGTGATCCGGTCGATGGCTGCGTGGTGTCGTTCGAATCGCGCGACGACGGCCGGATGTCCAATGCCGATCGCGACGAGTACATCCCACGCGAGCACCGCGCCGAACATCCAGACGCCGTATACCAGTTGCACGCCGAATGTCGCCTGCCGCCCCGCGAGGACAGAGAAAAGACTCACGTAGAACAGCGCGTTCTTCGGGTTCAGGATGGCGGACATAAAGCCGCTCGCGAAACGCAGCGGCCATCCGGTCTGCGCGGCGGCGCCGATGCGCGAGTCCATTTCGTCTGATCCACTCGATCCGCGCGTGACCGGCGATTTACCCGCATGGCGCAGGAACAGTACGCCGAGATAGATCAGATAGCCGCATCCGGCCGCTTCGATGATCACGAACGGTGTGCCATGCCGGCGCAGCGCCGCGAAGCCGCCGATAGCGAGCGCAATGAACACACCATTGGCGAGCGCGATGCCGAAACAGACCACGTTGGTCTTACGCCAGCCACGTAGCAACGCGCTGCGCACGACGAGAAAGAAATCGGGTCCCGGACTCAGCAGCGCAAGAAAGTGCGCACCGGCGACCGCGGCGAACTGTTGTAGCGAAATCCCCATGACGGCTCCTTGAATGGAAACCGAGTGTCGTGGGAAGTGGGCGCGCCGTATTGAAGAAAAGTGCGCGACGTGGAGCCGGGCGCAGGTAGGTGACGTTATACGTCGTCGTGTGCGTTGCAGCGGCTGTAGCCGCCCGGTGTCACCGCGACGCGCTGCTTGAATACGCGCTGGAAGTGGCTCTGATCGGCGAAACCGAGCTCGTGCGCCACGTCGGTCAAGGCGCGGCCGGCGCGCAGCAGCGCGCGGGCACGGCGAATCCGCAGATCGAGCTGGTACGCGTGCGGCGTCATGCCGGTCCGTGCACGAAACGCGCGGATGAACGCGTAACGGCTCATGCCCGCGAGCGCGGCGAGTTGCTCGACAGGCAGCCGCTCGCCGCAGTCTTCCTCGAGCAACGCGACGATGCGCTTGAGCCTCACCGGCGCGAGCCGCGGCGGCTGGGCCCCGGGAAGCGGCGCAGGGAGCCAGCCGCGGCCGCCTACGAACTCGATCAGCGCCGTTTCTTTCTCTGCCGGATCGGCAGCGGAAAAGAGCAGGTCGTTCAGTGCGCAGAACTGCTCGTACGCAGCGCGCGCATGACCCACGGCGGGATGCGCGAGCGGGGCGGCCGCGTCGTCGTCGCTTTCGGCCAGCACCGCGTGTACCCAGTCGCGATCCAGGTGAAGCATCTGATAGCTCCACGACGCGCCCGGCTCGGGGTTGCACGCGTGCACATGGCCGGCCGGCACCATCACGAGGCTGCCGGGCATGACACGCGTCGTTGTGCCGTCGGACGAAAAGAGGCTTGTGCCGTGATCGACCGCTCCAATGGAGACGGTGTCGTGCGCGTGCGGCACGTAGCACGCGTGGCTGCGGCATGCACGACGGCTCTCGACGAAGGGTAGCGCGCGGTCGCGCCAGAAAATCTGGGTTGCCATGAACGCATTCTGTCACAGCGCGCGAGGCGTCGGCTTTTCATGGCGAGTTAATTCGCTGCAGCTGTAATCGCTAACGTTTGCGAGCATTAAAGATGCGCGAAATGGCGCCGTTAACGCTTAGCATCGACGGTTCAAAAAATGCGCTCCGCTATATCGATTTCAATTGCCGGGATATTACGGCTCGCTCAAGGGCTTGCGTTGACCGTATTCGCCGGAACCACGATCTCGACGACGATTGCGGTCGCGACGTGAGCCGCGCCCCCAGCCGCTGCACAGTTTTCATTTAACAATGGTGCCATTTTCAGGATACCTCGGTTAAAATCCGCCGCGCTTCGTCCGTAATGCCGGGTCGAAATGGATGCGTAAGTCGGAAAAATATTCAGCATCGAATCATTCGCCGGTCATTATTGAACGAGGGTTTGCCCGATAGAGGACTTTCGGCTTCGCCTGCAATCGCATTTGCAACCTCATCACTGCAATCGCATTCGCGGCCGACTGGAACCAGAACATTCTGACGATCAAATGGCCATGAACGTGCGGATTTTCCCTTTCATTCCGTTGTCCCCGGATGCGACTTCGCCGGTTCGCCGATCGGGCGGTCACGCGCGGCGCGTGACGATTTCGCCGAGGCGACCGCGCACCTCGACGCTTCACGCGACCCGCTAATCCTGTTGCCCGCCGCGCCGCGCGAATCCGCGCGGGCGCCGCGACACGTCCGGAACGATACGACTTGAAGAACGCCCGACGAGGACTCGCCATCGCGACCATGCGCATGGCGCTAGACGAAATGGTCGCGAATGCGCTGATCGCGCTGCTCGCGCTTGCCGCGACGTTCGCGCCGACCTTCACGTTTGCACAGACGCAGACGCTGACTCAACCGCAGGCGCAGACACAAGCGCAGACCCAGGCCGGACGCCCCGAACCCCTGCGCCGCAACGTCGCGTTCTTCGACGGCCCGCAACCGCCCGTCGCGCTGCTGCAGGCCTTCGACGCCGTCGTGCTGAACCCGTCGCGCGGTTTCGATCCGTCGACGCATCCGCTCGCGCACACGATCTGGTTCGCGAAAGTGTCGAAGGCAGGCACGGCGCTCGATCCTTCGGCATTCGTCGCGCAACGCATCGAGCCGTTGTGGCAGCGCGGCTATCGAGGCTTCGAACTCGACACGCCCGATGCGATCGCGTCGATCGATGCGATCCGCGCGGCGCATCCGGACGTGCAGCTGATCGTCGGCGGCGCGGATGCGTTGCGCGCGGCGTTACCGCATGCACGCGGGTTGTACGCCGTGCTCGGGCCGCCGCTCGTGCGTGGTTTCCCGGATGGCGATGACGGCAATGACCCGCGTTCGGTGCGCGACGTGTCGGGAGCGGATCGCACCGCGCGCGGCGACGCGGCGCACGCGTTCACATCGCAGACCGGTGTGCCGGTGCTGTCGATCGAAATCTGTCCGCGCACCGACCGCGCATGTGCGCGCGCGATGGCTGCGCAAGTCATCGCGACGGGCGTCAAGCCGTACGTCACCAGCGCGGCACGCGACGTGGTCGGCATCGGCTCGATCGAGGTGCTGCCGCGCAAGGTACTGATCGTGCAGAACCGCGACGCCGACCAGCCGCTCGACGAAACGCTCGGCGTGCGCAACCTCGCGACGCCGCTCAACTACCTCGGCTACGACGTCGAGTACGCGGACCTGAACGCGCCGCTGCCCGCCGACATCACGCCCGACCGCTACGCGGGCGTGGTCGCATGGATCGAGGGCGCGGACCCGGTCGATCCCGCGACGTGGCAGCGCTGGATCGACGCGCGCATCGCGGACCACGTGCCGGTCGCGTTCATGGGCCAGTTCGGCTTCGACGCGGCGGAGCAGGAGGGCGCAGCGCTCGATCTGCAGCCGGTGCCGGGCCCGTTCGCGGGGCCGGTCGGCGTCGTCGTGCACGATCCGATGATGGGCTTCGAGATCGCCCCGAAGCCGGATGCACGCGATCTCGTCGGTATCCATGTAGGCGACAGGAGCAGGCCGCTGCTGCGCCTCACGGCGTCGGGCAGCACCGTCGATGCCGCTGCGATCACGCCGTGGGGCGGCTACACGCTGAGCCCGCACACGATCGTGTCGCTGAACGGCATCGGCCAGACGCGCTGGGCGATCCAGCCGATCGCATTCATGAGCGCCGCGCTGCGGCTCGTGCCGATGCCGTCGCCGAGTGTGACGACCGAGAACGGCCGGCGTCTGTTCATGACGCACGTGGACGGCGACGGCTATGCGTCGCGCGCGGAGTTTCCCGGCGCCGACTATTCCGGCGACGCGCTGTATCAGCAGATTTTCACGCGCTACAAGGTGCCGATGACGCTGTCGGTGATCGAAGGCGAAGTGGGTCCGAGCGGGCTGTATCCGAAGATTTCGCCGCGCCTCGAAGCGCTCGCGCGTCAGATGTTCGCGCTGCCGTATGTGCAGATCGGCTCGCATACGTACTCGCATCCGTTCCAGATGGCCGACCTCGATCTGACGACCGGCACGCGGGTCGATCGTGTGGATCGTGGAAATGGCGGCGACACCGCGTTCTCGCTGAACATTCCGGGCTACACGTTCAACCTCGATCGCGAGATCACCGGCTCGATCGACTACATCAATTCGCGTCTCGCGCCGCCGGGCAAGCGCACCGAAGTGCTGCAATGGCCCGGCGACTGCGAACCGCCCGCGATCGCAGTGCGCAAGGCGTACGAAGCCGGCGTGCAGAACATCAACGGCGGCGACACGATCATCCGCAAGTCCGCGAACAGCTGGACGCACATCGCACCGATCGGTGTCGACAAGGGGCCGGGCGCGTACCAGGTGTATGCGCCGAACCAGGACGAGAACGTCTACACGAACAACTGGCTCGGTCCGTTCTACGGCTTCACGCAGGTACTCGAAACCTACGACATGACCGACCGGCCGCTGCGCTTCAAGCCGATCGACGTGTACTACCACATGTACAGCGGCACGAAGATCGCATCGCTGCGCGCACTCGACCAGATTTTTTCGACGGTGCTGAAGCAGCCGGTGCTGCCGGTCTACATCACCGACTACACGCACAAGGTGCTCGACTGGCGCAGCTTCGCGGTCGCGCGCGAAATGATCGGTGGCGCGTGGGTCGTGCGCGGCAACGGCAACGTGCGCGAACTGCACTGGCCGCGCAACGATGCGCCGAACCTGCTCGCGTCGTCCGGTGTGACCGGTTATGCAGCGGGCCCGGACGGCACTTACGTGCACATCGCCGACGGTGCGGCGCGCGTGGTTTTTCCCTCGGCGTCGGGTGCTGCGTACGGCGAGAACACGGTGCCGTACATCGCGGAAGCCAATGGTTTCGTCCGGCATTTTCGACGCACCCCCGGGCATCTGGATTTCGAATTCGGCGGCTACTACCAGCCGTTCGTGAAACTGGCCAACGCGCAGAGCTGCAGTGTGCAGGTCGCGGGGCAACAGGTCGCTACGAAACGCGACGGCGCGTATCTGCGTTTCGATACCGCAGCGAACCCGGTTGAGCCGATGCGTTATCAGCCTGTCGAGATCTACTGTGGTCGATAACCGTCCGCGCATCGTTCCGCTGTGGCTCGTGCTGTTGCTGGCGGGCGTCGTGCTGCTGACCTGCTACGCGGTCGCGCCGCGCGGTGGCCTGCGCGAGCGGATGGCGACGGTCGGTGCGCCGAGCGATCTGAGCGCGGCGTACCTCGAAGCGTGGCTGAAGGTGCGGCCGCGCGATGAAGAATTCCTGTCGATGCTCGGTGCGCAGTACGTCTCGCTCGGCCGTCTCGCGGACGCGAGCCGCATCGTGCAGCGGATGGACGCGCAGCCGTCCGCGCGGATGCGCCAGGATGCGATGCGTCTGCGGCTCGCGATCGCACAGCAGCGCACGTTCGCGATGCCCGCCGACGATCCGCGTCGCGCGGCGTCGCTCGATGCGTTGCGCGCGCAGGTCGCCGATGCGGCCGCGCTCGACTGGTCCAGTCACGATCTCGCGTGGCTCGCGCAGTACGCGGCGTCGGTCGATGCGCCCGCGCTCGCATTGCGCTTCTACGCACGGCTCGCGCAGCAGGACGTCGCGCATCGGGACCAGTGGGACGCGGAGGTTGCGCGCTACGCGCTGCAGACCGGCGATTACCGGCAGGCGGCCGACAGCTGGTTCCGTCGCGAGGCCGATGCACCGACGCTGGATGCGCAGCGGCATTGCTTTATCGAAGGCATTCACGCATTGCAGGCGGGCAACCTGACCGCTGACGCGATCGCCGTCGCGCAGCGGCAGAGCGACACGCTGATCGACGATCAGGCGACGCTCGTCGCGCTGCTCAATCTCGCGCGCGCGGCGCAGAGGCCGGATCTAGTCGAGCGGTATGCGAAGGCGCTCGCGCGGCGGGCGGGGTTTAGCGGGATCGCGTACAGGGTGCCTGATGGTCGACTCGGCGCGCCGATGCGCGTGCCCGCACATTTGCCACCGACATACGCCTACCGCGACGGCCCAATGCCACTCGCACTCGCCCTGCGCGCAGCATCGGCAAACTACAGACCTCAGTACGACCGCGTGCGCGTGCTCAAGGTCGTCGCTTCGACCACTCACACGATCCGCGTCACGCCCGCACAACCGGCAGCAAAGACCGTAACGCCTGACGTAGCCGATCTGTTGTATCAATCGTTCCTCGAATCGTCCGACCCATCGAGCGCGCAGAAAATCGCGCAGGCACAGCTAGCAAAAGACCCGCAATCGACGCTGTGGCAAAAGCGCCTCGCGCAGGTCGCCGAGTGGAACAAGTCCCCCGATCTCGCGCTGAAGTCCTGGCTGCAATACGCACGCGCCACCGACGATCCGCTCGGCTGGCAGAACGTGCTGCGCATCGCGCCGATGCTCGATGACGACGATGCGTACCTCGCCGCGCTGCTGCACAGTGCGCGCGCGACGCCGGACGATCTGAAGCTCGTCGACCTGGTCACCGCGACGTACGAACGCCTGGGCCGTCCCGACGATGCGATCGCGTTCCTCGAAAACCTGCCGCGCGGCGGCGAGGCGAACGCACTCGACGAACGCACCGGCGCGCTCGCGGAACGTGCGGGTCACGACGACAAGGCGCTCGCGATGTATCGACGGTTGCAGCAGCGCGACCCCGGCAATCCGCGCTACGCGCTGCACACGGCGAGCGTGCTGTACCGCGACGGCGACTACGCCGGCGCACTCGCGGCGATGACAGCGGCGAGCCACGTCGCGAAAAACGACGACACCGTGTTCTGGCGCAACTACGGCGAACTCGCGCGGCTGCTGCAACGCGACGATGCGGCGCACGACGCGTACCGTCATCTGCTCGCGGGCGGCGACGCCACGCCCGACGACCTCGGCGACATGGCGTACTTCTACGACGCGTATCCGATCGACGCGGGCCGCATCTCCGAGCTGCGCTATCAGCGCGATCACACGGTGCGTGCGTTGCAGGAAGCGGTCTACTATTACACCGATGCCGGCGCGATGGAACGCATCGACGCGTTGCTCGCGGGTCTCACGCCGCAGGAACGCGCGGCCGCCGAAGCGTCGCCGGGTTTTCTGGGCGTGCGTGCGGAATACGAGCGGCAGACCGGTCGTCCGCTCGATGCGCTGCATGACCTGCAACGCGCGGTCGATCTGCCGGGCGCGTCGGCGGATCTCGATGCCGCATTGCTGTGGACGCTCGTCGATTACGGCACCGATGCCGAGCTGCGTGCGGCGCTCGTGCGCTGGCGCACGACGGCCGCGCAGAGCGCGCCGCTGTGGGGACCGTACGCGGCGGCGGAGCTGCGTTTGAACCGCCCCGTCGATGCGCTCGAATACCTGCGTCGTCAGTCCGTGCTGATGTCGCGCGATCCGCTGTGGCTGCTGACCTATGCTGATGCGCAGGAGATGGCGGGGCGGTCCGACCTCGCGTGGTCGATCCGTCGCAAGGTGTGGTTGCAGATGCGCGCGGATGGCACGCAACAAACAAAGCAGACGACCGCGCGCGGCACGGCCCGCACGCGCGCATCGCAGGACGCCGAGACGCGGATGCAGTTGCGCAGCCGCCGCGTCGCGCTCGCGGGTGACTTCGCGGATGCGGACACGGCCGCTGCACTGCTCGACGATCTGCTGAACGATGATGCGACCCGCGCGGACGTCGTGCGCGAACGTCGCACACGGCTCGGCGATACGCACGGGCTGCCGCCGCTCGACGTGTCGAAGCACATGTCCAAGGCAACGACTGCCGCGCTCGACAACGACCGCCAGCTACGTGCCGCAGTTGCACGCGACGTCGCGGTTGCATGGGCGCTGTCGCACGAAGCGAATCCGCTCGCGAAACGCTGGCTCGCGTTGCAGGCGGTGAACCGTCTTGCGCAGCCGGCCGCCGCGCAGCTGACCGTCGCACTCGCCGACAACGACGTCGCGACGATGCAGCGTCTGCTCGCGCAAGGCACACGTCTGCCGCGCTACGACCGGATCGATGCGACGGTCGCTATCGATCATCCGGCGCAGGCGGAAGCGCTCGCGTTCGACGGCCTCGACGGCGCACCCGACGACACCGAGATGCATCGACGGCTCGTCGAGAACGCGCTCGCGTGGCCGCAATCGCTCGATGCGACGGTGACGAGCTACGTCGAACATCCGCTCGACTATATCGAGCAGACGATCGCGGGCAGCCGCAAGATTGCCGAGCACTACATGATCGGCGTGACCGGCACACAGGACTTCCAGCGTTCGACCGATGTGTCGCAGCTCGTCGGCGTGCCGTCGGTGGATCGCTCGGTGAACGTCTATGCGCGCCGTCAGACGCTCGATACCGCGTTCACGATTAACGGCGGCCGTCGCGAAGCGCTCGACAGTTTCTATACGTTCGGGATCGGCGCCGAGTTCGGACGCAACTCGCCGTTGCAGCTCGGCGTGCGCGCGGGCCGCAACCAGATCGCCGACGAACTGCCGACACTGCGCGTGGGCGGCATGAAGGACAACGCGATTGCCGACCTGACGTGGCAGCTCGGCGAACGCATCACGATGTCGGGCAGCGTCGAGGCGGACCGCTTCTACAGCCAGGCGCGCACGTACCTCGGCAGCGGCGTGCTGTCGACTGCGCAGTTGAGCTACCGGATTCGCACCGCGTATCCGGACTACACGGTGCGGCTCGTCGGTATTCATGGCGACTACGGTGCGAGCGGCCACGCGGATTCGCTGATCTCGTCGCTGCTACCCGCTACCGATCAACCGGCCACAGCCGGCAACTTCATTCCGGCGACGTATTCGCAGTACGGCTTGTTCGCCGGCTTCGGCAACGATCTGCGCGAGCAGTACACGCATCGCTGGCGACCGTTTCTCGACGTCGGCATCGTGCACGATTCGATTCAGGGATGGGGGCCGGAGGTCAGCGCGGGCATCGCGGGAACGGTGTTCGGCGGCGATCACGCGGCGCTGTTCGTCGAGCATCAGCGGGTGTCGAAGATCGGCACGCCGGTGACGGTGCTCGGCGCGCGTTACAACTGGTTTTATTGAAGCATCAATTGAAGCAATAAAGCGGCGGGCAGCGACAGGCCCGACGACGTGAAGCAGACAACGATGTGATGTGACTGAGGAGTGGTTCGATGAACACAGTGAATCGAGGGTCCCGTTTTATCCACTGGTCGATGGCGCTGGCCGCGTCGGCGATGCTGCTCGCCGGTTGCGGGTCGATCCGTCAGACGGCCGCACCGTCGCTTGCCGCGAACGATGCAGTCGCGATCGCGCCGATCGCGAACTTCACCGAAACGCCGGCGGCCGGCGGCAGCGCAGCAGCCATCGCGGCGAACGTGCTGCGCGCAAACGGTCTGACCGACGTGCGGATCGCACCCGTCGAAGGCTCCGGCAACGCGATGTTCGACACCGCGCAGCGCGATACCGGCGAGCGGCGTCTCGCGTGGGCGCGCGAGCAGCACGTGAAGTACGTGCTCGCGGGGGCGGTCGAGGAATGGCGCTACAAGGTCGGCGTCGACGGTGAGCCGGTTGCGGGGCTGACGTTCGAACTGGTCGACGTCGAGTCGGGCAAGGTCGTGTGGAGCGCGGCGGGTACGAAGAGCGGCTGGAGCCGTTCGAGCCTGTCGAGCGTCGCGGGCTCGCTGATCGGCGGGTTGCTTGCGCCGCTTCGTCCGACGCAATCGCGCTCGTGATCCGCACGTCGCGACATCTGACGGGGAGGGCGCCGTGAACCACGCTAACGCATCGTCGACCGGGGCTTCGGCCGGGGTTTCGGCCAAATCGCGCTACGCGAATCCGTTCGGCAATCTCGGCGCGGTGCGCCGCTTTATCGCGCCGGCTGCCGCGCGGCCGATGTCGGTGGTCGAGACAGCGGTGTTCATGCTGATCGTGCTGGCGCTCGCATGGGCGTTCGATCACAACGATCCGCTGCTGCTGCATACGGGGTTTCCGTGGCTGTGGTTCGCTCCGCTGATCGTCGCGCTGCGTTACGGGACGCTGCTCGGACTGCTCGCCGACGCATTCGTGATCGGCGCATGGCTGCTGCATGCTCATGGGCTCTCGCCGGCAGCTGGCGCCGAATGGCCGCTGCTGTTCTTCACCGGTGGCCTGCTGCAAACGATCGTCGCGGGCCATTTCGGTGATACGTGGGGTAGTCGCGCGAGCCGTGCGAACGCGATCAACGATTACCTGAACGACCGGCTCGTCGCGATCACGAACAGCCACTACCTGATGCGGCTGTCGCACGAACGGCTCGAAAAGGATCTGCTGTCGAAGCCGACGACGTTGCGCGATTCGATCACCGAGCTGCGTCGTCTGTCGGTTGCGTATGGGCTTGAAGTACCGCCTGCGGTTGCGCGTAGCGATACGGGCGCTGGCAGTGAAGCGCTGCCCGGCGCGCGCGAACTGCTCGAGTTCGTCGCGCAGGCCTGCCAGATCGAAGTTGCGGCGCTGTATCCGGTGAACGGTACGCGGTTGGCGCGCGAGCCGGTTGCGCGGCTCGGCGATGGTTTCGACTTCGATCCGCGTGACGACCTCGTCACGCGTGCGCTCGAAACGAAAAGCGTCGCGCATCTGAAAACCGACGACGGCGCACCGGTGTCGCCGAACACACGGCTGCTGGTCTGTGCGCCGCTGGTGTCGGCAGACGGCCGGTTGATCGCGATGCTCGCGATCCGTCGCATGCCGTTCCTGTCGCTGAACTTCGACAACCTGCAATTGCTGCTCGTGCTGCTCGGCTATTACGCAGACGGTGTCGAGCATTCGCATCTGGTGCGCGACGTGCTGGCGGCAGTGCCGAACTGCCCGTACGATTTCGCGCTCGATCTCGGGCGCCTCACGCGTCTGCAACGCGAGGTGGGGATTGCATCGTCGCTGGTCGCGCTGGTGTTTCCGCACGACGAGGCCGGCGATTCGTTCTTCGAGCACGTCGTCCGTCGACGCCGCGCGCTCGACCTGATGTGGCCGCTGAAAACACCGACCCAGTCGGTGCTGGTGAACCTGATGCCCGCGACCGATACGACCGGCGTCGACGGTTACCTTGCGCGGATCGAGTCGAGCCTGGCGGCGCAGTTCAGTCTCGATCTCGAGGGGGCGCGGATTGGTGTGCACACTCTGCATCTTGGCAGCCTCGAACCGGGGCTCGCGTTGCAGCGGTTTCTGAAGCGAAGCGGCGTCGATGTCTAGGCCCGCTTCCACGTCCGCTGACGCGACAGTCATGTCGACGCTGTCGATGGCATTGCTCGTGCTCGTTGCGCTCGTCGGCGTCGCGGTCGTGGCCGCGCTGCAATACGTGGTGCTCATGTATTTCGCGCGTGGGCGTGAAGCGTCTATCGATCCCTTCTGGCCCGTGTCGGCAGCAGCAATTGCAGGCGGCGCCGCGCAGGCCGCGCTGTTCCGGCTCGCGCTACCCCTGCGCTATCGCGAGCCTCGCGTATGGACATTCGCAGCGCTATGGCTCGCGTGCACGTTCGTGCCAGTGGGTGGCGGCCTCGTCGTGCTGGCAAGCTGCGCGTGGGCCGCGTGGTGGCCCGCGAAGCGCGACGACGACACGCTCGCCGACGTGCCGGTGCCCGAGTTCGTCACGTACCTGGTGTCGCGCGTGTCGCATGGCGGCGGTGCGCGTCTGCAGGCGCGTCTCGTGAATACCCAGGTGGCCGCGTCCGATCGACTGTCCGCACTGGTCGCAATCCAGAGCATGCCGACGCGCACGACCGGCACGCTGCTGCGCGACCTGCTCGCCGATCCGATCGAGGACGTGCGGCTGATCGCATACGGCACGCTCGACCGCGCGGAGAACGAGATCATGCAGAAGATCTTCCAGACCACGCAGACGCTCGACGAAGCGGACGACGATGCACAACGTCACGCGATCCATCGCCGTCTCGCCGAGCTGCACTTCGAGCTGGTCTATCAGAACCTGGTTCAAGGAGCGGTCTACAGGCACACGCTCGAACAGGCCGACCGCCACGCGCAGGCCGCGCTCGCGATTCATACCGACGATGCCGCGCTGTGGCTCGTGCGCGGCCGTCTCGCGCTGGCGAACGGCGATGCGGACGCGGCCACGCAGTACATGGCGAGCGCGTTCGCGCAGGGCTTTCCGCGCGAGCGCCTGGTGCCGTGGCTCGCCGAAGCCGCGTTCCTGCGCGGCGACTACCGGCGCGTGTCGGAGCTGCTCGCGTCGCTCGGCAACGCGGCCGCGCTGCCCGTTCTCAAACCCGTCGTGCGTTACTGGTCGTCATGAACCCATCCCTGATCCGTCGCGCCGACGATGCCGATGTCTGCCTGCTGCTCGAAGGCACGTTCCCGTACGTGCGCGGCGGCGTGTCGAGCTGGGTCAACGAAATGATCCGCTCGTACCCGCAGATCCGTTTCGCGATCGCGTTCATCGGTAGCCGCGAAGAGGACTATCGCGGTGCCGCGTACGAGCTGCCCGCGAACGTCGTGCATTTCGAAGCGCATTACCTGTACGGCGACACGCCCGCCGACATCGGCACCCGACGCGAAATTCCCGGCGATGCCGCCGCATTCGCGCGATCGGCCGCGTTGCACGACGCATGGCGTGGCCACGGCGATGAAAATCCCGCTGCGCTGATGGCCGACATGGTGCAACTGATCGGCGACGACGGACCACTGAACGAGCGGCAGTTCACTGCGAGCCGCGCGGCGTGGAATTTCATCGTCGATCAGTATCACCGCTACTGCACGGACCCGTCGTTCACCGACTACTTCTGGACCGTGCGGATCATGCACAAGCCGCTGTGGCAGCTCGCGCGGATCGCACGCGCGTTGCCGCCGGCGCGCGTGTATCACACGGTGTCGACCGGTTATGCGGGTTTTCTGGGGGCGCTGCTGCATTACCGGACGGGTCGTCCGCTGCTCGTGTCGGAGCACGGGATCTACACCAAGGAACGCAAGATCGATCTGCTGCAAAGCCAGTGGATTCGCGACAACCGCGGCGCGTTCGAGCGCGACATCTCGAAGATCAGCTATTTCCGTGAGCTGTGGGTGCGTTTCTTCGAAGCGCTCGGCAAGCTCGCGTACGACGCCGCCGACGAAATCGTCGCGCTGTACGAGACCAACCGTCGCCGGCAGATCGCGGACGGCGCGGCGGCGGAGCGCACGCGCAACATTCCGAACGGCGTCGACGTCGACGGGCTCGCGCCGCTGATCGCGCAGCGCGTCGACGGTCCGCGCCGCGTCGTTGCGCTCATCGGCCGGGTCGTGCCGATCAAGGACATCAAGACGTTCATTCGCGCGATCTTCATCGCGTCGCGGACGATGCCGGATCTTGAAGGGTGGATCGTCGGGCCGGAAGAAGAAGATCCAGCCTACGCACAGGAATGCCACGCGCTCGCGCAGAGTCTCGGGCTCGCGGAGAACGTGCGCTTTCTCGGCTTTCAGCGCATCGATGCGATTCTGCCGAAGGTCGACGTGATCGCGCTGACGTCGATCAGCGAAGCGCTGCCGCTCGTCGTGCTGGAAGGCTTTGCGGCCGGCGTGCCGTCGATCACGACCGACGTCGGTTCGTGCCGTCAGTTGATCGAAGGGCTCGACGACGAGGATCGTGCGCTCGGCAGCGCGGGTGCGGTCGTGCCGATCGCGAACCCGGCCGCGTTCGCACAGGCCGTGCTCGACCTGCTTGGCGATGGTCCTCGCTGGCTAGCCGCGCAGCAGGCCGGCATCGCGCGCGTGCGACGCTTCTATACGCGTACTCAAATGATCGACCAGTACCGCACGCTGTACGACGCACTGACCACGGCACCCGACCGTCCGCACGATGCGCGCGGCGCGCGTGGAGCAGGGTGTCCCGTGCATCACGCTTCGAGTACCCCCACGCAGGAGACCCGCTGATGGCCGGCATCGGTTTCGAACTGCGCAAGATCCTCCGGCAGCAGACGCTGTTCGGCGTCGCGCGCGCGTATGCGTACGCGGGGCTGATCAGTTCCGGTCCGCTGATCCTGTCGATCTTCGGCATTCTGATCATCGGTATATTGAGTCTCGCGTTCGTGATTCCGAAGTACGCGATCGTGCAGTTCCAGGTGTCGGTGACTTATCTGATCGCGGGCAGCCTGATCCTGACTGGACCGTTGCAGCTGTCGTTCACGCGCTTCATCTCCGACCGCCTGTTCGAGAAGCGCGAAGACCTCGTACTTTCGAACTACAACGGCATCGTGCTGGTCGCGACTGCGGCATCGGGGCTCGTCGGCTTTATCGCGGTCGCGCTCGGGTTTCGCGGCGAGCCACTGGTGTATCGCGTGCTGATGGTGGCGGGGTTCGTCGTCGTCAGCAACATCTGGATCGCAGTGATCTTCCTGTCGAGCGTCAAGCAGTACCGGCAGATCCTGCTGGTGTTTCTCGTCGGCTATGGCTGCACGGTCGCGTTCGCGCTGCTGCTGAACCGGCACGGGATCGCCGGGTTGCTCGGCGGCTTTGTCGCGGGGCATCTGGTGCTGTACGCAGGGTTGTCGGGGTTGATCTACCGGAACTACAGCAGCGAGCGCTTCATCGCGTTCGATGCGCTCAACCGACGTTTCGCGTACCCGAGCCTCGCGCTCGTCGGGCTGCTGTTCAATCTTGGCGTGTGGCTCGACAAATTCATGTTCTGGTATTCGCCGGGCACCGGCTCGCAGGTGATCGGTCCGCTGCATGCGTCCGTGATCTACGATATCCCGGTGTTTATCGCGTATGTGTGCGTGATGCCGGGCATGGCAACGTTCCTCGTACGGATCGAGGCGGATTTTGTCGAGTATTACGATGCGTTCTTCGAAGCGGTGCGCAGCGGCGCGACGCTGCATCACATCAACGAGATGCGCGACATGATGGTCGGCAGCGTGCGGGCAGGGTTGTACGAGATCGTCAAGGTGCAGGCGGTCGTGCTGCTGCTGATCGTCGCGTTCGGTCACTGGCTGCTCGAAGCGCTGCATATCTCGACGCTGTATCTGCCGCTGCTGCTCGTCGACGTGATCGCTGCGAGCCTGCAGGTGCTGCTGCTGGGTTTGATGAACGTATTCTTCTATCTCGACTCGCGCCGTTCGGTGGTCGCGTTGAGCGCCGGGTTCGTCGTGCTGAATGGGTTGCTGACCGGCATCACGCTGTGGATGACGCCCGACGCGTACGGCTACGGCTTCGCGCTCGCGCTGCTGATCCTCGACGTCGCGGCGGTGCTGCTGCTCGACCGCAAGTTCAGCCGGCTCGAGTATGAAACCTATATGCTGCGCCAGTGAGGTGAACCGTTGCTGTCCGTCTTCCGATTCCATTCTTTACGCCGGTCGACCATGGTCTCTGTTGTCGTCGCTTTAGCCGTGCTCGCGGTGGCTGTGCTGTGCCTGCTGTGGGCACGCACTGCGCGCGCAGATGAACCCGTAGCGTGCGGTCGCGATGCGGCGGGGCACCTGCAATCGGTGGCGTTGTTCTATGGCGAGAACGTGCCCGTCGAACAGCTGGCGAAGTTCGGCACGGTCGTCGTCGAACCGGACAGTGGTTTCGATCCGCGTACGCAGCGTGCGCCGTGTCCCGCGTGGTACGCGTACGTGAGCGTCGGCGAAGTGACGCACGCACGCAGTTACGCGCGCGCGATGCCGAAGCAATGGCTGCTCGGACGCAATACGACCTGGGCATCGACGGTGGTCGATCAGACCGCGCCCGGCTGGCCCGCGTTCTTCGTCGACAAGGTAATCGGGCCGCTGTGGGCGCGCGGTTATCGTGGCTTCTTTTTCGATACGCTGGACTCGTACCAGCTCGTTGCAAAAACCGATGCGGCGCGCGCGAAGCAGGAAGCCGGGCTCGTCACGGTGATCCGCGCAGTGAAGGCGCGCTATCCGCAGGCGCAACTGATCCTGAATCGCGGTTTCGAAATCCTGCCGCAGGTGCATGACGACGTGGCCGCGGTCGCGTTCGAATCGCTGTTCGGCAACTGGGATCAGCGTAACCAGCGCTACGATGCCGTACCGGCGAACGATCGCGACTGGCTGCTCGCGCAGGCGAAGACGATCCGCGAACGCTACGCACTGCCGGTGATTTCGATCGACTACTGCGCGCCGGACGATGCTGCATGCCGTCGTACGATCGTCGAGAAAATTCGCGCGGCGGGGCTGATTCCTTATGTGACCGATGGGGCGCTGCGCACGGTTGGCGCGGGGGCGGACGCGGCAGACAGCGCGAGTCAGCAGACGTCCCCTTGAACCGGTAGATGAACGGTAACGGCGGCATCGAAAACTAAGGCGCGATGCACCTCTCGCGCGGCAAGTTCGCGTCGCTCAATGTACGCAACTGCAATATCGGCGACCCGGGAGCGTTGGCGCTCGCCCGCAATCCGAACATCAAGCGTCTCAATCTGTGCGGCAATCCACTCCGTCCGGGTTGCGTCGCGATGCTGGAGCAAATGCGGTCTCGCTTCGACGAACTCGTGTTGCCGCACGCGTGAGCGGGACGGTACGCCGCAACACGTGTCTTGAGCCGATCAATCCGCCGCTTTCTCCGACATGAAATCGAACAGCTTGGTCGCCTCCGGCGTCAGCTCGCGGCCGGATTTCGCACCGATCCATAGCGTGCGGATGCCCCACGGGTCGGTGAGTGGCACCGCGCGCAGACCCGCCGCGAGAATCTCGCGACGCACTGCGGCCTCGGGCAGCACGCCGATGCCGAGACCCGCTTCGATCATCCGGCAGATACCGTCGAAACTGCTCACCTGGACGCGCAGACGCAACGTGCGCTCGGCCGCGATCGCGGCATCGAGCATCCGCAGCAGCAGCGAACTGCCCGCCGTTAGACCGACGTAGTCGTAGTCGAGCGTATCGGTGAAGGCGACTGCTTCGGCGTCCGCGAGCGGGTGATCGGGCGGCACCAGCAACACGAGCTGGTCGCGGTGATACACGCGTTTGTCGATCAGCGGAGCGGGCACGTTGTCCGCGAAGATGCCGAGATCGGTGCGGCCGTCGCCGAGCGCTTCGACGATATCGCCGCTCAGCTTCTCCGCGAGCGTCAGACGGATGCCGGGATGCGCAGCGAGAAAACGCTGCAGATCGACCGGCAGGAACTGCACGATCGCCGACGTATTCGCCCAGATCCGCACGTGACCGCGCACGCCAACCGCATAGTCGGACATCTCGCCGGCCATCCGGTTCACCTGGTCGAGCACCTGCGTCGCGTGTGCGAGTAGCCCCTTGCCGGCGGGCGTCAATTCCACGCCGCGCGGCTGCCGGACGAGCAGCGCGCAATCGGTCGCGCGTTCGAGATCGGCGATTCGCTTGCTGACTGCGGACAGCGTCATGTGACTGCGCTCCGCTGCCTTCGTGAGGCTGCCGGACTCGGCGACCATCAGGAAGACGCGCAGCGAGTGGAGATCGAAGTGTGTCGGATTGACCATGGGGCGCAACGCTCGCTCGGCTGAAGCGGCGATTTTACGGCGTTACGCGGATGGGGGTTGTGGAGTGCGCCTTGTGAGCCTGGCCGCTGTCATCGCAACTGCGTCACCGCGACAAACAGCACCATCCCGCCGATCGCCCCATCGAGCACGCGCCACGCGCCCGCTCGCCGGAACAGCGGCGCGAGCAGTCGAGCGCCGTAGCCGAGGCCGATGAACCACACCGCGCTGACCGCCATTGCGCCAATCGCGAACGCGGCGCGCTCGTCGAGTGGTTCGCGTGCGCCCGCCGTGCCGATCAACAGGAACGTGTCGAGGTAGACGTGCGGGTTGAGCCAGGTCAGCGCGAGTGTCGTCAGCACGATCGGCATTGCGCGTTGATGCGATGCGTGTTGCGGCGCGACGCCGTCGGATGCCTCGACGTGCAGGCCAGTCTGACGTGGCCGCCACGCGCGACGCAACGCGCTCAAACCGAACCACGCAAGGTACGCGAGCCCGACGTACAGCAGCGCGCGCACGAACGTCGGATAGCGCTCCATCAGCGCCGATGCACCGCCGACCCCCGCCGCGATCAGCGCAAAGTCGGACAGCATGCATAGCAGAACGATCTTGCCGACGTGCGAGCGCATGATGCCCTGCCGCAGAACGAGCGCGTTCTGCGCACCGATGGTGACGATCAGCGACGCGCACAGCGCCGCACCGTGAGAGAAAGCGAGCCAGGACATACGTAATCCAGTAAGACGTGGGACCAGAGTCGCGTGCCAAAGCATGGACTGCGATCGATCGAAGAGGGGACTCGCCGCAGTCTGCTGGATCGATGATAATAAGAGAAGCTAATTCGACTAACGCCGATTAAGGAACGCTAATGCTCGACTATGCCTTGCTCGACGCGCTCGCGGCCGTCGTGCGATACGGGTCGTTCGATCGCGCGGCGAGCGCGCTGAACGTCACGCCGTCGGCGGTGTCGCAGCGCGTGAAGCTGCTGGAGGAGCGCGTCGGCAGCGTGCTCGTGAAGCGCGGTCAGCCGTGTATCGCGACGGCGTCCGGCGCGCTGCTGTGCCGTCATACCGAACGCGTGCAACTGCTCGAAGCGGAACTCACGGGCCGGCTGCCTGCATTGCCCGGCATTCAGGCAAGCGCGTGGCCGACGCTGCGCATCGCAGTGAACGACGACAGCGTCGGGACGTGGTTTCTCGATGCAGTGGCCGACTTCTGCGTCGAACGCTCCACGTTGCTCGATCTCGTGCTCGACGATCAGGACCACACCGCGCAGCGCATCCGCGACGGCAGCGTGCAGGGCGCGGTGACGACGCAGGCCGAGCCGATCCAGGGGTGCCGGTCGGTGCGGCTCGGCCGGATGCGCTATCGCGCGGTGTGCTCGCCGTCGTTTTACGAACGCCATTTCGCGGACGGCGTGACACGCGAAGCGCTGCGCGGCGCGCCGTCGATCGTTTTCAATCCGAAGGATCAACTGCAGAAGCGTTTCGTGCGCCGTATCACGCGCGCGGAACTCGATCCGCCGGTGCACTGGATTCCGCACGTCGCGGGTTTTCTGCGCGCGTGCGTGACGGGGCTGGGCTGGGGCATGTGTCCGGAGCGGATGATCGCGCCGCATTTCGCGACCAGCGAACTCGTCGACATGGGGCCGGGCCGCCCCATCGACGTCGATCTGTACTGGCAGAGCTGGCGGCTGTCGATCGGCTGGCTCGACGATTTCGGCGCGATGCTGCGCACGCGGGCGGCGGATTTTCTCGATTGATTCTCGATTGATGCACGCCGCCATTCGATCGCCAGCTCACACCTGACCGACACCCCCATCGGCCATCAGGTCCGAACCCGTCACGTACGAACTCTGGTCGGACGCGAGAAAGAGGGCAGCGCTGGCCATTTCGTCGGCGCGGGCGAGCCGGTTCATCGGCACCATGCTCCGGTAAAAGTTCACCAGATCTTCGCGTGTGGCCGACTGCGAATCGAGGATCGGCGTATCGGTGACGCCGGGGCTCAGCAGGTTGACGCGAATACCGCGATCCTTGAATTCCGCCGCCCACGTGCGCGCATACGAACGCAGCGCCGCCTTGGTCGCCGCGTACGCGGTGTGGCCGGGAATACCCATCAGGTGCATCGCCGAAGAGACGAGGATGATCGATCCGCTGCCCTTCATCATCGGCAGCAGTTTCTGCACGAGGAAAACGGGACCGCGGGCCATCAGGTTGAATGCCTTGTCGAAATGCTCGGGTGTGAGCGTGTCGATCGGAGCCTGCTCGGTATAGCCTGCGTTCGACACGACGATGTCGACGGTACCCTTCTGTTCCCTGACGGTCGCGGCGACACGATCGAGGTCATCGAGATTCGCCGCATCGGCCTGAATTGCGGTGACGTTGCGGCCGATCAGTGCGACCGCTTCGTCGAGCTGCGCCTGCCGGCGACCGAAGATAAAAACGTGAGCCCCTTCGGCGACGAAGCGTTGAGCGATCGCGAGACCGATACCGGTGGTGCCGCCGCTGATGACGGCGTTTTTGCCTGCGAGGGTGGACATGAAAACCTTCTGTCTGTTCGTGATTGACAGAAGCATGGTAGTTGCCGCTTTCGGGAATGATAATCGGCTAATCTTGCATAGGCTCTATTCTCGAGAGGAATTGGTCGTGGATCGGTTTCACGAATTGAACGCCTTCATCGCGGTCGTCGAAGCGGGCGGTTTTTCCGCTGCCGCGCGTCGCACCGGCGAGTCGCAATCGGCTATCAGCAAAGCCATCGTCGCGCTGGAGAAACGTCTCGGCGTGGTGCTGTTCAATCGCAGCACGCGCAGCGTCACGCTGACAGATCAGGGACAACGCTACTACGACCGGACGAAGCCGCTGGTCGATGAAATGGACGAGGCCGACACCGAGCTGTCGAGCAGCACGTTCGAGGTCTCGGGCCTGATCCGGATCGCTGCGTCGTCGACGTTTGGCCGCCTTCATGTGCTGCCGCTGATCCCCGAATTGTTGTCGTCGAATCCGGGCCTTCAGGTCGATCTGGTGCTATCGGATTTCGTGCGGGACATGACCGAAGACCGGATCGATCTGGCGATCCGGGTGGGCACCGTCGACGAACTCGATACGGTCGTCAGGCGCGTGGCCGGCACGCCGCTCGTCTGCGTCGGATCGCGTCGCTATTTCGAACAACACGGCATGCCCAAAACGCCCGCCGATCTCGTCGATCACAACTGTCTGTTGTACGGCGGGTTGATGGAGTCGGCGGACTGGCCGTTCGTCGGCCCCGAAGGCCGGTTCAGTGTGACCGTGAGTGGAAATCTGTCGTCCAACTCGGTCGAAACGATACGTGCGGGTGTACTGGCGGGCGTTGGGATCGGCCTGTTCGCGAAGGTCTCGCTGGCCGACGAACTCCGGCATCCGGACGTGCTCACGATCCTCGACGCGTTCATCGACGACGTCAGGGACGTGAGCATTGTGTGGCCGAAGCGCCGGTTCGTACCGGCACGTGTGCGTCGCGTCACCGAGTTTTTTGCGGCGGCGCTTCCGCTGCGGATTTAAGCGGGCATCTGCGCGAGTGGTGCAGTTATCGCAGCTGCGATTACTGCGCCTGATTCGCCGACTCCGCCGCAGGCGTCGGCGCAGCCTTCTCTTCCGTATCTGTACTGGCAGAGCTGGCGGCTGTCGATCGGTTAGCTCGACGATTTCGGCAGCAATGCTGCACACGCGGGCGGCGGATTTTCTCGATTGATTACATCGATTGAAGGACAACGCCCGGTGTCCGTCGCGTCGACCGGTCTACGTCTGCGCGTGACCCACGCAAAACAGCGCAATCGGAGCGAGGTCGGCGGGCAGTTTCAATACGGTCTTCATTCGATCGTCATCGAAGCCCATCACCACGACCGCGCCTAAAGCTTCCGCCGTAACCGCCAGATACATGTTCTGCGTGCACGCACCCGCTTCGAAATCCACATAGCGGACACCACGCTTTCCATCGGGCTGCTGCTCGGCGAAATGACGGATCGCCGTATCGATGCGGGCGGCAACCACCACGACGGCCGGTGCCTCTTCCAGAAAGCTGTCGCCGGCCAGCGACGCCGACAGCAACGCTCCATGTGCTGGCGTGTCGCCCACCTTATGCAGTCTCCCTTCATCGACTGCATAGGCATACATGCCACGTTCAAGTCCTTCGACTCGGACAGCGACAAGGAAGAGTGCCAACGGATGAAGCGCATGGGCCGAAGGTGCTGTGCGCTTTCCGTCGACGGAAGTAATGCGCTGGGCGGCGGCAAGAATCCTCCTGATCGCGCGGAGGCTGACCTCTTCCTGGGTATAGGATCTGACGCTACGTCTGCCGGAAAGAAGGTTCTCCAGTTCACCCGTGGCAGTGTTACCGCCTGTTGTCGAATTCACGTGAACTCCTGGTTTGCGCAAAGGCGATGCACTCGTCGATCCGATTACCTGTTATTCGCTAATGCACCTGATTCGCCGACTCCGCCGCAGGCGTCGGCGCAGCCTTCTCCTCCGCGCTGGCTGCATCGCGCGTCTCGGGCATCGCGAGCCACACCAGCAACACTGCGAGCGCACCCGCAGCCGCGAGGCCGAAGAAGCTGATCGCGTTGCCGAAGTGATCGGCGACGAAGCCCGCCGCCGTCGTACTGAGCGTCGCGCCAATGCCTGCCGCGAGGCCGAACAACCCGATGCACAGGTTATAGCGTCCCTTGCCGCCTGCGACGTCGGCTGCGATCAGCGGCAGCATCACGCCGAACACCGCCGCGCTGATCCCGTCGAGCATCTGCACCGGCACCAGCAGGTACGGGCTGCTGACGCCCGCGAACAGCAGCGCGCGCACCGGCAGCGCGGAGAAGCCGATCAGCAGGATCGGCCGGCGTCCCCAGCGCTGCGACGTGCGTCCGACCCACGGCGACAGCATCGCGACGATCGCCTGCGGCACGATGATGCACGCGGCGATCACGAGCTGCACGTTGTCGCCCATGCCCGCGGTGACTTCGCCGGCCGCGAGGTTCAGCATCGCCGCGTTCGACAGATGGAACAGCACGATGCACGCGGCGAAGGTCAGCATCCGACGATCGCGCAGCAGTTCGAACAGCGTCTCGCGTTCGCCGAGCATGTTGGCATCCGCCTTCGGCTGGATCTTCGGCTTCGCGGGTGTCGACGTGTACTCGCTCTGGATCATCGCGAGCGCGACGAGCGCGGGCAACGCGAGCCCGGCGGTGAGCCAGAACACCGCGCGCGCCGAGAAGTATTCGCCGAACAGGCCCATCAGTCCGGCCGCAACCGCGCTGCCGATCGATGCCCAGCGCGCGTTGCGGCCGAGCCGGTCGCCGAGATCCTGGCGGCCGACGAGCGCGAACGAGATCGCCGCCATCGCTGGCACGAGCATGCAACTCGCGAAGCCGTGGAAGACTTCGGCGGCGATCACCGGCAGCACCGTCGGACTGGTGGCGAGCAGCACCGCGCTCAGAATGATCGCGACGATCGCCCACGCGGCCGCGCCTTTCTTGTTCCTCAGCGCGTCGACGGCGGCGCCGCCCGGCACCTGGCTCACCATCGCGCTGATCGTGCCGACCGACAGCACCATGCCGATCTCGCCCTGGGTCCACTTGTGGGACGCGAGGTACGACGCGATGAAGGGGCCGAAGCCGGTCTGTACGTTGGCGACGAAAAAGTTGAGCCAGTCGAGGGAGCGAAGGCTGCGTGCGTTGACCATCAGGCGGCTCGTCATCGCGTGGCCTTCGCCGGCGAGGCGGCGGGCGTGGCCGACCCGGTGGCGGGTTGCGTGGCGGATGCAGCGGCCGGCGCAGGCGCGGCCGTGACGGGCGAGACGGCCTGGATCGGCTTGTCGGATGCGTACACCGGCGATGCCTTGATCTGCGCTTCGTCGAGATCGAGCAGCGCGTGTACCGCCTTGTTCTTCGTCACGAAGCGCAGCGCCGACCAGTTCGCGGCAATCGTGCGCCGGTCCGTGCTCACCATGCCGCTCACGTCGAGCACCACGGCCTGCGGCTGTGCGCTGCCGTCGATCAGCACGTCGACCACGCGGCCCACTTCGGCGCCGTTCGGTCGCTCGAGCGTCGTGTCGAGCAGCGGCAACTGGCCGGGCGGCGTCGGTACCGGCGTCGCGCCGGTGAGCGGGGCGGCCATCGCGGCGGCGGGCTTCGGACGATCGGCGGGCGGCAGTTTGCCGGGCGGCAGATCGAGCGTGATCGACGCGCCCTTCACGCCGGGCGTGAAGCGGAACACGCTCCACGGGAAGCTCACCTTGCGGTCGCCGATGCCGAGAAAGCCCTGCAGATTGACCACCATGTCGCGCGGCTTGCCGCTCGCGTCGACGATCAGATCGACCGCGCGGCCGATCACCTTGTTGTCGCGGCGCTGCACTTCGCTGTCGAGCAGCGCGCGGATCTGGTTACGTTCGATTGCACGCGTCGTGATGATCGGCGCGGGCGTGGGCGGCGGTGCAGGAGGCGCCGGCGGGGCCGGGGCGGGTTCGGGCTTGCGCGGTCGAACGATCGGGCGCTTCGGTTTCTTCGGTACGTCGTGACCGCTCGTGTCCGGTTGCTCGGGTTCGGCTTCGGACGCGGGCTCCGGTTCGAGTGCGGGCTCGACCGGACTGATGGAGGCGTCGGTGATCAGCGCGGGCTTCTGCTGCGTGGGAAAGAGGCCGCACCCCGACAGCGCGAACGCGACGAGGAAGAGAAGGGCGACAAGAGCCGCATGGGCGGCGGAAACAGGAAGACGCAACGCTGGACGTGAAAAACCGCCGCTCATCAAGAGGTGCTCCATGGCCGCGCGGCGCAACTGCAGCGTCGCGGTATTGATCGATCGATAGCCGGAAGTGTAACCTGCTGGGGTCGATGGACTGCTTCAACGCGTGCCTTGAGCACCATCGTTGCGGTTCTCGTCAGGTCACCCCGACATTTCTTGCGTAGTTCGAAACACCGTCCGCGCACGCTGCAAGCATAGGTGTAAACACCGCCGCGCTGCCGTCTTCCCCCCATGTACCCGTGATATAAGCCCGCCGACATGTCAGGCATGCCGTCCCTGCGATGGGACATATGAACGCGTTCGCCTACTCTTCGTGACGTCAAAAAGACAACGGCGCTTTGCGCGCCGGCCCGGTCATCGTGCCGGGACGACACCATACCAACCGCAAAGAGACGAACCCTGACGACGGCCCACGCGCCGTTTCAGCATGCTGATAAAGGAGGCACTCGCCATGATGGAACCCCACGCCCAACCACTCGCCGAGGTCGGCGCAAAACCGTTCGACAGCCAGGGGCTGCTCGACCGCTATTTCGAAATCAGTGCGCGCGGCAGCTCGCAACGCCAGGAAATCATCGCGGGCGTCACGACGTTTCTCGCGATGGTCTACTCGGTCTTCGTCGTGCCGGGCATGTTCGGCAAGGCCGGCTTCGACACCAGCGCGGTGTTCGTCGCTGTGTGCCTGACGACCGCGTTCGGCTCGCTGCTGATGGGCATCTGGGCACGCCTGCCGATCGCGATCGGCTGCGCGATCTCGCTCACTGCATTCACTGCTTTTGGCCTCGTGCTCGGCAAGGGACTGCATCCGACTGTCGCGCTCGGCGCGGTGTTTCTGATGGGCATCGTGTTCACCGGCATTTCGGTGACGGGCGTGCGTTCGTGGATCCTGCGCAATCTGCCGACGGGTGTCGCGCACGGCACGGGCATCGGCATCGGGCTGTTCCTGCTGCTGATCGCCGCGAACGACGTCGGCCTCGTGACGAAGAATCCGGGACCGGGACTGCCGGTGTCGCTCGGCCATCTGACGTCGCTGCCTGCGTTGATGTCGGTTGCAGGGCTTGCAGCAATCTTTGGGCTCGTGCGGCGTCGTGTGCCGGGCTCGATCCTGATCGTGATCGTCGCGATCTCGGCGATCGCGCTGCTGATCGATCCGGCGGTGTCGTATCACGGCATATTCGCGTTGCCGTCGCTGAGCGCGCCGGGACACGCATCGCTGATCGGTGCGATGGACATCAAGGGCGCGTTGTCGCTCGCCGTGCTGCCGAGCGTGCTCGCACTCGTGATGACCGCCGTGTTCGACGCGACCGGCACGATCCGCGCAGTCGCGGGGCAAGCGGGTCAGCTCGATGCTAATGGACGCATCATCAACGGCGGCCGTGCGTTGACCGCCGATTCGCTGAGCTCGATTTTCTCGGGCTTTCTCGGCGGTGCGCCGGCGGCGGCGTATATCGAATCGACGGTCGGCGTTGCGGCCGGTGCGAAGACGGGGATGGCGGCTGCGGTCGTCGGGCTGCTGTTTCTCGTCGTGATGTTCTTCTCGCCGCTCGCCGGGCTCGTGCCTTCGTATGCGACGGCGCCCGCGCTGATGTACGTCGGTCTGTTGATGCTGTCGAGCGTCAGCAAGCTCGATATGGACGATATGGTCGACGCGATGTCGGGGCTCGTCTGCGCGGTGTTTATCGTGCTGACGGCGAATATCGTCACCGGGATCATGCTGGGGTTCTGCACGCTGGTGATCGGGCGTGTTGTGAGCGGTGAGTATCGCAAGCTGAACGTCGGGACGGTGGCCATTGCGGTTGTGCTGGCGGCGTTTTATCTGGGTGGGTGGGCGATCTGACGCCTGACGGCGACCTGTTGGTTCACGTTTAAGTTGAACCTGTGGCCCGGTGCATCGGGTCCGGGTTCGAACAGGCCGCAAAAAACCTTCGCACTTGTCGACACTGCCGGCCTTCGCTCAGCGAGCGGGGCCGGTTAGCCGCTTCGATACAGATGGGTCAACGACCTCATCCCTTAACGCGATCCACAGCCACTTGACTCTATACTGAACGCTCTCTGGAGAGTTCAATGACTGGTCAAGACAGGCTGCATCCGTTACGTCCGTTTCTGAAGAACTGGGTTTGGGAGCACGGCCGGGTGGGCACTCGCTATCTGGATTGCACCGATGGCGTGGTCAAGTTCGATGAAGGCAAGAAGTCGCACTTCGCGGCGGAAGAATATATCTACGTGCCGCTCGACAAGGACGCTCAGGACGATGCATCCGTGCACGGCCCCGCGATCCAGGAAGCGGGACTCGCGCGATTCCTGAAAGCCGCGCAACTGGGCAAGCCGGAAGAAGCCGGCTCCGCGGCGGAAGTCCAGCGCGCGGTGGAAGACTGCCTCGCGCTCGGGCTGTTCAGTGCGTATCAGCCGGAAGCCAGGGCCGCGTCGGCACGCTACGCCGAGGAAGCGATGTTCGACGATGAAATCCGCGCGGCGGTGGTCGAGGACATCCGGCGGATTTACGTCGGCATGCGCGAGCAACTCGCGTTGTACGATTTCAGTGTGCTCTACGGCTTGCCCGCGCCGTTGCTGATCAGCGAGACACCGTTTATCGACTGGCGTGTGCGCACGAGTCCGGCGCTACCGTTCGTATCGTTGCCGCTTGGGCCTTATTGCTTGCTGGTGGGGGCGCCGTCGGGCAGAAAAAGCCGGATGGGTCCGGTGGTCTGGAAGGCGGCTGCGACGTTGGGGCCGTTGAAAGACCACAACCGCTATCTCGTCGAGCATGCGCGTTTGTGGCTGGTCGCGACTACTGACGATCAACTCGTTGCCGTGCAGGGGCGCTTTGCTGTGGCCGAGGGCGGTGATGAGTCTGGAGAGGCGAAGGCTTGAGCGCGGTCGTAACGGCGAGCCGTCACGGCACGCCGCTACAGCGACATATCGAACGCTGGACGCAAAAACAGTTCGATCGCCATCACGACGAGTCCGAGCGCGGCCGCCGACAACGTCAGCGTGCCGTACTCGTCGTAACGCAAATCATGCAGACACGCGACGATGAAAAGGATCGCGAGCAGGTTGGTCAACCAGTCGAAATTCAGCGCAAGCGACATCGTGGAATCCGGGCCCGTTGAGACGAATCGCATCTATATATGTGGGCGATTCTATCGATACGAGCTTACGGATTCGCAACGCCTGGGCTTACATCGCTTACGTTTCGACGCGGGTATTTTTGTTCACGCGTCCCGCAGCATGTCGCTGCGAATCCAGTCGAGCACCGACGCATGCTTCGGCTGCCAGCCGAGTAGCATGCGCGCCCGCTCACCGCGTACACGGCTGTTCGAGCCCAGACCATACGACGCCATCTCGTAGCCCCATTCCTTCTGCGCTTCTTCGAGCGGCCAGTCTTGCGGCTTGCCGAGACCGAGCACGTCGGCGATCGCGGTCGTCATGTCGCTGAACGACGCTTCGCCACTCTCGACGAAATAGAACGTGCCGGCCGGCGTCTTTTCGAGTGCGAGTCGATACAGCTCGACGACGTCGTCGATGTGCACGTTCGACCAGATGTTGCCGCCGCTGCCCACATGACGCACGACACCGCTCTTGCGCGCCTGCGACAGCAGACGCGGCAACTGCACGCTCGCGCTGCCCGGCACCGCGCCGTGACCGTAGATCAGCGTGTTGCACAACACGGCCGAGCGGATGCCGCGTTGCGCGGCATCGAGCACGAGTTGATCGATTGCGACGCGCGGGGCCTTGTCAGCGGTCGGCTCGGGCAGTGCATCCTCGTGGTAGATCGCAGCCGCGCCGCGTTCACCACCCGATGCATCGCCGACGATGCTCGAGCCGCTCGTGTGCAGGAACGGTTTGCCCGAGCCCGCGAGTCCTTCGATCAGCGCTTCGACCGCGCCGCGATGATCGCTGTTCGCCGCGTTGATCACGGCGTCGGCGGCTTTGGCTTGCGCGATCAGCAGCGCGCGGTCGTCGAGCGTGCCGACGACCGGTTCGATGCCGAGGCCGCGCAATGCGTCGGCCTGTTCGGACTTGCGCACGAGCCCTGTGACGTGGTGGCCTGCGCGGACGAGTCCCGCCGCAATCGATCCGCCAATGAAACCGTTGGCGCCGGTGATGAAGATGTCCAAGGTGTTGCTCCCATGCAGGACGATGGCTGTGGATGCGTTTCGTGAAGCTGTGCAGGCAGTATCGGTGCTGGGACGTTGGGTAAAAAGGGGGCTTGGTTCAAATGAGTTTTGATCTGGGTGCACGAATGTCGGGGGGAGGGGAGCGAGTCACGGAGCGATACATAGGGCATCGGTCGCTGCGACGCCGTTCTCCGACTGGCTAGCGCCGCGTCACGACGCTGGCAGAGCAGCGCCGACCTCGGGCACCACGACATTGAGCCATCTTGTAATTTCCTGAGGTACCTGGCCGTCGGAGCGAATATCGAATGACACGCCTGTATGCGTACGGACGTAGCACGGCGTGAACGAACGTGTCAGATCGCGGCTATTGTCGACGAGCAGTGCTGCGTCAGCGATGGTCAGTGCGCTCTTGATGGCTTTTTGCGTGCGAGAGAACCGCGCGAGGATCTTTTCTGGACTGACCGTGTGTCCACCGTCGGCTGCGCGACTATTCACACGCCCCAGGGAAAGCGCCGCGCTGCTCAATCCCACAAAAAGGAGCACGACGAAATAACCCGCCGCCTGCAGATTGCGGATCAGATCGATCTTGCTTTCGTGACCACCGCACGGCAACGGCTTCCAGTAAGAGAAAACGGTCTCGGTGGCAAAGGGAATCCGATTGGCCATAGCTTCACCAACAAAATTTTCCGTTCCCTTTTGCGCGATCTGCATCCACACCGTGTTGGTGTCACGCAATGTTTGCGCCCATGGGCGTAAGCGGCCCCTTTTATCTTTTTCCGGAAGAGTCGACAGAATCATTCGGTCCGCGTTGATCAGCGGAACCTGGATGTCGTCGACGACGTGTTCGTACCACATCGTCGACTTTCCCGAGCCATTGTGTCCGGCCAGGATGACGGCCGGCGGTTTGCCAGAGGCAACCGCAAGCGCAAAGACATCGCTGACCGACTGCCGTATTGGAATGGTTTGCGTCATGCGGTAATCAGGCCAGGGATTTATCCGGCTTGAACTTGCCCTTCACGAAATGACCTCGCTCCACCTTCCCATGGAGAATGCGTACGACTCGGGCGGGGTCAAGCGGATCAGCCTCGAAAAGAGGTACCCACGGGGGATGACGTAAAGTGGTTCCCGGATTGAGGATACCGTTAAGCAATGCTTTTAAGGCTCTTCTACCAACCGCCAGCGATCTCTTCATATCGGCCTCACTCGGCCTTTCCGCAAGAATAGTGGTGCGTCCAAACTTCACTTCCACGAGAGGCGTCGTGCCTTCTCCTTCGTATTTGATCGCATGTATTTTTACCGGCTTGGGCGATGCCGTCGTTGCTCGTTTTCTTCCAGGCACAGTCAACCTCCGTGTATTGCTTGTCCGTATGAGCATTCTATTGGGCAGGTAGATCTCGCCACCAGATAGCCGAAGGGCTAATCCGATATCGCGGCCAGGACTGCGGCCACACGAGCGCGTCTCGTATCGTCGGTGCCCGATCCGTGCTCCAGATCGACCGAGTCGTTGCGCGTCACGCATCGCTACGTGGTCACTCAGGATTTGCACACACGGCCTCCCGGATCAGCTTTGCACCCGTGCTTTTATCCACCTCTCTATGCGATTTTTGAACGTGTATATACAAGTAAAGTCAGCCAGACCCCAAAATCGGCGGTGCACCGCACAACCGCACCCACCCCCGAAAATCTGGTGAAAACCCTTACACAGAAAGCACGAAAAGGACTTGTATATACAAGCTGGCGACGCTAGACTTTCTGAAAATTTGTATAGACAGGATCGACTCCATGATGAAGCTCACGCCAGGTCAACTGACTCTGCCCCAACTGCGCCGGATCGCTCGCGAACCGGTGACGCTCCAGCTCGATCCGGCGAGTTTTGCCGCGATCGACGCAGGCTCGAAAGCCGTCGCGGACATCGCCGCGAAAGGCGAGCCCGCCTACGGGATCAACACCGGCTTTGGCCGCCTCGCCAGCACGCACATTCCCCACGATCAACTCGAACTGCTGCAGCGCAATCTGGTGCTGTCGCATGCGGTCGGTGTCGGTGCGCCGATGTCGCTGCCGGTCGTGCGTCTGCTGCTCGCGTTGAAGCTGTCGAGCCTCGGCCGCGGTCACTCCGGTATTCGCCGTGAAGTGATGAACGCGCTGATCACGCTGTTCAACGCCGACGTGCTGCCGGTGATTCCGGTGAAGGGTTCGGTCGGCGCATCAGGCGATCTCGCGCCGCTCGCGCATATGTCGGCGGTGCTGCTCGGTGTCGGCGAAGTGTTCGTCAAGGGCGAACGCGCGCCGGCTGAAGAGGGGCTGCGTCTCGTCGGCCTCGCGCCGCTCACGCTGCAGGCGAAGGAAGGCCTCGCGCTGCTGAACGGCACGCAGGCGTCCACCGCGCTCGCGCTGTACAACATGTTCGCGATCGAAGATCTGTATCGCACGGGTCTCGTCGCGGGTGCGCTGTCGGTCGATGCGGCCGCCGGTTCGGTGAAGCCGTTCGATCATCGCATTCACGCACTGCGCGGCCATCAAGGACAGATCGACGCGGCCGCCGCGTATCGCACACTGCTCGAAGGCTCGGGCATCAACGTGTCGCACGCCGATTGCGACAAGGTGCAGGACCCGTACTCGCTGCGCTGCCAGCCGCAGGTGATGGGCGCGTGTCTCGACCAGATGCGTCATTCAGCCGACGTGCTGCTGATCGAAGCCAACGCCGTATCGGATAACCCGCTGATCTTCCCGGACACCGGCGAAGTGCTGTCGGGCGGCAACTTCCACGCGGAGCCGGTCGCGTTCGCCGCCGACAACCTCGCGCTCGCCGTAGCCGAAATCGGTGCGCTCGCCGAACGCCGCATCGCACTCTTGATCGACACGACGCTGTCGGGCCTGCCGCCGTTCCTCGTCAAGGATGGCGGCGTGAACTCCGGCTTCATGATCGCGCACGTCACGGCCGCCGCGCTCGCATCGGAGAACAAGACGCTCGCGCATCCGGCCTCGGTCGATTCGCTCCCTACGTCGGCGAATCAGGAAGATCACGTGTCGATGGCGACGTTCGCTGCGCGCAAGCTCGCCGACATCGCGGACAACGTAGCCAACATTCTCGCAATCGAACTGCTCGCCGCTGCACAGGGCGTCGATCTGCGCGCGCCGCATCACACAAGTCCGAGACTGCAGGGCGTGATGGATCTGGTCCGTGGCGACGTCGCGCACTACGAACTCGATCACTACTTCGCACCGGACATCGCAGCGATCGCGCGACGCGTGCAGGACGGCTCGATCGCCGCGCACAGCCCGCTCGCATTCGCGTCCGAAGCGAAGTAACGGAAGTAACGCACACGCAGCCCGCACCCGAGCGACCACGCCCATGAACGCACCCGCCTATCAAGGCATCAAGGACTTCATCCTGTCCCGCATCCACGCAGGCGAGTGGGGCGAAGGCGATCAGGTCCCGTCCGAGAACGAGCTGGCGCGCGAGTTCAAGGTTGCGCGAATGACGGTCAACCGCGCGCTGCGCGAACTCACGTCGGAACAGGTGCTCACGCGGGTGCAGGGCGCAGGTACGTTCGTCGCCCGGCCGAAATACGAATCGACGCTGGTGGCGATCCGCAGCATCTCCGACGAGATCGTCGCGCGCGGTCATCGTTATCACGCGGAGGTGCTGCACATCGGCGCGGCGATCGCCGACGAAACGCTCGCCGGCGAAATGCAGGTCGGCGCGGGCAGTCCGATTTTCTATTCGCGCGTGCTGCACTTCGAGAACGACGAACCGGTGCAGCTCGAAGAACGCTGGGTGAATCCGACGGTCGCGCCCGAGTACGCATTGCAGGACTTCACGAATACGACGCCGAACCAGTACCTCGTTCGCGTGGCACCACTGCAGCGCGTCGAGTACCGGATCGAGGCCGCCGCGCCCGACGACGGCACGCGCGCACTGCTGACGATGGACCCGCTCGAGCCGTGTCTCGTGCTGCACCGTCGGACGTGGTCGCAGGGCGTGGTCGCGTCGATCGCGAACCTGTGGCATCCGGGCAGCCGCTACCGCTTCACCGGACACTTCTGATCCCGCATTTTCGAAACCGAAACCGAATCCGTATCCATTCCGAGCCCGTCAAGGGACACTGAGAGCCAGCCATCATGAACAATCCGAAACACATCGACCCGCGTCTCGATCCGACCCGCACGATCCGCGCACCGCGCGGCACCGAGAAGACCTGCAAGAGCTGGCTCACCGAAGCCGCTTACCGGATGATCCAGAACAATCTGGACGCCGAGGTCGCCGAGCATCCGCACGCACTCGTCGTGTACGGCGGTATCGGCCGCGCTGCGCGCAACTGGGACTGCTTCGACCAGATCCTCGCGTCGCTGAAGGACCTGAACGATGATGAGACACTGCTGATCCAGTCGGGCAAACCGGTCGGCGTGTTCCGCACGCATGCCGACGCGCCGCGCGTGCTGCTCGCGAATTCGAATCTCGTGCCGCACTGGGCGACGTGGGAACATTTTCACGAACTCGATCGCAAGGGCCTGATGATGTACGGCCAGATGACGGCCGGCAGCTGGATCTACATCGGCAGCCAGGGGATCGTGCAGGGTACGTACGAAACGTTCTTCTCGGTCGCGAACCAGCACTTCAACGGCGACCCGAAAGGCCGCTGGATCCTGACCGGCGGCCTCGGCGGGATGGGCGGCGCGCAGCCGCTTGCAGCGACGATGGCGGGCTTCTCGATGATCGCTGTGGAGTGCGACGAGACGCGCATCGACTTCCGTCTGAAGACGCGCTACGTCGATAAAAAAGCGCGGACGCTCGACGAAGCGCTCGCGATGCTCGACGAAGCGAAGAAGGCGGGCAAGCCGGTGTCGATCGGTCTGGTCGGCAACGCGGTCGACGTGTTCGCCGAATGCGTCGCGCGCGGCATCACGCCCGACTGCGTGACCGATCAGACGAGCGCGCACGATCCGATCCACGGTTACCTGCCGCAGGGCTGGAGCGTCGAAGACTGGCGCGAGCGTCAGAAGACTGTGCCGGACAGCATCGTCACGCCGGCGAAGCAGTCGATGGCGAAGCAGGTTCAGGCGATGCTGACGCTGCAGGAACGCGGCGCCGCGACGCTCGACTACGGCAACAACATCCGTCAGATGGCGCTCGAAATGGGCGTCGAGAACGCATTCGATTTTCCGGGCTTCGTGCCCGCGTATATCCGTCCGTTGTTCTGCGAAGGCAAGGGGCCGTTCCGCTGGGTCGCGCTGTCGGGCGATCCGGAAGATATCTACAAGACCGATGCAAAGGTCAAGGAGCTGATCCCCGACGATCCGCATCTGCACAACTGGCTCGACATGGCGCGCGAACGCATCGCGTTCCAGGGTCTGCCGGCGCGGATCTGCTGGGTCGGCGTGAAGGATCGCTATCGCCTCGGCCTCGCGTTCAACGAGATGGTGAAGAACGGCGAGCTGAAGGCACCGATCGTGATCGGCCGCGATCACCTCGACACGGGTTCGGTCGCGAGCCCGAATCGCGAAACCGAATCGATGAAGGACGGCTCCGATGCGGTCAGCGACTGGCCGCTGCTCAACGCGCTGCTGAACACGGCAGGCGGCGCGACGTGGGTGTCGCTGCATCACGGCGGTGGTGTTGGGATGGGCTTCTCGCAGCACTCGGGCGTTGTGATCGTTTGCGACGGCACCGATGCAGCATCGAAGCGGATCGAACGCGTGCTGTTCAACGATCCGGCGACGGGCGTGATGCGTCATGCGGATGCAGGCTACGAACTCGCGCAGCAGACTGCGCGCGATGCGGGTTTGAAGCTGCCGATGCTGGGTCGCTAAGGCCGATCGTCGTGAATACAGTGAGTAATTCGTGCGTCACTTCGACGGTCATTCGCGCGGCGGAACTGGTCGCGTCGCCGTGGAAGAACGGCGGCGGCGTGACGCGCGAGATCGCTTCGCACGTTCCGTCGGCGCGCGTCGACGGTGGCGCGCTCGACGCATTCGCATGGCGCGTGAGCGTCGCCGACGTCGCGACGGCCGGTCCGTTCTCGCGCTTCGATGGTGTCGACCGGACGCTCGTGCTGCTGTCGGGCGCGGGCATGCTGCTCGACGAACGTGCGGAGCAGGGCAACGACGGACACACGCATGCGTTGACGAAGCCGCTCGACGTCGCGCGTTTTCGTGGCGAGGCAGCGATCGATGCACGGCTCGTCGACGGCGCGACGCGCGACTTCAACCTGATGGTGCGACGGAACGCGGCAACAGGTACGCTCGATGTCGTGCGTGGCGGTGCGCAACGCACGCTGAATGCAGACGTCGCGTTGCTGTATTGCGCGGTGGGTGTTGCAGAAGTGACGATCGGCGATGCGGCGCCTGTGCGTCTCGCGGTGGGCGATACGTTGCGGATCGATGGCGTGCACGACGTGCGGTGCGTTATCGAAAGCGATCAAGCTTCCGCACTGCTCGCGATCGAAATCCACTACACAAACATCGCATAGCATCGTCCGACCATCCGATCCCGCGAACCAGACCGCGCGACCCTGAACATGAGCCAAGCGATGAAGCACACAGTCTGGCATCACCTCAATCTCTGCGCGGACGGCGACCCCGACCGCGCAATCTCCGATGCTGCCATCGCGGTGACCGACGGCCGAATCGAATGGCTCGGCGCCGCGAGCGAACTCCCTGCGGCATACGCAACGTGGCCACGCGAAGATCTGCACGGCGCGTGGGTCACGCCGGGTCTGGTCGATTGCCATACGCACCTCGTGTACGGCGGCCAGCGTGCGGACGAATTCGCGCAACGCCTCGCGGGCGTCAGCTACGAAGAAATCGCGCGACAGGGCGGCGGCATTGTATCGACGGTACGCGCAACACGCGCGGCCGACGAAGCGACGCTATTCCGCGCCGCCGCCGCACGACTCGAACCGTTGCTAGCCGAAGGCGTGACCGCGATCGAGATCAAGTCCGGCTACGGCCTCGATCTCGCGAGCGAGCGCAAGATGCTGCGCGTCGCGCGGCAACTGGGCGAGCGCTATCCGGTGACGGTCTACACGACGTTCCTCGGCGCGCACGCGTTGCCGCCGGAATTCGCGGGCCGCGCGGACGACTACATTGCCGAAGTGTGCGACCGCATGCTGCCGGCGCTCGCGGACGAAGGCCTCGTCGATGCAGTCGATGTGTTCTGCGAACGCATCGGCTTCTCGCTCGCGCAGAGCGAGCGCGTGTTCGACGCGGCCGCGCGCCGCAACCTGCCCGTGAAAATGCACGCGGAGCAACTGTCGAACAGCGGAGGCACGGCACTCGCCGCGCGGCACCATGCGCTGTCGGCGGATCACCTCGAATTTCTCGACGAAGCCGGCGTTGCCGCGATGCAGGCCGCAGGCACGGTCGCGGTGCTGCTGCCTGGCGCGTACTACTTCATTCGCGAGACGCAGTTGCCGCCGCTCGATCTGCTGCGCCGCTACAAGGTGCCGATCGCGATTTCGACGGACAGCAATCCAGGCACATCGCCCGTCACGTCGCTGCTGCTGATGATGAACATGGCGACCACGCTGTTCCGGATGACCGTGCCCGAAGCGCTGCAAGGCGTGACCGCGCACGCGGCGCGCGCGCTCGGCCAGGCGGAGCGGCACGGGACGCTCGCGGTCGGCCGTTCTGCCGACTTCGCGGTGTGGTCCGTTGCGACGCTCGCCGAGCTTGCGTACTGGTTTGGCCGTCCGTTGTGTGCACGCGTCGTGCGCGGCGGCGAGACGGTCTACACGCGACCGGCTTCGACGATTTCTCTCAAAACTCAACCATGACTTCTTCCGACCGTTCGCTGTTTGCCGATCACGCGTGGCTGCCCGATGGCTGGCGCCGCAACGTGCTGCTGCAATGGGACGTGCACGGCATGCTCACGGAAGTGCGCGCCGACAGCGCTGCGCCCGCGGGTATCGCGCATGCGGCCGGCCCGCTGGCGCCAGGCATGCCGAATCTGCACTCGCATGCATTCCAGCGCGCGATGGCGGGGCTCACCGAGTATCGCGCGAACGCAGTCGACAGCTTCTGGAGCTGGCGCGACCTGATGTACCGCTTTGCCGCGAAGATCTCGCCCGACGGCCTCGCCGCAATCGCGCAGTGGCTGTACATCGAAATGTTGAAGGCGGGCTATACGTCGGTGTGCGAGTTTCACTACGTGCATCACCAGGCCGATGGCGCGAGCTATCCGCAGCGCGCGGAACTCGCGGCGCGCGTCGTCGATGCAGCCGCCGCGACCGGCATCGGCATCACGATGCTGCCGGTGCTGTATCAGTACAGCGGCTTCGGTGCGAAACCACCGCGCGACGATCAGCGGCGCTTCCTCAATACGCCAGACGAATTGCTCGGACTGCTCGCGCAATTGCAGAAGACGCATCCCGAGCATCATGCGCTGCGTTACGGCGTTGCGCCGCATTCGCTGCGCGCGGTGTCCGATACGTCGCTGCGCGAACTGCTCGGCGGCCTCGACACGATGCTGCCCGGCGCGCCCGTGCACATCCACATCGCGGAGCAAACCGCCGAAGTCGACGCGTGCATCGAGACCGAAGGCGCGCGGCCGGTGCGCTGGCTGCTCGATCGATTCGACGTCGATTCGCGCTGGTGCCTCGTGCACGCGACGCACGTCGATGCCGGTGAAACCGCTGCGCTCGCGAAGAGCGGTGCGGTCGCAGGGCTGTGCCTCACGACCGAGGCGAATCTCGGCGACGGCATTTTTCCGGCGGCGGAATATCTCGATGCGCATGGACGATTCGGCATCGGTTCGGATAGTCACATCGGCGTCGACTGGCGTGCGGAACTGCGGCTGCTCGAATACGGGCAACGGCTGCTGCGTCGGCAGCGCAATGTGCTCGCGAGCGCGGATGCGCCGCAGGTCGCGGACCGTCTGTTTGCGGCTGCGCTTGAAGGCGGTGCGCACGCGACGGGCCGTCGCGTCGGTGCGCTCGAAGTGGGTGCGCGCGCGGACTGGCTCGTGTTCGACGCGGACCATCCGAGCATCGCGGGCCATGCGCCGCAGACGTGGCTCGCGGGCGCGGTGTTCTGCGAGCATGGCGAGACGCCGGTGCGCGACGTGTATGCAGGCGGCGCGAAAGTGGTCGACAATCGTCGGCATCGCGACGAAACGCGTGCGTACGCGCAGTACCGCGCGGCGCTCGCCGATCTGCTGGCCTGAATTTCTCCCGACACGAACACGGAAACGATATGACTGCCGCCAACCATCCGCCGGTTTTCTCGCTGCAGCGGGGAAGCCTGCCGTTCCTGATTTCGATTCCGCATCTGGGCACGCGCATCCCCGACGACATCGCCGCGACGATGACGCCGGCCGCGCAGCGCACCGACGATTGCGACTGGCACCTCGATCGCCTGTATGCGTTCGCGGCAAAGCTCGGCGCGTCGATTCTCGCGCCGACCTACGCGCGCTACGTGATCGATCTGAACCGTCCGCCCGATGGCGCTAACCTGTACCCGGGCCAGGACACGACAGGGCTGCTGCCGGTCGATACGTTCGACCGCGAGCCGCTATACCGCGACGGTCATCTGCCCGACGACGCGGAAACCGCGCGACGTCGCGAGCTTTACTGGCGGCCGTATCACGCGGCGCTCGTCGATGAACTCGCAGCGTTGAAGGCGAAACACGGCAAGGTGCTGCTGTGGGAAGCGCATTCGATCCGCTCGCATGTGCCGCGTTTCTTCGAAGGGCGGTTGCCGGACTTCAACTTCGGCACGTCGAACGGCGCGAGCGCGGCGCCGGGTCTCGCGGACGAACTCGCAGCGATCGTCGAGCGTCACGGCGGCTACACCGCGATCGCGAATGGACGCTTCAAGGGCGGCTACATCACGCGACACTATGGACAGCCGGAGCAGGGCGTGCACGCGGTACAGCTCGAACTGTCGCAGATCACGTATATGCAAGAGCAGATGCCGTACGCGTACGACGACGCGCTTGCGCAACGTGTCGAGCCGTTGCTGGCGAAGCTCGTCGATACGGCGCTTGAATGGACGACGGGCGTGCGGGGGTGAGGCTCGCGGTGCAAGGCTCGGCCACGTAGCGTCGCATGCGGCGAGGCGTGGTTGCCGCAGGTTACGTTCTTCGACTCATCGATGCGGCGCTCGAGCAGACGACGGGCGTGCCGGGCAGGGCTCTACTACGCGGCGTTTCATGTATGAGGCGCTGCGTGGTTGCGGCCACCGTTTGTCTTCTTCGGTTGACGTCCGGCTGTGTCTGGTTTGCACGCGGGCAGCACGCCTCCGTTCGCATCCGGTCCGCGTGCGGATTCCATGCTGCCCGATCATCGCGAAACGCGTAGAACGTAACGTTTCTACAACCCCGTCGCCAGCAGCCACACCACCGTTATCATCCCCGCAAACCACACGAGCGAGCGCAGCGACGCCCAGCCGAGCACGTACAGCACGCCGTGCAGTACGCGTATTGCGACGAACGCGATCGACAGCGTTTCGACGCGCTGCGGGTTCGCATCCCCATGCCATGCGACGACAAGCGCCGCCGTGAACAGCGCGAGCGCTTCCCACGCGTTCAGGTGCGCGCCATACGCACGCCTGCGCCACCCCTCCAGATTCGCCAGATAATCGCGCGGCGCGTTGTTGTCGTAGCCGCGTTGCCCCTTCGCGCACACGGTCCAGACGTAAGGCAGCAGCGCGACGATCAGCAGACAAAGCGCCGGTACGCTCATGCGTGTTCTCCCTGTAGTTTTATCGTTACATTGATCGATGGCAGAATCGGGGCGAGCGTAGCATTATGCGAAGCGGGCTGCGTAGCGGTTTTGTCGAGGGGATACTCGGTCGCGTCTGTGGTGCGATGCATGGAACGACCGGCCGCGTACGCGGTCTGTTCCAGATGCCTGTGCGATGGCGCTGTGTAATGCACGTGGGCGCATCGTGCGCGCCCTGTGGAAAACCCTGGTCCGCATGTCGATTCAACGGGCGACGATGCGGCTACCCTGTAGAACAAGATGGCGCGCTGCGGCTTTGCCGCGCGAAAAACGTCACGCGAACATCGGGTGAGAAAGATGGAAGACTCGACGATGAAAGATCCCAACGATCTGAACGATGCACGGCTCGGTGTCTGGCGAGCCAATCTGGTGCTCCTGACGCGCGAAGTCGGCGCGGCGACGCGTCTCGCGCGGATGATGACGTTCTCCGCGACGTATCTGAAGCTGATGCTGTCCGGCCAGCGCGATTTCAGCGAGGAGTTCGCGCGCGGTGTCGAAGCGGTGACCGGTTTGCCGAACGGCTGGATGGACGAGCCGCACGCGAACGGCGACGTGCCCGACGGCGCGCGTGAGGCAATCGACAACGAAACGCCGCTCGCGCGTTTTCGCGGCACGGCTCATCCGGTGCGCAAAAAGACGGTGCTGCGTCCGCCGGAGCCGATCTTCGGCCAGCCTGCCGCACGACGCGTCGAGGACGAAAGCGCGGATGCCGAAACGCATCGCCGTCTCGCGCATGTGAGAAAGCTGCGCGATCTCGCGATGCAGGACGTACGACGGCTCGAGCGTCATCTCGGACGTCCGCCCGTCGATCTCGCGACGTTGCGCGCGAAGGTCGAGGACGTGAGCGCGTCTGCTGATCTCGATGGTGACGATCGTGCCGATCTCGAAGGGCGACTCGAACAGATCGACAAGCATCGGCAGTTGCTGCAGCGGCATGTCGAGAAGCTTCAGCAGTTGCTGGCGCGGATCGGGGAGTGAGTCGCGCGCGATGACGGTGGCTGCGGCCACTGCGGTGTCGCAGCCGTCGTCGCAGCGCGCCGTTCCCGGCAACACGCGCGATGCCGGTTTGAGTTCATCCCACCCGTTCTACGGTGCGGTGGGCGGCTTGCGCTTGGCGTTACGCATCACCAATCCATCTGCATCCCCGCGATCCACCCCGAGCAACACTCATGTCCGATTCCGGCCAGTCAGCCCGATCGATATTGGCTAAACTGTCCGTCCAGTTTCAGTCCTCTCTTCTCGGGAAATGGTCATGAACGACGCGTCGGTTTTTCGTCCTGTGCTCGAACGTGCGCTGAGTCATTCGCTCACGCATCTGGAGAATCTGCACGATGCTCCGGTTGCCGCCGAGGCCAGTCTGCACACATTGCGCGAGCGTCTCGCGAAGCCGTTGAACAGCGAGAGCCTGGCAGCCGAACGCGTTATCGACGATCTCGTCGCCGACACGGCCGGCGGCATCCTCGGCAGTGCGAGTGGGCGGTTTTTCGGCTGGGTGATCGGCGGCTCGCTGCCGGCTGCGCTTGCCGCCGACTGGCTGACCAGCGCGTGGGACCAGAACGCCGCGTCGTATTCGTGCGGACCCGCCGAAGCCGTGATCGAAGAAGTCTGCGGCGACTGGCTCAAAGACCTGCTCGGCCTGCCACGCGACGCGAGCTTCGCGCTAACGAGCGGCGCACAGATGGCACACGTCACTGCGCTCGCGGCAGCGCGCCACGCATTGCTCGAACGGCGCGGCTGGAACGTCGAACGCGACGGCCTGTTCGGTGCGCCAAAAATCCGCATCCTCAGCAGCGATCAATTCCACGGCAGCATCACGCGCGCGACGCGGATGCTCGGCATCGGCACTGCGGCTGTCGTCGGCCTGCCGGTGAACGACGATGGACAACTCGACACCGCGACACTCGAACACGCATTGCAGGCCAGCCCCGACATGCTGACGATCGTGCTGCTGCAAGCCGGCGATCTGAACATCGGCGCGTACGATCCTTTCGCCGATCTGATTCCGCTCGCGCATCGCTACGGTGCGTGGGTTCACATCGACGGCGCGTTCGGCTTGTGGGCGAATGCGAGCGCGCGGCATCGGCATCGCCTTGCAGGTGTCGAACAGGCCGACTCGTGGACCACCGACGGTCACAAATGGCTCAACGTCCCGTACGACAGCGGCTTCGCGTTCGTCGCGCATCCGCAAGCGCATCGCGGCGCGATGTCGTACGAGGCGAGCTACATCACGCACAACGATGACGTCCGCGAGCAGAAGGACTGGAATCCCGACTGGTCGCGCCGCGGACGCGGCGTCGCGACCTATGCGGCGCTTCGTCAACTCGGCCGCGAAGGCGTGGCCGCACTGATTGACCGCTGTTGCGATGCCGCGCATCAGATCGTGACCGGCATCGGCGCGCTGCCCGGCGCGGCGCTCGTCTGGGAACCGACGATCAACCAGGGGCTCGTGCGTTTTATCGATCCGCGATCCGCTGCGACGGAACGCGACCACGATGTATGGACCGATGCGGTGACGGCCGCTGTGCTCGCGAGCGGCGAGGCGTTGTTCAGCAACACGACGTGGCGCGGCAAGCGCTGCATGCGGGTGTCGGTGTGCAACTGGCAGACCGGGCCGCAGGATGTCGAGCGCGCGATTGCAGCGGTCGCGAAGGTACTGCAATCGCAAACGCGCAACGTCTAGGTTTCAGCCACCTTCACTGGAGTCCTCATGTCCGAACTCACGCAACAGTTTCGCCAGTTGCACATCAATACGGTGCCGCTTCGTCTGCCGAACGCATGGGACGCAGGCAGCGCACGACTCTTCGAAAGCCTCGACGCACCGGCGATCGCGACGACCAGTGCGGGCGTCGCGTGGGCGATGGGTTATCCCGACAGTCGCGTGCTGCCGGTCGACCGTGCGATCGCCGTCGCAGCGGACATGGTGCGCGTGCTGAAAGTGCCGCTGTCCGTCGATATCGAGAACGGTTATTCCGACGATGCGCACGCGGTTGCCGACGTGGTCGCGAGGCTCATTGACGTCGGCGTGTCCGGCATCAACATCGAAGACGGTCCGGATGTGCCGGACCTGCTCGCTGCAAAAATCGAAGCGATCAAAAACGCGGCGTCGAAGGCCGGGCGAGACATCTTCGTCAACGCGCGGACCGACGTGATCCTCGCGGGCCTCGTCGATGCGCCGGCACGCGTCGGCGAAGTGCTGTCGCGCGGTGCGCTGTATCGATCGGCGGGAACCGATGGGTTGTTCGTTCCTGGGCTGTCCGAACCGGCGGCGATCAAGGCGGTCGTCGAAGGCGTCGATCTGCCGGTCAACGTGATGGCGTGGCCGGCCCTGCCGCCCGCGGCCGAACTCGGCGCGCTCGGTGTGCGGCGTCTGAGCGCCGGCTCCGGTATTCCGCAGATGCTGTGGGGGCAGGCCGCGAAGCTCGCGCGCGAGTTCCTCGAAAGCGGGCGCTCCGAATCGATGTCGGAGGGGAGCATGCCGTACGGGCAGTTGCAGGGGCTGTTCAAGGACCTGTAGCGTGTCGCCGGTCGAACCTGAGAACTAAAGCCGCAACTCCGCCAAAATCTGCTCGGCCAGAAAATCGCACGGCGGCCGGTTCGACCGCGCGCTGCGCGCGAGCACGATTTCGAGCGTGGGCAATTTGGGCAGTCCATGCGGCCGTCCCAGTTGCTGCAGATGCGCGGGCACCGCGCAGCGCGCGAGCGGCGCGATCGCGAGGCCGGCCTCGACCATGCTGAATAGACCCATCAGACTCGGGCTCTCATACGACGTGCGGTGCGCGATCTTCGCGCGTTCGAGTGCATGGATCGCGTTCGCACGCGCGACGCTGCCCACGCCGAACAGCGCGATCGGCAGCGGACGCTCCTTCCAGATCTCGCGTCCCGGCGGTGCCGCCGATGCCGGCGGCGCGGCCCACACCATCGGCTCGAAACGGATGAATTCGCCGCTCAATCCCTTCAGCCGCGTGACGCACGCGAGGTCGACCTTGTTGTCCTTCAGCAGCGGCGCGAGCGCATGACTCGGCAGTCCGATCACCTGGATCTCGACCTTCGGATAGCTCGCGGAGAATTTGCGCAGTACCGCAGGCAGCAGCGACGACGCGTAGTCGTCCGGCACGCCGATCGCCACGCGCCCCTTCACCTCGGGATGGACCATCGACGCCCACGCCTCGTCGCGCAGCGCGAGCATCCGGCGCGCGTACGCGATCAGCAGCTGACCGTCCTGCGTCGGCGTGACGTTGCGTGGGCCGCGTACGAACAGTGGTTTGCCGAGCGCGGTTTCGAGCGCGCGGATCTGCATGCTGAGCGCGGACTGCGAGCGATGCACGAGCGCGGCACCACGCACGAAGCTGCCGGCATCGGCGACGGCGACCACCATCGAGAGAACGTCGAGATCGAGCGATTTCATAGCGGAGCGGATAAAAGCACGTAGCGCGACGGCGCCCGTGCCATCAGAAAAGCTGATCGAAGCGTTCAATATAACGCGTTTGCCTGAATGCACGTCGGTCCGCATACTGCGTCGACCTGATTAACTTGCCGCCGAAGCGGCCGGAGACGCGCACGATGCCGGACACCTACGAAGCCTTCAAGCAACTGCAGATGCGACTCGATATGTCGCGCGGCAAGCCGTCGCCGGAACAGCTGGATCTGTCGCAGGCGCTGCTCGACGAAGCGGGCGCGGCCGGGTTCATGTCACGCGACGGGATCGACTGCCGCAACTACGGACAGCCGCTCGGTTTGCCCGAGGCGCGCGAACTGGGCGCGTCGCTGCTCGATGTGCCGGCTGCACAGGTGGCGGCCGCCGGCAACTCGAGTCTCGAACTGATGTACGACGCGCTCGCGTTCGCGACGATGTTCGGCGTGCCGACCGGTGCGGAAGGCGCAGGGAAAAACGGCACGCCGTGGTCGCAGGAAAACGCGGCGTTCCTGTGCCCCGTGCCTGGCTACGATCGCCATTTCTCGATCTGCGAGGCGCTTGGTATCCGGATGATTCCGGTGCCGATGAACGACGATGGTCCCGACATGGACGTCGTCGAAGCGCACGTTCGCGACGACGCGTCGATCAAGGGCATCTGGTGCGTGCCGCTGTACAGCAACCCGAGCGGTGCGATCTATTCGGCGGACGTCGTGCGGCGGCTTGCGTCGATGCCTGCTGCAGCGTCGGATTTCCGGCTGTTCTGGGACGACGCGTACCGCTTCCATCATCTGACCGACACGAAGCATGCGACGCCGAACATCCTCGACGCGTGCGCGGCCGCCGGTCATCCGGATCGCGCGTTGATCTTCGCGTCGCTGTCGAAGGTGACGATCGCGGGCCATGCGATTGCGTTCTTTGCGTCGTCGGCGCGCAACGTCGCGTGGTGGCAGAAGCGCTGTTCGGTGCGCACGATTGGCCCGGACAAGCTGAACCAGTTGCGTCACGTGCGGCTGCTGCGCGATCGTGCGGGGCTCGAGCGATTGATGGAGCGGCATCGCACTCTGCTGCAACCGAAGTTTGAGGCGGTGCTTGAGGTGTTTTCCGCGCGGCTTGCGGGCGTGCCTGGTGTGAGCTGGAATGCGCCGGCGGGCGGCTACTTCATCAGCCTCTATGCGCCGCCTGGGCTCGCGAAGCGTACGGTCACGCTCGCGGCCGATGCGGGTCTCGTGCTGACGCCGGCAGGTGCCGCGTATCCGTACGGTAACGATCCGCATGATCGGCATCTGCGTATCGCGCCGACGTTTCCGTCGCTTGATGAGGTGCGGGTGGCTGCTGAGGGGATTGCGCTGTCGTTGTTGCGGGCGATTGATGAAGCAGGGCGGTGAGGGTTGGGGCAGCGCCACGCATGCGTTAGCGGAGTCGTCGGCTTTCTGACCGGGGCAAAGGACGTCGGCGAAGGTCAGCATGCCGCAGTCTCATGTTGGACCGGGTTCGGCCACGAGCGGTCGTTCAACGCTTTAAGCCGAACGACCGCTTTAAGTGGACTTAAACGGGCTTTAGCTGTTAGCTGGGCAAGTTGAAGCCGTGGTACACCTTCTCGGCAAGGTCCAAAGCGTCCTTGCCTAGGGCGAGCACCTTGATCGAAGCCTTGGCCGTCTCAAGCCACTTCATAATGCGATTACCGTCGGGCTTTGCCTCATCCGTCAGCTCACTCTTGACCTTCTCGAGGTTTACTATGGCTTTCTTCGAGTCGTCCGTCGGGACGGTATGAGCCTGGGTTAGGGCAGCAATCAGAGAGTCAAGATTGTCGACTTGCTCTTGCTTCTCCTTCATGGATGAGCCGATTCGTATACTCTGATCGGCTTGAATGTGCTCACCCTGAACGACTCGCGACGATCCTATCGCAGTGTAGGTCTGGTTCTTCGGTTCCATGGAGCCGGCTCCTTGCAAGTAGAAGTTTTGGGCAGGTGCCACGCCAATCGTGCCACCCCCCGCGTTTCGAAGAATACGCTCGTAAAACTCAACAGCGTTCTTATGCGTCTTGTACGTGAGCTGAAGAAAGCTGATGCGGTTCCTCATCGCCAAAATGAGAGCCGCGTGTTCGTTGTCGGGCACCACTACTGGCAGATCATCTAGGTCATCGCCTGATTTCACTCGTTCGATGTACTCTTGTAGATCCTTCTTGACGGTCTGCGTCGACACCGTGACCCCTTGGTCCCGAATCGTGAACTTGAAGGCGACCTTGTCGGGCAGACTGCCGTCCAGTGAGAATGAGATGGCGTAGCCCTTTAGTTGCGCAAACTCCTCGAAGCCTTTTAGGACATCGTGAAACATGCGCTTTTGGTCTTCCGGCATGTCCATGACAATGTAGCCGCCGGAATTTGCTGCCTCAGCACGTTCCTCCCTCTGCTGATTCGCATGCCTTTCGAACGTGTCTCGCTCATGCTCTTGTTTAGCACGAGTTGCTGCCCTTTCCATTTCTTCCCGTTTCAGCATCATGTCCTCCTTACGCCTTCGGTCCAGCTGTAGCATCCATCGGGAGGCGAGCATCAGAGCGAAAACGATGCCGAATAGAGGCACCATGGTGCGGAACATGTCCAGTACCATCGCGAAGGTGATGCGCTCAGATTCCATACATCTCCATTAGCTTTTTGTTGCACGCATCCTAGCAGAGTGTAGAACACCAGTTAACTCGACTACTCTTGTAGAGCCCCATTGCCACTCTCAGCGAACTACTCGGCGACGCAGGGAGTATCACCTTGGCCAAGCGAATGGCGTCGGCACGCGGGCACAGCCGCTCCCCGTGATGGCAGAGCCGCTGTTCTGAATAACCCCGTCTTGCAATTCGAGCGCCGTCGGCGATCGCCCGTCGCCAACTGTAAAGCGGACATTGGTCGTAGTCCGTTGACTGACTGCAGTGGGTCGACTTCGGTCGGTCGCGCCGGTTTGGCCGTGGTCAGCAACCGAATGGCTGACGGACCATGTTCCGCGGTCGCTTGTCGTCAACATGCAGTAAGCCGCCGTAAACCTGCGTAAAACACCCCCGCAAGGCTCCCATACCGCCTCCCCGCCTTTTGCGGTAAAACAACCGCATGACCGACCGCTCCCGCCTGATCCCCCTAATCGTCGCCTGCCCGCTGTTCCTGCAAAACCTCGACACGTCGATCATGGCGACCGCGCTGCCGTCCATCGCGCGCTCCCTCGACGTCGAGACGCTGCATCTGAATCTCGCGATCACTTCGTACCTGCTGAGCCTCGCGGTGTTCCTGCCGGCGAGCGGCTGGCTCGCCGATCGCTTCGGTCCGCGTCGCGTGTTCTGTTCGGCGATCGTGCTGTTCTCGATCGGCTCCGCGCTGTGCGGGCTCGCGCATTCGCTGCCGCAGCTCGTCATGTTCCGCGTCGTGCAGGGGATGGGCGGCGCGATGATGGTGCCGGTTGGCCGGTTGATCCTGCTGCGCAGCGTGTCGCCCGCGCGGATGGTCGCCGCGATGGTGTGGTTCACGGTGCCCGGCGCGATCGGCCGGCTCGCGGGGCCGCTACTCGGTGGCCTCGTTGTCACGATCACGTCGTGGCGCTGGATCTTTCTGCTGAACGTGCCGTTCGGCCTGATCGGCGTGCTGGCCGCGCTCGTTTTCATCGACGATGCGTACGAGCCCGTGTTCGAACGTTTCGACGCGGCGGGTTTCGTGCTGCTGTCGACGGGGCTCGTCGGTCTGGTCGGCGGGCTCGATACGGTGGGGCGCGGACTGGTGCCGCCTGCCTTTACACTCGCGTTCGTCGGCACGGGCGCGCTGTCGTTGCTCGCATACTGGCGCTATAGCCGCGCGCGCAGCGACGCGATCATCGATCCCGGCATCCTGCGTTATCGCGCGTATCGGACGGCTGTTATCGGCGGCATGCCGCTGCGCATTGCGATCGGCGCGTCGCCGTTCCTGATGCCGCTGATGCTGCAACTCGGCTTCGGTCTGTCGCCGCTGCAATCGGGCTCGCTCAGCGTCGCGACCGCGATCGGTTCGCTCAGCGTGCGCACGGTGATGACCTCGGCGATCCGGCGCGTCGGTTTTCGGACGCTGCTGATCGGCGCGACGTCGCTGACCGGCTGTTTTTACGCGTGCTACGGGCTGTTTCGTCCCGATACGCCGCATCTGCTGATCTTCGTCGTGCTGCTGTTCGGCGGGCTGTTCAATTCGCTCGGGATGGTGACGCTCAACACGCTGGGCTACTCGGACATGCCGAAACCGAAGATGAGCCGCGCGACCGCGCTGTCGAGCATGGCGCAGCAACTGTCGATCAGCCTCGGCGTCGCATTCGGCGCGACGCTCGTGGCGCTGACCGCGCGCCTGAACGGCGGCAGCGTCGCGCATCTGGCCGCGCGCGACTTCTCGCCGGCGTTCGTCGTGGTCGGCGCGATGACGTTGTGCTCGCTGTTCTTTTTCGTTCGGCTTTCACCGGACGAAGGCGCGGAGTTGCGGCAACGCTGAACCGGCATCGCGTGAACGCCGCGCGGCCCGCAATGTGCTACAACGGCAGGCATCCATCGTCGATAAGGACACGCTATGACCCGCATCGTGCGTCGCCTGCGCGCGGTTGCCGCGTTGCCGCTGCTGGTCGGTGCATGCAGCGGCTCGGCCGTGTTCGCGGACGAAACCGCGAGTCCAACGACCACGACGTCCGCTACCGACGACGTCGCCCCTTCGACGCTCGAACGCGACGTCCATCTATTCGTCATCCAGAAAGACGGCTCGGTCGAGGAGCACGACGACTCGACGTTGCGCGCCAACACGACGAGCGGCGTCGACGACATCGCGCAACGCTACGTGTGGTTCAACAAGGACATCGAGCACGTCGAGCTGTTGAAGGCGGAGACGATCGACCGCGACGGCGTCGCACATCCGGTCGGACCCGAGGCGATCCGCGACGTGCAGGAGCCGCGCTCGGCGGGTGCGCCGACGTTCCAGGACGGCGTGCTGCGCACCGTGATCTTTCCCGGCGTCGAGCCGGGCGCACGCGTGCATCTGGTGTTCCGCAAGACGCGCACAAAGCCGCTGCAGGCCGGCACGTTCGCATACCTGGTCGAGCCGACGCGCGGCCCCGTCGACCTGCAGCAACTGATCTTCGATCTCCCCGCCGACCTGCCGCTCTACGCAGACGCACGTGGCTACACCGCACTGCCGCCCGTCACCGCGAACGGCCGCACCCGCTACACGTTCGAGTACCGGCACGGCGCGTATGCACCGATTGAAGCGGGCGCGGTCGGCTACGCGACGTGGGGCGACCGGCTGATGGTATCGACGGTGCGCGACTTCGCGACGTTCGCCGCGCAGTACCGCAGTGCTGCAGCCGATCCGACCGCGCAGAACCCGACGATCGTCAGTCTCGCGCAGTCGCTGACCGCAGGACTCACCGATCCCGCCGACAAGGCGCGTGTGCTGTACGACTGGATGCGCTTCAACATCCGCTACGTCGCGCTGTTTCTCGGCGAGACGGCGGCTGTGCCGCACAAGGTCGTCGACATCCTGCGCAACCGCTATGGCGACTGCAAGGACCACGTCGCGTTGTACGGCGCGCTGCTCGCGGCTGTCGGCATCCGCAGCGAGGCGGTGCTGCTGAACCTCGGGCCGTTCTATACGTTGCCCACGGTGCCGGGTTACGGCGCGAGCGCGATCAATCACGTGATCGTCTGGATTCCCGAACTGCAGCAGTTCGCGGACACGACCGCGGGTGGCATTGCGTTCGGCACGTTGCCGCCGGGCGTGATGGACCGGCCGGTGCTGCTGGTCGACGACGGCACGCTCACACGGACGCCGGCTGTGCAGCCGCGTGGCCGCACGACGCATCTGGAGATCGACGTCGACGCGAGTGGCACGGGTGCATTTGCGTACCGCGTCGAGGACAGCGGCGCACCGGCCGAACTGGAGCGCAACGTGTTTCGTCGCGCGACGCATCGACAGGCATTGCAGATTGCCGCCGACCGTCTGCGTCAAACGGGCCTGCACGGCACCGCGCATGTATCGACGAGCGACGTCGCCGCAACCCGCGGTCCGTTCGCGACGACGATGCAGGGCACGCTCGAACACTTCACGTGGCCCGACGGCACGACTGCGCTGCCGGCGTTGACGAGTCTCGCGGGCGGGCTCGCGACGCAGGTGCAGGCGTGGCTCGCGGAACCGGAGCGCACGCAGCCGTGGGTGTGCATCGGCGGAGACTTCGACGAGACTGCGCAGATCACGTTGCCGGACACGCTGCGCGTGACCGATCTGCCGACCGATACCGCCGTGCACGACGGCTTCTTCGATTACGCGTCGCACTACGTGTTCGATCCGGCGACGCACGTGCTGCAGATCACGCGACGGCTCACCGCGCAGTTCGGTCATCAGGTGTGCACGCCCGACCAGTACGCGCAGATGCGCGGCACGTTGCAGCGGATCGAGCGGGATGCGTTGTCGCAGGTAGTGGTTAAGGCGGGGCGCGGGTAGCGCCCACGCGATCACCGCAGCGGCAAACATATCTCCGTCACGAGATCGGTCGGCGCCGTGTCCTTCGGATTGTTCAGATACACCTCGAATACCGGCGCATCGTCCGCCTCGCGTCCCGACTGCGGCAGCCATTCGCCGTACAGCCACTGGTAGGTGACGTGCATCTCGCCATACGGCCCGCGATGCTGCAGCACTGCGTACGACCCACCGCGCACCGTCGTCATGTCGACCGGCGCATCGACGCTGACGTCGACCGCATTCGGCAACCACACGCCCGCCTTCGAACGCAGCTGCGTTTCATCGACAAGCCCTGGATCGTCGTAGTAGATACCGACCATCCGCATGTCAGCGGACAGCAGGTTTCTCGCGGCCAGCCAGCCGATCAGCGTATCGAACGCCTTGCCGATCTGCATGTAGGAACCGGTGTGTGCGACTGTGAGTACCTCCATCGCGGGCACGTCGCGGATCGTCACTTCACGTAGCGTCATGGGGTCGCCTCCCGAGTGCACCGGACGGAACCGGCTGTGTGAACCCGTCTTGCGATATTGCGCGGGCGGGATGCCGTATGCCGCGCGGAACGTGCGCGTGAACGACTGAAGACTGCTGTAGCCGGCCTTCGTTGCGATCTGCGCGATCGGCATCTCGCCTTGCACGAGATAACCGGCCGCGCGATGCAACCGCAGCCGACGAACCGTCGTCGCCACCGTCTCTCCGTACATCGCCTGATAGATCCGGTGCCAGTGATACGGCGACAGACACGCGATCTCCGCGAGCCGGTCGATATCGAGCGGTTCGTCCAGATGATCGTAGATGTGATCGAGCACGCGACCGAGGCGTGCTTCATAGCGTGCGCTGGTGTGGAGGTCGGTCATGATGCGGGTGCAGGTGGCGTGATCGGGAAGGGCATGCTGTGAAAAATAGCACGCTCCGATTTACCAAATCCTGCGGAACTGGCGACTGCTATGTCACTCCGCCAGCACAGCGACCTGCCGGCGACCGGATCCCAGCCGCCCCATGATCCGTCCAATGCCGAGCAGGTACTTCGTGACGTACTTCGTCGTCAGATATTCGACATGGCCGACCGGGCAGCGCTGCCGGTTCACGAAAAGATGATCTTCGTGTCCGTACGAGTCCCTCGTGAAATTGATCGACAGGAACCCCAGCGATTCGAGCCGGCGCTCGAGCCGCACCACGTCCTCTCTTTTCACGAGATCGCAGAAGTCATGGAACTCGATCGCGATCTGGCCGATGTTGCTCAGGAACGCATCCGGCAGCGAATCGAGCAGCGACACCTCGGCGCCTTCGATGTCGATCTTCAACAGATCGAGTCTGCCGATGCCTTGCTGTTCCGTGAACGTATCGAGCCGCATCGCGGTGACAGGAATCTCGATATCGCTGTCGTGGGTGCGGGTGAAAGACGACGCTTCCGAATTCGCGGCGACGAAGAAATTCATCGTCCCTTCGCGATCCGCGATCGCGAAGTTAAACGGCTTCACGCGCGCAAAACCGGCGAGCCGCGCAAAGCACGCGGGATTCGGTTCGACCGCGTAGCAGACGCATCCATATTTCTCCGACATCAGTCGCGAGAACGCGCCGACGTTCGCACCCAGATCGACGACGACGCTGTCGCGCCGCAGGAAGCGTTGAAAAAAAGTATGTCCGCTGATGCGATCCATAGGATTCTCAAAGTGAGTTAGAGACGATCGAGCTGCGACTGGCGGCCACGACGGATAGCGCGGTTGCGACGCGCGTGGGTTTCAAGCGGGTTTTGTGCGCGGTGCAGGAGACGCACAGTCGACCACTGAAGAAGTGTCGGCTGGATGGAAGGCGTGATCGGTGCGGTGGCGAACTTTCGGACGCACGGCGACGCCCTGTCGTATACCCAGGGGTCGGCGAGAAAGTGCGGTCGGGAGGTGGTATGGAGCGCCGACTTGTGCCGGCCGCTTCCAGAGAGCCGCGCAGATCAGAACAGCAAGCGCGTGATTGGCTTGCGTACCTACCTGTCTACGCGGATCGTCGCGAGCTGTCGCAACGGCGACAGTTTTGATTCGGTTCTATACAACACTGATAGCAGAGGTTAAAGCAGGGGCATACATCAGGAATCAGGAGTGGCGCGACATGATCGACCGTCGCATCGCATCGCGCCATACTCAATCCGACACGCCGAAGATCAGGTCCCACCCTTCGTCACAACCGGCACCCAGGCCCCGTTCTTCACCTGATACAGCGTCGACCCCGCGTTCTTCAACGCGCCGTTGCTGTCGAATGCGATATGGCCGGTCACGCCGTCGAAGCTGATGCTCTTCAGCGCGGGCCGATAGGTCGCCGGCGACGTCGATTTCGCGGCCTCCATCGCCTTGATCGCGGCCCACGCGGCGTCATAGCCGAACGGCGCATACGACAGGATATCGACGCCGAAGCGCTTCTTGAACTTCGCCGAGAAGTCCTTGCCACCCGGCAGTTGCGCGAGCGGCCGGCCGTATTCCCAGGCCATCACGCCGTCGGCCGCATCGCCGGCAAGCTTGATGAACTCGGGATCCATCACGCCGCCGCCGCCGACCAGCTGCGCGTGCAGGCCGAGCTGCTTCATCTGCTTCGCGACCGACGCCGCCTGCGTGTCGAGTCCGCCGAAGAACAGCAGATCCACGTCGGCGGATTTGATCTTGGTCAGCTGCGTGCGGAAATCGACGGCCTGGTTCGACGTGAACTCGTGCGTGACGAGATTGCCGCCGTGCGCCTTCACGGCCTTCTCGAATTCGTCGGCTTCGCCCTGGCCGAACGCGGTGCGGTCGTCGAGGATCGCGATGCGCTTCGCCTTCGTCACTTCGACCGCGTAGATGCCCGCGTTGCCGGCGTTCTGCGCATCGGTCGAGATCACCATGAACGCGTTCGCGAACCCCTGATTGACGATCACCGGATTCGTCGCAGCCGGATCGATCATCGGAATGCCGGCGTTTTCGTAGATTCGCGATGCCGGAATCGTCGTCCCCGAATTGAAGTGGCCGACGACCACCGAGACGTTCTGGTCGACGAGTTTCTGTGCGGCCTGCACGCCGATGCGCGGGTCGGCCTGATCGTCTTCGGCCACCAGATTGAAGTGCGCGACCTTGTCGCCGATGTGGATCTTCTGCGCATTCGCCTCGTCGAGCGCGAGCTGCACGCCATTCTGCAGATCTTTGCCGTAGCCGGCGTTCGCACCGGTCAGCGGCGCCGCGAAGCCGATCGTGACCGTCAGGTCGTCGGCGAAGCTCGCGAGCGGCGCGGCCGCGACCAGCGCGGCGAGTGTCACGGCGAGGGGTTTCAGCGTCTTGCTAAGACTCATGGCGACTCCTTCCATCGGCAGGTTAGTGATTCGACAACCCTCGTGCGTCGCGAGCAACGTGTCGCGATGCCGGTGTCCTCGATGTATTTCTCGATGTGTACGCCCGACGATTCAGCGTACGGACAATCCGGTCATGCGGGCAATGCTGGAAAACGCGCAATACGCTGAGATGCGCGAGTTGCACACAACATCACGGGAGCAGCCCGTGGCAGGCCGGAACGAATGTGAGAGCGGATCGGCCTGCCGACGTGGCGCGAATATAAAAAGCCAATTTGCGAACGTCTTGGCAGAACGCCGCGCTTCGCGTGCGCATTTCGGCACAGCGTCGCGCGGGTTTTATGTAGACGAATACAGGGGATGCACGGTCAGGATAGAACGCGCGGAAGGAGGTGAGGCGTTAGCGGTCGTCCTGCAGGCGCAGGACTTCGTCGCGAAGGCGCAGCAACGGTGCTTTCGTGTCATCGTCGGCCCAGGTGTCCAGGTCGTCGATCGCGCGTTGACAGCCGTCGAGCACGATGTCGAAGTCGATCGGGATGCCGTTCGCCAGCGCGAACTGCAGCGTCTCCGCGAACTGCTGGCATTCTTCGGCGCCGTACGAGATGTCGAGGTTGTCGGCGATCACTTCGGCGATGCTGCTGCGCGCGCGATCGTCGGCGGCGACCATGTCGATCACGCCGCGCGCGACTTCGGGCGCGTGATAGAGCGCGATGTCGAGCCAGTGTGCGGGATCGAAATCCGGCTCGTCGAATTGCGCCTCGAAGAATTCGATCGCTTCCTGTTCGTGCGTTTCGCCGGCGTCGACGCTCGCGCACATCTCTTCAAAAATTTCTTCGCGTTCGCTGCGAATGGTGCCGTCCATCTGAACCTCGTTCGTTGCCTGTGTGCGGTGTGGGTTTATAGGTGATGCAGACGCGATGTGATCGCGCGGCCCGCATTATAGGCGTTGCGGATGCCGCGCTACACCGTGGCCGCGACCCATGCGTCGAACCACTCGCGCGGCTTCGCGATCTCGTCCTGCGCGGCAACGAGTTCGAGTTCGTAGCGGCCCGCTTCCCACGTCGTGCGCACGACCGCGTTGACGGCGGCGAGCGTGTGCTCGAACGCGGCGCGCAGCGGATCGCCGAGCAGCGTGCGCGCGACGAACACCGCGCTCGTCAGATCGCCGACACCGACCGGCTGTCGAGCGAACGGATACAACGGACGCTGGCCCATCCACGCTTCGCGTTCAGTGACGACGAGCATGTTGAAGCGGTCGGCGGGAGAGTTGCGGTCGAGTAGATGTTTGACGAGCACGATCTTCGGACCGCGTCGGATCACTTCGCGACATGCAACCAGCGCTTCGTCGACGGTTTCGATCGTGCGGCCGACGAGGCGTTGCAGTTCGCTGTGATTCGGTGCGAGGCCGTCGGCGATTTCGGGCATCCGGTTCACCAGGAACTCCTGGATGCCGGGCTCGACCTTGCAGCCGGTCGTCGTGCCCATCACCGGATCGCAGAAGTACCACGCGCGCGGATTCGCGGCCTTCACCGACGCGACGATGTCGATCACCGCCTGCGCCTGCTCGGGTGTGCCGAGGTAGCCGGACAGCACCGCGTCGCAGCGCGGCAGCATGCCGATCGCCCCGATCCCGTCGACGAGATCGACCATCTGGTTGGAATCGATCGCGCTGCCGGTCCAGTGGCCGTATTGCGTGTGGTTCGAGAACTGCACGGTATTGAGCGGCCAGACGTTGACGCCGAGCCGGCGCATCGGAAACTCCGACGCGCTGTTGCCCGCATGCCCGAAGACGACGTGCGACTGGATGCTCAAAACGTTTTTCATGGTCGGTCGAGGGTGGCGCGTTGAGAGGGCGAACTGAGTGCGAGGCCCGCTGGACGCGCTGAACGGCGCGCGGGCGGGCTATCGGGAGACGATACAGGAGTTTTTGCGCACCGTAACGGTGCCGTGGGGCGGGTGTTGCGGGAAATCGTCAGCGGGGGCGGGTCGGGCTGGATGTTCGGATCGAGTTGCGCAGTCCGAACCACCCAGCCGGCCCCTTCAAACCAGCGACCGATACAGATCGAGATAACGCTGCGCCGACGCCCCCCAGCCGAAATCCTGCCGCATCGCGCGCTGCTGCGTGGCCTTCCATTCGGTGCGCCGCGCATACAGCGCGAACGCGCGGCGGATCGCGCCGGCGAGCGCGTCCGGCTCGAAGCGCTCGAAGACGAAGCCCGTCGCGAGATCGTCGGCGAGATTTTCCAGCGACGCATCGACGACCGTATCCGCCAGCCCACCCACCCGATGCACGAGCGGCAGCGACCCATACGCGAGCGCGTACAGCTGCGTGAGCCCGCAGGGCTCGAAGCGCGACGGCACCGCGATCACATCGCTGCCGGCGACGATCGCGTGCGCGAGCGGCTCGTCGAAACCGCGTTCGACCGCCACCGCATCCGGATGCGCATGCGCGACGCGCAGCAGACCCGCTTCGAGTGCAGGGTCGCCGGTGCCGAGCACGACCAGTTGACCCCCACGCGACACGATCTCCGGCAGCGCGCCGAGCAGCAGGTCGAGACCCTTCTGTTCGGTCAACCGGCTGACGACGCCGAACAGCAGCGCATCGCTTTTCTGCGCGAGTCCGAAGTGCGCCTGCAGTGCGGTCTTGCACGCGCGCTTGCCGGTGAGGCGCGTGCTCGTGTAGCGGGTCGGTAGTGCTTCGTCGACGGATGGATTCCACACCGCGTAATCGACACCGTTCAGGATGCCCGACAGATCGTGCGTGCGCGCGCGCAGCAGCGCATCGAGACCGCCGCCTTGCGCGAGCGTCTGGATCTCGCGTGCGTAAGTCGGGCTCACGGTGGTGAGCCGGTCGCTGTAGTAGAGGCCGGCTTTCAGGAACGACAGCTGACCGTAGAACTCGACGCCGTGCATGCTGAAGAAATCGGCGGGCAGGCCGAGATGGCCGAACTCCTGTGCGGGGAAAATGCCCTGATACGCGAGGTTATGCACGGTGAACACCGTGCGCGCGAAGGTCCGGCCGGCCGCGCGTTCTGCAGCCTTCAGATAGGCGGGGGCGAGGCCAGCGTGCCAGTCGTGCGCGTGGATGATCTGCGGCGCCCACGCGGAATCGACTCGCTGTGCGAGCTGCGCCGCGGTCCAGCCGAGCAGTGCGAAACGCTGTGCGTTGTCGCCGTACGGGACGTGCTCGGCGTCGAGATACGGATTGCCGGGCCGGTTGTACAGCGCGTCGTCGCGGATCATGTAAACCGAAAGACCGCTCGAAGGCAGCGTGCCGAGTTCGAGCGTCGCGTGCGACAGCGTGCCTCGATGCCCCAATGGATGCGCCAGTTTTGCAACGGGCCGCAGATCCGCGAGACCGGCCGCGACGGCAGGGAAGCCAGGCAGCAGCACGCGGACGTCGGCGCCGCGTTCGATCAGCGCGGGCGGCAGCGCACCGGCTACGTCGGCGAGACCGCCGGTCTTGAGAAGCGGATACAACTCGCTGGCGACATGCAGCGCACGGATCGTCATAAGCTCTGGACCTGTGAAAAACCGGGATGGACTAGGGTGGTGTTGTGCGGACGTGTTGTTCGCGACGCCCGTGAGGTACGCATTGCTCGTGAGGTGCACGACGCGCATCGTGCACACCGCGTGCATCCTGCACATCGCGGACAGCGCGGTCGACGTCGACCGTGCATCCGATGCGTACTCCGCGCCCGACGCAGATCGTGAGCACGCGGCGTACCCGACATACCGCCAGGGGAACGCCGCGCCCGCCCGTCAATGTGCCGCCGCCTGCTGACGCCGCAGCGCTTCGGCCGTGACCAGCACGACGCCCGCGTCGGTCCGGTAAAAGCGCTCGCCGTCGAGCACCGGGTCTTCGCCGATCACGGTGCCGTCCGGAATCGAACACCCCCGGTCGATCACCACGCGACGCAATCGGCAACTCGCACCGACCGTCACCTGTGGCAGCAAGACTGCCTCATTGATGTTACAGAACGACTTCACGAGCACGTTCGACGACAGCACCGAGCGCGCGACCTGCGAGCCGCTGATCACGCAGCCGCCGCACACGATCAGGTTGGTCGACGAGCCTTGCTGGCCGTTCAGGTCGCGCACGAACTTCGCGGGCGGCAGTTGCTCCATGTGCGTCCAGATCGGCCAGTTGCGGTCGTACAGATCGAGCGCGGGAATCGTCGATGCGAGATCAAGATTGGCTGCCCAGTACGCGTCGATCGTACCGACGTCGCGCCAGTACGATTCGGCGTTCGGATCGGACGTCACGCACGACATGCTGAACGGATGCGCGATCGCGTGGCCCTGCGTGACGACGCGCGGGATGATGTCCTTGCCGAAGTCGTGATCGGTCGTGCCGCTCGTGATGTTTTCTTCGAGCAGCGAGTACAGGTAGTCCGCGTTGAACACATAGATGCCCATGCTCGCGAGCGCGATGTCGGGGCGACCGGGCATCGCGGGCGGATCGGCGGGTTTTTCGACGAAGCCGGTCACGCGCCGCGATTCGTCGACGGCCATCACGCCGAACGCGGTCGCTTCCATTCGCGGCACCTCGATGCAGCCGACCGTGCAGTCCGCGCCGCTCTCCGTGTGATCGAGGATCATCCGCGTGTAGTCCATCTTGTAGATGTGGTCGCCGGCCAGCACGATCACGTACTTCGGGCGGATCGACCGGACGATGTCGAGATTCTGGAACACCGCGTCGGCGGTGCCGCGATACCAGTGCGCGCCTTCGACGCGCTGCTGCGCCGGCCACAGATCGATGAACTCGTTGAACTCGCCGCGCAGAAACCCCCAGCCGCGCTGCACGTGCCGCAGCAGCGAATGCGCCTTGTACTGCGTCACCACGGCGATGCGTCGTATGCCCGAGTTCAGGCAGTTGGACAACGCAAAATCGACGATCCGGTATTTACCGCCGAAATGCACGGCGGGTTTCACGCGTTTGTTCGTGAGCGGCCCGAGCCGGGTGCCGCGCCCGCCCGCCAGAACGATGGCGAGGGTAGTGTGCTGCAGATCGTTGAGACTGGCCGGTGTGTGCATGTACGTCTCCCTTATCTCTGTTTTCCCCCGGAGGGCCCTGGCGGGATGGCTACCCGCTCTCGTCGGATGTCGGTCGTCGCGGTTGTGCGGCACGTCCAGTATTTCTAGCACCGTTTCGCCGCGCGCGCTCGAATGGATGGTTTTTGGGATGAGATTTTGATCGGGCGGTGGGTGAGGGACTGGGATTCGCGTTGCGCGGATTGGGTGGGGTTTGCGATGGAGTGGGTGGTGGTGACGCGCGTGCTGAGTCGTGCCGGCGCGTTGTGCGGCAATGCAATATTGAAAGCGGTGGGCGTGGGGTGGCGTGGTTCGATGCGGGCGAAGGGCGTCCCGCTCCAGGCTATGTGCCCAACTCGCAGCGATCTACGTGCCGCACCGGTAGAATCGGCGGCTCCGATCCGCATGAGGCCTTCCGTCGATGAATCCGAGCCGTCACTCCTTTGCCGCGTGGTTCGTCGCGGGTGTCTTTACGTGCGTCGCGCCGGTGACCGGAGCGTTCGCCGCCGGCGGTGCGTCGGGTGCGGTGACTGTGCAGTCCGGTGCGGTCAGCAGCATGCCGGCGTCACCGGCCACGGCTGCGGATGCCGCCTCGGCAGCCGGCAACGATGGACCGGCCTACGGTCCCGAGCTGGAGGGCTTCACGTACCCGGCGCCGGTGCATCGGTTCGATTTCACGTCGCAGGGCGAGGCGCTGCACATGGCGTATCTCGATGTGCAGCCCGAGCAGCCGAACGGCCGCGTCGCCGTGCTGCTGCACGGCAAGAACTTCTGCTCGGCGACGTGGGAAGGCACGATCCGCCGGCTATCCGATGCGGGTTATCGCGTGATCGCGCCGGACCAGATCGGCTTCTGCAAATCGAGCAAGCCGATGCGCTATCAATACAGCTTCCAGCAACTCGCGCGCAACACGAACGCGCTGCTCGCTTCGCTCGGCATCGAGCGCGCGACAATCATCGGCCACTCGACGGGCGGCATGCTGGGGATCCGCTACGCGTTGATGTACCCGACGCAGACGCAGCAACTGGTGCTCGTGAATCCGATCGGCCTCGAGGACTGGAAGGCGAAGGGCGTGCCGTCGCTGTCGATCGACCAGTGGTACGCACGCGAACTGAAGACGACCGCCGAAGGCATCCGCCGCTACGAGCAGGCGACGTATTACGCGGGACAGTGGCGCGCCGACTACGAGCCGTGGGTGCAGATGCTCGCGGGCATGTATCGCGGGCCGGGCAAGAACGTGGTCGCGTGGAATTCGGCGCTGCTGTACGACATGATCTATACGCAGCCGGTCGTGTATGAACTGGGTCAGTTGAAGATGCCGACGCTGCTGTTGATCGGCGACAAGGACACGACCGCGATCGGCAAGGACGCGGCGCCGCCGGACGTCCGCGCGAAGCTCGGCCACTATCCCGAACTCGCGAAGCTCACGCAGCAGGCGATTCCGCATGCGCGGCTCGTCGAGTTCGCGGAGCTGGGGCACGCGCCGCAGATGCAGGATCCGCAGGCATTCCATAAGGCGCTGCTGGATGGGTTGGCGGCGGTGCCGGCGGATCGGTAGAGTTTGAAGGGTGCCGCGCGCGCTACTTTTTCTCGGCCGCCAGCTCTTCGTGAATCTGCGCCCCAATCTCAAACGACCGCAGCCTTGCCGCATGATCGTAAATCTGCCCGGTGAGGATCAACTCATCGGCCTCGGTCTGCGCGAGGATCGATTTCAGCCCTTCGCGCACTTCGTCGGGATTGCCGATCGCCGTGCATGCGAGCGAATGCGCGACGCCGGCGAGTTCGTGATCAGCCGCTTCGAGGTGCTCGACGGGCGGCTGCAACTGGCCCGGCGTCCCGCGCCGCAGATTGATGAACTGCTGCTGCAATGACGTGAAGAGGCGGCGGGCGTCGTCGGAGGAGTCGGCGGCGAACAGGTTCACGCCGACCATCGCGTACGGCTTCGCCAGCGTCTCCGACGGCCGGAACTGCGAGCGGTACACGCGCAGCGCCGTCAGCAGATGATCGGGTGCGAAGTGCGACGCGAACGCGAACGGCAACCCGAGCGCAGCCGCGAGCTGCGCACTGAACAGACTCGAACCGAGCAGCCACAGCGGCACGTGCAACCCTGCACCGGGCACCGCGCGCACGCGCTGGCCCGGCACCGGGTCCGCGAAATAACGCTGCAGTTCGACGACGTCGTCGGGAAACGAATCGGCGCTGCCTTGCAGATCGCGGCGTAGCGCACGGGCGGTCGTCTGGTCGGTACCGGGCGCACGGCCGAGTCCGAGATCGATCCGCCCAGGGTACAGCGATGCGAGCGTGCCGAACTGCTCAGCGATCACGAGCGGCGCGTGGTTCGGCAGCATCACGCCGCCGGAGCCGACGCGGATCGTCTGCGTGCCTCCCGCGACGTGACCGATCACCACCGACGTCGCCGCGCTCGCGATGCCCGTCATGTTGTGATGCTCGGCGAGCCAGAAGCGTCGATAGCCCCAGCGCTCGACGTGCTGCGCGAGATCGAGCGTGTTGCGGAACGCATCCGTCGCCGACGAGCCGGCGTTGATGGGCGAGAGATCGAGAACCGAGAAGGGAATCATGAGGTATCCGGGGAGGCGCAGAGCGGGGGCGCTCGATGCGTTGATGTATTGGGTGTTCGATTGCAGTGTTCGTTATGGACCGCACCCGCTGAACCAGATGAAGCGCAAGCTTCACGAAAGCGGGCGGCACGAGCGGATTGTGCCAAAGCGGACGGATTCGCGCTGACGGCCGCGCGAAGTCCATAATCGCAGCAGGGTGTTGTGGGCGATGGGGCGGGCCGACTGTACCGGTTGATTGCGGCTGGCTTCGTCGGATGACGTTCAACGGTATCTGGAGGCACACCATGCAGCAAGAGACCCTACGTGAAACGCTCGATGCACACTGGCGCGCATCAGCGGCCGGCGATCTCGACGCGGAACACGACATCTATCACGACGATGCGATCTGCGACTATCCGCAATCGGGTGAACGGATTCTCGGGCGCGCGAATCTGCAGGCGCTGCGTGGACATCATCCGGGCAAGCCGTCGGGTTTCCACATCAAGCGGATTGTGGGCGAGGGCAATCTGTGGGTCACGGAATACACGATCGACTACAAAGGGCAGATGGCTTTTACCGTCAGCATCATGGAGTTTCGCGACGGCAAGGTCGCTCACGAGACCCAGTACTTCACGGATCCTTTCGATGCACCGGCGTGGCGGAGTCAGTGGGTGCAGCGGATCGGTTGAATGCATGTGCCGCGTGACTGCGCTATCGGCGCGCGTCCGGTCGTTCGCAGGCCTGCGAAGTCGCGGTATCCTGTGGTGTCGCTTTACGCGGAATGACCGCATCGGACTCCATGTTCTTCCGACACACACTGCTTGCTGTTGCGATGGCCGGCGCGCTGTTTGCGCTTGGCGGTTGCGACGATCGACAGGGCGAACGCGCCGTGCAGACACTCAAGGAATTTTTCAACGCCGTCAAACCGGACGCGATGCTGCTCAAGGGGCTGACGCCTGGCGTCACGACCGTGGACCAGGTCCGCGCGCAGATGGGCAAGCCCGAGACCGAGCGGCGCTTCGCCGACGGCTCGACGCGGCTCGAATATCCGCGCGGCCCGCAGGGCCTCAACACCTACATGGTCGACATCGGCCCCGACGGCCGGCTGCAGGCGATCACCCAGGTCCTGACCGCCGCGAACTTCGCGAAGATCCACATCGGCATGACCGACGACCAGGTGCGTCGCCTGCTCGGCAAACCGGGCGAGGTCGCCGTGTATCCGCTGAAACCCGAAACCGTATGGAGCTGGAAGTGGCGCGAAGGCGGCGTCACCGAGGAGGGCATGTTCAACGTGCACTTCGGCCCCGACCACACGGTGACGACCACGTCGCGTTCCGACGTGATCCGCGGCCGATGAGATCGACGATGGAGACACGCGAATGAACCGTCGGCGACCTTCGCGGATCGGCCTCGTGCTCGGCGGCGGCGCGGCGCGTGGCTGGGCGCACATCGGCGCGATCCGCGCGCTGCACGACGCGGGCATCAAGCCGGATGTCGTGTGCGGCACGTCGATCGGCGCGCTGGTCGGCGCGGTCTATGCGAACGGCGATCTCGACTGGCTCGAAGAATGGGTGTCGCGACTCACGTGGCAGACCGTCGTGCGGCTGCTCGATCTGCGGCTGTCGGGCGGATTGCTCGGCGGCAAGAAGGTGATCCAGGTTTTTGCGGACCGGTTCAACGGCTGCGCGATCGCCGACCTGCGGATGCCGTTCGCTGCCGTCGCCACCGAACTCGATACGGGCCGCGAAACGTGGCTGCAGGACGGCAGCGTGGTGGATGCGGTGCGCGCGTCGATTGCGATTCCGGGGATTTTTACGCCGGTCTGGCATGACGGGGTGTGGCTGGTCGACGGTGGGTTGAGTAATCCGGTGCCGGTATCGGTGGCGCGCGGGATGCGGGCCGATTGCGTGATTGCCGTCGATCTGAATAACGATATTTTGAATGGGCGGAATCTGGGCGGGTTGGTGGCCGCTACGCCGGTGCATATGTCGAAGCTCGATGTGCCATCGGATACAGGCGAGGCTGCCGCGACTCTATCCGACGAAGCCGTCGCGCCGCCGCAGCTACTGCGTCGTAACGGCAAGCCGTGGCCGCGCTGGCTGCAACCGGCGCCCGGCTACGAAAGCCAGGACGTGCGCGTGCCGCCGGCGCCGAGTGCGCGTGTGCCTTCGATGCTGAGTTCGGTCGCGCAGGGCATCGACATCATGCAGGTGCGGATTACACGCAGCCGTCTTGCGGGTGAGCCTGCGGATATTTTGATTCAACCGCGTCTGGCCGGGATGGGGATCTTCGATTTTCATCGGGCGGCGCCGGCGATTGCGGAAGGGCGGGCGGCGGTGGAGGCGATGATGCCGGCGATTCGGGGGCGGTTGGGGTTGGAGTGAGGGGTGCGTGGCGCGTGATGGTGGACGATCAACGTCCAATCTCGCCCGAAATAGTGCGGCCTTCGCTTTCAAGTTTAGATGTGGACAGCCGGCCAGGATAGCGATGCTCGACGTTTCGAGCATCGCTCCCACTGCCCGTTCATTACGCCTTCGAAGAAGGGCGATCCGATAGCCGGTCGTACCAGTTCTGCAATGCATCGAATCCGGCGGGAATACTCATCTTCATGCCACCCGCCGCGAAATCGACCGTCACCAGTGCCGTGATGTCGGCTGCCGAAAATTCGTCGCCTGCCACGAAGGGCACGGTCTTCAGACGCTCGTTGAAGTCGGCGAAGAAGTTCGACACGCGCAGCTTGCTGCGCTCGACGATCTCGGGAATCTGCTGGTAAGCATGCGGGCCCGACAATGCGCGTCCCTTCAGTCCAGCGACCGCGTTTCGCACGCCTTCCATCACCGCCGCGAATCCGTCGAGTTCCGCGCGTCGTTCCCACATCGCGACGAGTGCCTTCTGCTGCGGCGTGGTGCCAAGCAAGATACGCTTTCCGGGATAGGCTTCCTCGACGTAGCGCCAGATTGCCGGGACTTCGCCGATCGCCGTGCCGTTTTCCAGCACAAGCGTCGGAACCTGCAGACGAGGGTTGATTGCTGCGTAGGCATCGGAGAATTGCTCTTTCGCACCCAGGTCTACTGGCTTGATTGCAATCTCAATGCCTTTCTCGGCAAGAAAAATCCGCACCCGGCGAGCGTTGGGAGACGCCTTGGATTCGTAAAGCGTGAGGTTGTTTTCCATATGAGTTCATTCCGACAGGAGGATACGAATTGCCCGCCCGGCATTGGGTGCACAGGTGAGTACGCGAGGTCGCTTCAGCCAGCGGTCTTGCCGCCGTCGACAGTCAGAATCTGACCGGTGACGAACGCGGCGCCATCCGCTGCGAGATAGAGCACCGCCGCGGCGATGTCGTCGGGCTTGCCGATGCGTGCGAGCGGCACCGTGGCTGCGAGCGCCGCCTTGTTCTCCGCGGTGCTGGTGAAGCGGTCCAGCATGCCGGTATCGGTTGGCCCGGGCGCGACGGCGTTGACGCGAACGCCCGTCGAGGCCACCTCGAGCGCGGCCGATTTCGTGATGCCTTCGACCGCGTGCTTGCTGCCGGCATAAACCGATGCGAATGCAGCGCCTTCATGACCGTAAGTGGACGAGATGTTGACGATGCTTCCGCCCTTTTGCGCAGTCATCACGCGCAGTTCGTGCTTGAGGCTCAGCAGCGTGCCGAGCACGTTAGTGTCGAACGTGTCGGCATAACTGTCGGCCGTTTGCTCGACGACGGGTCCGGGCCGACCTTCCGTACCGGCATTGTTGACGGCTACGTCCAGCCGGCCGTAGCGAGCGATGGTCTGGTCCACCAGGCTGCGGACTTCTTCGTCGCGGCGCACGTCCGCCTGGACGAAGTGTGCTTCGGCGCCGGCGTCGCGAAGTTCGGCTTCGAGTGCCGCGCCTTCCGCTGCGCGGCGACCCGATACGACGAGTCGCGCGCCAGAACGGGCGAACGCGAAGGCGGTTGCACGGCCAATACCCGTGAGAGCACCAGTAATGAGAACGACGGGGTGGTTCATGTGAGGCTCCTGTCAGTCAGGTTGACGACACGCTGTTCGTGTCGTGTTGCCCGGTGCGCTCGACGGCACCGGCTTCAGGCGAGTGTGGAATACGTCAAAGTTTCGAGCCGCCGTCGACGCGCAAGGTGTCTCCGCTTATCCAGCGCGCGTCGTCGGAGGCGAGAAACACGGCGGCGCCCGCGATATCGTCGGGTTGCGCGATGCGTTTGAGTGCCTGCATGCCCAGTGTGAAATCGCGGCCCGCATCCGTTTTCGCGAAGTTCGACATATCTGTTTCGACGACGCCCGGCGCGATCGCGTTGACGCGGATGCCACGCGAGCCGAGCGCGGAGGCAAGGTGGACCACGAGCGTATCGACGGCGCCTTTGGTCGCCGCGTATGCCGACAGATTGTTCACAGCCGCTCGCGCCGCGAGCGACGACAACAACACGACGCTGCTGCCGTCGCCCAGCACGGGCAGCAATTGCTGCACGAGGAAGAATGGCGCGCGTACGTTGACGGCGAACATGTCGTCGAAATCCTCGACGGTCGCTTCTTCGAGCGGCGCGGCCTTCGAGATGCCCGCGTTCGCCACGAGAATGTCGAGCCGTTCGCCTGTCAGCGCACGCACGCGTTTCGCAAGTTCATGCGGTCCGTGCGCATCGCGCAGATCGGCGGCGACCTTGTCGGCCTGTCCTCCCGCTGCGCGAATTGCCGAGACGACAGCGTCGGCAGCCTGCGCGGCGTTGCTGTAGTGAACCACCACGCGAGCGCCTGCTTTCGCGAGTGCGATGGCGGTGGCGCGGCCGATGCCGCGCGATGCGCCCGTTACGAGCGCCGTCTTGCCGGTCAGACTGGTCATGATGAAACTCCGTTCGATGTTGTGTGAGAGCGGCTTATGCCCGAGACGCTTCCGCTTGTGCTTCCGAGAGAAATCTGTCGACGTGTGCGACGAAGCGTTCCGGGTACTGGTACAGCGAGCCGTGATTGGCGTCCGGATAGAGGATCAGTTGCGCATTGGGAATGTGTTGCTGCAGGTGCCACGAGTTGATCGAGTAGATGATCACGTCGTTGTCGCCGTTGATCACAAGCGTCGGTTGCTTCAGGGCAGCCAGATAGTCGTACGGGTTCTCGCGCGGGACGCCCCACTTCGCGAGTGCGGCGAGTTGTGCGGGCGCGACCTGGTCGCCGGCTTGCGGATCGCGGTTGTCGGTGCGCCGACGGAACCGTTCGATAAAGCCGCGGCCCGCCGCCTGGCTCGCTTCGGAAGGCGTGAAGTGCACCCGCAGCCACAGGTCGTCGGGGTGTGCGTACGACGCGCCGAAAATCGCCTGCGCTTCCGGCGTGAGCGTTGCCATGCCTTCGCCGCTGCGCGGACCCGTCCCGACGAGAATCACACGGCGCACGAGCTGGGGCTTCGCGATCGCAAGCTCCTGTGCGATCAATCCACCCATCGAAAAGCCGAGCACGTCGACCTGGGTCAATCCGAGTGCTTCGATGAATGCGCCGGCATTGGCGGCCATCTCTTCGATCGACTCGGGTACCGTTCCGGAACTGCTCGAAATGCCCGCGTTGTTGAACAGGATCACTTCACGGTTTTGCGCGAGACCGTCGGTTACGGCGGGGTCCCAGTGGTCCATGGTGCCGGTGAAATGAATGTTCATGACGAGCGGCACGCCGCCGGGATTGCCGAAGCGGCGGTAAGCGAACCGGATGCCGTTGGCTTCGACGAACCGGGTCGGCGCGGTCTGGTGAGTGTGGTGGGTCATGGCAGTTGTCCTTTGTGAAACCGGTTGATCAGGCGTGCGGCACGACGTGGCTCGAATGTCCGGGGCAGGCTTACCGCGTTGCCCGGCCCGTCTGCGTTTTGTCGCGCCGCCTTGAGAGTTAATGTAGGCGTGCCGGATCGCGAGGAAAAAGACTTTATAAGCTGTGCGGCATGCCTGAGAGGCATGGTCCTCAGGCATGCGTCACGATGCCGTCCGACCGCCGTTTACACGCAATACTTCGCCGGTCATGAAGGTGGCCGACGCGACGTACACGATCGCTTCGGCGATTTCGTCGGGCGTGCCGGCGCGTTTGAGCGGAACGGTGTCGAGAAACGTCGCCTTGCGTTCCGGGGTCTGCGTCAGGCGGTCGAGCATCGGCGTCTGCACGGGGCCGGGCGCGACGGCGTTGACCCGCACGCCGAGTGCGGCGGCTTCGAGTGCCGCCGACTTCGTCAGGCCTTCGACCGCATGCTTGCTCGCGACATACAGCGACGCGCCTGCTGCACCCCGCACGCCCATCGTCGACGACACATTGACGATGCTGCCGCTGCGCTGCGCCGACATCGCACGCAACTCGTGCTTCATCGCGAGCAGGGTGCCGAGCACGTTCGCGTCGAAGACGGCGGCGTAGCGCGCGGATGTCTGTTCGACGAGGGGCGCGGATTCGCCTTCCGTACCGGCCGCGTTTACCGCGATGTCGAGTCTGCCGAAGCGGGCGACCGTGTGCTCGACGAGGGCCTGCACGTCGTCTTCGGCGCGCACGTCGGCCTCGATGAATTCCGCTTGCGCACCGAGCGAGCGAAGCGCGCCGGCAAGCGCCTCGCCTTCGTCGGCACGTCGGCCCGAGATCACGATGCAGGCTTTCGCACGCGCGAAGGCGAGAGCGGTCGCGCGGCCGATGCCGCTCAATGCGCCCGTGACGAGCACTACGGTCTGTTCGTTCATGCTGGTTCCTTAAGTGTGTTCTTCGATCGAATCGACGCGATCGACGTAGAACGCGAGGTGATCGCGGATCGCTGCGACAGCGGGGTAAGGCGATTCGTAAGTCCAGACGGCGTGGCTGGCGCGTTCGCCGCCCGATGGGATCGAGAAGTACGCGGCGTCGCCCTTGTACGGACAGTAGGTGGAATGGTCGGTGCGCTCGAGCAGCGCCATGTCGACATCCTTTCTCGGGATATAAAACACGGGCGGGTAGTGCGCTTCACGCAATGTCAGCGCGTCGCGGGTGTCGGCGATCACGCGGCCCGCGAGCCTGACCGTCACTCGCGACGGATTGGGCGCGATGGCGATCGGGTGATCGGGGCCGGGAATCTTCACGGTTTTTCCCGTGTCGGGTGCGCGATTGGGTTCATTGCTGGTGGACATGACGTCACTCCCTGAATCAGGCGGTCTGGTCGATCGGTGCTTCGGCGGCGGTGTCGTTGCGCGCGTCGTCGTAGGCGGAAAAGTCGGTGTAGGCGCGCTCGTCACCGCCCCAGAATGCGTCGCGTTGATACGGCGTGAGCGGCAGGTTGCGACGCAGGCGCTCAGGCAAATCCGGGTTCGACGAAAACCAGCGGCCGAACGCGACGAGATCGGCATCGCCGCGTTGCAGGATCTGCTCGGCGCCTGCGCGATCGAAGCCGCCGGCGGCGATGATCGGTCCGTCGAAAAAACCGCGCAGGAACGACGATGCGACGGGCGCCTGACCTTCGTCGAGGGTTTCCGTACCCATCACGCGCGGCTCGATGACATGCAGATAGGCGAGGCCATATCCGTTCAGGCGAGCGGCGAGATGCCCGAAGGTCGCTTCGGGGTTGCTGTCCGAAATGGCTCCCCAGCGCCCGCTCGGCGAGACGCGCACACCCACGCGATCAGCGCCCCATACGGACGCGAATGCATCCACCAGTTCCAGCGAGAAACGCGCGCGCTTTTCGATCGTGCCGCCGTACGCGTCCGTGCGTTTGTTGGTGCCGTCCTGCAGGAACGTGTCGGCGAGATAGCCGTTCGCGTTGTGCAGCTCGACGCCATCGAAACCGGCGGCTTTCGCACGTTCCGCCGCGCGCCGGAACGATTCGACGATGAGCGGAATTTCACCGGCCTCCAGTGCGCGATGCGGCGAGTTCGGCACCCAGCCGTTCTGTGTGAACACGGTTGTTTCGTACGGCACGACGGAGGGCGCAACGGGCGCGTTGCCCCGGCTCAGATCGACGTGCGACTGACGGCCGTCGTGCGCGATCTGCATGAAGATGTGCGCGCCTTTCGCGTGAACAGCGTCGGTGACCTTCTTCCACGCTTCGACATGCTCGTCGGTGTAGATGCCCGGTGCGCCGAGATAGCCGCGGCTGTCGTAGGAGGGATGCGCGCTTTCCGTGATCAGCAGGCCGCCCTGCGATGCGCGCTGCCGGTAGTATTCGACCATCATCGCGCTCGGGCTGTCGTCGGGACTGGAGCGTAGACGCGTCATCGGCGCGTGAACGATGCGATGGGACAGCGGTAAGCGTCCTATGGCGGTGGATGAGAACAGTTTGAAGTGTGCATCGGTCATTTCGGGTGCCTGTCGGGTAGATGTGATTGAGATGGGGTTGATGTGGATCGAATCCGTCGCGGTTATCGCGCTGCGGTCACAGTCGCGATCCGCCGTCGACGCGCAGCGTGTCGCCCGTGATCCAGTTCGCTTTGGGGGAAGCAAGAAAAGTCACGGCGCCGGCGATGTCGTCGGCCTGCGCGACGCGCTTCAACGCCTGCAGGCTCAGCGCGTAATCGCGGCCCGGGTCGGTTGTCACGAAGCTCGACATGTCGGTCGCGACGACGCCCGGCGCGACGGCGTTCACGCGCACACCGCGTCCTGCGAGCGCGGCGGCGAAGTGGCGCACGAGCGTATCGACTGCACCTTTGGTCGCGGCGTAAGCGGCCAGCTCGCCCACCGATGCGCGTGCCGCCAGCGACGACAGCAGCACGACGCTGCTGCCTTTGCACAGCATCGCCAGAAGCTGCTGGACGAGGAAGTAGGGGGCACGGACATTGACGGCAAAGAGGTCGTCGAAGTCTTCGACGGTCGTCTCTTCGATGCTGGCGGCCGTGGCAATGCCCGCGTTCGCAACGAGCACATCGAGCCGTCCGCCGACGATGGCTCGGACGCGGCGGGCGAGCAGGTAAGGGCCGTCGGCAGCGCGTAGATCAGCGGCGACTTTCTGCGCATGTCCACCGCTCGCGATGATCTCGGCGACGGCCGAATCGGCGGCTGCTTCGTTGCTGCTGTAATGCACGATCACCTGCGCGCCGGCGCGGCCGAGTGCAAGTGCGACGGCGCGCCCGATGCCGCGCGATGCGCCTGTGACGAGCGCGGTTTTTCCTGAGAGAGCGTTCATGACCAGGTTCCGTTGAGTGGCTCGGCGAGCCGTTGGCGATCGAGGCGGCGACGGGGCGGCAATAACACCCAAGCATGACTGCGAGACTGCGCTGCCGATTGCCGCACCGCACGACGCGACCGCTGGCAGGTAATCTAGACCCCGCTTGCGTAACGGAAAAAGACTTTGTAGGCTTGCCGGCATGCCTTGAAAGCATCGCCGCGAAATGCCGTGCAGCCGTGCCGCGCAGCCGTGCGGGAACGGGGCGAAACAGGAGAAAGCATGGAGCTACGCCATCTGCGCTATTTCGTTGCTGTCGCGGAGACAGGCAGTCTTACTGTTGCCGCCGAGCAGCGGCTGTTCACGTCGCAGCCATCGCTGAGCCGGCAGATCCGCGATCTCGAGGACGAAGTCAGCGCGGAACTGTTCAGCCGCAGCGCGCGCGGGGTCGAGTTGACGGCGTCGGGCAAGGTCTTTCTCGACCACGCACGGCTTGCGCTCGCGCAGGTCGACGCCGCGATCGAGGCGGCGCGCCGTGCTGCGCGTCCGGCGAAGCAGGTGTTTGCGCTCGGCTTTCTGACGGGTCAGGAAATGACATGGCTGCCGCGCGCGATGCGCGTGCTGCACGACGAATTGCCGAACATCGATGTCACGATTTCGAGCGGCTATTCGCCCGATCTCGCCGACGCCGTGGCGCGCGGCAAGCTCGATCTCGCATTCGTCCGTACGGAGCCGGGACTGGATCTCGAATATCGCGTCGTCTATCGCGAGAAACTGGTCGTGCTGATGCCGAGCGACCATTCGCTGACGGAGAAGGCAGCGATCCATCCATCGGACCTGCAAGGCGAAGCGTTTGTGATGGCGTCGAACAAGGCACGCGTGCTGCACGACGTGGTCGCGCGATATCTGCGCGAAAACGGGCTCGATCCGAAGCCCGAGCATGGCGTCGACAACCTGGCGATGGCCATGTCCCTCGTTGCATCGACGCGCGGTTTGTCGCTGATGCCCGAGTATGCGAACAATCTGCTGCCATGGTCGGTGGTGAGCCGGCCGCTGGAAGGAGACGCGCCGACCGTCGATCTCGCGATCGGCTACAGTCGCGCGAATTCGTCGCCTGCGCTTAAGCTGTTTTTGTCGCGAGCGGATGAACTGGTTGCCGCGAACTGAGTGAGGGCAGGTGTCCCCTCAAGCATTCGGCCCATCCCGATCCCTCCGCTTAACCGCCACAACAATCGCGCTCCCAACAATCAAAACAATCCCGGTAAGCGACAGCGGCGCAATCGTCTCACCCCACAAGAAGTAACCAAACAGCGCAGCCCATACGATGCTCGTGTAGTTAAACGGCGCGAGCGGTCCAGCATCAGCCTGGCGATAAGCAATGGTGAGCAGCAACTGCCCGATGGTGGCAAACGTACCGAGCAACGCAAATATCCCAAGCGCTTGCCACGATGGCGTCAGCCACTGAAACGGCAGCGAGCACGCAGTAACAACCGTCCCGACCGCAGTAAAGAACAAAACGGTGGTCCGCGAGTCGTCGCTCGAATGAATCCGCTTGATCTGCAAAATGGAAAGCGCGCCGAACAGCGCACTCAACACCAGACACACAGGACCGAGCCAGCTCGAATGCTCGCCTCCCGGCCGCACTACCAGCAACACGCCAACAAAACCGACCACAGCCGAAAGCGCAGCACGTCGTGTCATCGACTCACGCAGAAGCAACGGCGCCAGCACGACCACCAGCAACGTCTCCGAGTATGCAATCGACACAGCTTCACCCAGCGGCATATAAGGCAGCCCGGCAAAGAAAAGGCATGAGCAAATCAGCAGCGTAACCGCGCGAATGCTCTGGCCTTTCAGATCGAGCGACCTGAGTTGCTGTGTAATCGAAAGACGTCCGTGCTGGAAAGCCAGCATCGCCGGAAAGAGCCCAAACAGCATCCGGAAGAACGTCACTTCGTTCGCTGGATAGTTCAGGCTGACTGACTTCCCGAGCGCATCGACGACAGCGAAGCAAAACATCGACGCGAGGATATAGCCGATGCTGTTGATCGGCAGAGACGACGGGCGCGTGGCGAACGAGGAGGGCATGAGAATCGGCGAGCCAATGTGAAAGCAGAACAGCTTCGATTTTTAAAGTCCACAGATCATACATTCGGCTGATATTCCGCGGGTTGCCCGATTGGAATCCTCTGACACTCCCTTTCAAAGAAAATCTGGTAAGGACGCTCCCACTTCACTTGCGTCGTCGGCACGTATATTTTTCAGGCTGCTGGTTGCACCCTGTCTCGCGATCGCCAGAGTCGCGAACCGGGATCTATCGAAAATCAGGGAGTCGAGTATGTCGGCGGACGAGCATAAATTTTCCGTTGAATCATTGATCGGAGCGCTGCTGCGCGATCAAGGTATTCATGACGGGCGCTGGGGATTGAACGTCGAATTCTCGGCGATGGGCACAGCCGTTCCCATTCCTGGAAACGCGACAGGGACATTGCCCGGATTGGTCGTGTCGGTGGTGAGCACCACGTTGCGGCGCATCGATAGCGGAATCGACGGCGGCGTCGACGCGGCGGCCGTCAACCCGCCGAAAAAGCAGGTCACCCCGCGACCGGCCGCGAAGAAACCAACCCATACGATTCAGTGACGTGAGGATCTTTGAATATCGTTCTTCAAGCAGTGCGCGAATCGTCTGTTTCAAGGTGGAGCGGCAAAGTAATTTCACGATATTACGCATTCGATTGAATCAATTGACTTGAATCAACGCGTGTGCAAAATTCGCTTCGATCTATTTAGTAGCATACCTAAATATATTGAGATGGACGTAAAGCCGGTTTGCAATCGTCATGATGCGATCGGCGTACACCCGCCAACGGTGTCCTCGCAGGCATAGGCATTCCTCCCATGAGAAGAAATCGCAGGATCTTGTGCAGCTTGTCGTCGGCACTGCTGGTGGCCGGCCTGATTGCCGCGCAAAACGGGCATGCTCAGGTGACGCTCAATTTCGTCAATGCCGACATCGATCAGGTGGCGAAAGCAATGGGCGCAGCGACTGGTAAAACGATCATCGTCGACCCGCGCGTGAAAGGTCAGCTCAATCTCGTTTCGGAAAACCCGGTACCGGAAGATCAGGCAATCAAGACATTGCAAGCCGCATTGCGGATGCAGGGGTTTTCGCTCGTCCAGGATCACGGCGTACTGAAGGTCGTGCCGGAAGCCGATGCAAAGCTGCAGGGTGTGCCGACCTATGTCGGCAATGCGCCCGCCGCGCGAGGCGATCAGGTGATTACCCAGGTGTTCCAGTTGAAGAACGAGTCGGCGAACAATCTGTTGCCGGTCCTGCGTCCGCTGATCTCGCCGAACAACACGGTGACGGCCTATCCCGCGAACAACACGCTCGTCGTCACCGACTACGCGGATAACATCCGGCGCATCGCGCAGATCATCGCGGGTATCGATCTGGCGGCGGGTCAGCAGGTAGCCGTCGTACAGCTGAAAAACGCAAACGCACTCGACGCAGCACAGGCGCTTTCGAAGATGCTCGACCCAGGCGCGATCGGCAGCACGGATGCGACACTAAAGGTCTCCGTGACGGCGGACCCTCGCACCAATTCGCTGTTCCTGCGTGCATCGAATGCCGCGCGGCTCGACGCCGCGCAAGCACTCGCGAAGAAATTCGATGCGCCGACTGCGCAGCCCGGCAACATCCACGTCGTCCCGTTGCGCAATGCCGATGCGGTGAAGCTCGCGAAGACGTTGCGGGGCATATTCGGCAAGAGTGGCGACAGCGGTTCGTCGGCCGGTTCCAATGACGCGAATGCGTTTAACCAGAACGGCAACGCGTCGTCGGGCGGAGGCAGTTTCTCGACGGGTGCGTCGGGCGTGCCGCCTCTGCCCTCATCGCTTGGCGGTTCATCGTCGGCGCTCGGTGGCTCGTCGAGTACGTCAGGCGGCGGTAGCGGCAGTACGACGACGGTGGGTCTGCTCGGCGGCGACAAGGATAAAGGCGACGACAGTCAACCGGGCGGCATGATCCAGGCCGATGCGGCAACCAACTCGCTGATCATCACGGCGTCGGACGCGGTGTACCAGAACCTTCGGACAGTGATCGACCAACTGGACGCTCGCCGTGCGCAGGTTTACATCGAGGCGCTGATCGTCGAGCTGTCGGCAAACAAGAATGCGGATCTCGGAATTCAATGGCAGATCGGGAGTGGTGCGGTCCTTGCCGGCACCAACCTCTCCGCGACCGGCACCAATAGCATCATCAACCTGACGTCGTCTGCCGCAACAACTACCGGTGGCCTCGCGGCGTCGCTGGCGACTCTTTCGCAGGGACTCAATGTCGGCTGGGTGCACAATTTTCTCGGTGTGAAGGGATTGGGCGCGCTGTTGCAGGCACTGTCGCAGTCGACTGACGTGAACGTGCTGTCGACGCCTAACCTCGTCACGCTCGACAACGAAGAAGCGAAGATCGTGGTGGGTCAGAATGTGCCGGTCACGACGGGGTCTTACACGAATCTCACCAGCACGAGCAGCAGCAACCCGTCGACGTTCAACACAGTCGATCGGGTGGACGTCGGCCTCACGCTGGATATCAAGCCGCAAATCACCGATGGCGGGCTTCTCAAGCTGCAGCTCGCGACCGAAGACTCGTCGGTCGTGACCAACACGACCAACACGACGACCAACCCGAACGGTCCGACGTTCAACAAACGTTCGATCCAGTCGACCGTACTCGCCGACAACGGCGAGATCATCGTGCTGGGCGGTTTGATGCAGGACAGCTACACGGCCAGCAACAGCAAGGTTCCGCTGCTGGGCGACATTCCGTGGATCGGCCAGTTGTTCCGCTCGGAAACGAAGACCCGCTCGAAAACCAATCTGCTCGTGTTCCTGCGTCCGGTGATCATCAACGATCGCGCGACTGCACAGGCCGTGACCGCGAACCGCTACGACTACATCCAGGGCGTGCAGGGCGCTTACCGGTCGGATAACAACGTGATCAAGGACAAGGACGATCCCGTGGTCCCGCCGATGCCGGTGGGGCCAGCCGAAGGCGGATCGACGCTTAATCTGTTCGACCTGGAGAAGATGCGGCGTCAGCAGGCGTTGCAGGCTGTGGCTCCAGCTCCCGCAAGCGGCACGGGTTCGACTGTCGAATCGCCTGGGGTCCATCCTTGACTAGCCGCGCAACGATCCTACATCGCTAAAACATAAAGGACGGTCTTGTGAAGAACCAATCTGGTGAATTGCTGGCAGTGACGTGGGGCTATCTCGCGCTCGCAAAGGCGCTCGACTGCAATGGTGTTTTGCCTGTTTCCGAACTGGTCAGGCATCTGGAAGCGAGCTACGGCTATGGCGTGGCAACCCGGCAGGTTGCACAAACCGTAGAAGTGGATTTTCTGATCGAGGCCTTGCGCAACATCGACGTTGCGCTTCACAAGGACGAGAGCACGTGATGGCGTTGGAGAGCGCAATCGCCCCAGTCAGATCTCATCCCCGCGCTTGACCGCCACCACCCGACACACCCGCTTCCCCGAGCTCTCGCTGGGCACATCCTCGAACAGCAACACTGCACATCCATCGAGCGCACCCAGCACTAGAGCAGGATCGAACGCGCTATACAGGCGCCCATCCGGCAACCTCACGTCAGCGCCTTCGGTCACCCGCCACGACAGATAAAGCACGCCATCGGGCCGCAAAATCCGCAGCAGGCTATCGATCGCCGAAGCAATCTCCGCAGCAGGCAGATGCATGATCACCGTCTCGCAGACGATGTTATCGAACGCCTCATCGATAGCGTCGAGCCCCGGCAGCGACGCTTCGCGAAACGCGAGCCCAGGATGCAGCCGGCGCGCTTCGTCGAGCAGTTCCGGCGACGCGTCGAAGCCCGTTACCGGATAGCCGCCCTCGGCGAGCCATGCGGTGTCGCGTCCATTGCCGCAGCCGATGTCCGCCGTGTCGCCGCCCGGCAAGAGGTGGGTCTGCAACATCGCGTACAGATCGTTCGGCGGCGGCTGGTCGCGCCATTCCTGGCTGTAGCGGACCGCATCGCGCGCATAGGCGGCGAGGGTGTCGGGGTCGGTGCGGGATGTCATCGGTGGAACCTGAAGTAGTACGTAGCACAGCGGAAACCGTCCCGCCAGTCTAGCGAAACGCTCCAGCCGACCGCATTTCCGTCTATCGAAAAAGCGCCCCCAAACTTGCGAAAACGCGGCGCCGACCCACGCGGCACCCACACCGCATGAATCGCCAGCCGGCGGGGAGGCGGCGCCTTTGAGCCCATCGCCACACGCGATGGTGCAATGCAATATGCCGGACGCCGCCGGTTTGAGCAATTTATTTTCGCCTGCGAGTATCCGCGCCATGTCGACGGGCGGCTCCAGGCACGCGTTCAAAGCCGGCCCGACGAACCACAAACCAGAACCCAGATGGGAGACGCGCGTGTTCCTTTACGGCTTTGGTCCGGTGCTGCTCGCCGGTGCAATCCAGACGATCGAGCTTTCGGTGCTGTCGCTCGCAGCGGCCGTGTTGCTCGGCCTGATCGGCGCGGCGGCGAAGCTGTCGCTCAACCGGCCGCTGCGGGCCGTCGCGACCGCGTACACGACGCTGATCCGCTCGGTGCCCGATCTCGTACTGATGCTGCTGCTGTTCTACAGCATCCAGATCGCGGTCAACAATCTGACCGACTTGCTGGGCTGGGACCAGATCGACATCGATCCGTTCGTCGCCGGTGTGCTGACACTCGGCTTCATCTACGGCGCGTATTTCACGGAGACGTTTCGCGGCGCGTTCCTGTCGGTGCCGCGCGGTCAGCTCGAAGCGGGTGCCGCATACGGGATGAGCGGGATGCGCGTGTTCGTGCGCATCCTCTTTCCGCAGATGATGCGGTTCGCGCTGCCCGGCATCGGCAACAACTGGCAGGTGCTCGTGAAGGCGACGGCGCTGGTGTCGATCATCGGTCTCGCGGACATCGTCAAGGCCGCGCAGGACGCGGGCAAGAGCACGTTCAACATGTTCTTCTTCATCCTGATCGCCGCGCTGATCTACCTCGCGATCACCACCGTGTCGAACCTCGTGCTGATCTGGCTCGAACGTCGCTATTCGACCGGCGTGCGACACGCGGAACTCTAACCACACGGCCATCATGATCGAGATCCTCTCCGAATACGGGCGCGCGTTTCTCTACTGGGACGGTCAGCGTCTCTCCGGGCTTGCGGTCACGCTGTGGCTGCTGGTCTCGTCGATCGGCATCGGCTTTGTCGTATCGATTCCGCTTGCGGTCGCGCGCGTGTCGAAAAACCGCTGGCTGTCGACGCCAGTGCGTTTCTACACCTACGTGTTTCGCGGCACGCCGCTCTACGTGCAGTTGCTGCTGATCTACACGGGCATGTACAGCCTCGAGTTCGTCCGGTCGCATTCGCTGCTCGACGCGTTCTTCCGGAGCGGGTTTCATTGCGCGATCCTGTCGTTTGCGCTGAACACCTGCGCGTACACGACGGAGATTTTCGCGGGCGCGATCCGCTCGACGTCGCACGGCGAGGTCGAGGCGGCGCGCGCATACGGGATGAGCACGTTCACGATGTATCGTCGCATCGTGCTACCTTCCGCGCTGCGTCGTGCGTTGCCGTTGTACAGTAACGAGGTGATCCTGATGCTGCACGCCACGACAGTCGCGTTTACGGCTACGGTGCCCGACATCCTGAAGGTCGCGCGCGACGTGAACTCGGCGACCTATCGTTCGTTCGAGGCGTTCGGGCTCGCGGCGCTGATCTATTGCGCGATATCGTTCGCGCTGGTCGCCGGGTTCCGGCGCGCGGAGCGGCGCTGGCTCGGCTACCTCGCGGTGCGCGGGCGCTAGGCGTCCGACGCGAACACGCAGTCTTATCCGTTACATACCAGGAGAGCGTCTTGCTCCACACCAACCAGACCGAAGCCTGCAAGCTCGCCGCGCAGGACATCCATAAGCGCTACGGCGACAACGAAGTGCTGAAGGGCGTGTCGATGAACGCGAACAAGGGCGACGTCATCAGCATCATCGGCGCGAGCGGGTCGGGCAAGAGCACGTTCCTGCGCTGCATCAACTTTCTCGAGCGGCCGAACGCGGGGCAGATCGTCGTCGACGGCGAAACGGTGCGCACGAAAGCGGATCGCGCGGGTAATCTCGAAGTCGCCGATCACAAGCAGCTGCAACGCATCCGCACGAAACTCGCGATGGTGTTCCAGCATTTCAACCTGTGGGCGCACATGAACGTGATCGAGAACGTCATCGAGGCGCCGATACATGTGCTCGGTCTGTCGCGTCGCGAAGCGGAAGAGCGGGCACGCGAATATCTCGAGAAAGTGGGCCTGCCGCCGCGCGTCGAGAAGCAGTATCCGGCGCATCTGTCCGGCGGGCAGCAGCAGCGCGTCGCGATTGCACGCGCGCTGGCGATGAATCCCGACGTGATGCTGTTCGACGAACCGACGTCCGCGCTCGACCCCGAACTCGTCGGCGAAGTGCTGAAGGTGATGCAGAAGCTCGCCGAAGAAGGCCGCACGATGATCGTCGTCACGCACGAAATGGGTTTTGCGCGCAACGTGTCGAATCATGTGATGTTTCTGCATCAAGGCCGCACCGAAGAAGAGGGCGATCCCGTCGAGGTGCTCTCCGCGCCGCGCAGCGAACGGTTGAAGCAGTTCCTGTCGGGCAGTCTTAAGTAAGCAAGTCGTATTTCAAGCGTCTCTCAAGCATTTAGCCGATGGTCCGTCCATCCAGTCCCGCCCGCACGACCCAGGTCGCGATCGTGGCGCTGCCGCCGGTATCGATGTCGGGCATCGGCCCGATCGTCGACGCGCTGACGCTCGCGAACGAGATCGACGGCCGCGCGCTGTATCGCTGGCAGGTGTGTTCGTGGGACGGGCGACCGGTCGCGTTGTCGGGCGGTGCGCAGTGGCCCGCCGATGCCGCGTTCGGCGATGCGATTGCGTGCGACTGGCTGATCGTCGTCAGCGAGCGCTTTCAGCAGTTCGCCGACTATCGTCTGTTTCTCGCGAGCCTGTCGCGCGTCGGGCAGCGCACGCCGCTCGTCACCGGCATTCATCACGGCGTGTGGTGGCTCGCGATGGCGGGGCAACTGTCCGGCTATCGCGTGAGCGTGAACTGGGAGACGTATCAGCAGTTCGCCGAGCAGTTCGAACGCTCGATCGTCACGCAGCAGATTTTCGAAATCGACCGCGATCGAGCGACCTGCGCGGGCGGCCAGGCGACCGTCGATTTCATGCTTGCGATGATCGGCCGCGATCACGGCCCCGAACTCGCGGAACGCATCGCCGATACGCTCGGCGTCGGCGTGCTGCGCGCAGGCGAGGAGCGTCAGCGCATTCCGTTCGTCACCGCGCCCGGCGAACGCCATCCGCGTCTGAACGACGCGTTGCAGCTGATGGAAGCGAACATCGAAGACCCGCTCACCACCGATGAAATCGCGGATCTCGTCGGCGTGTCGCGCCGACAGCTCGAACGCCTGTTTCGCCAGTATCTCGGCTCGATGCCGTCGAAGTATTACCTGGGGCTGCGGCTCACGAAAGCGCGCACGCAGCTGCAGCGCACGAGCAAATCGGTCGTGCAGATCAGTCTTGCTTGCGGGTTTTCGTCGGCGGCGCATTTTTCTAACGCGTATCGCGAGCGCTTCGGCGTGACGCCGCGCGAGGATCGCCGCAACTGGCTCGACCGGCAGCACGGCGGCGGCGCTGCGGCAAGCGAGCCGCGCCCGGCCGCGCTGATCGAACCGCCGGACTACAGCGACGGCGCGTAACGCCGCATGCCTGCGTGCGGCAAAAGGCAAGGCAAGCCCGACAGAACACGTCGCGTATGCGCAAGACGTTTCGCGTCCGGTTACCTACACTATCGTCATTACTGCAACGAGGATTCGCCATGACCGACCTGACTGTGACCCGCCAGACGTTCGACGAAGTAATGGTGCCGGTGTTCTCGCCCGCCGCCTTCGTGCCCGACCGCGCAGAAGGCTCGCGCATCTGGGACACGCAGGGCCGCGAGTACATCGATTTCGCGGGCGGCATCGCCGTGACCGCGCTCGGCCACGCGCACCCGGAACTGCTGAAGGTGCTGCACGAGCAGGGCAGCAAGCTCTGGCACATCGGCAACGGCTACACGAACGAGCCGGTGCTGCGCCTCGCAAAGCGCCTCGAAGACCTGACGTTCGCCGACCGCGCGTTCTTCGCGAACTCGGGCGCCGAAGCGAACGAAGCCGCACTGAAGCTCGCGCGCCGCGTCGCGTTCGAACGCCACGGCGCCGACAAGATCGAGATCGTGTCGTTCACGCAGTCGTTCCACGGACGCACGTTCTTTACCGTCAGCGTCGGCGGCCAGCCGAAGTATTCGGAAGGCTTCGGCCCGGTGCCCGAAGGCATCATCCATCTGCCGTACAACGATCTCGACGCTGCACGCAAGACGATCGGTGCGCGCACGTGCGCGGTGATCGTCGAGCCGGTGCAAGGCGAAGGCGGTGTGATTCCCGCCGATCCGGCATTCCTGCAAGGCCTGCGCGAACTGTGCGACCAGCACGGCGCACTGCTGATTTTCGATGAAGTGCAAACGGGCGTGGGCCGCACCGGCCGCTTCTACGCGTACGAGGACACCGGCGTCACGCCCGACGTCCTCACGACTGCGAAGGCGCTCGGCAACGGCTTCCCGATCGGCGCAATGCTGACCACCAACGCGCTCGCCGCGCACTTCAAGGTCGGCGTGCACGGCACGACGTATGGCGGCAATCCGCTCGGCGCGGCGATCGCGGAGAAGGTGGTGGAGCTGGTCAGCGATCCGAAGGTGCTCGAAGGCGTGCGCGAACGCAGCGATCTGATCAAGGCGAAGCTCGCGCAGTTGAACGAGCGCTTCGGCATCTTCCGCGAAGTGCGCGGCAAGGGTCTGCTGATCGGCGCCGAACTGAACGACGTCTACAAGGGCCGCGCGAAGGATTTCCTCACCGCGTGCGCGACGCACGGCGCGATGCTGCTGATAGCCGGTCCCGACGTGCTGCGCTTCGCGCCTTCGCTGGTGATGCCGCTCGCCGATCTCGACGAAGGCTTCGCGCGCATCGGCCGGGCAGTCGAAGAGGTGGTCGGCGCGACCGCCGCCGTGCAGGCCCGCTGAGTTCGCGGCGCAACATTTAACCAGGAACGACGATGCTCTTCGTACGCCCCAGCCGTCTCGCCGATCTCGACGCGCTCGAGCATATGGCGCGCACGGCGCAACCCGTGCTGCATTCGCTGCCGCACGACCGGCGCGCGCTCGAAGCGCGCGTCGCGCTGTCGGAAGATTCGTTTCGCGCGGAAGTCGATTTTGCGGGCGAGGAGTTCTATCTGTTCGTGTTGGAAGACAGCGCGACCGGCACACTGCATGGCTCCGCGAGCATCTTCGCAGCGGCTGGTTATTCCGAGCCGTTCTACGCGTTTCGCAACGACGCGCTGATCCACGCATCGCGCGAACTGCACGTGAATCGCAAGATTCACGCGCTGACGATGTCGCACGAACTCACCGGCAGGAGCCGGCTCGCGGGTTTCTATATCGATCCGGCGCTGCGCGGCGACGCCGCCGCGCATCTGATGTCGCGTGCACGGATGATGTACATCGCGGCAAACCGCCGACGCTTCACGCCCGAAGTGTTCTCGCTGCTGCTCGGTGTCACCGACGACAACGGCGTGTCGCCGTTCTGGGAAGCGGTGGGCCGCAAGTTCTTCGGCCGCAATTTCGCCGATATCGAAGTGGAGTCGGGCGGGCGCAGCCGGACCTTCATCGCAGAAGTGATGCCGAGTTATCCGCTGTACGTGCCGTTGCTGCCGGAAGCGGCGCAACGCGTGCTCGGCGAACCCGATGAACACGCGCTGCTCGCGTACGAGATCCATCTCGAAGAGGGTTTCGAAACGGACCGCTACGTCGATATCTTCGATGCGGGTCCGGTGTTGACCGCGCAGATCGATCGCAGTGCGTGCGTTACGCGTAATGAAACGCGGGCGGTGCAAGGCGCGGCAGAACCACAACATGCAGACGCGGAACGCAACGCGACGTACCTGATCGCGAGCAATCGCGCGGGCGAGTTCCGCTGCGTGCTCGGCGATCTGCCGGACGGGCGCGAAACCGGTGCGCCGTTGACGGCCGCCGCACGCACGGCGCTCGGTGTGCAGCCAGGCGACGCGGTACGCTGCGTGCCGCTGCACGGCCAGCCGGACCATGAATCTGCGGGAGAGGCATCATGATCGTCGTTCGCGTCGTGCAGACGGGCGATGTGGACGCGCTCGTCGCGCTCGCTCGGGAGACCGGACCCGGCCTCACCACGTTCAAGCCGGACCGCGATGCGCTCGCCGCGCGCATCGAACGCGCGCGCCGTACGGTCGCAGGTCACGCGGAAGCCCATGAAGAAGGCTATTTCTTCGTGATGGAAGACGCCGCGACCGGCGACGTCGCAGGCGTGTGCGGTATCGAAACCGCCGTGGGCCTCGAGCAGCCGTTCTACAACTATCGCGTGAGCACGGTCGTACACGCGAGCCAGGACCTCGGCATCTGGACGCGGATGCGCGCGCTGAACATCTCGCACGATCTGACCGGCTACGCGGAAGTGTGCTCGCTGTTTCTGAGCCCGCGTTATCGGACGGGCGGTGTCGGCGGGCTGCTGTCGCGTTCGCGCTTCATGTTCATCGCGCAGTTTCGCGAGCGTTTCCCGCAGCGTATCTGCGCAGAACTGAGAGGCCATTTCGACGAGAACGGCACGTCGCCGTTCTGGCGCGCGGTCGGCTCGCATTTCTATCAGATCGATTTCAATGCGGCGGATTACCTCAGCTCGCACGGCCGAAAATCGTTTCTCGCGGAGTTGATGCCGCGCTATCCGGTGTACGTCGATCTGCTGCCGGAAGAGGCGCAGGAATGCGTCGGCCTCACGCACAACGACACGATTCCCGCGCGCCGGATGCTCGAAGCAGAAGGGCTGCGTTACGAGAATCACGTCGATATTTTCGATGCGGGGCCGGTGCTCGAATGCCACGTCGCGGATTTGCGGACGGTGCGCGAGAGCGTGGCGGTGTCGGTCGAGATTGGTGACGCACAAGTGAGTGAAACACGTTCGCTGGTCTCGAACACCTCACTCGACGATTTCCGCTGCGGCGTCGCGACAGGTGTCGCGCATGACGGCACGTTCCGCCTCACCGCCGACGAAGCCGCCGCATTGAACGTGAAAGCCGGCGACGCGGTACGCGTGCTGCCGCTGAAACACAGCAAGGGATAATCATGAACGAGCTTTTCATCGACGGCGAATGGGCCGCCGGAAACGGACCCGTATTCGCATCGAAGAGCCCCGGTACGGGCGAGACAGTATGGGAAGGCGCGAGCGCATCGGCGGATGACGTCGATCGTGCGGTACGCAGCGCGCGGCGCGCATTCGCGTCGTGGTCGGCGCGGTCGTTCGACGACCGCTGCGCGATCGCGAAGCGCTTCGCCGAACTGCTCGGCGAACGCAAGGAAGCGCTGGCTGCGGCGATTGGCCGCGAGACTGGCAAGCCGCTGTGGGAAGCGCGCACCGAAGTTGCCGCGATGGCCGCGAAAGTCGCGATCTCGATCCAGTCGTACACCGAACGCACCGGCGAACGGCGCGCGCCGATGGCCGACGGCGTAGCCGTGTTGCGGCATCGTCCGCACGGCGTGGTCGCGGTGTTCGGTCCGTACAATTTTCCGGGCCATCTGCCGAACGGGCACATCGTGCCCGCGCTGATCGCGGGTAACGCGGTCGTGTTCAAGCCGTCCGAACTCGCGCCCGCCGTCGCACGCGCGACCGTCGAAACGTGGCGCGATGCCGGCTTGCCTGCGGGCGTGCTAAATCTCGTGCAGGGCGAGAAGGATACCGGTGTCGCGCTCGCGAATCATCGGCAGATCGACGGGCTGTTTTTCACTGGCAGCTCGGACACCGGCACGCTGCTGCATCGTCAGTTCGGCGGCCGTCCGGAGATCGTGCTCGCACTGGAGATGGGCGGCAACAATCCGCTCGTTGTCGGGCCGCTCGCCGATCTCGATGCAGCCGTGCATCACACGATCCAGTCGGCGTTTCTATCGGCGGGGCAGCGTTGTACGTGTTCGCGTCGCGTGCTGGTGCCGGACGATGCGTTCGGTGCGCGCTTCGTCGAGCGCTTGACTGACGTCAGTGCGCGCATTTCGGTGGGGCTATACGATGCCGATCCGCAGCCGTTCATGGGCGCAGTGATTTCCGCGCGCGCGGCTGCGAAACTCGTTGCTGCGCAGATGCAACTCATCGCCGCCGGTGCTAAGCCGCTGCTGGAAATGCAGCAGCGCGATCCGCAACTCGGCTTCGTGAGCCCGGCGATTCTCGACGTGACCGGTCTCACGGATCTACCGGACGAAGAACACTTCGGCCCGCTCGTGCAGATCTCGCGTTACCGCACGTTCGACGAAGCGATCGAGCGCGCGAACGACACCGCGTTCGGTTTGTCCGCTGGCCTGCTCGCCGACGACGAAGCTCTCTGGACGCAATTCCAGCGCACCGTGCGCGCCGGCGTCGTGAACTGGAACCGGCCGACCAACGGCGCGTCGTCTGCTGCGCCGTTCGGTGGCACGGGCCGTTCGGGTAATCATCGACCGAGCGCGTACTACGCAGCCGACTATTGCGCATGGCCGATGGCGTCGGTCGAAAGCGCGCAGCTGCAGATGCCCGCGAGCGTATCGCCGGGCCTTCACTTCTGAGGATCGACGATGCTTGCCACTGAAGCGAACTTCGACGGGCTCGTCGGCCCGACGCACAACTACGCGGGGTTGTCGTTCGGCAACGTCGCGTCGCAGAACAACGAGAAGTCGGCTGCGAATCCGCGTGCGGCCGCGAAGCAGGGGCTGCGCAAGATGAAGCAGCTCGCCGATCTTGGATTCCATCAGGGCGTGCTGCCGCCGCAGGAACGGCCGTCGATGCGTCTGTTGCGCGAACTCGGTTTTTCCGGCGACGACGCGAGCGTGATTGCGAAGGTCGCGAAGGAGGCGCCCGAGCTGCTGGCCGCCGCGAGTTCCGCGTCGGCGATGTGGACCGCGAATGCGGCAACCGTGAGTCCGTCGGCGGACACGGGCGATGGCCGCGTGCACTTCACGCCGGCGAACCTGTGCAGCAAGCTGCATCGCGCGATCGAACACGAATCGACGCGCCGTACGCTGCGCGCGATTTTCGCGGACCCGGCACGTTTCGTCGTGCACGACGCGTTGCCCGGCACGCCCGCGCTCGGCGACGAAGGCGCGGCGAACCACACGCGTTTCGCGGCGGAATACGGCACACGTGGTGTCGAATTCTTCGTGTACGGACGCAGCGAGTATCGTCGCGGGCCGGAACCGAAACGCTTTCCTGCACGGCAGACGTTCGAGGCGAGCCGCGCGGTTGCGCAACGTCACGGGCTCGTTGAAGAAGGCACCGTCTACGCGCAGCAGAATCCCGACGTGATCGACGCGGGCGTGTTCCATAACGACGTGATCGCGGTCGGCAACCGGCACACGCTGTTCTGTCATGAACTGGCGTTCGTCGATCAATCGACGGTGTACGACGAACTGCGCACGAAGCTGACGAAAGCGGGCGCGCCGTTCGAGGTGATCGAAGTGCCGGACGCGCAGGTCAGCGTCGCGGATGCGGTCGGCTCGTATCTGTTCAACAGCCAGCTGCTGACGCGGCCTGATGGCCGTCAGGTGCTGGTCGTGCCGCAGGAATGCCGCGAGAACGCGCGCGTGTCCGCATGGCTCGACGAACTGACCGCGAAGAGCGGACCGATCGACGACGTGCTCGTGTTCGATCTGCGCGAAAGTATGAAGAACGGCGGTGGTCCGGCGTGTCTGCGGCTGCGCGTCGTGCTGAGCGATGCGGAGCGCGCGGCGGTCGCGCCGGGCGTGTGGATCGACGACACGCTGTTCGGCCGGCTCGACGCATGGATCGAGAAGCACTATCGCGACCGGCTCGCGCCGTCCGATCTGACCGATCCGCTGCTGCTGCGCGAATCGCGCACCGCGCTCGACGAACTGACGCAGATTCTCGGCGTGGGCTCGCTGTATGACTTCCAGCGCTGAATCGAACGCGGGCGCGATGCTCGCGGATTTTCTGGCGTGGACGCTGGCGGGTGAACGTCCGCTTAACGACGAAGCACAGGGTGTCTGTGCGAACGGCGTGCGCTGGACGTGGCTTGATGATGGAGTGTTGCAGTTCGAGCCTGCCAGCGTGTCGTCGGACACACGCAGCGTGCTTGCGTCAGCGGGCGTGCATGGCGACGAGACTGCGCCGATCGAACTGCTGTCGCGTCTCGTCCGCGACATCGCGGAAGGCCGCGCGACGCTCGCGTGTCGATTGCTCGTGCTGCTCGGCAACGTCGATGCGATGCGCGGCGCGTGCCGCTATCTCGACGACGATCTGAACCGGCTGTTTGGCGGGCGTTATACGCAGTTGCCGCAGAGTCGCGAGACACCGCGCGCGATTGCACTCGAACAGGCGGCGAAGAGCTTCTTTGCGTCGGCTGGAAAAGACAGAGGCGCGCGCTGGCATATCGACATGCATACCGCGATCCGCGGCTCGGTGTTTGAGCGCTTCGCGTTGCTGCCGTACACCGGCGCACCGTTGTCGCGTGCGATGTTCGAATGGCTCGGCGACGCAGGCATCGATGCGGTGCTGCTGCATACGACGAAGGCCAACACGTACTCGCATTTCACCGCCGAGCATTGCGATGCGCTCGCGTGCACGCTCGAACTGGGCAAGGTGCGGCTGTTTGGACAGAACGACCTCACGCGCTTCTCGGGCGCCGACGACGCGTTGCGCCGGTTGCTCGCGGGCGAGTCTGCCGCACAACCGGTATTGCCGCGCGTATTCACGGTGATCGACCAGATCACGAAGCAGAGCGATGCATTCGAGTTGCTGGTCGCCGCCGACGTACCGAACTTCACGCCGTTCGCGAAGGACACGCTGCTCGCACGCGACGGCGACTACCGCTATGCGGTGCGTCACGACGAGGAGCGCATCGTGTTTCCGAATCCGACGGTGAAGCCGGGGCTGCGCGCGGGGCTGCTCGTGATCGACACGACCCGCGATACGCACGCGACGCTCGACGCGACTACCTGAGCCGCGCCGTACCGAAGCGCCTTTAATGCGCCTTCGCCAACCCCTCTGCAACCAGCGCTTCATGCACCTTCGGCCGCGCGGCAACACGCGCCTGATACGCGAGCAGATTCGGATAATCCGACAGACTGATCTTCAGCATCGGCGCCCAGTTGACGATCGTGAACGCGTACGCGTCGGCGACCGTGAACGTGCCGGTCAGGTACTCGCGCGTGGCGAACAGCGTATCGAGTTCGGTAAAGCGCGCAGCGAGCTTCTTGAGGCACGTCTCTCTCGTCGAATCAGCAGTATCCGAATGCCACAGCCACGGGCTGAACACCTTGTGCATTTCGGTGCCGATATGGGTGAGCCATTCGAGCACAGCCATCCGTTCCGGCGTGCCCACAGCCGGAATCAGCGCATGCCGCGGATCGCGATCGCCGACGTATTGCAGCAGCGCCGCGCCTTCGGTGTGCCGCGAGCCGTCGTCGAGTTCGAGCAGCGGCAGGTAGCCGCGCGGCGAAATCGCGTAGTAGTCTTCGCCGGTCGCGAGCGTGTGCTTCGGGAGGTTGACCTTGATTGCGTCGAAGTCGAGGCCGGCTTCGAGCAGCGCGATACGAACGGCGAGCGAACAGGCGCCAGGCGAGTAGTAGAGTTTCATCCGTGATCCTTTTTCGTTGTCGTGACAGGGTGACGCATCGCAGCGTCGACAGGGTGGCTCGTGACGCAGAGCCGGTGTGGTAAAAGTAGCACCGTTCCGGGCATCCGATAAACAGGCGAACGACCAAACGATGCGTGCAAAAACGCAATATGAACTGACGCCGGCCGACACGCAGATCGTACTCGCGCTGGTCCGCGCGGGCACGCTCGCCGAAGCGGCGTTGCGGCTGGCGCTCGATGCATCGACCGTGTTCCGCTCGGTCCAGCGGATCGAGCGCGGTCTCGGGCAGCGGTTGTTCGAGCGTTCGCGCAGCGGTTATCGCGCGACGCCGCTCGGCTTGCAGCTCGCGCGTCACGCGGAGCGCATCGAGGCCGAACTCGCCGCCGCGCGTTCGAGCATGCAGGCGGCCAGTCATCGCGTGGCCGGTCCGGTCCACGTGACGACCACCGACACCGTGCTGTACGGCCTGATGCTGCCGATCCTGCGCGATCTCGCCGATTTGCATCCGGAGTTGTCGTTCGAACTGACCGCCGACAACACACTCGCGAGCCTCACAAAGCGCGACGCGGACATCGCGATCCGCGCGACACGTCGTGCGCCAGGACATCTGATCGGCAAGGAGGCCGGGCCGATCCGCGTCGCGGTGTTTGCCGCGAAATCGACCGGCATCCGCAGCGGCGACCTCGCCACGCTCGCGAAGTGCGACTGGGTCGCGCCGGACAGCTCGCTCGGCAATCATCCGTCGGTGATGTGGCGCAAGCGTTACTGTCCGGACGTGCAGCCGCGCTACCGCACGAATAGCGTGATGGCGGTGCTGGAACTCGTCGCGCTCGGCTTTGGCGTCGGCATCGTGCCGCTGTTTCTCACGCGCGGCCGCGACGATCTCGTGCAACTGACGCCGACACTCGACGAAGTCGAAGCGCAGATCTGGGTGCTTGCGCATCCGGAGTCGCGTCATCTGCCGCACGTCGCTGCCGTCTATACGTACATCACCGAACGTATTGCGCAGGAACTCGCCGGGCCGACCGGCCTCTGATTTTCCCTTCTACCTCTTGCTGATCCGCGACACGAAGTTGCGGATTCGCCGCGCGTGCGTTGTGCCGATGCCGGGTGACGGATCCCCATGAACGCGGTGTGGCCCCGACGGTTAGCGTGCGCGGCCCCTGTACAATCGCGCGCTTGCCGCTGTTGCGGCGCATCACGCTGGCGGCCTGCGTTTGGCTCGGCCCGGCGACGCTGCGATGATGGCTGCCCCGACGCGGTCCGCGCGGCGTAGCAGTGTGCGTGGTGGTTTGTTCGATTGAGCTCTTCCAGGAAATACCGACGATGAACATGAACTGGCGTAAAACGGCCGTGCTCGCGATGCTCGCGGCGGCTACGACGATGGCGGCGAGCGCCGCATCGGCAGGCGATATCAAGGAAATCCGCTTCGGCGTCGAGGCGTCGTATGCACCGTTCGAATCGAAGACGCCCACGGGCGAACTGCAGGGCTTCGACATCGACATCGGCAACGCGGTGTGCGCGAAGCTGAAGGCGAAATGCGTGTGGGTCGAAAATGCGTTCGATGGACTGATCCCCGCACTGCAGGCCCGCAAGTTCAACGCGATCAACTCGGACATGTCGATCACCGACCAGCGTCGTCAGGCGATCGATTTCACCGATCCGATCTACGTGATCCCCAACCAGCTGATCGCGAAGAAGGGCAGCGGTCTGCAGCCGACGCCCGCGTCGCTGAAGGGCAAGCACGTCGGCGTGCTGCAGGGCGCGATCCAGGAAACCTACGCGAAGGCACGCTGGGCGCCGGCCGGTGTCGACGTCGTGCCGTACCAGACGCAGGACCAGATCTACGCGGACCTCGCATCGGGCCGGCTCGATGCGGCGTTCCAGGATGCGGAAGCCGCATCGAAGGGCTTTTTGAAGCGTCCGCAGGGCGCGGGCTTCGAATTCGCGGGTCCGCCGGTTAACGACGAGAAGCTGCTCGGCGCGGGCGTCGGCTTCGGCGTGCGCAAGGGCGACAAGGCATTGAAGGATGCGCTGAACGACGCGCTGAAATCGCTGAAGGCGGACGGCACGATCGATCGCTTCGCCGCGAAATACTTCGACGTGAAGGTCGTGCTGAAGTAAACGGCTGCGGCGCTGCGCGCCACGCTGTCGATGCCACGGGCCGCCGCGATGCGGCCCGTGGCTTTTTTTCGTGCGCATCGCGTGCATTCAGTGGGGTCGCCACGAAATTTCCGCTGATTTCCCGAAGTACGGCCCACGATCGGGTCATGACAGGGAGCGCGGTGCGTTAAAATTGCGGTGCGTTTTGCATGCGCCCGAACGGACGCTTTTCAGCAAACGCCCACACACGTAAGCACAGATCATATAAAGCAGGCTGAAGCGTACGCGCTTCGCGGGGGACCGGAATGAACACGATCGCGGCCGATGGCCCGCGTCGCCACGCCGTGCCGGGCGTGACGAAGACGATAACCGCACAGGTGGTGTTCGCCCGCCAGCCTGTGCTCGACCGCGACGGGATGCTGTGCGGTTACGAAATGAAAGCCCGCGAAATCGCCGTTGATGAGGCGGCGGATGCGTTGCCGCACGCTGGGACGGACCCGGCTGATCCCGTCGAACCGCGTCGCTCCGATCCGCTCGCGGGTGTCCATCTGGTCGTGCGAGCGGCGGTCCAGCCGGCGGTGCGCGCGGCGCTCGTCGGTCACATCGGCTATCTCGACGTCACGCGCACGATGCTGCTCGACGAGACGTTGCAGGTGCTGCCTCCCGATCGTTTTCTGCTCGAAATTCCGCCGGACATCGAAGTCGATAGCACGCTGATCTCGCGCATCGTCACGCTGCATGCGCGGCGTTACCGTTTCGTGCTCGACCATGTGACCGAAGCGGATCATACGTTTGCGCAACTGCTGCCGTACGCGGCGGCGGTGAAAATCGAATTCGGCCGCACCGAGCGCGCGATGCTCGAGAAGCTCGCGAGCGTGCTGAAGACGGCGGGCAAGACGCTGATCGCACTCGGCATCGATACGCAGGCCGATTTCGATTCGGCGCGGCAACTGGGCTTCGATCGCTTCCAGGGTTACTTCTTTGCGCGGCCGCAATCGTCGACTGCGCGTCGTGTCAGTGCGCCGCGTCATGCGTTGCTGAATCTGCTGCAACTGCTCGGTTCCGAACCGACCGTTACGCAGCTCGAAACCGAACTGAAGCTGAACCCCGTGCTCGTGATGCATCTGATGCGGCTCGCGAACACGAGCGGTCTCACGACGGGCCGAAAGGTCGAGACGCTGCGCGAAGCGATCAACGCGACCGGCACCGACCGCATCGCACGCTGGACGCAACTGCTGCTGTACGCGGACGGACGCAAGGTCGCGCTCGAAAGCGATCCGCTGCTGCAACTCGCGGCGACCCGCGCGCGCTTCATGGAACTCGCGGTCGCGCTGTTGCCGAGCGCCGGACGCGACGAACGCGACGCCGCGTTTCTGACCGGCGTGTTTTCGTTTGTCGATGCGGTGTTCGGCGGGTCGCTGGCCAGCACGCTCGACGTGCTCACGCTGTCGCGGCCGATCCGCGCGGCGATCCTGTCGCGCGACGGCGTGCTCGGCGTGCTGCTCTCGGCAATCGATGCGCTCGAACGCGGTGCGTGGGACGACGTCGATGCAGCCTGTGCGCAGCTTGAACCGCTTACTGCCACGCAGATCGCCGCGCTCGCGCTCGAAGCTGCCGCATGGGCCGGCGTCGCGGATCGTCACGCGGAAGCGGCAGGGCTCGAACGTCTCGACGAAGACGAAGAAGAGTGACCCGTTGCACGTGCGTCGAGTGCGTCGCGTAGTCGCGTGCATAGGCGTGCGGCTTCGTCCGGTGAGGCGACGTTCGTGAAGCCGATCAGCAGACCCTGGTCGTCGCCCGGCATCGCATAGCGCGCCGACAGTGACTGGCAGTTCAGTCCAGCCCGTTGTGCACGGTGCGCGAGTTCGAGATCGTCGAGAGGCGATTTGAACCGCGCGATCAGATGCATACCGCCGCTCGTCAGTTCGACGCTCACCTTGTCGCCGAACGTTGCCGCGAGCGCCGCGACGAGCAGCGTGCGGCGGCGCGCATATAGCAGCCGCATCTTCTTCAGATGACGCGAGAAATGGCCCGCCACGACGAAGTCCGCGACGATCGCCTGCATGAACGGCGCGGGGCCATGTGACCATCTTCGTGCTGTCGCGCGGCCTGCGTCGGCGAGCCGTTCGGGCAGGACCAGATAGCCGAGTGCGAGGCCCGGGTAGAGCGTCTTCGAGAAGCTGCCTGCGTAGATCACGCGATCGTGCGCGTCGAGATTCTTCAGCGCCGGCAGCGGCGGACCGCTGTAGTGGTACTCGCCGTCGTAGTCGTCCTCGACGATCCACGCATCGGCACGCGATGCCCAGTCGAGTAGTTGCAACCGTCGCGGCAACGCGAGCGACACGCCGAGCGGCGCCTGATGCGACGGCGTGACAATGGCCATGCGTGCTTTCGGCGCACGTCGCATCCCGTATTCGACGACGAGCCCCTGTGCATCAACCGGCACACCGACGGGCACGACTTCCGCCGCCGCGAGCACATCGCGCGTCGGCGGATGGCACGGATCTTCGACCCACACGCGTTCGCCTTTCCTCAGCAGCATCCGCGCGACCAGGGCAAGCGATGCCCGATAGCCCGCCGTGACGACCACCTGTTCCGGCGTGCACGCGATGCCGCGCGACACCAGCAGATAAGTCGCGATCGCCTGACGCAGCGGCGCGTGGCCGGACGGATCGCCGTACGCGAGATCGGAGAGTTGCAGCGTGCGCATCCGTCGCGCGGCGAGACGCGTCCATGTCTTGCGCGGGAACGCGTCGAGTGCGGGCATGCCGAGTTGAAACGGCGGCGGGAGCGTGGAGGGTAGGGGTTGCGATGGGACGGAGGTGATCAGCGGGGGTTCCTGCGGCACGGAGGCGCGTACCCGGTTGTTGCCGCGCCCACGTGCTGGTGCAACCGCTGCCGTGGTCGTCGGTTCAGGCACAACCGGCAGATGCGGCGACACAACCGTTCCCGCCTGACCGCGCGCGAGCAAATAGCCTTCCCCAGTCAGCTGTTGATACGCTGCTTCCACCGTACCGCGCGCAACGCCCAGTTCACTCGCCAGTGCCCGTACCGACGAGACACGTTCGCCGGGTTGCAGTCGCCGCTGTTCGATTGCTGTGCGAATCCGCATGTAGATCTGCCGCTGCAGAGGCATCCGGTCGTCGCGATTGAGCCGCAGCCCGTCGCGGGAGTCGCGGGAAACACGCTTCGCATTCATGTCCTGGTCGTTTGCTCCGTTTTTGGCCCTTCGGATTGGGGCATCGTACCGCTATGCTGGTCTCCGTGAAAAGACAAAAGGAGCCCATCATGAGCGAACGAATCTTCCTGGCCGGCGCGACCGGCGCCATCGGCCGGATCCTGGTGCCGTTGCTGGTGCGTGCGGGACACACGGTGTACGGCACGACGCGGCGCGCGGACAACAGCGCGATGCTCGAGAAGCTCGGCGCGATCCCGGTCGTCGTCGATGTGTTCGACCGTGATGCGCTCGCCGATGCGATGAGCGACGCGGCGCCGAGCGTCGTGATCCATCAACTGACCGACTTGCCGCCGGGCCTCGACCCGCAGCGGATGGCCGAAGCGACCGCGCGCAATGCACGGATTCGTACCGAGGGCACGCGCAACCTGGTCGATACGGCGCTCGCGGCAGGCTGTGGCCGGATGATCGCGCAGAGCATCGCGTGGGCGTATGCGCCGGGCGAGCCGCCGCTGACCGAAACCCATCCGTTCGATCTCGACGCGACCGGCGCGCGGCGCACCAGCGTGGACGGTGTGATCGCGCTCGAACGTGCGGTGCTCGAAACACCGGGCCTCGACGGCACGGTGCTGCGCTATGGACAACTCTATGGTCCGGGGACGGGCATTCCGGTGGCGGGTGGCGCGAGTCCGCTGCACGTCGAGGCTGCTGCATGGGCTGCCGCGCTTGCGCTCGAACATGGTGTGTCCGGCGCGTTCAACGTCGCGGAAGACGGGGCGGCGGTGAGCAGCGCAAAGGCGCGTCGCGCGTTCCACTGGACACCGGATCTGCGCTTGCCGCAGGACGTGGCACACATCCTCGAACAGACGCGAGGCGCGCAATGAACCTGCGGCCGCCGTTCGGCGGATTCACGGGACAGAAGCCGTTTCCCGCCGTGCTGTTCCGTTTCGCATGGCCCGCGCTCGTTGCCGCGACGTTGCTTGGCGCGCCGTCGGCGGCTCGGGTCGCGCAGGGCAACGCGTCGCTGCTGGAACAATGGCTTGCTGAGTTGTGCGGCGGAGGTGCCGATCAGCCGTTGTTCTCATCGACACCCGCGCGACCCGGCGAGGCCGCGCGGCCGATGACCAAGGTCACTGTGCTGTCGTGCGAGCCGCTGCCCGATGTGCCGGGCAAGACGATGACGACGACGCTTGTCGAGTTTCCGCCGCGCGCGTACACGCCGGCGCATCGCCATCCGGGTTCGGTGACCGCGTTCGTGGTGGAGGGGACGGTGCGCTCGCAGCTGGAAGGCGGGCCCGCAGTCGACTACACCGCGGGCGCGACGTGGTTCGAAGCGCCGCGCGAGCTGCATCTGTTCGCGGAAAATCCGGACCCGGTGCGGCCGGCCAAACTGCTTGCGACGTTCGTTACCGATCGCGATTGCGGGCCGTTGACGATTCCCGAACCGAAGTCCTGAACGGGTCGAGAAAGAACGGTCAGCGCGTTTCGGCTTCGGTGTCGGTATCCGTCTCGGCCGTATGCGCAAAGAACCGCCCAAGCTCGCGCGCAAGACTGTTCAACGCCGCCATCTCGCGCTGAGAGATCCGCCGCGGTTCATGCGTGAGCGACCAGTCGCCGTACAGCAGTGCCACCGTCGACTGATCGCTGGCACGCGAGATCGGCAGCAGCACGAACGAGCGTGCATCGTCGATCGTGCGACGGAACCATTGCGGCAGCCGCGCGAGCATCTTCGGATCGCGTGCATTCTCGATGAAGATGCCGACCGAATTCGCGATCGCCAGATGGAACACGTCGGGTTCGAACGCCGCGTCGAACGAGAGTCGCGGCAGCGCGGCCTCGACGTCGGGTCCGAAACCGAGACGCGCGACGAACGTGCCGCTGCCCTGGCGCACGAACACGATCGTGCGCGTGAACCCGAGGCCCGCCAGCACCGTTTCCGATGCGAGCGCGAGCGCCGGACCGAGCGCATTGTCAGAGGAAAGCGCACGCAGATCCTCGACCCCCGCGTCGATGCGCGCTTCCGGATCAAGCGACTCGCGCGCGATCGCATCGGCGTTCGCGCGCAGCTCGACGATCTCGCGCATCACGCTGTCGCCGGCTTCTTCATGCGCGAGCGACACGCTCATCTCGACCAGCGTCTCCACGTCCGAGCCCAGCACGCGGCTGTAGCTGCCCGCCAGCTCCGCAATGCGCGCTTCGCGCTGCGATTCGGGCAGGTTCGGGGTCGTGAGCAGCTCGGCGACTTCGGTCGAATAGGTGGTGAGCGCGCGCAGCCATTGCACCTGGCGCGGCTCGTCGCCGTGCGGATCGTATTCGCCCATCCCGGTGCGAATCGTGTCCGGCAGACGCCAGCGCGTCGCGGCCTCGAGGCCGATCTCCTCGAACGTCACGCCGAGCACTGCATCGCAGGCTTCGTCCGGATCGGTGCCGGCTTCGATGCGCTGGCGGATCTGATCCCACTCGGTGTCGAGATAGAACACGACCAGCAGCTTGCCGATCTGCCGCATCAGCGTGCAGACGACCGCTTCTTCACCGACGCGCAGATCGCCGCGCTCGGTGAGCTTGCGCGCGACGCAACCCGACAGCATCGTACGGTTCAGTTCGAGCTTCGCGTCGATGCGGCGTGGCGCGCTGTGATGAAAGTGATCGACGATTTTCAGGCCGACGACCAGATGGCCGACCGCGTCCATGCCGAGCACCATCAGCGCGCGCGTGACCGTCGTGATGTTGCCGCCGAACGCCATGTACATCGCCGAGTTCGCGAGCCGCAACACCTTCTGCGTGAGCGCGAAATCGGACAGCACGACCCGTACGAGCGCACTGAAATCCAGCTCGTCGTTGTTCATCGCTGCCATCGTCGTGCGCAGCGATTGCGACAGCATCGGAAAGTCGCCGCGCTCGCTCATTCGCGTCCAGAGCCTGTCGAGCACCGCCGCTTTTACCATGTGAATCCCGCCAACAAAACCATAGGTGTTGCAATGAGTGGTACGCCGCGTCGCACGCCGTTACGGCATGCGACGCGGCGAGCCGTGCAGATGCAGCGAGCGCGATTCGAAGCGCTGCGCCAGTTCTTCCGACGGCAATGCCCTGCAGACCAGCCACCCCTGAATATGATCGCAGCCCATCTCGGTCAGCAGCGTGCGCTGCGCTTCGGTCTCGACGCCTTCGGCTACCAGTTCGAGATCGAGCGTCTGCGCAAGGCCGACCACCGCGCTGACGATCGCCTGATCGTTGCGCGAGGTTAGCAGATTCTCGACAAAACTCCGGTCGATCTTCAGCTTCGCAAGCGGAAAGCGCTGCAGGTACGCGAGGCTCGAGTAGCCGGTGCCGAAGTCGTCGACGGCGAAGCGGATGCCGATCGCGGTCAGTTCTTCCAGCAGCGCCTTCGCGTGCAGCGGATCGTGCATCAGCAGGCTCTCGGTGATCTCGAACACGAGCCGGCGCGGGTCGAGCCCGGTCAGCTCGATCGCTTCGCGCACGCTGTCCTTGAAGCGCGGATCGCGGAACTGCTGCGGCGACACGTTGACTGCAACGTATTGCAGTGCGATGCCCTGCGCGTCCCACTGGATCAGCTGCATGCACGCCGCCTTCAGCACCCAGTTGCCGAGGTAATTAATCAACCCGACCGATTCGGCGAGCGGAATGAACATCGACGGCGGCACGAGTCCATGCAGCGGATGATGCCAGCGGATCAGCGCCTCGACGCCGACCACGCCGTGCGTCTGGCTGCTCGTGATCGGCTGGAAGTGCAGCGAGAATTCGCCGTTGCGCACACCGTCGTACAGATCCGATTCGAGCTTCAGACGTTCGGCGTCGGCGGGGCTGTCGTCGGCGACGTAGAACGCGAGCGTGTTGCCGCCCGCGGCCTTCGCCTGCAGCAACGCGTGATCGGCCCAGCGCAGCAGATGACTGTCGTGGTTCGCGAGGTCGCGGGTGCCGGATACGTCCGGGTACAGCGCAATGCCGATGCTGGCTGACAGATGCACCTGCTGGCCGTGATACGAATACGGTTGCTGCACTGCGGTCAACAGGCGTCGCGACAGCGCTTCGGCCGCGGCGGCCACCGCGGTCCGTCCACCGCCGGGGGGCAGCAGGATCGCGAATTCGTCGCTGGCGACGCGTGCGATCGTCTCGCCCTGGTTCGCGGCGGCCGAGAGGCGGCGTGCGGTCTCGCGCAGCATTTCGTCGCCGGCATCGTAGCCGAGCGCGCGGTTCACGCGTTGATAGTCGTCGAGATCGAGCAGCAGCAGGCCGGCCGGCGTGCCGAGCGTGTCGGCGCGTTGCTGCGCGTCGAGCAGCGCCGGAATCAGCGCGGACAGGTTCGAGATGCCGGTGAGCGGATCGTGATTCAGCGCATGCGTGAGACGCGCTTCGGTCGCGCGCCACGTCGACACGTCGAAGCCGGCGATCGCATAGCCTTCGACGCCGTCGTGCTGATTGCTCACCACACGCAGTTCGACCGCGATCGGATAGGTCAGCGACTTGACGAGTTCGATGGTCGCTTTCTCGACCATGCCGCTCGACTTCGCGCGGGTGAGCAGCGCGGTGAGGCGGGTGGCGTCGGCGGGCGCGACGAGGTCGTACAGCGTGACCGTCTGCAGATACTCGCGGTGATAGCCGATGAAGCGCAGGCTCGCATCGGACACGTACAGGAAATGCAGCTCGTGATCGACCTGCGCGAGAAAATCGACCGCGCCGACCGTCTGCTCGAGACGCAGCGGTGCGAATGCGGGGCTGGGCCGGCCGCCCATGTGCCGGCTTCCCGGATGCCGGCCGCCCATACGCCGGCCGAATGCGCGGAACCGGTCGAAGACCGTGCGCAAGGAGCCCCGGCGGGGCGCGATGATGCTGTTCGCTTCCATGTTTGTGGCGGGCAACCCTCGTCGTTCTGCGGCGGCGCGGCCCGTCCGTCCAGCCGCGCGTGAGTCGCGACCGGGACGGTAGAGCCGCCCATCAGAACTTGATATCGACCGGCGGGGAAAAATCTTTAACAATTTCTGACGGATCGACAGGTGGGACGCACGGCGGGGCGCGAGTCGCACGGGAAAGCACACGGGAACGCACGCAGGAAAGGATTGGAAAGCACGGGGCATACCGTATGTGCGTTGCTGTCAGTTGCACATGCAGTTGCACATGCGGTTGCTCATGCCGGACGACGGGCGGTCCCATAAACAGTACCCCGATACCCTCATTTTTCCCTGTACGCCGCCGCGCGGGATTCGGTTAAAGTGGGGCGATCGAGTGGGCGCGGATGTCGATGCGCCACGTGCGAGCGTCGCGCATCGCGGCTTCGTATGCACGACGAATCCAGGTGCACCGCGATGCATCGCGAATCCGCGACGCTGTCCCCGAACCTTTGCTGCCGCAAGCCATGTCCGACTCTCCGAAAACCGGCGTGAGCAGTCAACCTGCGGGCCATCCGGCGCCGTTGCGCGTGCCTGCCGACGCTGCACGGCAGCCGACGCCCGCCGCGCTCGCGGCCGGCGTCCAGCAGTGCGTCTATCTCGGCCGGCAGCCGATCGTCGACCGGCATGGCGCGGTGCACGCGTACGAGCTGCTGTTTCGCTCGGGCCCGCACAATCGCGCCGACGTCAGCGACGATGCGCAGGCCACCGCACAGGTGGTCGCGCGCACGATCGGCGGAATCGGTGTCGCGGCGGTGCTCGGTACGCGACGCGGCTACGTGAACATCGGCCGCGAGCTGCTGTTCGACGACATCGTGCATCTGATGCCGCCCGAGCGCTTCGTGCTCGAGATCCTCGAAACCGTGACCTTCGACGCGCGGCTGCTCGCGCGCATCACGGAACTGCGGCGCGCGGGTTTCGGCATCGCACTCGACGACGTCTGCGCATGGAGCGGCAACATCGCGCTCGCGCTGCCGTACGCGGACATCATCAAGATCGATTTCCTGCAGACACCACGCGACGCGTTGCCCGCGCTCGTCGAGCAGATGCGTGGGGCGGGGCGCACGCTGATCGCGGAAAAAGTCGAGACGCGCGAAGACTTCGCACTCGGTCATACACTCGGCTTCGATCTGTTCCAGGGTTATTTTTTCGCGCGGCCGCAGATGCTCGCCGCGCCGCGTGCGCGCATCTCGCGGTCCGCGCTGCTGCGTCTGCTCGCACTGCTTGCACGCGATGCGGACATCGTGGAACTCGAGGCCGAGCTGAAGCGCAGTCCGTCGATCGTCGTGCAGTTGCTGCGGCTCGTGAACTCGAGCGCATTCGGTCTGCCGCGCGAGATCGGTTCGCTGCGCGAGGCGGTGCTGGTCGTCGGCACACGGCAGATCGCGCGCTGGGCGCAGTTACTGCTGTATGCGGGCGGCAGCGAGCTGCCGTGGCATCGCGATCCGCTCGTGCAGCTGACCGGCACGCGCTCGCGCTTCATGGAACTGGTCGCGCGCGCGCTGCGTCCGCACGACGACGCATTCGCCGATGCGGCGATCATGACCGCGATCTTCTCGCTCGTGCATGTGGTGCTGGGCGGCACGATCGAGGAGGCGCTCGACCGGGTCGGACTCGCGCAGCCGATCCGCGATGCGATCGTCGGATATCACGGACCGCTGGGTGCGGTGCTGCGTATCGCCGAAGCCGCCGATCACGGCGACGATGCGACGGTGCTCGCTCACGACGATGCACTGGCCGGTTTTGCGCCACTGACGCAGGCGTCGCTCGCGGAGTTGAATCTGGCGGCGGCTGCATGGTTCGATGCGCATGCGGGGGAGTCGGTGGATACGCAAGCGGGTGAGTAGATCCTCCCCAATCGATGCCGACCAGCCTGCGCATCCCCCCGTAACGTGTTCCAATACCGGCACGGACCGACGGTGGTCCGCGGCGGTCTCCGGCGGCGCACCATGCGTGCGCGCCTGATCGACATGATGAATTCGACGTGGACTAGCGAGGTGACGACATGATGCGAAAAGGATGGCCGGCAGCGGCCGCGATTCTGAGCGGCGCGGCACTATGCGCGTATTCGATGCTCGCGTCGGCGACGCTGAAGCCGGGTGCGCAGGCGCCGGACTTTACGGCGCAGGCGTCGCTGGGCGGCAAGACGTTCACGTACACGCTCGCCGATGCGCTGAAGAAGGGCCCGGTTGTGCTGTACTTCTACCCGGCCGCGTTCACGAAGGGTTGCACGATCGAGGCGCACGAGTTCGCCGAAGCCGTTGACCAGTACAAGCAATACGGCGCGACCGTGATCGGCGTGTCGCACGACAACATCGATACGCTGACGAAGTTTTCGGTCAGCGAATGCCGCAGCAAATTCCCGGTCGCGGCCGATGCCGATTCGAAAGTGATCGACGCGTACGACGCCGGCCTGCCGATGCATGCGCCGATGGCGAATCGCGTGTCGTATGTGATCGCGCCGGACGGCAAGATTCTCTATGAGTACACGAGCCTGTCGCCGGACAAGCACGTCGAGAACACGCTGAATGCGCTCAAGGCGTGGGCTGCTGCGCACAAGCAGCAGTAGTCATGGTTTTGCGGTGCGCGGGTCAGCAGGACTACCTGCGCGCACCGGCTTTCGTTTTTTTCTGATGGTGCGTTGAATGCCGATTCTGGTTCTGCTGGTCGTCGTGATCGGAGTGATCTACGGCGCGGTGTGGTCGTTCGAACGGCTGGCCGCGTTGTTCGGCACCGGCGTCGCGGTCGCCGTGGCCGTGGTGGTCGCGGCACTCGTCATCGCGGCGCTCGCGTACTGGTGGCGGCGCCGTCGCGAGGTCGCGTCGAACATTCGCGACGGCGACTGGACTCACGAACTGAAGGGCGGCTGGGGCGACGTGCGGTTCGCAGCGGACAAGCGGCTGTGCCGGTTGCGCATCGACGGTGTGGAAGGCAACTACATCTTCGCCGATCTTGAAGCGGCAACCGCGCGGTCCGACCCGCAGCGTGGCTGGCTGGTCGAGGTCTACGTGAAGGATGCGAAGCGGCCGGTGTGGAACGTGCCGGCCGGCGACGAGCGGCGTGCGCGTCAGTGGGTGCGGATCTTCGCGCTCGCGATTCGTCAGGCGCTTTGAACGGCGCCTGACGATCCCTATGTTCCAGCAGGCCCTGCCGACTCCGCGCGTCCGCGTGCACCACGGTTTTCCCACCGCACGCGAATCCGGTCCATATACAGATAAACGACCGGCGTCGTGTACAGCGTCAGCATCTGGCTGACGATCAACCCCCCGACAATCGAGATGCCGAGCGGCGCGCGCAGCTCGGCCCCTTCGCCGGTGCCGAACGCGAGCGGCAGTGCACCGAGCAGCGCTGCGCAGGTCGTCATCATGATCGGCCGGAAGCGCAGCAGACACGCCTGGCGAATCGCCTCATACGAAGACAGTCCTTGCCGCGACGCCTCGATCGCGAAGTCGACCATCATGATCGCGTTCTTCTTCACGATGCCGATCAGCAGGATCACGCCGATCAACGCGATGATGCTGAACTCCGTCCTGAACGCGAGCAGCGCGAGCAGGGCGCCGACACCGGCCGACGGCAACGTCGACAGAATCGTGAGCGGATGGATGTAGCTCTCGTACAGCACGCCGAGCACGATGTACACGGCGGCGAGCGCTGCGAGGATCAGGATCGGCTGGTCGGACATCGATTGCTGGAACGCCTGCGCGGTGCCCTGGAAGCTGCCGTGGATCGTCGCGGGCATGCCGATTTCGGCCATCGTGTCGTAGATCGCCTGCGTCGCGTCGGACAACGATTTGCCCGGCGGCAGGTTGAACGAGATCGTCGATGCGACGAACTGGCTCTGGTGATTCACCGATATCGGCGTGTTGCCCGGCCCGAAGCTCGCGATCGCCGATAGCGGGATCATCGTTTCCTTCGACGTCGACACCGCCGAGCCCGACGACGCGCTCGACTTGCCGCTCGCGGCGATCGAGTTGATCGCCTGGTTGCGCGCGGAGTCGGCGGCAATGCTCGCGACGCTTGCGGCGGTCGTGCCGCCGGTGCCGCCCACCGCCGCCCCGGGCGCGGAATTCGACACGGTGCCGGCCGCCGCGTTGGTGGTCTGCGCGCCGCTTGCGCTGCCGCCCGACGTGCTGATCCACACCTGGTTCAGCATGTCCGGGCTCTGCCAGTATTTCGGCGCGACTTCCATCACGACGTGGTACTGGTTCAGCGGGTTGTAGATCGTCGAAACCTGGCGCTGGCCGAACGCATCGTACAGCGTGTTGTCGATCTGCGCGGGCTTGATGCCGAGCCGCGCCGCAGTTGCGCGGTCGATCGTCACCATCGCTTCGAGACCGCCTTGCTGCTGGTCGGAGTTCACGTCGGCGAGTTCGGGGCGGGCCAGCAATGCGTCGGTGAGTTTGGGGCCCCACTTGTAGAGATCGGCGGTGGTGTCGGACAGCAGCGTGAACTGGTACTGCGCGTTCGACTGCCGGCCGCCGACGCGAATGTCCTGCACCGCCTGCAGGAACGTACGCGCGCCGGCGACGTCCCCGAGCGGCGCGCGTAGCTGCGCGATGATCTGGTCGGCGGACTGCTTGCGCTCGCTCTTCGGTTTCAGCACGACGAACATGAAGCCCGAGTTGGTCTGCCGGCCGCCGGTGAAACCGACCACGCTCGCAACCGACGGGTTCTTCTGCACGATCGCCATCATCTCGGAGAACTTTAACTTCATCGCCTGGAACGACGTGCTCTGGTCCGCCTGAATGCCGCCGACCAGACGCCCCGTGTCCTGCTGCGGGAAAAAGCCCTTGGGAATGATGATGTACAGCCAGACGTTCAGCCCGATCGTCGCGAGCAGCACGACGAGGATCAGCCGCGGATGCCGCAGCGACCAGCCGAGCGTGCGTTCGTAGCCGCGCTGCATCCGCTCGAAACCGCGTTCGAGCCACTGGCCGAAGCGGCCTTCCTTTTGTGCTTCGCGCGGCTCGCGCAGCAGTCGCGAGCACATCATCGGCGTGAGCGTGAGCGACACCACGAGCGACACGCCGATCGCGAGCGACAGCGTCAGCGCGAATTCGCGGAACAGCCGCCCGACGATCCCGCCCATCAGCAGGATCGGCAGAAACACCGCGACCAGCGACAGGCTGATCGACAGCACGGTGAAGCCCACTTCGCGCGCGCCAATAAACGCGGCTTTCATTCGCGGCACGCCGTTCTCGATGTGCCGAGAAATGTTTTCGAGCACGACGATCGCATCGTCGACGACGAAACCGGTCGCGATCGTCAACGCCATCAGCGACAGGTTGTCGATCGAGAAGCCGAGCAGGTACATCGCCGCGAACGTGCCGATGATCGAGATCGGCACCGCGACACTCGGGATCAACGTCGCGCGCCAGTTGCGCAGGAACAGGAACACGACCATCACGACCAGCGCGACCGCGACGATCAGCGTGCGCTCGGTGTCTTTCAGCGACGCACGGATGGTCGTGGAGCGGTCGGCGGTGGGCAGTACCTCGACGTCCGCGGGCAGCGACGCCTGCAACTGCGGCAGCATTTCGCGCACGCGGTCGGTCGTTTCGATGATGTTCGCGCCGGGCTGCCGGTAGAGGATGACCAGCACTGAACGCTTGCCGTTCGTGAGGCCGAGGTTGCGCAGATCCTCGACCGAGTCGACCACTTCCGCGACGTCCGACAGCTTGACCGCCGAGCCGTTGCGATACGCGATCACGAGATCCTTGTACTGGGTCGCCTTGCTCGCCTGATCGTTGGTGTAGATCTGTACGCGGTTCGGGCCGAATTCGATCGAGCCCTTCGGACTGTTCGCGTTCGCGGCCGCGAGCGCGGCTCGCACGTCTTCGAGCCCGATGCCGTAGTGGAACAACGCCTGCGGTTCCAGTTCGACCCGCACCGCCGGATTCGCTGAACCGGCTACGTCTACTTCGCCGACGCCGTCTACCTGCGACAGCGACTGCTGTAGCACCGTCGCCGCCGAATCGTACAGTTGGCCTGCTGGCAGCGTTTTCGACGTTAGCGCGAGGATCAAAATCGGTGCATCGGCCGGATTCACCTTGTGATACGTCGGATTGCTGCGCAAGCTCGCAGGCAGATCGGCCCGTGCTGCATTAATTGCTGCTTGCACGTCACGCGCGGCGCCGTCGATGTCACGGTTCAACCCGAACTGCAGCGTAATCCGCGCACTCCCCACCGAACTCGTCGACGTCATTTCAGTAACGTCCGCAATCGACCCAAGATGCCGTTCGAGCGGACTCGCGACACTGGTCGCGACGGTTTCCGGACTCGCACCCGGCAGGCTCGCCTGCACCGAGATGGTCGGAAAATCGACCTGCGGCAGCGGCGCGACCGGCAGCTTGACGAACGCGAACATCCCCGCGAGTGCGATGCCGATCGCGAGCAGCGTCGTGGCGACCGGCCGCTGGATGAACGGACGCGACAGATTCATCGGTCAGTTCTCCGCGTTCGCGGCGGGCGGGGTTGTACCGCTGCCGGGCTCGTCGCGATTAAAGCGCGCGCGGATACGGCGTGCGAGCGAATCGAAGCCGAGATAGATCACCGGTGTCGTGAACAGCGTCAGCAGCTGGCTCACGATCAGGCCGCCCGCAATCGCGATACCGAGCGGATGACGCAGCTCGGAGCCCGCGCCGGTGCCGAGCATCAGCGGCAGCGCGCCAAGGAGGGCTGCCATCGTCGTCATCAGGATCGGCCGGAAGCGTAGCAGACACGCCTGGTAAATCGCCTCGCGCGGCGGCTTGCCCTGTTCGCGCTCCGCTTCGAGCGCGAAGTCGATCATCATGATCGCGTTCTTCTTCACGATACCGATCAGCAGCACGATGCCGATGATCCCGATGATGTCGAGGTCGTGCCCCGACACCAGCAGTGCAAGTAGTGCGCCGACACCGGCGGACGGCAGCGTCGACAGGATCGTGATCGGATGGATGAAGCTCTCGTACAGCACGCCGAGCACGATGTACATCGTGACAATTGCTGCGAGGATCAGGAACAGTTCGTTCGACAGCGACGCCTGGAACGCGAGCGCCGCACCCTGGAAGCGCGTCTGGAACGACCCCGGCAGACCGACATCCTTCTCCGCCTGCTGGATAGCCTTCACGGCCGCGCCGAGCGACGCGCCCGGTGCGAGGTTGAACGACACCGTCGTCGCGGGGAACTGGCTCAGATGCGTGACGAGCAGCGGCGCGGGCCGTTCGTGGAAGCTCGCGATCGACGACAGCGGCACCTGGCCGCCGCTCGACGTCGACGACGGCAGATAGATCGCGTTCAGCGACTCGGTGTAATGCTGGATGTCCGGCTGCGCTTCGAGAATCACGCGGTACTGGTTCGACTGCGTGAAGATCGTCGAGATGATGCGCTGACCGAACGCGTCGTACAGCGCGTTGTCGACGGTGGCGGGCGTGATGCCGTAACGCGACGCGGTCGCGCGGTCGATCTCTATGTAGACGGACTGGCCGCTGCTCTGCAGATCGGTGGCGACGTCGGCGAGTTCGGGCGACTCCTGCAGACGCGTCATCAGCTTCGGCACCCACGTCGAGAATTCGTCGATGTTCGGCGACGTCAGCATGAACTGGTATTGCGTCGGGCTGACGGTGGAGTCGATCGTCAGATCCTGCACCGGCTGCATGTACAGCGACGCGCCCGGAATGTGCGCGACGTCGTGCTGCAACTGGCGGATCACCTGGCTCGCGGTATTGCTGCGGTCGTCGCGCGGTTTCAGGTTGATCAGCATCCGGCCGCTGTTCAGCGTGATGTTGCTGCCGTCCACGCCGATGAACGACGTGAGGCTGTCGACGTCCGGGTTCTTCAGGATCTCGGCGGCAAGATCCTGCTGACGCTGCGCCATCGACGCATACGACACCGACTGCGGCGCCTGCGTGATCGCCTGGATCACACCGGTGTCCTGCACCGGGAAGAAGCCCTTCGGAATGAAGATGTACAGCACGGCGGTCAGCACGAGCGTGAGCAGCGCGACAAAAAGCGTCGAGCGCTGCCGGTCGAGCACCCACGTGAGCGCGACTGCGTAGCGGCCGATCACGTAATCGATGAACTGGTGCGCCTTCGCTTCGAAGCGATGGCTTTCCTTCGGCGGCGTGTGGCGCAGCAGCTTCGCGCACATCATCGGCACGAGCGTCAGCGACACGATCGCCGAGATCACGATCGTCACCGCGAGCGTGATCGCGAACTCATGGAACAGCCGGCCGACCACGTCGCCCATGAACAGCAACGGAATCAGCACGGCGATCAGCGACACCGTCAGCGAGATGATCGTGAAGCCGATCTGCTTCGAACCTTTTAGCGCAGCTTCGAGCGGCGCCTCGCCTTCCTCGACGTAACGCGCGATGTTCTCGATCATCACGATCGCATCGTCGACGACGAAGCCGGTCGCGATCGTCAACGCCATCAACGACAGGTTGTCGAGCGAGAAGCCGCACAGATACATCACCGCGAGCGTGCCGATCAGCGACAGCGGCACCGACAGGCTCGGGATGATCGTCGCGTAGATGTTCGCGAGGAACAGGTACATCACCAGCACGACGAGTACGACGGACATCAGCAGTTCGAACTGCACGTCGCGCACCGACGCGCGGATGGTGGTGGTGCGGTCGGTGACGATGCGCACGTCGAGCGCGGCGGGCAGCGACTGCTGCAGTTGCGGCAGCAGCGCCTTGATGCCGTCGACCACCTGGATCACGTTCGCGCCCGGCTGGCGCTGCACGTTCAGGATGATCGCCGGCGTGCTGTCGACCCACGCGCCGAGCTTCGTGTTCTCGGCGCCGGAGACGATTGTGGCGACGTCGGTGAGCATCACCGCGCGACCGTTCTTGTAGGCGATTACCGCTGACGTGTATGCGTCGGCGTCGGTCAGCTGGTCGTTCGCATTGATCGTGTACGCCCGCGTCGGGCCGTCGAAGTTGCCCTTCGGCGTGTTGACGTTGAGGTTCGAAATGGTCGTGCGCAGATCGTCGAGATTCAGACCGTACGCGGCGAGCGCACGCGGATTCGCCTGGATACGCACGGCCGGCCGCTGCCCGCCCGACAGACTGACGAGCCCGACGCCCGCGACCTGCGAGATCTTCTGCGCGAGCCGCGTGTCCGCGAGATCCTGCACCTGCGTGAGCGGCATCGTCTTCGACGTGATCGCGAGCGTGATGATCGGCGCGTCGGCGGGATTGACCTTTGCGTAGATTGGCGGCGCGGGCAGGTCGGACGGCAGCAGGTTGCCGGCCGCGTTGATCGCGGCCTGCACTTCCTGCTCGGCGATGTCGAGCGGCAGATCGAGACTGAACTGCAGCGTGATGATCGACGAGCCCGCCGAGCTTTGCGACGACATCTGGTTCAGCGACGGCATCTGGCCGAACTGCCGCTCGAGCGGCGCGGTGACCGACGACGTCATCACGTCCGGGCTCGCGCCCGGATAGAACGTCTGCACCTGGATGGTCGGATAGTCGACTTCGGGCAGCGCCGACAGCGGCAGAAAGCGCAGCGCGACGAGCCCGACCAGCATGATCGCCGCCATCAGCAGCGCAGTGCCGACGGGGCGCAGGATAAAAGCGCGGGAAGGATTCATGCGGTATCAGCCACGCCCTTTATTCGGAAGCTTGCGCCGCGTGGCGGCGATGGTGGCCCTTGGCCCCGGATGCACCCGACGCACCCGCTGCGCCGTGTGCGCCCGATGCACCATGCGCGCCGGAAGCGCCGGCAGGATGATCGGCCGGGATCGTGATCTTCGCGCCTTCCTTCAAACGATCGGAGCCGTCGATCACCACACGCTCGCCGACCTGCAGGCCCGACTGGATGCTGGTGCGCTCGCCGTCGACGGGACCGACCTTCACCTGACGCACGGTCACGGTGTTATCCGGCTTCACGACATAGACGAACTGCCCCATCGAACCGTTCAGCACCGACGACGTCGGCACGATCACCGCGTTGCGCACGACGTCGACGAGCAGGCGCGTGTTGACGAACTGGTTGGGGAACAGCACGTTGCCCTTGTTCTCGAAGCTCGCGCGGAGTTTGAGCGTGCCGGTGGTCGTGTCGATCTGGTTGTCGATGGTTTGCAGAGAGCCGCCTTCGAGCGAATTCGTGTTGCTGCGGTCGTACGCGGTCACCGACATCTTCGTGCCTGCGTTGATCTGCTTCATGATCGCGGGCAGGTTGTCCTCGGACGTCGTGAAGATCACGCTGATCGGCTGCAGCTGCGTGATGACGACGATGCCGTTGGTGTCGCCCGATGTTACGTAGTTGCCCGGATCGACCTGGCGCAGCCCGACGCGGCCCGACACCGGCGCGGTGATGCGCGCGTAGGTCAGGTCGAGTTTGAAGGTATCGATGTTCGCCTGGTCGGACTTGACGGTGCCTTCATATTGTTTGACGAGTGACGCCTGCGTATCGACCTGCTGGCTCGCGATCGAATCCTGCGACAGCAATGTCTGGTAGCGCTTGAGGTCGAGGCGAGCGGTTTGCAGCAGCGCCTGGTCGCGTGCGAGGGTGCCTTGCGCGTTGGCGAGCGAGATCTGATACGGGCGCGGGTCGATCTGCGCGAGCACGTCGCCCTGTTTGACCATCTGGCCTTCCTGGAACGCGACGGTCTGCAGGATGCCGGACAGCTGCGTGCGTACCGTGACGTTGGCGAGCGGCGTGACCGTGCCGAGCGCGGTCAGCACGACCGGCATCTCGCCCTGCGACGCAGTCGCGACGTGGACCGGTTGCGGCTGGCTGGCGAATGCGCCGCCGCGTCCGCCGCCGCCATGTCTGCCGCCTCCGCTGCTCGCCGCGCCGGGTGCCGCCGCACCCGACGAAGCGCCCCACGGATGCCAGCGGAACAGCACGATGCCCGCGATCACGAGGACAACGACGATCAGCGCGATCAGGCGACCGCGGCGTTTGCCAGGCGGCTTGCCGGACGGTGTACCGGACAGACCCGAAGGACCGGAAGCCGGGCGATTCGGCTGTGACGGGCGTGATGTGCTTTCAGGATTCTTTTGTTGTTCGTCCATCGGTTTTCGGTGACGTGAAGTGGAGCCGAAAGCGCTTCGTCGGCGGGACGTAGGGCGGCGGCGTGCAGGCCTGCTTCGACTGCCGGCGCCGCAAGCCGGTTCAGCGCGATCCTACGCGAGACGTGAGAAAAATGGTAAGGCCGAACGGATGGCGACCTCCCGCCGCCACGACGCCGTACCGTATCCGTGATGCGCCGCCCGGTGGGGCTCGCGCCGCTGACAGCTAGTTGAAAACCATGATGCTACGTCGGGCGCTTTGTTACAGTCCAGCCGAGTATTTTTCTGTTGATTACGGGATTGATGGGTGGCGGGTGCAGGTTAACAATTTGTCATGACGACAGCGTGCGGCCGAGTCGAACGGCCACACGCTGTCATTTCACTTGCATCGAGTAAAAGCGGAGCGGGGTGGAGTCAGTCGTCGAGCCGATGACCGGGACTGCCGCCGATCTCCTGCACGATCCGTCCGATGCATTCGAGCAGCGCGGGCGCCGCACGCGAGATCAGCCAGTCGCGCGGACACTGATGCGCCGAGCCGCCGCAGTTCACCGCGTAACGTTCACCGGACGGACCGATGAAGCCCGCCGCGATCGCGTTGAGGCCGTCATACCACTCGCCGGTCGCGATCGCGAAGCCCTGCGTGAAAGTCTCCTGCAGCGCGCTTTGCAGACGGTTGCTGAGATAACCCCAGTCGTCGCCCGATGCGGCCTGCACGCCGGTCAGCAGCTTTTCGCGTTCCGTTTCGCTGAGCGCGGCGAGGTACGCGCGCCCGACTGCGGTGCGACACAGATCCATCCGCGAGCCGATTTCGAGACGCGACACGAGCACGGCCGAACGCGGCCGGATCGCGTCGATCACGACCATGTCGAGCCGGTCGCGCACCGCGAGATGGACCGACAGCGAGGTCCGTTCGGCGAGTTCGATCAGAAAAGGACGAGAGCGAGCACGGATATCGAAATTGCGCAGAAAGCCGTTACTCAGTTCAAGCACCGACGAAGTCAGCACGAAGCGCTCGCTGTCCGGCAGGCGGAACAGAAAACCCGCGCTGACGAGCGTGGCGGTGATACGGGAAACGGTTGGCTTCGGAATACCGGTCTGCTCGGTGAGTTCGCGGTTACTAAGTGGCGCGTCGGCGGCGGCAATGCGCCGCAAAACAGTCAGGCCGCGGGCGAGCGCCGTAACCTCGTCACCGGAACCGTCCTTGTCTTTGACGGGGTCGGCGCGGCGGGAGGGCGTCGGAGGCTGGTTCATGTCGTTTTATGGAACTTTATTTCAATTTAACCACTCGGGACGCGTTTGCCGTTCTACGGAGCAGCCGCGGGCGGTCCCCGGATGTCGTGACGAGAGAGCCTTTATTTATGACGGTTTATTGTCCCTGCGATTCAAAGAAGTACTCTGTGAGCCACATCAGATTTTTCTTGACTTAGTCAGCATAACCATAAAAAATGGAACCCTATTTCGAAAGCGGCGTACGACAGCCGTATCTTTTGCTGGGTCGGAGCCGTTGCACGGTTTCGAGGCCGGCTGTCACTTCTGGCAAGAGCGTCTGCCGGCAGTTCCAACGCTTTCGGATCCCATCTCTCAGGTTCTAGCACGGCCCTCGGAATGGCTAGAACTTTTTAAGGCGTCACGGTCACGTGACGCCTTTTTTTTCGCCCGTCGTTTTTTGATATTGCCTGGCGTTGAATGCTTTTATCGCAGAAAGCGGCGCATTCGCGCCGACAGCGTCAGTACGGCCGGCGCGATTCCAACGTGTGCCTGCAACGACGTCAGCGTGTCGCGAGCGAGACCGTCGCGAAACCGAGCAAGGTCATCGCGACGGACGCTCCCACATGAATGCCGATTTCACCCGCAGCCCATCCGAGCCGACCTTCCTGCAGGTGCTGCACGATTTCGGCGGAGAAAGTCGAGAACGTCGAGAGGCCGCCCATCAAACCGGTGATGACGAAGAGTCGCCACTCGGGCGCGATGTCGGGCGTTCGGGCGAAGAATGCAATGGCGACGCCGATGATGTAGCCGGCCACCACGTTGGACGCGAGGGTGCCGAGCGGCAGCGCGGGAAACAGACTGTTGAGGCGAATACCGAAGAACCAGCGCAACAGCGAACCGAGAGCGCCGCCAATCCCGACGGCGAAAATGGAAAGATACATGACAGGGCCTGAAAGCCGAAAAGGTCGACAGGCCGGGCTGCAAAGACACGATGCCGCCTCCGCAGTGATCCGGGCCAGGGCAGGCATCATCAGCCACATGGGCGGTTAACGGAGAATGCCATCTCCGGCGCGCAAGTCTATCACCGTCGGAGAGCGGCCGGCGACGCCGCGCATCGCTGAGCGGGCACGGAGCGGTGGCCTAAAATGAAATCGACAGGGCTGCTGTGGAGGCGATATGAACGGCTATCAACTCACGTTCTATACAGAGCAGAATCGACGGCACGGTCATCACACGGTAGTCGAGTGGCTGCTTGCGCAGGCTAGCGACGCGGGCATTCATGGCGCGACGGTCGTCGCGACCGCGGAAGGCGTCGGGCATACGGGCGTTCATCATGCCGCGCGCTTCTTCGAACTGGCGGACCAGCCGGTGCAGATCATTTTCGCGGTCACCGAGGCCGAGTCCGAGCGGCTTTTCGACGCGATCCGCCATGCCGGCGTCCGGCTTTTCTATACGCGGTGTGCAGTTGAATTCGGCACGCTCGGCGAGCTGCCTGCTTCCTGATGAATGTGCCGTGAGGCGCTGTTGCGTCACAGATGGCCCGCACTTGAGCGCCCGGCCCGACGGCCCGCGGATTATGCAGCGCGCACATGCTGCGCCTCGTGTCGACGCGGCGCGGCCCGACGCCTTTGTCATCTGACGTAAACGTCGACATAATGTGCCGTCCCCGTGCGCCGCACGCCGGACCCACGACTTTTCCCGCGCATGAGACTGACGACCAAAGGGCTGTTGCTGATCGCGATTCCCGCCGTGTTCGAACTGGCGTTGCTGTCCGGGCTCGTCAAGGCGCAGGCCGATGCGGAAGAGGCCGAGCGCTGGGCCGCGCATAGCCAGGAAGTGCTGCGGCAGACCACATCGATTCTCGAGCCGGTCCTGCTCGAATCGCTGCGGCTGCGCGGCGCGGTGATCGGCAACGACGCGAACGTGTCGACGCCGATCGTGCTGTGGATGGACATCGATCGGCGGATCGACCGGCTCGCAGAACTCGTCGCCGACAATCCCATGCAGGTCGAACGCGCGGTGCAGATTCGCCAGGCGGTGCAGGCGTATCGTCAGTGGTCGGATCGCGTGCAGGATCTGATGCATTCGGGCCGGCGCCGCGACGTGCTCGCGCGCTTCGGCGAGCAGACCACCACCGATGTACTCGACCGTTTCCGCGCGCAGGTCGCCGCGTTCCAGGCGGAAGAGCGGCGTCTCGATTCGGTGCGCGCCGTCGCGGCCGAAGCTGCGCACGAACAGCAGCAGACCCTGATCGTCATCGCAGTGATCGGCTCGATCCTGTTCGTTGCGCTCGCGATCTGGCTGTTCACGCGCGGCGTGAGCGGGCGGCTCGCGCTGCTGTCGGCGAACGCGGGGCGTCTCGCGGGCAGCGAACCGCTCGCGCCGGCCGCGCCCGGCAGCGACGAAATCTCCCGGCTCGACCTCACGCTGCACAACACGAGCCGTCGTCTGCTCGAAGCGGAGCGTCTGCAGGCGCGTTTTCAGTCCGATCTCGCGCGTCGTGCCGACGAACTCGCGCGGATCAATGAAACGCTGCGTCAGCAGACGCAGGAAAACGAGATGTTTATTTACAGCGTGTCGCACGATCTGCGTGCGCCGCTCGTGAACCTTCAGGGCTTCTCGAAAGAACTGATTCACGCGTGCGACGATCTGCGCGACGCGATCCGCCAGTCGTCGTTGACGGCGGGGGACCGGCAGCGTCTCGAACGACTGATCGAAGACGACATCGGCGAGGCGCTGCATTATCTGCAGACGGCGGTACTGCGCGCGTCGCACATCATCGACGCGTTGCTGCGGCTGTCGCGCGTCGGCCGCGTCGAGTACCGGCATCAGCAGGTGCATCTCGGCGATCTCGTGCAGCGCGTCGTCGATGCGATGCAGGCGTCGATCAAGGCGCGTCGCGCGAACGTGGTCGTGCACGATCTGCCGCCGGTATGGGGCGACCCGACCGCGCTCGAGCAGGTGTTCGCGAATCTGATCGGCAACGCGATCAACTATCTGGACCCGGCACGCGAAGGGCTCGTCGAGATCGGTACGACACCCGCGCCGCCCGGCGTGCAGTCGCTGCGGATCTTCTACGTGAAGGACAACGGGCTAGGCATTCCGGAGATCGCGTTGCCGCGACTCTTCAATGCATTCCAGCGACTGCATTCGAACGTCGCGACCGGCGAGGGCATCGGGCTCGCGCTGGTGCGTCGCGTGGTCGAGCGGCACGGCGGGAGAGTGTGGGCGGAGTCGTCGGAAGGGTTCGGCACGACGTTCTATCTGTCGCTGCCGGAAGCGGCGATGCGGCAGGCTCGCGAGACGGCCGCGCTCACTTATGCTGATGAGCCGGAGCTGCGTTTCAGCAGCGTGCGCTGAGTGCTCGCTTAGTGCCCGGGTAGCGTTCAAAAGACGGTCACGGATTGCCCGCGACCGTCTCCATTTTCCTCACATTCACAGTTCGATACGCGTGCCCAATGCAGCGAGGAACTGTCGCAACCATTCGGGATGCGCGGGCCACGCCGGCGCGGTGATGAAGTGCGCATCGGTGATGGCCGCATCGACTGGAATGTCCGCGTAGTCGCCGCCTGCGAGCTTCACCTCCGGCGCGCACGCTGGATACGCCGAAATGCGACGGCCGCGAATCACGTCGGCGGCGGCGAGCAGTTGAGCCGCATGGCAGATCGCCGCGATCGGTTTGCGCTGTTCGTTGAACAGCTTCACGATGTCGAGCACCTTCTGGTTGAGCCGCAGATATTCCGGCGCGCGTCCGCCGGCGATCGCGAGCGCGTCATACTGGGTCGGATCGATTTCATCGAACGACGCATTGAGCGTGAACTGGTGGCCAGGCTTCTCGGTGTAGGTCTGGTCGCCTTCGAAGTCGTGGATCGCGGTCTTGATGCGTTCGCCCGCGTGCTTGCCCGGACAGACCGCATCGACCACGTGACCGACTGCCTGCAGTGCCTGGAAAGGCACCATCGTTTCGTAATCCTCGGCGAAGTCGCCGGTGAGGAAAAGGATCTTCTTCGCTGCCATTGCATACCTCCTGTCGGAGAGAAAAGACGCGGAACGTTCGGGCAGTCTACTCCAGCGAGTTTGACAGTAGCGCGACGGCGTATCATGGCTGCGTTATCCGCGGTTTTCGCGTTCTCTCAACGATGCAATGCTGCCTCGCGCGGCGCTCTCACTCCATGACTCCGAACTCAATCTTCCGTCGCTCTCCGTTCCGCGTAGCCGCTGCCGTCGCGACACTGCTCGTGCTGCTGACCGCATGCGAGAAAAACGATGCGTCCGCCGGTCAGACCAAACTCAACGACGTCGCGCAGCAGGCCGGCCAGAAACTCGACCAGGCGGCGAGCTACGTCGGCCAGCAGGTCAACAATGCGAGCACGGCCACGCAGCAGAGTCTCGACTCGGCGTCGAAGCCGTCGATTACTATCGATCCGTCGGCGCTGGCGTCGGGTGCGCAGGCCAATCTGCGGAGCGCGGCCAGCGCGACCCAGGGCCTGCTCGGCCACGCGGCGTCGGTGACCGGCACCGGGCTCGAAAGCGCGGGGCGCAAGCTGCAGGAATGGTCGAGCCAGAGCGCGGCGTCGTCGGCGGCTGCGTCGTCCGATTCGAGCGACGCGCAGAAGCAGATGGACAAATGAACCTGTCCGAGAGCGGTTTGACAGGACGAATAAGTGTAATTATCATAGTTACACATTGTCGTTGGACGGGTTCGCTGTGAATACGAGTAGCCGCTTTGCGTTTGCGGTTCACGTGCTGGCGCTGCTGTCGCTGCAGGACGGCGTGCCGCTGTCCTCGGAGATGATCGCGGGGAGTGTGAATACGAACCCGGTGTTGATCCGTCGTCTGCTGGCGATGCTGGCCAGTGCGGGGTGCACCACGTCGCAACTGGGTGCGGGCGGCGGCGCATTGCTGGCACGGGCGCCGGAAGATATTTCGCTGCTCGACGTGTACCGCGCCGTGGACGATGCTCAACTGTTCGCGCTGCATCGCGAGACGCCGAATCCCGCGTGCATGGTGGGGCGGCACATTCAGGGCGTGCTGACCGGCATCGTCGACGACGCGCAGCGGGCGATGGAAGCCTCGCTCGCATCGCGCACGCTCGCGGATGCAACTGCGGATGTCGTGCGTGCGGAACGTTTGCGTGAGCGAAAGCGGAGAGCGGACGGATAACTGCACGATGCAGACAATCGAAACGCAATAAGCGAAACGGGGCGAGCAGATCGATGCCCCGCTTTTTTTCACTGAATATGTAATCAACGTAGTTACACATAACCGACTTCAAAGGAATCTTGACCATGAGCCAATCCCTCAAAATCGCACTGTTCGGCGCTACCGGCATGATCGGTTCGGAGATCGCCGCCGAGGCCGCGCGTCGCGGCCACCAGGTCACCGCGTTCGTGCGCGATCCGGCGCGTGTACCGGCGGATGTTGCGAACCTGCGCGCCGTGAAGCTTGACCTGCTCGACGCACCGGCCGTGGCCGCTGCGCTGCGCGGTTTCGATGCGGTTGCGAGCGCATATTCGCCGGCGCATGGCGACGTCGCGACGCTCTCGACGGCGACCCGTTCGCTCGTCGAAGGTGCGCGCGCCGCAGGCGTCAAACGACTCGCCGTGGTGGGCGGTGCGGGTTCGCTGGAGGTCGCGCCGGGCAAGCAGCTCGTCGATGCGGAAGGGTTCCCCGACGCGTACAAGGCAGTTGCGCTCGCGCATCGCGATACGCTGACGATCTATCGCAGCGCAAACGATCTCGACTGGACGTTCTTCTCGCCGGCGGCGGAAATCGCGCCCGGCGAGCGCACCGGCAAGTTCCGCACCGGCGCGGGTTCGCTGATCGTCGATGCAAACGGCAACAGCCGCATTTCGACGAAGGACTACGCTATCGCGTTCGTCGACGAGCTGGAGCAGGGGCGCTTCATCCATCAGATCGCGACAGTCGCGTACTGAGACTGAAGGTTGTAGATCGATGCACCGTCGGCAGATCGTTCTGATTTTCCGGCGGCCTTTTTCACATTCCTTGGCCGTATCCATGCGGTAGGCAAGCCGCATAACATTCGGTTACGCATCGATACGTGTGTCGCTGATGGCAGCGGCTACACTGGCGCATCCGGTTTGATACTGTGCCGCCATGAAGTTACCTTCGCAGCGGCGCGAACCGGGTGCCGCGCTTGTCTCAGGCGCCGCACCGGTTGCGCGCGTCGTTCTTCGTATTGCGTCGTTCTTCCTGTCTCGCCGCGTTCGCGGCACATTCCTTATCCCTGTCGTTCCGGTTCCGGTCGCCGTGCGCACGCATCGTGCGTTATGCCGCGCGTCATTTGTCGACGCGCTTGCTGGCTGTTTCGCGGTGCTTGCGGGGCGGTGTTAAAAAATGTCGCGCGCCGCACGTATTGTCTTCGCGAGCAGGCGAGTCGTCGGGTGCCAGTCAGGCCGATACGGTGTGCGTCGTGCAGCGTGTGGTGACGGGTACGTCACCGATGCGCACGATGTCGTTGACATGCGTCGCGATGCGCGTGCCGCACACGCCGTACAGATGCAGCGACACCGCGGGGGACGCATGCGCGTCGGTGTCGACACCGGTATTGGCATGGGCCGGATTGCCGAGGCGATGGATGCCGATATGACCGGCGCGGGTGAACGACACGGCGCCGGCGGGGCGCAACCGGGTGCGTGTCTCGATGGCGCAGTGCGTGGCGGCGTCCCACGCGTAGACCGTTTCGGCCAGCGTGCCCGCGACGACCGCGTAGCCGCACCACGTGTGATGCGCATGAGCCGGGCTCGCCTGTCCAGGTTGCCAGACGAGTGCGGCGAGCGCGTAGCGTCCGTGTGGATCGGCGGCGAGCAGGTGACGGCGGTAAGTATCGGCATGACCTTCGCGCTGCGCGGGCGACAGCAGCGCGGGATCGGCGGCGGCTTCCGCGAGCGCCGCCCGAACGATGCTGGCGAAGGTCGCGCGGCATGCGGGATCGCCGGTGGCGTCGGAGTGATCGAAAGCAGCGTCGACCGCATGGCACAGGCGCGCGACGGCAGGTGCGGGAGCAGAGGTAGAAGGGCGCATGGGGTGATTCATAGGGGCTTCCGCGATATATTTGTTCAGGCCTCGGACACTGACATTTATACCGGCTTGCCCAGAGAAAGAGTTTTCATATAATTCTGAAAACAACTAGATAAATAGAATAATTTTCTATATTGGTGCAATCATGGGAATGGATATCATCGATCGCAAGCTGCTGGAATTGCTTCAGCAAGACGCGACCACGCCGGTCGCCGAACTCGCGCAGCGCGTGAATCTCTCGCAGACGCCGTGCTGGAAACGGGTGCAACGTCTGAAGGAAACGGGCGTGATTCGCGCGCAGGTCGCACTGTGCGATCCGCGCAAGCTGGGTGTCGGGACGACGGTGTTCGTCGCGGTGCGGACGAATCAGCACACGGAGGAATGGGCGCGCGCGTTTACGCAGGCGGTGCAGGATATTCCCGAGGTCGTCGAGGTGTACCGGATGAGCGGCGAGACGGATTATCTGCTGCGCGTCGTGGTGTCCGATATCGACGACTACGATCGCGTGTACAAGCTGCTGATTCGCGCGGTGCCGCTCTACGACGTGAGCTCGAGCTTCGCGATGGAACAGATCAAATATTCGACCGCACTGCCGGTGCGGCCGCTCGCGATTGCCGGCGCAGGTTGACGTAGCGATTCACCGACATCGATCGGCTCGCCGCCCGCCTGCGACGTGGTGGCGCACCCCGCGCACTGCAAGGCACGCGCAAGGTGCGGCGGCGTAGAATGCCGGCTCCGTCATTGCCCCGTGTCCCACGCGAGCCGAGCCTCCCACATGAACGAACCGCGCAAGAAGAACCCCACTCAAGGCATCGCCATCCTGATCGTGGTCGTGGTGTTGCTGGTGATCGCGACGCTGCTGTACAACGCGATTACCGAGAAGCGCGAATTCGAGCGCGACAATGCGCCGGCGGCGGCATCGACCGCTGCGGCAGCCGCGGCTGCGACGACGGCGTCGGGTAGCGGCGGGGCGTCGCAGTAACCTCTTCGCGACACGTTCGCCTCGTCGCTATCCTGCGGCTGGCAACCGGATCACGCTCGCGTCCTTGCGAATCTGCGACGACGCGGCAAGCATCTGCTTGCATTGATGCGCGAGTAGTTTCAGTTCGTGCACTGCGTCGGCGGACCACGTCGACGACTTCTCCGCTTCCACCACCATCGTATCGAGATCGCGAGTCATCGGCTTCGCGGCATCGCCTTGTTCGGCGGGCAGCGCGGTGCCGTTTTCCGCGGCGCTCAGGTTGTCGCGTACCAGCGTCAGCGCGCGTTGCAGCGGTTGCAGCGACACGTCGTCCTGATGCTGCGCTGTGGTACGCAGTAGCGGCGCCGCCGCGGTGATCTGCGACGCGAGCACGTGACTGCGCACCAGCAGATCGTTCAGTTCGGGGACGAACTTCTGCGCGGCCTTCGGTTCGAGCATCATCCGCTGGAATGCCTGACCCAGGTTCGCGAACGCGACGTGCACGTTCTTGCGGGCGAGCCGGTAGCGGTAGTCGCGATCGAGTGCGCTGGCCGCGGCTGCAGCGGCGGGTGTGGTTGCGGGTTTCGATGCGGGCGATGGAGCGGGGGCCGTTGGGTTCGTCGTCGACACGACCGGCGTAACGGGAGCGGTGTGATCGCTTGCTGCGATTTCATCGCGCGGTGCCGGTGCTTGGGACGGCGTCGATGCGGCCGCTGGCTTGACCAGCGCATCGGCATCCGCCACAGCCGCCGCCGGTGCACGAGCCCCGCCTTCGGTGACGGCGGCCGTGGCGACGGTCGCCGTCTTGCTGCTCCACCACCAGGTGGCCTCGAGAAATTGCCGCGTCGCCGCGATCATGTCGTTGACGAGCTTGCCCATCAGCCGGTATTCCCAGTACGGGAACAGGTGGCTCGCGGCGATCGCGATCGCGCAGCCGACGACGGTGTCGATCGCCCGCTCGCCGATGATGCGCATGCTGCCCGGCGCGAGCAGATGGAACATCAGCAGCACGTACGACGACGTGAACACGACGCTCGCCGCGTAGTTGAACAGCAGCAGGCTGTAGCTCATCACCATCGACGCGAACATCACGATGAGCAGGATGTGCGGTTCCTTGACGAACATCATCAGCAGGATGCTCGCCGTACAGCCGATCAGCGTCCCGACGATCCGCTGCCCATTGCGCTGCTTGGTCAGCGAGTAGCCTGGCTTCAGAATGATGACCGTGGTCATCACGATCCAGTACGCGTTGGTGAGCGGCAGCAGGCGCCCGAGCCAGAAGCCGACCGCGACCGCGATCGTCACGCGCAGCGCGTGCCGGAAGCTCGGCGACGCCATCGTCAGGTTCGAGAAGATCTGCCGGAACGGCACGCGCCGGCTCGATACGAAACGCGACAGCGCCTGGTCGAGCCGCAGTTCGGTTTCGGTCGTGGCTGCATCGGTGGACAGGCTCTTGCGCATCCGGTCGATCAGCCGCGTCGCGCTCCAGATCCGGCGGAACGTCCCCGACACGGCCTGGTACGCGTCCGGATTCTTCGCCGGCAGTTCCTGCTTGCGCATCACGTCGATCTCGAACTCGATCGCGCGCAGCTCGGCCTTCACGTTGACGCGTGCGCGCGGCGGCCGGTTCTGCAGCACGGCGAGGCCGATATCCTCGAGATCGGCTGCGGCCTTGCGGATCAGGTCGCGATAGAACACCAGCAGATCGGAGCCGCCGAACGTATTGCGCACGAGTGGATAGTCGATCTGCGCGCCGACGAACAGTTCGTGCAGGTCGACCGTGTTGATGAACAGATTGAACAGCATCGCGCGACGCGGATCGAGCTGGCCGCTCTTCAGTTTCGGCAAACCGCGCAGCACGATGTCGCGGGCCGCGTCCTGGCGTTCGACCGCCGCGATCTGTTTCGCGACGAGATTGCGATAGCACTCGTCGAGATCGTTGTCGAGATCGTAGAAATCCGCCCGCGCGAGCAGGTAGTCCGCGCACGCGAACACGCTTTCCGCGAGCGCCTGCTGCTCGATGCGGTGCATCTGCCAGCGGCTCACGAAGGTCGACCAGTACGTGTACCAGAGCCCGCCCGCGAGAATCCACGCCGCGTTGACGAGCGCCTGCATCGGCGTGAAATGCTCCTCGAGCGTCATCACCATCATGAACAGCGTCGCGAAGCTGATCTGCGGCCAGCGGTTGCCGTAGACGACGATCAGCGACAGCACGAACGTGAGCGGCACGACGGTGCACCACAGCGCAACCGAGTTCACGGTGGCAAGCCCGGTGGCGAGCGCCGACAGGAAGCCGATCACGCTGCACGCGAGCATTTCGTTGTGCTTGTACTTCAGCGGGCCGGGCATGTCGACCACGCACGCGCCGAGTGCGCCGGTCGCGATCGTGAAGCCGAGGTCGCGATTATGGAAAACGATCAGACAGAGGACCGCCGGCAACGAGATGCCGACCGCGATGCGTAAGCCGCCGTAAAAATACTGGCTGTAAAGGAACTTCTTGATTTCGATCGAGTAGCGCATCGACTGCCGGGTCTTCTTGCGAATGTGCGAATGGAAAGCGCTGATTGGGGAAGTTCAACGCCGTCGAGTCTAACGTATTTTGTACGGCATCTGACCTCGGCCATTCGGCCAGGTTCTACAGCGGGGTAGCGTTTGCTATGCTGCGCGTCATGCTCCAGCTCTTCTATTCGAACCGGTACGAAACGCTCGTCGCCGCACTGCTCGCCGACATGGCCGATGCGCCGTCCGAACCCTGGGTCGCGCAGCCGCTGATCGTGCCGAGCGCGGCGCTGCGGCGCCGGCTCGAACTCGATATCGCCGCGCAGCGCGGCGTGTGCGCGAACGTCGACTTCCGCTATCTCGCGCAGTGGCTGTGGGAGCAGATCGGTGGCGTGATTCCGGTGCAGGCGCATTCGCCGTACGCACCCGACCGGCTCGTCTGGCGCTGCTACCGGCAGCTCGGCCGGACCGACGAAGACAGCGCACTCGCGCCGTGGAATGCGTCGCCCCGTTTGCGCGCGTATCTCGATGCCGCCGATCCGCCGATGCGCTACGAACTCGCGCATCGGATCGCGACGGTGCTCGATCACTATCTGACCTATCGTCCCGAATGGCTGTTGCAGTGGCAGAAGGGTGGGTCGATTTTTGCGAACGGTGTGCCGGGTGCGCCTGGTGCACCTGGCGAAAGCGGGCCACGTCTGATCGGTGCGAGCGCGGCGGCGCGCGAGGACGAGGCGTGGCAGGCTGCGCTGTGGCGCGCGGTGCTCGCCGAAGTGGCGAACGAGGCTGCACCGGAAACGTCAGCCGACAGAAAGAAAGGTTCGGGAGGGGCACGCTCCCGATCCACTGCCCCGGTCACGCCCCCGGCCTACCGTTTTCTCGACGAGGCCCACACCCTTGATCTCGATGCGATCGCGCGCGCGGACTGGCCCGCGGCTGTTTATGTGTTCGCGCTGCCGACGATGCCGCCGCTGCACGTCGAGCTGCTGCGCACGCTGTCGCGCTGGGTCGACGTGCGGCTGTACGCGATGAACCCGTGCCGCGAGTTCTGGTTCGACATCGTCAGCGAACGGCGCATCGAGGCGCTCGACGCGGCGGGGCAGCGCGACTATCAGGAGGTCGGGCATCCGCTGCTCGCGGAGTGGGGGCGGCAGACCCAGGCGCAACTGCACATGCTGCACGAACTGACCGAGAGCGCGGCATCGAGCGAATCGTCGGTGTATGTCGAGAACCCGGAGCCGACCTGGCTTGCCGCCGTGCAGAACGCGATGCTCGCGCTGGAGCCGGAGGAACCGCCCGCGCTGTCGAGTGCGAACGGCATCGAGGTACACGTCTGCCATAGCCTGTCGCGGCAGCTCGAAGTGCTGCACGACCGGTTGCTCGGCTGGTTCGACGAATTCGATGACCTGCAGCCGTCCGACGTGCTTGTCGCCTGTCCCGATCTTGCCGCCGCTGGTCCGCTGATCGACGCCGTGTTCGGCACAGTGTTTGGCACGGCGGCGGGGCGCAGCGAAGCGTCGTCGCGCCGCATTCCGTATCGAATCACCGGCTTGCCGCCGACCGAGGCGAACCCGGTCGCGCGCGTGCTGCTCGACTGGCTCGCGTTGCCCGAGCGTAGCGCGGCCGCGCCCGAGCTGATCGAGTGGCTGCGCGTGGATGCGGTCGCGGTGCACTATGGCATTGACGCGATGGCGCTCGAAACCGCGCAGGAATGGCTCGCGGCCGCAGGCGCGCGACGCGGCCTCTCACCGGTCGAGCCCGAAGACGCGGCGGTGCCGGTCGCGCGCCACACGTTCGCCGATGCGTTGACGCGGCTGTTCCTCGGCTACGCGATGCCGGATCGCGGCGAACCCGTCGATGCGTGGCTGCCCGTCGAAGGCGCAGGCGGTCCCGATGCCGAACTGCTCGGCCGTCTCGCGCGTTTCGTCGATCATCTGGATGCATTCGTGCGCCGCGCGTCGCTGGATCAGACGCCGGCCGCGTGGACCCGACTGCTGCTCGACACACTCGGGCAGTGCTTCGATGCCGGCGTCGAATTCGCGGACGCAGTCGCCGACGTGCGCGACGCAATCGATGCAATGGGCGACGCGATGCACAGCGGCGCACACGACGAACCGTTGCCTGCCGCTGTCGTGCGCACCGCGCTCGCCGCCGCGCTCGACGATCCGGCGCGCGGTGGTGTGCCGTGGGGCAGCGTCACATTCTCGTCGCTGACCAGTTTGCGTGGACTGCCGTATCGCGTCGTGTGTCTGCTCGGCATGGACGATGGCGTGCTGCCGAGCCTCGCGCGCGCGGACGAGTTCGATCTGATGGCGGCGTTCGGCAAAGCCGGTGACCGCCAGCGTCGCGACGACGAGCGCAATCTGTTTCTCGATCTGTTGCTGGCCGCACGCGATCGTCTGCTGATCGCGTACACGGGTCGCAGCATTCGCGACAACGCGCCGCTGCCGCCGGCCGCGCTCGTCGATGAACTGCTCGATCATCTGGCGCGTGTGTCGGTGGGGCCGGACGCGTCACCGAAGGAACTCGATAAGGCGCGGCGCGCGTTTATCGTCGAGCATCCGCTGCAGGCGTTCTCCGCCGATTACTTCGAGCCGCGAAGCGACGCGCCGCTCTTCACATACGACCCCGATCGCGCGGAACTCGCTGCGTTGCTCGCCACACCGCACGATGCAACGACGGCGCCGTTCTTCACCGAACCGCTGCCCGTGGAAATTGCCACGCCCGTGGCCTTCGACGATTTCCAGCGCTTCTGGCGCCATCCCGCCCGCGCGCTGTTGCGCGACCGGCTCGGCATCGTGCTGTCCGATACGCAGGGCGAGCTGCTCGATACCGAACCGTTCGAACTCGACTACGCGGGTCGCGATGCGCTGGCCGATCGTCTGCTGCCCGCATTGCTCGACACGAATGAGCAACCAGGAGCACTCGAGCGGATACATCGCATTGCCGAGGCAAGCCCCGAATTGCCCGGCGGCGCGACCGGTTCCGTGTGGCGCGCGCGCGAACTCGGCGCGCTACGGCAACTCGCGGACGGCGTCCGGCATGCGCTGGCTGGCGGCGCGCAACGCCTGCCGTTCGCGCTCGACGTGGTGCCGCGCTGGCCCGATACCGGCGACTTCGCGCTGTTCGGTCAATACGATGCGTCACTGCGCGAAGCAGTCCAGACGCCGCTGCAACTGCACGGCACGCTGAACCTGCTGACCGACGCGGGGCAAGTCGTGTTTCGCTACGCGCGGCCGACTGCGCGTGACTACCTGTCCGCGTGGATCGCGCACCTGGTCTACTGCGCGGCGCTGCCCGACGGTGCGCGTCGAACGGTGTGGCACGGCAGCGGCGAGACCTTCGAGTTCGCGCCGGTTGCCGCGCCGCTTGATGAACTCGCGCCGCTCGCCGCGCTGTTTCGCGCTGGCCGTTCGCTGCCGTTGCGGTTCTTCCCGAAGAGCGCATGGGCGAAGATCAGCGACAGCGATTCGGCGGCACAGGGCGCATGGATCAACGAGCGGGTGCGCAGCGAATCGGACGATGCCGCGTTGCGGATCGCGCTGCGCGGCACACCGCTGACACTCGACGAACCGTTCGGCACGCTCGCGGCGATCGTGTTCAAGCCGCTCGCCGAGCATCTGCGGAGCACGTCATGAGCGCCGCGATGCAACCGCCGACCGACGCCCGCGAGCTCGACGTATTCGGCTGCGCGCTCGATGGCGTGAACCAGATCGAGGCGTCGGCGGGTACTGGCAAGACGTGGAATATCTGCGCGCTGTACGTGCGGCTGCTGCTCGAAAAGAATCTCGGCGCGGACCAGATCCTCGTCGTCACTTTCACCAAGGCGGCCACGGCTGAACTGCACGAGCGCATCCGCAGCCGCCTGGCGGAATTGCAGCGCGCGCTCGAAACCGGCGACGACGGCGGCGACCCGTTTATCGCGGGGCTGTTCGATACGACGCTCGCGCCTGGCAGTGGGATCGATCTGGGGAAGGCGGCCGGCATCGTCAAGCGTGCACTACGCGCGTTCGATCAGGCAGCGATCCACACGATCCACGCGTTCTGCCAGCGCGCGTTGCAGGAGGCACCGTTCGCGGCGGCGATGCCATTCGCGTTCGAGATGGAAGCCGACGACGCGCCGCTGCGTTTCGAACTCGCCGCCGATTTCTGGCGCGAACGCGTCGAGCCGGTGGCGGCCGCGCATCCGGCGTTCGCCGCGTGGCTCGTCGGCAAGCGCGCGGGGCCTGCTGCGCTCGATGAACAGTTGGCACGTCGGTTGAAGAAACCGCTTGCGGAGTTGCGCTGGGGTAGTGGTGCAGTTAGCAATGACGATGGCGCGGTTGTACAAGGCGAGGACGATCCGCAGACGCGCTTCGACGCCGCGTGCGCGCTATGGGAAGCGGAGCGCGACGCGATCGTTGCGCTACTTGCGCAGGCTGCCGAGCGGTTGAGCAAAACGTCGCACAAGCCCGAAGCGATCGCCGCGGCCGTCGACGCATGGCGCGACTATTTCGCGCAACGCGACTGCCATGCGCCACCGCCGCGCGCCGCGCTCAAGCTGACCGCGTCGGCTCTGGCGAAAGCGACCAAGGTGAAGTTCGAGCCGCCCGAGCATCCGTTCTTCACGCTCGCCGACGAACTCGCAGCAGCCGTCGTCGCCGCCGAAGCCGCACAGCGCGCACGCTGGCTCGCGCTAGTGCAGACGTGGCTCGCCTATGCCCCCGACGAACTCGCAGCCCGCAAGCGTACGCGTCGCGTCGTATCGTTCGACGATCTGCTGTCGAACCTGTATCGCGCGCTTGCCGCGCATCCGTGGCTCGCCGAGACGTTGCGCGCACGCTATCCGGCCGCGCTGATCGATGAGTTCCAGGATACCGATCCGCTGCAGTTCGCGATCTTCAACCGGATCTTTGCGCCGGCTGGCCCGCTGTTTCTGGTCGGCGATCCGAAGCAGGCGATCTACAGTTTTCGCGCGGCCGATTTGCACACGTATCTCGCCGCGCGTGCCGAGGCGTCGGCGCGCTACACGCTCGCGGTCAACCAGCGCTCGACGGCGCCGATCGTCGACGCGTGCAACCGCTTCTTCGAAGCGAACCCGCGCGCGTTCGTGCTCGATGGGCTCGACTATCAGCCGGTGCGCGCGGGTGAGCGGCAGCGTGAGCCGTTCGTCGATCTCGCGACGGGGCATGACGACGAGCACGCGCCTGACTTCCATATCTGGACGCTGCCGGGCGGTGAATCAGCGCTAACGAAACGCGACGCGCAGCGGGCAGCGAGCGAAGCGTGCGCGGCCGAGATTGTGCGTCTGCTGCGCGGTGCGCGCGAAGGCAGCGTGAAAGTCGGCGACGCGCCGCTCGCGCCTGGCAACATCGCGGTGCTCGTACAGACGCACAGGCAGGGCAGCCTGATCAAGCGCGTGCTGGCCGCATGGGGCGTCGGTAGCGTGGAGCTTGCGCAGGCGTCGGTGTTCTCGACGCTCGACGCGGAACAGATCGAGCGTGTGCTGGCTGCGGTCGATACACCCGGCGATCTGCGACGACTGCGTGCCGCGCTCGCCACCGACTGGCTCGGCCTCGACGCATCCGCGCTATGGCGTCTCGAACAACTGACCGACGCACCGTCGCCCGCCGACGATCCCGCGCATGCCGCCGATGCGATGGGTTGGGTCGAACGCTTCTCGCACTACCGGACGCTGTGGCACGAACGCGGTTTCGCCGCGATGTGGCGCACGCTGATGCGCGAGCTGGGCGTCGCGCAGCGGCTCGTCGCCGGGCCCGATGGCGAGCGCCGGCTTACCGACGTGAACCATCTCGCCGAGCTGCTGCAGGCGCGCGCGTCGACGCAGCCCGGCATCGCGCCGACGCTGCGCTGGCTCGCGGCGCAGCGCGAGCAGGGCGGTGGCGACGATGCGCAACTGCGTCTCGAGTCGGATCGCAATCTCGTGCAGATCGTCACGGTGCACAAGTCGAAGGGGCTCGAATACGCGGTCGTGTTCTGTCCGTTCCTGAACGACGGCGCGTTGCGCGATCCGCCAGCGTCGGGTCTGCCCGATGCGCGCGAGTATCACGACGATACGGGCGTCGCGGTGCTGCACTACGGCTACGACGACGAGCAGGCCGAGCAGGCGGCGCGCTACGCATCGCGCGAACAGGCGGCAGAGCGCGCGCGGCTCGTCTACGTCGCGTTGACGCGCGCGGTGTACCGCTGCTATCTCGTCGCGGGCACTTATCTGTCGTCGCGCTCGACCAAAGAATCGCGACGCAGTGTGTTGAACTGGCTCGTCGCGGGCGCAGGTCGCACGTTCGACGACTGGCTGGCTGCACCGCCCGAAGAGAGCGAGCTGCTTGGGCGCTGGCAGGCACTCGACGGCGGACCGATCGCACTCGATCCGTTACCGGTCGGTCTGCGCCGCGTGCCGCTCGAAAGTCGTGCGGACAGCGGTCGCGAAATGCGCGCGCGTACGAGTCGACGGATACTGCGCGACCAGTGGCGCATGGCGAGCTTCAGCGGCATGATCACGGCCGGCGCACGTAGCAGCGACGCATTCACGCAGCCGGAAGAAGAGCGTCCCGATCACGACGGTGTCGCCGATCTGGTCGCACAACCGGCGTGGATTGAACCGCAAGCCGAACCGCTCGCCGCCGACGATATCCTCGCGTTTCCGCGCGGCGCAGCGGCCGGCGAATGCCTGCACCGGATGTTCGAACTGGCCGATTTTTCCAACCGCGATACGTGGCCCGAGGCGATCCTGCGCGCGTTGCGCGAACGTCCTGCACCAGCCACGCTGGATCTTGCCGCGCGTCTGCCGCGAATGATGTATCGGCTGCTCGAAGACATCGTCGCGACCGAACTCGTACCGGGTATGACGCTCGAGCGCCTGAACCCGGCGCGGCGGCTCAACGAACTCGCGTTCCTGTTTCCTGCAGCGTCGCTCGATTTCGCGGCGCTGCGTGCGTGTCTCGTCGCGTGGGATTATCCCGACGTCGCGCTCGAACCGGGTGCGCTGCGCGGTTTCGTCAAAGGCTTCATCGACATGATCGTCGAGCATGACGGGAGATACTGGATCGTCGACTGGAAATCGAATCATCTCGGCGATACGCCGGCCGACTACGGCGCGGCTTCGCTCGACGCTGCGATGGCCGGGCACGCGTATCACCTGCAGGCGCTGCTGTACACGGTCGCGCTGCATCGCTATCTGAAATCGCGTCTGCGTGACGCGTACGATTTTGACCGGCATCTCGGCGGCTATCTGTATCTGTTCGTGCGCGGCGTGCGTCCGGGTTGGCAGGATGGTGCGGAGCCTGCCGGCGTGCATGCGCGTCGACCACCGTACGGTCTGGTGATGGAACTCGATGCGTTGATGGACGGAGGCGCGGTATGAGTACGCACCCCAGCACGCGCACACGCACCGATGCACCCAAGGCCCCGTTCCCGGAAGCCGACATCAGGCTGCCGGCTCCGACCGATTTCAGCACCGCGCTCGCCGACGGATTCGCGCGACGCATCGCGGCGTTGACGCGGCGGTCGGGTGCGTCGGCGGAGATCGTTCGCTGGGCTGCGCGTGCCGCGTTTGCCGCGAGCCGCGCGACTGCCGACGGTCACGTGTGCGTGCCGATGTGGGCGCTCGCGCGGCGTTATGAAACGACACCGCGCGAGATCCGCGCCGCGCTGTTCGCGAGCGGGGTGGTTTGCGACGGTACGCAGGAAGCGATGGCATTGCGTCCGCTGGTGCTCGACGCGCATGGGCGCCTGTATCTCGCGCGCTACTACGACTATGAGCGCAGCCTCGCGCGTTCGCTCGTCGCGCACGAGCGGGCCGCACGGGCGCTGCTGATGCATGACGATGCCGGCGAGCAATCGTCGAGTACGAGCGATATCCAGACGCGGTTGCTGCGCTACTTCGGACCGCCGCCCGACGACAGTATCGACTGGCAGCGCGTCGCGGCGGCGACGGCGTTGACGAGCGGGCTGACGATCGTCAGCGGTGGACCGGGTACAGGCAAGACGACGACGGTCGTCGGCGTGCTCGCGTGTCTGCTCGATCTGCGCGCCGATCTGCGGATCGCGCTTGCCGCGCCGACCGGCAAAGCCGCACAGCGGATGCAGGAGGCGCTGCTCGCGCGGGCCGGCAGCTTGCCTCCCGAACTCGCGGCGCGGCTGCCGCAGACGTCGTACACGCTGCACCGTTTGCTCGGCGCGGGGCCGTCCGGACGCTATCGGCATCATCGGGACAATCCGTTGCCGTACGACGTTGTCGTCGTCGACGAGGCATCGATGATCGATGTCGCGATGGCCGCGCATCTGCTCGACGCCATTGCACCGCAGACGCGGCTCGTGATGCTCGGCGACAAGGACCAGCTTGCTGCGGTAGAGGCAGGCGCGGTGTTCGCGGAACTGAGCGCGCGGCCCGCGTTCAGCTCGGCTGGTATCGACGCGATTGCAACTGCACTTTCGATCGATGCCACGACGTTGGCGGCGGCACTGCCACACGCGGACAACGATCAGGACGATCAGGACGCGGAGCAAACATCGCCCGGCGCGGGATGGATCTCCAACGACGAAACGCCGCCGTGGCTTGGCGACGATGCCGCGCCGTCATGGTCGCTGGACGAGACCGCCGCGACCGCAGAACCCGCTGAAAGCGATGCGCACACCGAACACGATCCGCAGCCGTCCAACACACCGCTCGCCGATTGCGTCGTCTGGCTCGAACGCAATTATCGCTTCGGATTGGACTCGCCGATCGGACGTCTTTCGCTGGCGATCCGGCGTGGCGCAAGCACAGCCGCGCTCGACGTACTGACCGACGGCGCACAGTCCGAACAACGCGCAGTACTTCACGAAGACGCGAACCCGACGTTCGGCGAACGCACGACACAGCGACTCGCAGCCGGATTCACGCCGTACGCGGCCGCACTCACGGCGGCATTGGCAACTGACGACCCCGATCCGTTGCCGCTCTTCGACGCGCTGAATCGCTTCCGGATTTTGTGCGCGACGCGCGGTGGTCCACGCGGTGTCGAACAGCTGAACATCGCGATGGCCGCCGAGGTGCGCCGCGTTGCGCGCGTGCCGTCGGCGATCGGTGGATCGTGGTTCGCGGGCCGGCCCGTCATGGTGACGCGCAACGACTATGCGCTCGGCCTGTTCAACGGCGATATCGGCATCGCGTTGCCTGGGCCGGGCGGCGCGCTGCGAGTGTATTTCCGCACCGGTGACGGCGGCGTGCGCGCCGTGTCGCCGGCTGCGCTGCCGCCGCACGATACGGCTTTCGCGCTCACTGTGCACAAGTCGCAGGGCTCGGAGTTCGAGCATGCGGTGCTGGTCCTGCCAGCGGTGTTCAGCCGCGTGCTGTCGCGTGAGCTGGTCTATACGGCGATCACGCGAGCGCGGGAGCGCGTCGATGTGATCGGCACGCGGGCAGTGCTCGCCGAAGCGATCGCGACACCGACGCGGCGAGACTCGGGGCTCGCGGAACGGATTGCTGCTGCGTCGCGTGAGTTCGATGCCACGGACGGGGGCGGGTAGTCGTGACGCGTTGAATCGTGAGGTAACGGCGAGCGTTGGATATCGTGGCATGCCACCCAGGATTTCGCAGCGACGAAGCGATGCAGCGCCGCCACCCTCACGTATCGCGACGCTTTGCAGCGTGGCAACAAGCCGACACGTCATACCTATCCGCAACCACGCAGCAAGCCACCACCCGCGCCCGACGTTTATCATTCGGTCATGACTTCCCGCTATCCGATCCCACTAAACGAAATCGAGTTGACCGCCGTACGCGCGCAAGGTGCGGGCGGCCAGAACGTCAACAAGGTGTCGAGCGCGATTCACCTGCGCTTCGACGTGCGTGCGTCGTCGTTACCCGACGTGTTGAAGATGCGCCTGCTGGCGCTGAGCGACCATCGGTTGACGCGCGACGGCGTCGTCGTGCTCAAGGCGCAGGAGCATCGCACCCAGGAGATGAATCGTGCGTCGGCGCTCGCGCGGCTCGATCAGCTGATCGAGAGCGTCAGCGTGACGCGCAAGTCGCGCGTCGCGACGCGCCCGACGCGCGCGTCGAACCGGCGGCGTCTCGATACGAAGACGAAGCGCGGCGAAGTGAAGGCAGGGCGTTCGCGGGTGGACGACTGACCCGTCGACTGGATCAGCGGAGGGACAGCTCGATGCCGGCTGCCGGCGTGAAGTCGACGCAGAACACGTTCAGCTCGCCGTCGCGTTCGAGTGCGATCGCTGCGGTATAGCAATCTTCGCCGTCGGTCAGCGAGCGATGCGGGCCCATCATCGCAACGCGCCCCGGCGCCGCGAGCGCGTGCTTGAAGTACGTGCGCCGCGACCAGTTGCTGTACGTGCCGGGCAGCAGCGGAGCGAGGCGCGTCGGCGGCGGGGGCGACGATGGCGACATCACCGAGGGCTTCAGTTGATGCCCGTGCGAGTTCGTCACGAACACGCGGCGCGCCTCCGGAAACGTGAACACCTTTTGTGCAGCCAGCTCGAGATCGCCGGTCGACGCGAACGTTTCCGCTCCGGCCAGCACGGTCTCCGCGAGTCCCTCGAAGCCGATCCGCTGATGGCGCGCGTGCGTGCGTTCGTATTCGGTGAACTTGTCCCACATCGATTCGACCAGCTCGGGCGCCTGCGCGCTTGCCGCGCGCACGGAAGGCTTCGGCTGGCCGAACCAGAAACCCTGCACGAAGTCGACGTCCGCCTGCATCAGGATCATCAGTTCGTCGTCGGTCTCGATGCCTTCGGCGAGCACCATCGTCCCCAACTGATGAAGCATCGAGATCAGATGGCTGATCATCGAGTTGTCGCCGTCGCGTTTGCCCGCGCGCGCGATCAGCGAGCGGTCGAGCTTGACGATGTCGGGACGGAAGCGCCACACGCGGTCGAAGTTCGAGAAGCCGGTGCCGAAGTCGTCGATGGCAATCAGGAAGTCGCGCGGCTGCGACGCGGCCAGCATGCTCGCGACGGCGGCTTCGTCGTCGGCGGGCTGCTCGAGCACTTCGATGACGATGCGCTCTTGCGGCACACCGAAATACGCGGACAGCTCGTCGATGAATTCGCGCTGCGGCCAGCTTGTTTCGAATACCTGCGGGCGCGTGTTGAGGAAGAGCCAGGTGTTGTCGTCGCTATCCTGTTCGACGAAGTTCGCGACGTGCATGCAGCGCGCGAGCCGGTCGAGCGCACGCGCATCGGCGGGCGAGCGGGTCGCGGCGAACAGCGTTTCGGGCGACACCGGCGTGCCGATCGGATCGTATGCGCGCAGTAGCGCTTCGTATCCGACGACGCGTCGATGTGTGATCGACAGGACCGGCTGGAAGACGCTGTGCAGCGTGACGGTTCGCCAGTTGGCGCTCCAGCCGCTGTCGCCGCGTACGAGGTGGGGCAGCAGGCCGGTTAGCGTCTGGTCGTCGATGGTCGGCATGGTGATGTCAGGCTGGCTCGCGCAGCCGGCACTCGCCTGACCAGCGGAGAGCTCGAATGATCGCGGAAGGGAATGACCCGACAAATCGGGAAGCGATGCCAGCCAAGCTCGGACTCCGGCGGATAGTCGTGATTCAGTCTAGCAGTTCGTATGCGCAGTGAATGTACGGGTAATCACAGACCGGTACAGACGTGCGCGCGGGTGTCCTGCATGCCGGCAAGCGAGTCCGCTCGGGCAGGGGTATTCTGCTGCTTTTTGTCGAGGAGCGAAGGCATGGCTGAAGTTGCAGTGGTGGCGATCTCGGTGGCGAAACCCGGTGATGAGGAAAAGCTGCGCGTAGCGATCGAAGGTATCGTCGAGCCGACGCGCAAGGAGCGCGGCGCGCTTCAGTACGACCTGCATCGCGATGTGCGCGAACCGCGGCGGTTCGTTTTCTTCGAGCGCTGGGAGAGCGAGGAAGCGCTCGCCGCGCACGCGAAGTCGGCACATATCGAAGCGTACAAGAAAGCGATTGTCGACTGGGTCGAACACGCGGAAATCCGCGTGCTGACCCGGATCAAGTGAGCGGGCGGCGGCCGCTTTTCTCCGCTTCGCTCGTCAGTGCGTGGACTGCGGGACGTCGAGGATCAGGACGATGGTCCAGTCGGCGTCGCCGTCATGATGGTATTGCCGCTCGGCGACGATGAACGGTTGCTGCTTGCCGTCCGGTCCGAGGAACAGCACGTCGCCTTCCATCGGCAGGCATTCGACCGGCGGTAACGCAAGGTAAGCTTCCTGGCCGCCGCGCGGCATCAGCTTTTCGATTTTTTTCGATGCTGCTTCGGTCCATTCGATGTCCAGCTGGATGTTGCTCATTGTGTCCTCCGCACCAGGGGCGCACGGGTTGGGGAATAGCGTGGTGCGCGACTTTAGCATACCGGTCGACAACGTCCCGTAAAGAAAAAAGCCGAAACCGGCATGACCGGTTTCGGCTTTTTTCGTCATTGCGGCAACCGTCGATGCGTGCCGCGTGCAGGTCGGTTACTGGCTCGCGCCAGCAGCCGGTGCAGCTTCCATTTTGCCCTTCATCGCCTTCTTGTGATGGTGCATCGGCTTGTGATGCTTTTCCATCGGCATGTCTTTCATGTCTTTCATGCTTTCCTGTTTGGCCTGCAGATCCTGCGCACGCTGCTCGACGTCCGCGGCCTTCGCGGGATCGGTGCTCATCGTGACGCCGCTATCCGTTTGCGCATAGGCCGCACCTGACAGTGCAGCCAAAGAAACCAGGATAGCCAGGGACGCTTTCTTCATCGTTACCTCCACAAAGGTGGTTAATGGACCCGAGGACCCGAGGGTGGCCTGTCCAATCGGAAGGACACTGCATTCTAGCCAGCAATATCTGCTCCAGCAGACGGTTCGTAACAGAATTCACATACAGTTACATCCTGTTACACACATCCGGCATGGCTGGCGGGATGGGCCGCGGTGGCGGATCGAACACATGTCGATGTCAAGCGAATCGTTTGCTTCGAAAAAATGAATCGTATCCCTAACTAATTGGCAATCTCAAAACCAGCCGATTGCGCGGTACACATGAAACTGTGCGATGCCGATCAGTTCATGCAATGCGGTCTCCGCATTCACCAGGTTGTCGTAGCGCGGCAGCAGGCCAGGTTCGATGCGACGCGTGTTCGAGATCGCAGGGTAGGGCTGCATGCCGAAGCGATGGAAATCGAGCAGCGCGCGCGGCATCTGGTACGCCGACGTGACGAGAATCAGTGTGTCGTAGTGCGCGTGCTGCACGATGTCCGACACGAAGCGCGCGTTCTCGTAGGTCGTGCGGCTGCGGTTCTCGAGGACGATGTCGGCGCGCGGCACCTGCTTGCGCAGCAGCCATGGCAGGTAGGTATCGGCCTCCGGTGCCGTGTGCCGCTGCGGATTGCCGCCGCTCACGATCACGTCGCAGGTTTGCGAAATCCGCCTGCATTGCGCGTAGAGCGCGGCGCTCGTTTCGATGCGCGCGAAGACATCGTGCTTCGGCATCAACGTGCCGTCGTCGGCGTATTCGGTGCCGCCGCCGAGCAGCACGATCGCGTTTCGCGAAGCGAAAACCGGCGGTGTCGACGGTACCGGGCTGTGCTGGGCCCAAGCGAGCAGCGGGGCCGCGATCCAGCCGGTGGCGATCAGCCAGAAGAGCGCCAGACCGGCAATGACGAGGGCCATACGGAGGCGCCGCGCTAGCACGATTGCTGCAAAAAAAAGCACCGATAAAATGAATAGAATCAATTTAAATGCGGTAACGTATGACTTTCAGGGCAAATTTCCGGGCTCGACATCGCGCCAGTTTGGCGGCATCGTAGGCACCGGGGAGAGAACGCTAACATGACGTTCGAACGGGGGTCCTGAAGCATGGCAGCATCTGGCGCGACACGGCGCCGTCGAACATCGCACGACGATCGTTCGCAATGGCTCCGCGCTGGCGTCCTAAAGGCGGCGCGTTCTACATCGCGCAGAAACTGAGTCATGGCTGCACTTTAAGAAAGAAGTGAGATGACCACGTATTCCAATGAAACGGTACTAGAAGCGCTGAGGCGGGCGCAATACCGCCAGGTCCCGTGGGCCAGACGTCCGGGTGTCTTCGAATATTTACGATCGCTCGGTTTGATGGAGACGGTCCGGCAGCGCACCGTTGCGCCGGCTCCCGGTTTCCATGCTCCCGTGGACATCGCGGTACTGACGGAGCGAGGGCGGGCCGAATTCGCGCGGCTCGCACGCGACGAACGGGCGATGACCTGGGATGCGCAGCGTACCAGCCACTACGTCGTGACCGAAGCCAGTTCCGCGGATCTCGAAGCGCGGCTTTAGCGGCCGCAGTATCGCAAAATCCGGTGCGGACGATAGCGACGGCGGCATACGCCGCCGCACTACCATCGACGCAAAAAAAGCCCGTATCGCAAGGATACGGGCGTACCGGATTACTGCTGCCACGCTGTGCTTATGGCGTTCAATGAGACTGACATGCGCACGGGTGGTTCCCGGCTTTAGCCGTAGTAGAAACGCTAGCGGCGCTGCGGATTATTGTTGCGTGCCTGCGGCGGTGGGCGTACCTGCTCCGGGCGCACCCGAGCATTGCTGGCGATATCGCCACGCAGATCGCCCCGCGGTGCCGGCGGCGTAAATTCCTTAGGCTGTTGGTTAGCGTGTTGCGCGGCTTCAATGGTCGTCGCATGGCCTTTGGGCGCCCAGTGTTGAGGACGTTCCTGCGCGGCGATACCCACAGCTACCGCGATGGATGAAACCACAATGCCGCGCAGTAGCAGGGACACTGGTTTCATGTGAACTCCCGTCAAGTCGATCGACTTGCGTCTGTTGGCATACGTCTACCGTATGCGCGGGAGCGAAAGCGCGCTGTAAATAATAGTAAATGGATGTTTCGCTAGCGGCGGAATACGCGGCCGATACGCGCATCACGGATGCATGGCGCATTAATCGCAATACCGACACGCCGCATCGCGTATGCGACGCAGATACGCATCGGGCGCCCGAAGGCGCCCGATAGCGATGCGATGTGAAGTCAGGCCATCTTGACCGGCGCGCGCCACGATTCTGGATTGGTCCAGAACGCACCGCGCAGACGATCGCGGCTCGGCGGTGCCGGCGGCTTCGCCGCGGTGGCGCCGATGCGCCCGCGCAGCGAAACTTCGCGGCCGCTCGTGCCGAGACGCTTGACTATCTCGGTGAGCGTGCCGTCGGCTTGCCACTCGTCGAAGCGACGCCGGCAGGTCGGCGGCGACGGATACCGACCGGGCAGCTTGGACCAGCCTTCGCCCGTCGACAGCACCCACAGCACCGCATTGACCACCGCTCGTGCTTCCACGCGAGGACGTCCGCGCCGTTCGCTCCGTGCAGGCTCCGCACAGAACAGCGCCTCGACCAGCGCCCACTCGTTGTCTCTCAAATCGTCGAACAGCATCATGTTTCACCTCAGCGAAGCTAACTCCGGTGCGCTGCCCCGCGCCGCGCACTCTTCATGCACCCGAAAACGGGTGCCAGGCGGGATCGGGCTTGCCGCGGCGGTCGATGTGAAATCGAACCGCAGACGGCGCCGACCTGTGCACACTTCAATGCAGGAAGTGTGCCATCGCGCTGTCAATTTCCTTGAAGCCCCTCGGAGCCGGGCCAGCGCGGGTGCTAGCCAGGGGCGTATAAGAATCCAAAAAACCCATCCCGCAAATCGGGACAATCACCAATCTTGTGCAATCAGTCCCGCCCGGCGTGCGTTTGCGCCGTATTGCTGCGTTGCGGCGAAATAATCAACTCGATGCCGCCCCAAAATATCGGCAATACAATCTCATTAAATGACGGCATTGATGAGGTGCGGGGATGAACGTGACGTTGCGCCAGTTGCGCGTATTTATCGAAGTTTCGAGGCTGCAGAGCTTCAGCCGGGCGGGCGATGAGATCGGTCTGACGCAGTCGGCGGTGAGTCGCTGCGTGCGCGAGCTGGAGGCGGAAATCGGCCTGAAACTGATCGACCGGACGACGCGCGACGTTCAGCTCACCGACGTCGGCGCGAATCTGGTCGCGAGCGTGTCGCGGCTGCTGGGCGATCTCGACGACACGTTGCGCGAGATTCGTGAGATCGGCGAACAGCGGCGCGGCCGCGTGGTGGTCGCCGCGAGTCCGACGATCGCATGCCGGCTGATGCCGCAAGTGGTGGCCGGCTGCGGACAGCAGTTTCCGTTCATCACGCTCGGGTTGCGCGACGATGTGCAGAGCGACGTGATCCGCAAGGTGAAGTCCGGCGAGGTCGATTTCGGCGTGGTGGTCGGCCCGTTTTCCGCCGACGATCTGCACGGCGAGCCGCTGATGACCGACACCTTCTGCATCGTGTGCCGCGAGGATCACCGGCTGGCGACCCAGCCGCAGGTTTCATGGAGCGATCTCGAGGGCGAGCGTCTCGTGATGCTCGACCACGCGTCCGGCAGCCGTCCGATCATCGACGCGGCGCTCGACGCGCACGGCGTGACTGCATCCGTCGTCCAGGAGCTTGGGCATTCGGCGACGGTGTTCGGGCTCGTCGAGGCGGGCGTCGGCGTCAGCGTGCTGCCGTGGCTCGCGCTGCCGCTGCCCGCGGATGCCTCGCTCGCGGCGCGACCGCTGGTGCCGCGCGTCGAGCGGACCGTCGAGCTGGTGCGTCGGCGCGACCGTTCGCTGTCGCCGGCGGCGGAAGCGGTGTGGGGATTGATCCGTCAGTTGCCGGCGCGCGCCGAGGATCTGCGCTGACGATCGATCTGCCTGCAGCACGTTAAACTGTGAGCTCCTGCCAATACACCCGCACCCGTCGATGAGCGAATCGGATCTGCCGAAACCTTCCGTCCCGAATGCACGCGACGCCGTGCGCGCGTTGCGCCCGTCGCAGATCCGCGAAGTCGCGAATGCCGGCTTCGGCATACCCGATGTGCTGCCGTTCTGGTTCGGCGAATCGGATCGCGTGACGCCGCAGTTCATCCGCGACGCCGCGAGCGACGCGCTGGCCGGCGGCGCAACTTTCTACACGCACAACCTGGGCATCGCGCCGTTGCGCGCGGCGCTCGCCGAATACGTGACGTCGCTGCACGGTCCGACGTCCGGCGATCACATCGCGGTCACGAGCGCGGGTGTCAACGCGCTGATGCTGGCAGCGCAGCTTGTCGTGGGTGCAGGGGATCGGGTCGTCGCGGTGACGCCGCTGTGGCCGAATCTCGTCGAGATTCCGAAGATTCTCGGCGCGCACGTCGACACGGTTGCGCTCGACTACGGCGACGCGGGCTGGCATCTCGATCTGGACCGGCTGCTCGCCGCACTGACGCCACAGACGAAGCTGCTGATGCTGAACTCGCCGAACAATCCGACCGGCTGGGTCATGACGCGCGACCAGCAGCGCGTGGTACTCGACCATTGCCGCAAGCACGGTATCTGGATCGTCGCTGACGAGGTCTACGAGCGCCTCTACTACGCCGAACCGGACGCGCTCAGCGCGCCGTCGTTTCTCGATCTCGCGGCACGCGACGAACGTGTGATCTGCGTGAACTCGTTCTCGAAGGCATGGCTGATGACCGGCTGGCGACTCGGCTGGATCGTCGCGCCGGCCGCGTTGATGGACGATCTAGGGAAGCTCGTCGAATACAACACGTCGTGTGCGCCGGCGTTCGTACAGCAGGCAGGTATCGCGGCCATCCAGCAGGGAGGGGACTTCACCCGTACTCTCGTGCGTGAACTGCACGATGCCCGCGATCACCTGGTGAAGGCGCTGGGCGCAATCGATGGCGTCGACGTGAAGGCGCCGCCGGGTGCGATGTACGTGTTCTTTTCGCTGCTGGGCGCGGACCGCAGCCTGGAACTCTGCAAGGCGCTGGTGCGCGACGCCGGCCTGGGCCTTGCGCCCGGCAGTGCCTTCGGTGCCGAGGGCGAGGGTTTCGTGCGCTGGTGCTACGCATGCGAGCCGCATCGGCTCGATGCCGGTGTCGAACGGTTGCAGCGCTTTCTGGCAGGGCAGACTCGCTGATTGCCGTGCCGATGCCGGACCCGAGCGGTTTCGGCATGGATTGCGCAGCGGGATTTTCAGGTGAATCACGAAGTCGTTTCGACCGCCGATCAACGGTTTTATCGAGACAGGCTTTCGGCGGGGTTTCGTCTTTACGCACTGGATGTTTTTGCGTAATATGGCGCTCAGTCACGTGATTCCCTCTCGGGACATCGCTGCTCCGTCCGGCTGGGCATGGCTCGGATCTGTTTCGAAGATCCGATTCGCCGCCCCCCGGTGCGTGCTCCCATCAATATGACCGATCAGAATCGGGCGAGCGCGTCTTCAGTTCCATATCGTCTGTTTCGTCTGGTTGATCCGGTTCTTTGACCCTAACCATAAGGTCTGATCTGGCTGCATGAATACCCAAGAGGCGAAGATCGTCCTCGAGACTGCCTTGATCTGTGCGCAGGAGCCGCTGAAGCTCGCTGAGCTGCGCAAGCTCTTTGCCGACAACGTGTCGGCCGATACGGTTCGGACGTTACTCGAAGACCTGAAACATGAATGGTCGGGGCGCGGCGTCGAACTGGTCGGGCTGGCTTCCGGCTGGCGCTTCCAGAGCAAGCCCGCGATGCGTACGTATCTCGATCGGTTGCATCCCGAGAAACCGCCGAAATATTCGCGCGCGGTGCTCGAGACGCTGGCGATCGTCGCGTACCGGCAGCCGGTCACTCGTGGCGATATCGAGGAAATTCGCGGCGTCACCGTGAATACGCAGGTGGTCAAGCAACTCGAGGATCGTAACTGGATCGAGGTGATCGGCCATCGCGACGTGCCGGGGCGTCCGGCGCTGTATGCGACCACGCGGCAATTTCTCGACGATCTGGGGCTCAAGGCGCTGGACGAACTGCCGCCGCTCGACGATCCATCGGCGCAGCTGAACGTCGATCTGCTGGCCCAGCATTCGATCGAATTCGCGGACGGTGAGCTGCAGGTTGCCGATGCGGAAGTGGCACCGGCAGGCGAGATCGCTGGTGAAGTCGCCGCAGCGGAAAGCGCGCTGGAAGAAGCGCACGATATGCAGGAGACGCCTGAAGCACGGACCGATGAAGACGATGCGACGAAGTCCGCCGCATCCGCGCTCGAAGGCGAGGTGCCGCCGGCCGCGCCAGTGAGCGAGGTCGCGAGCGAAGAAGAATCTGCTGCCGAAGTAGCAACGCCGGCAGAACCTGAGCCGGCCGCAGCTGTCGCACCAGAAGGCGCCGACGAGATGCCGGAAGCGACACCCGAAGCAAGCGAGGCGAGCGCCGATCCGGCTACGCCCGCACCCGATTCGAACGCGCAGTCCGAGATTCCCGAAGCGGATCAAGCGGACGCGACCCACGCGGCGCATGACGATAACGATCATCGCCGCAAAGCCGCTCACGACGACGGCGTGATGAGCGACGACGAGGCTGCCTCGCGCAGCGCCTGACGTAACCGAACTTTTTTGCCGTGCCCGCAACGGGCGCGCGACCTGACATTCGAGGTTGTTTTGACACATACCCACGATACCGATTCGTCCGAATCCGAGCACGCGGCAGCGCCTGCTCGCCCCGACGAAACGCATACCCAGCAGACCTCCGCTAGCGGAGCGGACGCTGCGGCGCAGACCCCGGAAGCAGACGGTGAAGACCGTCCGCGCCGAGGTCTGCGTCGTGGGCCGCGCAGCCTGATCGCACGCCGCCGTGCCGGCGCGAAAGCGAAGAGCGCCGACGGAGCGCAGGCGCAGCCGGCGCCGGTTGTGACCGAGGCGCCGCCGGACGGCGTCGTCGTCGCGCAGGTCCGGATGCCGCGCAAGGACGCAGGCGCCAAGGGCCAGCGGCGCAACGCAGGCGGCAAGCCGCGCGGCAACGATGCGCCACGCGACGCGACGCGTGAAGGCGGTCAGCCGCGGCAGAATCGTCGCGGTGCCGAAGCGCCGGCAGCCGACGCGACGCCGGACGATCTGTTTGCCTACGTCACGTCGCCGGCGTTCGACGCCGACAATGGCACGACCGGCGGCGTCCGCGCACCGATGCTGCGCAAGGGTCGCGAACAGGCGCCGAAACGCGTGCTCGCTCCGGACGATGACGCACCGAAGCTCCACAAAGTCCTCGCAGAAGCCGGCATGGGTTCGCGCCGCGACATGGAGGAACTGATCATCGCGGGGCGGGTGTCCGTCAACGGTGAGCCGGCGCATATCGGCCAACGGATCATGCCGACCGACCAGGTCCGGATCAACGGCAAGCCGGTGAAGCGCAAGCTGCAGACCAAGCCGCCGCGCGTACTGCTCTATCACAAGCCGACCGGCGAAATCGTGAGCCACGCGGATCCCGAGGGTCGCCCGTCGGTGTTCGACAAGCTCCCGCCGATGAAAACCGCGAAGTGGCTCGCGGTCGGCCGTCTCGACTTCAATACCGAAGGTCTGCTGATGCTGACCACCTCGGGCGATCTGGCGAACCGTTTCATGCACCCGCGCTATAGCGTCGAGCGCGAGTATGCGGTGCGCGTGGTCGGCGAGCTCGCCGAAGGCTCGCGGCAGAAGCTGCTGCGCGGCGTCGAGCTCGACGACGGCCCGGCGAATTTCCTGCGGATTCGCGACGGCGGCGGCGAAGGGACGAACCACTGGTATCACGTCGCGTTGGCCGAAGGCCGCAACCGCGAAGTCCGCAGGATGTTCGAGGCGGTCGGTCTGATGGTGAGTCGCCTGATCCGGACGCGGCACGGCCCGATCTCGCTGCCGAAAGGCTTGAAGCGCGGCCGCTGGGAAGAGCTCGAAGATAATCAGGTGCGCAGCCTGCTCGCGTCGGTTGGCCTGAAGGCACCCGCCGAAGAGAAGGGCGGTCGTAATGCCGCGCCTGAGCGCAAACAACCCGATCCGATGCAGACGTCGATGGGCTTCATCAACCGCGAACCGGTGCTGATGTCGCACGGTCGCTTCGATCAGCAACAGACGCCGCGCGGGCGTCCGGGCGGCCGGCCGCGTGGAGCCGCGGGTGGCGGTTTCGGCGCACTCGGCAATGCAGGTTCTGGCCTTGGCGGTGGACCCGCTGGCAACCGTGGCGGCAATCGCGGCGGTCGCGGGGACGTCGACGGCAACCGGGCGCCGTCGGGCAATGGTAATCGCGCAGGCGCAGGCGCACGGGCTGGGGGCGGCAATGCTGGTACCGGTAGCAACCGGTCGCCTGGCGCAAATCGCGGCGGCAGCGGCGGTAACGGTAATCGCACGGGCGGCAATCCGAACGCCGCGAACGGCGGCGGTAGCCGCAACGGCGGTGCACCGCGCGGCGCACCTCGCAACCGGTCGCGCGGGCGCTGAACACGAGCGCCAGGCCAGGTGCCGGCCGTGTGGCCGGCAGTCGCGCTTGACGGGAGCGGGGCAAGTCGGCCTCGATGCGAGGTTTGTACAGGCCACGTGCCGAGCATCCTCTGCGAACTGCGGGCGATGACGAAAAAGCCCCGTGAACTCGCGAAGAAACCCGCGAAATCGAACGGCGAAGGGCATCGGCGGCCCTTCTGCGGTTTGCGTTTGCAGCGGAAAAAGGCTAAAATCACGAAGTCGCTGGGCGTGCGGCTTTTTATGTGCGGCTCAGGTGCGACCACTGGCAACAAGATGATGGGCGTTTAGCCCATTTTTTTTTGCCGCTCGATTCATCGTGGTTCGGCATCTCGGGTAGCACCATACGTGCGCCGGCTTGGCGCGCAGCCCGCGAGGTGAGATGGTCGCAGAGGCTTGCCGCGCGAACATCTTAAAGGGCGCATTGTGCATTTGACGGAACTGATAGAAACCACGGTCTCGGGTCTCGGCTACGAGCTCGTCGATCTCGAGCGCACCGGGCACGGCATGTTGACCGTCTTTATCGATCAGCCCGCCGGCATTGCGATTGAAGATTGCGAAAAGGTCACGCGTCAGCTCCAGCACGTTCTGACGGTCGAAAACATCGAATACGAGCGGCTCGAAGTGTCGTCGCCGGGTCTCGACCGCCCGCTGAAAAAACTGGCGGATTTCGAACGCTTCGCAGGCAGCGAAGTGGTGATCACATTGAAAAAGCCATTGGACGGACGGAAATCGTACCGGGGCATCCTGCATGCGCCGGACGGCGAAACGATCGGTCTGGAATTTGAGGGGAAGGAAGGGGCCGCGATGCTCGATTTCACGCTCGCGGATATCGATAAAGCCCGCCTGATCCCCAAAGTTGACTTTAGGAGCCGCAAACAATGAGTCGCGAAGTGTTGATGCTGGTGGATGCGCTGGCACGCGAAAAGAACGTCGACAAGGACGTCGTATTTGCCGCTCTCGAGGCGGCGCTCGCTTCGGCCTCCAAGAAACTCTTCGCCGAAGACGCGGATATCCGCGTCCATATCGACCGTGAAAGCGGAGAGCACGAAACCTATCGCCGCTGGCGCGTCGTTCCCGACGAAGCCGGGCTGCAGGAGCCGGACCAGGAAATCCTGCTGTTCGAAGCACGCGAGCAGAAGGCAGACGCACAACTCGACGACTTCATTGAAGAACCGGTGCCGTCGATCGAGTTCGGCCGTATCGGTGCGCAGGCCGCCAAGCAGGTGATCCTGCAGAAGGTGCGCGACGCTGAACGCGAGCAGATCCTGAACGATTTCCTCGAGCGTGGCGAAAACATCATGACCGGCACGGTCAAGCGTCTCGACAAGGGTAACTTCATCGTCGAATCGGGCCGCGTCGAAGCGCTGCTGCGCCGCGACCAGCTGATTCCGAAGGAAAACCTGCGCGTCGGCGATCGTGTGCGTGCGTATATCGCGAAGGTCGATCGCACCGCGCGCGGTCCGCAGATCGAACTGTCGCGCACCGCGCCCGAATTCCTGATGAAGCTGTTCGAGATGGAAGTGCCGGAAATCGAACAGGGCCTGCTGGAAATCAAGGCGGCTGCACGCGATCCTGGCGTGCGTGCGAAGATCGGCGTGGTCGCGTACGACAAGCGCATTGACCCGATCGGCACCTGCGTCGGCATTCGCGGTTCGCGCGTGCAGGCAGTGCGCAATGAGCTCGGTGGCGAAAACGTCGACATCGTGCTATGGTCGGAAGATCCCGCCCAGTTCGTGATCGGTGCGCTCGCGCCGGCAGCCGTCCAGTCGATCGTCGTCGATGAAGAAAAGCATTCGATGGACGTCGTCGTAGACGAAACCGAACTGGCGGTCGCAATCGGCCGCAGCGGCCAGAACGTGCGTCTTGCCAGCGAACTCACCGGCTGGCAGATCAACATCATGACGCCGGACGAATCTGCGCAAAAGCAGAATCAGGAACGCGGGATTCTGCGCGACCTGTTCATGGCGCGTCTCGATGTCGACGAGGAAGTCGCCGACATCCTGATCGACGAGGGCTTTACGAGCCTCGAAGAGATTGCCTATGTGCCGCTCAACGAGATGCTCGAGATCGAAGCCTTCGACGAAGACACGGTGCACGAGCTGCGCAACCGCGCGCGTGACGCACTGCTGACGATGGCGATCGCAAACGAAGAAAAGGTCGAGAATGTCGCACTCGATCTGAAGAGCCTTGACGGTATGGATGCCGACCTGCTCGCGAAGCTGGCCGAACATCAGATCCAGACTCGCGACGATCTGGCGGAACTGGCGGTCGACGAACTGGTTGAGATGACCAGCATCGACGAGGAAGCCGCCAAGGCACTGATCATGAAAGCACGTGAACACTGGTTCCAGTGAGAAATGACCATGGCCCACTAAATTGACGCGGCCGCGAGGCCGCACGAACCGATGTTAACCGCAAGGAATCGGTCCTTGCACTAAGAGGAATGAATGGCGAGTAACAACGTAGCCCAATTTGCCGCTGAACTGAAAATGCCTGCAGGCGTGCTGCTCGAGCAGCTGCAGGCCGCAGGCGTGACCAAAGCGAACGAAGACGACACCCTGTCCGAAACGGACAAGGCGCGTCTGCTCGACCACTTGCGCAAGTCTCACGGCTCGACTGATGCAGACAAGCGCAAGATCACGCTGACGAAACGGCATACGTCGGAGATCAAGCAGTCCGATTCGACGGGTAAGGCTCGTACCATTCAGGTCGAGGTGCGCAAGAAGCGCACGTTCGTCCGCCGCGATGAGGCGGCCGAGCAGGGAGCGGAAGCATCGGCTCAGGTGGCTGAGGTCGACGAAGCTGAATTGCAGCGTCGTGAGGAAGAAGCGCGTCATGAAGCGGAGCTGCTCGAGAAGCAGGCTCAGGAGCTGAAGGAGCGCCAGGAGCTTCTCGAGCGAGAAGAATCCGACCGTCGTGCACGTGAGGAAGCGGCCGAAGCCGAACGCCGTCGCGCGGAAGACGAAGCTGCGACGAAGAAGCGTCTCGCGGCTGAAGCGGCTGCGAAGGCACTCGCGGCGGAAGCCGTCGAAGCGGAGGCCCGCGAGCCCGAGCAGGAAGACGAACAACGCGCTGCGGCCGAACGTGCCGCGCAACGCGAAGCCGCGAAGAAGGCGGAAGACGCCGCACGCGAAGCGTCCGAAAAAGCCCGCGCCGAACAGCAGGAAATTACGCGTCGCCGTGCGGCGGCCGAGGCCGAAGCTCGCGCGATCCGCGAAATGATGAACACGCCGCGCAAGGCGCAGGTGAAGGCGCCCGAACCGGTGAAACCGGTCGAGCAACCTGCTGCCAAGGCGGCCGAAGCGAAGGGCACGCTGCACAAGCCGGCGCGTCCGGCGGGCGAAGCGGGTACGCGTCCGGCGCCGAAGAAGCCGGCTACGACGACCACGACGACGACGGCCGCTCCGTCGGCAGGCGCGGGCGACAAGAAGAAGCCAGGCGGCAAGGCCGGCTGGCAAGACGACGCAGCGAAGCGCCGCGGTATCAAGACGCGCGGCGACACGAGCGGTGGCGTCGATCGCGGCTGGCGCGGTGGTCCGAAGGGTCGCGGCAAGCATCAGGACGCGAATACGACATTCCAGGCGCCGACCGAACCGATCGTCCGCGAAGTGCACGTGCCGGAAACGATTACCGTTGCCGACCTCGCGCACAAGATGGCGGTGAAGGCTTCGGAAGTCATCAAGTCGATGATGAAGCTCGGCCAGATGGTGACGATCAACCAGATGCTGGACCAGGAAACGGCGATGATCATCGTCGAGGAACTGGGTCACCATGCAGTCGCGGCAAAGCTGGACGATCCGGAAGCACTGCTGGTCGAAGGCGAAGAAGTTTCCGACGCGGAATCGTTGCCGCGTCCGCCGGTTGTCACGGTGATGGGTCACGTCGACCACGGCAAGACCTCGCTGCTCGACTACATCCGGCGCGCGAAGGTTGCGGCGGGCGAAGCGGGTGGTATCACGCAGCACATCGGCGCGTATCACGTCGAAACGCCGCGTGGCGTCATCACGTTCCTCGATACGCCAGGCCACGAAGCGTTCACCGCGATGCGGGCACGCGGCGCGAAGGCGACCGACATCGTGATTCTGGTGGTCGCTGCCGACGACGGCGTGATGCCGCAGACAAAGGAAGCGATTGCGCATGCGAAGGCAGGCGGCGTGCCGCTCGTCGTAGCGATCAACAAGATCGACAAGCCGGATGCGAATCCGGATCGCGTGAAGCAGGAGCTCGTCGCGGAAAGCGTCGTGCCGGAAGAGTATGGTGGTGAATCGCCGTTCGTGTCGGTGTCGGCGAAAACCGGCGCGGGCATCGACGATCTGCTCGAAAACGTGCTGCTGCAGGCCGAAGTGCTCGAGCTCACCGCACCGGTCGACGCACCGGCGAAGGGTCTCGTCATCGAAGCGAAGCTCGACAAGGGCAAGGGCCCGGTCGCGACGATCCTCGTGCAGTCCGGTACGCTGAACCGCGGCGACGTGGTGCTGGCCGGTAGTGCGTACGGTCGTGTGCGAGCGATGCTCGACGAAACCGGCAAGCCGACGAAGTCGGCAGGTCCGTCGATTCCGGTCGAAATCCAGGGTCTGTCGGAAGTGCCGCAGGCTGGCGAAGAAGTCATCGTCATGCCGGACGAACGCAAGGCACGTGAAGTCGCCCTGTTCCGTCAAGGCAAGTTCCGCGACGTGAAGCTGGCCAAGCAGCAAGCCGCGAAGCTCGAGAACATGCTCGAACAGATGGGCGAAGGCGAAGTGCAGTACCTGCCGCTTATCGTCAAGGCCGACGTGCAGGGTTCGCAGGAAGCGCTCGTACAGTCGCTGCAAAAGCTGTCGACCGACGAAGTGCGCGTGCAGATCGTGCACGGTGCGGTGGGTGGCATCAGCGAAAACGACGTCAACCTCGCGACCGCTTCGAAGGCTGTGATCATCGGCTTCAACACCCGCGCGGATGCGCAGGCGCGCAAGCTGGCGGAATCGAACGGTATCGACATCCGCTACTACAACATCATCTACGACGCGGTAGATGAAGTGAAGGCGGCGATGTCCGGCATGCTCGCGCCGGAGAAGCGCGAAGTCGTGACCGGTATGGTCGAAGTCCGTCAGGTCTTCAAGGTACCGAAGATCGGCGCGGTGGCGGGCTGTATGGTCACGGACGGTCTCGTCAAGCGTACGTCGTCGGTGCGCGTGCTGCGCGAGAACGTGGTGATCCACACCGGCGAGCTCGATTCGCTGAAGCGCTTCAAGGACGACGTGAAGGAAGTCCGTCAGGGCTTCGAATGCGGGATGTCGATCAAGAACTTCAACGATATCCAGGAAGGCGACCAGTTCGAAGTCTTCGAGGTCACCGAAGTCGCGCGTACGCTGTAAGTACGGCGCGAAACTCACGGGGCGGAGCGGGCGCTTGCCCGGCTCCGCCCGTTTTGTTTTTGTGCCGGCGGCGCGTACCTGCCGTCTCTGCTGTCCGGTCGAACGGAACACGAATTCACCATGCCCAAGAAACGTAGCTCCCCCAATCGCAACGTGCAGATCGCGGATCAGATCCAGCGCGATCTGTCCGAGCTTCTGCGCGAGGTCAAAGACCCGCGCATCGGCATCGTCACGATCCAGAGCGTCGAGCTCACGCCCGACTATGCGCACGCGAAGATCTTCTTCACGACGCTGACCGGCGATCCGCAGCAGACGCTGGAAGCGCTGATTCACGCGGCCGGCCATCTGCATAACCAGTTGTTCAAGCGACTGCACATCCACACGGTGCCGACGCTGCATTTCCACTACGACAAGACGATCGAGAAAGCGGTCGAGATGTCCCGCCTGATCGACGAAGCGAACGCCAGTCGCGCGAAAGACGACTGAGCGCATCGTTTTCCCGGACCGCGGTTGCTACGCGCAACCGCGCCGGACTCTCTTATTCCCCCCACACCATGACCGGACCTAAACGCGCAACTGAGCGCGCACCCGAGCGTCCCCGCATCCCGCGTCGGTTGCTCGACGGCGTGCTGCTGCTCGACAAGCCGATCGGACTGTCGAGCAACGACGCGCTGATTCGTGCGAAGCGTCTGTATCTCGCGAAGAAAGCGGGGCACACGGGAACGCTCGATCCGCTCGCGTCGGGTCTGCTGCCGCTCTGTTTCGGCGAGGCGACGAAGTTTTCGCAGGATCTGCTCGAAGCGGACAAGACGTATGAAGCGACGATGCGTCTCGGTGTCCGGACGACGACCGGCGACGCGGAAGGCGAAGCAGTGGAAACGCGTGACGTCGGCTGCAATGAACACGACGTGCTGGCCGCGCTCGCGCGTTTTCGCGGCGATATCGTGCAGGTGCCGCCGATGTACTCCGCGTTGAAGCGCGACGGTAAACCGTTGTACGAATACGCGCGGGCAGGGCAGGTCGTCGAGCGCGAAGGCCGGGCCGTGACGATTCATCAGCTCGAACTGCTCGCGTGTGCGTTGCCCGACGTGACGTTTCGCGTCACGTGCAGCAAGGGCACGTATGTGCGCACGCTCGCCGAGGATATCGGCGAGACGCTCGGCTGCGGCGCGCATCTGGTCGCGTTGCGGCGGACCGGTGTCGGTGCACTGACGCTTGAACACGCCGTCACGCTCGACGCGCTGTCCGATGCGACGGCGGATGAGCGCGACGCGTGGCTGCAACCCGTCGATGCATTGCTGTCGACGTTTCCCGCCGTTCACCTCGACGAAACCGCCACGCGACGTTTCCTGCAAGGGCAGCGGCTGCGGCTGGAAGAGGTAGGCAGCGCGCTGTCGCAAGACGACGTACCGCGCGTGCGCGTCTACGATGCGGAGAACCGGCTGCTGGGTGTCGCGAGAATAGCGAGCGGGGTGCTTGCGCCGGAACGGCTGGTCGTCACGGCAGGTTGATTTTTGAGCCTGCCGGATTTTCGGCGAGCATAGAGATAAAGAAAAAGGCCGTGCTGCTTTTGAAAGCAGCACGGCCTTTTTTATCGTCGCGTGTTTATCGTGGCAGCATGCGACTCAATGCGCCGCAGACGCGGCCGCACTCGCATCGCCGCCGCCCGCACGTTCGGGCTTGGTGATCCAGATCAACCCGACCAGCGCGACGAAAATGCCGGCAGAAATAAAGAATATATCGTTCACGCCGAGCTGCGCCGCCTGCTGTGTGACCATCGAGTTGAACAGGCCGTGTGCCTGCGACTGACTGAAGCCCGAGTTCTGCATCTGTTGCATGGATTGCGTGAACACCGGGTTGTACACGTTCGCCTGCTCGGTCAGCTGCGCGTGATGCATGGTGGTGCGATGGTCCCACGCAGTCTGAAAGATCGACGTGCCGATGCCACCGCACATGATCCGCACGAAGTTCGATAGTCCCGATGCGGCCGGAATGCGATTGCCGGGCAGTCCCGACAGCGTGATCGACACGAGCGGAATGAAGAAGCCCGCCATCCCGATGCCCTGGATCAACGTGGGCAGCATCAGCGAAAACTCGTCGACGTCCGTCGTGTAGCGCGAGCGCATCCAGAAGATCAAAGCGAAGATCAGGAACGATGCCGTCGCGATATAGCGCGGGTCGGTGCGCGGCAGGATCTTGCCGGTGAGCGGCGACAGCAGGATCGCGAACAGGCCGACTGGTGCCATCACGAGACCGGCGTCGGTTGCGGTATAGCCGATGTCGGTCTGCAGCCACAGTGGCAGCAACACGAGATTGCCGAAGTACAGCCCATAGCCGATCGCGAGCGCAACCGTGCCGCCGGTGAAGTTGCGTAGCCGGAACAGCGACAGGTCGACGACCGGATGCTCCGCGGTCAACTCCCACACGACGAAGAACGCGAACGCAATCACGGCGGTCAGTGCAAGCACGACGACCGTGGTCGACGAGAACCAGTCGAGATCCTTGCCCTTGTCGAGCATGACCTGCAGCGAGCCGACCCACGTGATCAGCAGCGCGAGACCCACGCCGTCGATCGGCGCTTTCTTCACGACCGAATCGCGCTTGCGAAAGATCATCCACGTAGCGAGCGCGGCGACGGCGCCGACCGGGATGTTCACGTAGAAGATCCACGGCCACGAGATATTGTCCGAAATCCAGCCGCCGAGAATCGGCCCTGCAACAGGCGCGGTCAGCGTCGTCATCGCCCACATCGACAGCGCCATCGGCGCCTTCGCGCGCGGATAGCTCGCGAGCAGCAGCGTCTGCGACAGCGGAATCATCGGACCGGCCACCGCGCCCTGCAGCACACGCGACGCGAGCAGGAACGGCAGTGTCGGCGCGAGACCGCACATCCACGACGAGATCACGAACAGCACGATTGACGCCATGAACAGTCGCACCTGACCGATACGGTCGGTGAGCCAGCCGGTAAGTGGCACCGAGATCGCGTTGGCGACCGCGAACGACGTGATGACCCACGTGCCTTGATCGGACGACACGCCGAGATCGCCGGAGATCGACGGGATCGACACGTTCGCGATCGACGTGTCGAGCACGTTCATGAAAACGGCGAGCGACACCGCGATGGTGCCGATCACCAGTTGCGCACCCTCGAGCGGCGGGTGAGGGAGTTGCGCCTGAGCTTGAGCCATGCGTAGAAAAACCTTTGCGTTGACCGGCTGTGCCGCTTACATCAGCTTCGCGGCGGGCTTCGCGTCACCGCTCGCCGCCTTCTGCGGCAAGCCCGAGTTCGGCCCCGCGTTCGCCGCGATGATGCGCGCGATTTCCGCATCGGCTTCGTCGCCGTACTTCGCGAATACGTCGGTCTGGTAGACGGTGTTCGGCGCGTTGCCGAGTTCGCCGCCCGATTCGTCCTTGATGGTCACGTCGACCTGCATCGACAGGCCGATACGCAGCGGATGCTGTTCGAGCTGCTTCGGATCGATTGCGATCCGCACTGGCAGACGCTGCACGACCTTGATCCAGTTACCGGTCGCGTTCTGCGCCGGCAGCAGCGAGAACGCCGAGCCCGTGCCTGCCGAGAAGCCGACGACCTTGCCCTCGTACTTGACCGACGAACCGTAGACGTCGGCGGTGAGTTCGACCGGCTGGCCGATGCGCATGTACTTCAGCTGCACTTCCTTGAAGTTCGCGTCGACCCACACGGAGTTCAGCGGCACGATCGCCATCAGCGGCGAGCCCGGCGACACGCGCTGGCCGACCTGCACCGAGCGCTTCGCGACATAACCGGTGACCGGCGCGGGCAGCGTGTTGCGCGCGTTCGCGAGGTACGCGTCGCGAACCTTCGCGGCGGCGGCGAGCACGTTCGGGTGATCGGCGATGGTCGTGTTCGCGGTCAGCGCGCGATTCGATGCGAGCTGCTGCTGCGCGGCGTCGAGCCCGGCCTGCGCGCTTTTCACTGCGTCGCGTGCGTGCGAGATTTCTTCCTGCGATACGGCGCCCGTCTGCGCAACCGTCATCCGGCGGCGCAGATCGTCCTGCGCACGCGACAGGTCGGACTGGCGAACGGCGACTTGCGCCTGATACTGGTTGTCGTCGGCGAACAGACCGCGCACCTGGCGCACGGTCTGCGCAAGCTGCGCTTCGGCCTGCTGCAGCGCGACGCGCGAGTCGGCCGGGTCAAGTACGACGACCGGGTCGCCGATCTTCACGGTCTGCGTATCGTCTGCGTTCACGGCGATCACCGTGCCGGTGACTTGCGGCGTGATCTGCACGACGTTGCCGTTCACGTACGCGTCGTCGGTGTCTTCATGGAAGCGCGCGACGAGGAAGTAGTACAGGCCGTACGCGATCGCGGCGATCAGGATCACGATGACGAGCAGCGTCATCATCCGTTTGCGTTTGCCGTTGTTCGCCGGTTGTGCGCTTGCGGCAGGTTGCTGAGGGGTGCTCATGGATGGGCTCCGGGTTCTTTCTGTCTTGTCGTTCAAGCGTGTGTGGAATTAATTCGCGGCCTGGGTTGCCGTCGCGGTCGGCCCTGCACCGCCCGGTGCCGCCTTGCCGTCCGTCGGTACCGTCAGGCCAGTCTGCGTGGCGTCGAAGCCACCGCCCAGTGCAGAGATCAGACCGATCTGCTGATCGCGGCGGCGCATCTTCAGATTGGTCACGGTCTGTTCGGCAGCGAGCCGGTTCTGGTCGGCGGTCAGCACCTGCAACTGCGGCGACAGCCCGGCCTTATAGCGGATCACTGCGAGTTGATACGCCTTCGTCGATGCGTCGAGTGCACGCTGCGCGTCGCCCGACTGCTGGTCGATCGAGCGGATTGTCGATACCTGTGTCGCGACGTCCGACAGCGCGTTGATCAGCGTCTGGTTGTAGTTCGCGACGTCGAGGTCGAAGTCGGCATAACGGCTCTTCAACTGGGCGCGCAGCGCGCCGGCGTCGAAGATCGGCAGATGGATGGCCGGGCCGGCCTGGATCTGACGGCTCGACGCAGTCAGGAAGCGGCCCCAGCCGAACGCGTCGAAGCCGAAACCGGCCGCGAGGTTGATGTCCGGGAAGAATTCGGCCTTCGCTTCCTTCACGTCATGCATTGCGGCTTCGACCTGCCAGCGCGCAGCGACGAGGTCGGGGCGGCGCGACACGAGATCGGCGGGGACGTTGTCCGGCAATGCGACCATGCCGCCGGGGTTCAGTACCGGCGTCGCGATCTGCAAACCGCGATCCGGGCCCTTGCCGAGCAGCGCGCCGAGCTGGTAGCGGGTCGTGGTGATCTGGCCGTTCAGGTCGCTCAGGTTGGCCTGGGTCGTCGCGATGTTGCCGTTCGCGGTTTCCCGCTCGACGTTCGTGTCGAGACCGGCCGAAACACGGCCGTTCGTGATCCGGCTGATGTCCTGGCGGTTCGCGATTTCGCGTTGCGCGATGTCGCGCAACGAATACAGCTGCGCGAGCTGGTTGTACGTACGTGCCACCGACGCAGCGAGCGTCACACGTGCCTGCTGCATGTCGGCTTCGGCGGCCTTTGTCTGCGAGACGGCCTGGCCCAGACGCTGACGGTTCTTGCCCCACAGGTCGAGGTCCCACGACGCGTTAGCGAGCACGTTGTTTTCGCTATACCAGGTGCCGCCATACGGAGGCGGGTACAGCGCGTTCGACGAGAACAGCTCGCGGTTCCACGAGTAGCTGCCCTGGACCTTCGGCAGCAGCGCGGCGCGCGAACTCTCGATATACGACGATGCCTTCGCGATACGGGCCTGCGCCTGCGCGATCGACGGATTGCCGTCGAGTGCTTCCGTAATCAGCTTCGGCAGCTGCGGGTCGCCGAACTGGTTTGCCCAGTCGAGCGACGGCCACTGGCCGCCGGCGCCCGCGAGACTCTGCGAGGACTCGTACTGTGTCGGCCCCGAGATCTGCTTGTCGCTCTTGATGCCGAAGTAGTTCGCGCAGCCCGTGAGGGCGAGCGCGGCCACTGCTGCGGCAATCGCGCTGCGGCGCGACAGTGCGGGCGCGGACAGGGAAAGGGATTTCATCGCTCGACTCTTTGCGTGTGAGTGGAATTGATAATGGACACTGCAATTATTTTGCTACGACTTATTGTCCGAACTGCTTGCCGTATCACGGGTTAAGCCCATGTGTTCGCCGCTGTTGACGAGAATCCGGCGCAGCATGCTTTTGAGAAATCCTGTTTCTTCGGGCGTGAAGCCCCCGAGCACGTTGTCCAGCACGCCCTGAAAGATGGCTGGCATGCGTACGGCGATATCCTGGCCCTCGGTAGTGAGCGCGAGGCGCACGACCCGCCGGTCTTCGGAGCTGCGCACCCGCGTAAGCAGGCCGCGCTTCTCCAGCCGGTCGACAAGCCGCGTGACCGCGCTCGCGTCGATCCCGTATTCACGCGCCAGTTCAGCCGCCAGCAGACACTTTCCGCTCGCCACCATGAACAGGATGCTGCCTTGCGTACTGGTGATGCCCAGTTCAGCCATCGTGCGTTGCGACACCATGTTCGATATCGTCGAGCGGACGCGTGCAATCAGGTAGCCGACGCTTTCGCCCAGCTGGTACTCGCTGATCTCCGGCGGGAGCGGAGGGGACGGATCGGTCATGATGCCCGTGCAAATGCAATAGTTGACTAAGCAGTATTGTACGGCCCTGTTAGTTGACGCGGCAAGTGTTATTACAGCTTAGGCAAGGAATTTTGACGTCTCAAGAAAAATCGGCGCAATGCGCGTGCTGACGGGCCCATTAGGGCAAATACTGAATCGTTCACGCCGGCGTGCTATAATTTCAGGTTCCCAAAAGTGCGCTTTGGGCTTGTTGGCCTCCGCTTCGTTAATCGCGAACCCAGGCATCCAGCAGTAAAAGCAGAGGGCGCACTCTTAACTCCCCAGGTTCTTATGACCCGCGCCCTTCGCAACATCGCCATCATCGCTCACGTCGACCACGGCAAAACTACGCTCGTCGACCAGCTTCTTCGCCAGTCCGGCACCTTCCGCGAGAATCAGCAGATTGCTGAACGCGTGATGGATTCGAACGACATCGAAAAAGAGCGTGGCATCACCATCCTCGCCAAGAACTGTGCCGTCACGTACGAAGGCACGCACATCAACATCGTCGACACGCCGGGCCACGCGGACTTCGGCGGCGAGGTGGAGCGCGTGCTGTCGATGGTCGACTCGGTGCTGCTGCTCATCGACGCGGTCGAAGGCCCGATGCCGCAAACCCGCTTCGTTACGAAGAAGGCGCTGGCGCTCGGCCTGAAGCCGATCGTCGTCGTGAACAAGATCGACCGGCCGGGCGCGCGGATCGACTGGGTGATCAACCAGACATTCGACCTGTTCGACAAGCTCGGCGCGACCGAAGAGCAGCTCGACTTCCCGGTCGTCTACGCGTCGGGCCTGAACGGTTATGCCGATCTCGATCCGAGCGTGCGCGAAGGCACGATGCGTCCGCTGTTCGAGGCAATTCTCGAACACGTGCCGGTGCGTCCGGCCGATCCGGAAGGTCCGCTGCAACTGCAGATCACGTCGCTGGATTATTCGACCTACGTCGGCCGGATCGGCGTCGGCCGCATCACGCGTGGCCGTGTCAAGCCGGGTCAGCAGGTCGTGATCCGCTTTGGTCCGGAAGGCGAAATCCTGAGCCGCAAGATCAACCAGGTGCTGTCGTTCGAGGGCCTCGAGCGCGTGCAGGTCGAGCAGGCCGAAGCCGGCGACATCGTGCTGATCAACGGTATCGAGGAAGTCGGTATCGGCGCGACGATCTGCGCGCCGGAAGCGCCGGAAGCGCTGCCGATGATCACCGTCGACGAACCCACGCTGACGATGAACTTCCTCGTCAACTCGTCGCCGCTCGCGGGCAAGGAAGGCAAGTTCGTGACGAGCCGCCAGATCCGCGACCGTCTGATGAAAGAGCTGAACCACAATGTGGCGCTGCGCGTGAAGGAAACCGGCGACGAAACCGTGTTCGAAGTGTCGGGCCGCGGCGAACTGCACCTGACCATCCTGATCGAAAACATGCGCCGCGAGGGCTACGAAATGGCCGTGTCGCGGCCGCGCGTGGTCCTTCATGAAGTCGACGGCGTGAAGCACGAGCCGTACGAACTGCTGACCGTCGACGTCGAAGACACCCATCAGGGTGGCGTGATGGAAGAACTCGGTCGCCGCAAGGGCGAAATGCTCGACATGGCGTCGGATGCACGTGGTCGCACGCGTCTCGAGTACCGTATTCCGGCGCGTGGCCTGATCGGCTTCCAGGGCGAATTCCTGACGCTCACGCGTGGTACCGGTCTGATGAGTCACGTGTTCGACGAGTACGCGCCGGTTCGCGAAGGCTCGCTCGGCGAGCGCCGCAACGGCGTGCTGATCTCGCAGGACGACGGCGCCGCCGTCGCCTACGCACTGTGGAAGCTGCAGGATCGCGGCCGCATGTTCGTGAAGCCGGGCGATGCGCTGTACGAAGGGATGATCATCGGCATTCACAGCCGCGACAACGACCTCGTCGTGAACCCGATCAAGGGCAAGCAGCTGACTAACGTGCGCGCGTCGGGTACCGACGAAGCGGTGCGTCTCGTGCCGGCGATCCAGATGTCGCTCGAATACGCGGTCGAATTCATCGACGAAGACGAACTCGTCGAAGTCACGCCGCAATCGATCCGTCTGCGCAAGCGTCACCTGAAGGAACACGAGCGCCGTCGCGCGAGCCGCGAAGCTGCGGTCGACTGATCGGTAACCTGAAACCGGCGTTATCCAGGCTGGTTTGAGAGAATCGACGCGAAAGAAAGCCGCCTTCGGGCGGCTTTTTTACATTCCGCTTCGCGCGCTGCGTATCCGCTGAAAGCCTGATGCGACGGGCTTTCGGGGGCGGTGTTCCGCTGTCGGCACTATTGGTTCTGTGCTATGCTCCCCGGATGCCAGTTTTAGGTCCTTCCAAGCAGACTTGATTCGCGCAATCCGCCAAACGGTCAGGCCGTGTCGCGGAAGGTTGAGTAACCCGCTATTTCTCGAGAAACTCGAAGAAAGGTGAGCGTAAAAATGATGAAGCAACTCCAGCTGAACTCGTATCTGTTCGGCGGCAATGCTCCGTACGTTGAAGAACTGTACGAAGCGTATCTCGACAATCCGGCGTCAGTGCCCGAGAACTGGCGCAGCTATTTCGACGCGTTGCAGAACGTCCCTGCATCGGATGGCACCAGTGCCAACGACGTGGCCCATGGCCCGATCGTCGAATCGTTTGCCCAGCGCGCGAAAGCCAATGCTTTCCTGCCACGTGCCGGAGCCGGCGGTGAAGACCTCACCACCGCGCGCAAGCAGGTGTATGTGCAGTCCCTCATCGGCGCCTATCGCTTCCTCGGCTCGCAATGGGCCAATCTCGATCCCCTGAAGCGCCGCGAACGTCCGAATATCCCCGAGCTCGAACCTGCGTTCTACGACTTCACCGAAGCCGACATGGACCAGACGTTCAACACGACGAACCTGTACTTCGGTTTCGAACAGGCGTCGCTGCGGGACATCGTCAAGGCATTGCGCGACACGTACTGCGGCACGATCGGTGCCGAGTACATGTACCTGAGCGATCCGGAACAGAAGCGCTGGTGGAAGGAAAAGCTCGAGTCGATCCGCTCGACGCCGAATTTCTCCGCCGACAAGAAAAAGCACATCCTGAACCGCCTGACCGCGTCCGAAGGTCTCGAGCGCTTCCTGCATACCAAGTACGTCGGCCAGAAGCGCTTCTCGCTTGAAGGCGGCGAAAGCTTCATCGCGTCGATGGACGAAGTCGTCCGTCATGCAGGTGCGAACGGCGTGCAGGAAATCGTCATCGGCATGGCCCACCGCGGCCGTCTGAACGTGCTCGTGAATACGCTCGGCAAGATGCCCGCCGATCTGTTCGCCGAATTCGAAGGCAAGCACGTCGACGATCTGCCGGCCGGCGACGTGAAGTACCACAAGGGCTTCTCGTCGGACATCGCGACCGAAGGCGGTCCGGTTCACCTGTCGCTCGCATTCAACCCGTCGCACCTCGAAATCGTGAACCCGGTGGTCGAAGGGTCGGCGAAGGCGCGGATGGACCGTCGCGGCGACGAGAACGGCCTGCAAGTGCTGCCGGTGCAGATCCACGGCGACGCGGCCTTCGCGGGTCAGGGCGTCGTGATGGAAACGCTGAACCTCGCGCAGACGCGCGGCTACGGCACGCACGGCACGCTGCACATCGTCATCAACAACCAGATCGGCTTCACGACGTCGGACCCGCGCGATGCGCGCTCCACGCTGTATTGCACCGACGTTGTGAAGATGATCGAAGCGCCGGTGCTGCACGTGAACGGCGACGATCCCGAAGCCGTGGTGCTGGCGACGCAGCTCGCGATCGACTACCGGATGCAGTTCCACAAGGATGTCGTCGTCGACATCATCTGCTTCCGCAAGCTGGGCCACAACGAGCAGGACACGCCGGCGGTCACGCAGCCGCTGATGTACAAGACCATTGCGAAGCACCCGGGCACCCGCGCGCTGTACGCGGAAAAGCTCGTGCAGCAAGGCGTGATCACCGCTGAAGACGCGGACGAATACGTGAAGGCGTACCGCCGCGCAATGGACGAAGGTCACCACACGGTCGATCCGGTCCTGTCGAACTACAAGAGCAAGTACGCAGTCGACTGGGTGCCGTTCCTGAACCGCAAGTGGACCGACGCCGCCGATACGGCCGTGCCGCTCGCCGAACTGAAGCGCCTCGCCGAACGCATCACGACGATCCCCGAGAACTTCAAGGTCCACCCGCTCGTCGAGCGCGTGATCAACGATCGTCGCGCGATGGGTCGCGGCGAATCGAAGCTCGACTGGGGCATGGGCGAGCATCTCGCGTTCGCGTCGCTGGTCGCTTCCGGTTACGCGGTTCGTCTGACCGGCCAGGACTCGGGCCGCGGCACGTTCACGCACCGTCACTCGGTGCTGCACGACCAGAATCGCGAGCGCTGGAACGACGGCACGTACGTGCCGCTGCAGAACATCGCGGAAGGCCAGGCAAAGTTCACGGTGATCGACTCGGTGCTGTCCGAAGAAGCGGTGCTCGGTTTCGAGTACGGCTACTCCACTGCAGAACCGAACACGTTCGTCGCGTGGGAAGCGCAGTTCGGTGACTTCGTGAACGGCGCGCAGGTCGTGATCGACCAGTTCATCTCGTCGGGCGAAGTGAAGTGGGGCCGCGTGTCGGGCCTCACGATGCTGCTGCCGCACGGTTACGAAGGTCAGGGTCCGGAGCACTCGTCGGCGCGTATCGAACGCTTCCTGCAGCTGTGCGCGGATCACAACATGCAGGTCGTGCAACCCACGACGCCTGCACAGGTCTTCCACCTGCTGCGTCGCCAGATGATCCGCCTGTTCCGCAAGCCGCTGATCGTCTTCACGCCGAAGTCGCTGCTGCGTCACAAGGAAGCCGTGTCGGATCTGTCGGAACTCGCGAAGGGTTCGTTCCAGCCGGTGCTCGGCGAGACCGACGAAGCGATCGACGCGAAGAAGGTGAAGCGTGTGGTCGCGTGTTCGGGTCGCGTGTATTACGACCTCGTCGCGCATCGCCGCGAAGCGAAGGCGAACGACGTCGCGATCGTGCGTATCGAGCAGTTGTATCCGTTCGCGCACAAGCAGTTCGAAACCGAAATGAAGAAGTACGACAACGCGACCGAAGTGGTCTGGGTGCAGGACGAGCCGCAGAATCAAGGCCCGTGGTTCTACATCGAGCACCACCTGAAGGAAGGCATGAAGGACGGACAGAAGCTGGCATACAGCGGTCGTCCGGCATCGGCCTCGCCGGCGGTCGGCTACTACGCGAAGCACTACGAGCAGCAGAAGGCGCTGATCGAAGGTGCGTTCGGGCGTCTGAAGAGCGCATCGATCGCGAAATAAACACGACAGCCGAAGCGGGAAAGCGCAGCGCGCTTTCCCGTGCCGCGTCCGGAATGCGCCCCAAACTTTCTTCATGCGCGCATTGAACGGCTGGCGGCCCGCTCAAGGTTCGTTGTCTCCAGATACGTATTCAGGAAAATCACATGGCTATTGTTGAAGTCAAAGTCCCCCAGCTGTCCGAGTCGGTTTCGGAAGCCACCATGCTGACGTGGAAGAAGAAGCCGGGCGAAGCTGTCGCCCAGGACGAAATCCTCATCGAACTCGAAACCGACAAGGTCGTGCTCGAAGTGCCGGCACCGTCGGCAGGCGTGCTCGCGCAGATCGTGCGCAACGACGGCGATACCGTTGTTGCCGATGAAGTGATCGCGAAGATCGATACGGAAGGCAAGGCAGGCGCAGCGGCTGTCGAAGCCGAAGTGAAGCCGGCACCCGAGTCGACTCCGGCCGCGACGCAGCATCCGGCGGCGCAGGCTGCTGCAGCCGGTGCAAGCACGGCGGCATCGCCGGCGGCGACGAAGCTGATGGCCGAGCAGAACCTGTCGTCGGGCGACGTCGCCGGCACCGGCCGCGACGGTCGCATCACGAAGGGCGACGTGCTGGGCGCAGGTCAGGCACCGGCCGCAAAGGCCGCACCCGCAGCGGCACCGGCTGCACCGAAGGCTGCAAAGCCGTCGCTGCCGGACGTCAAGGCGCCCGCATCGGCCGACGCATGGCTGAACAACCGCCCGGAACAACGCGTGCCGATGTCGCGTCTGCGTGCGCGTATCGCCGAGCGTCTGCTCGAGTCGCAGCAAACCAACGCCATCCTCACGACGTTCAACGAAGTGAACATGGCGCCGGTGATGGATCTGCGCAACAAGTACAAGGACAAGTTCGAGAAGGAACATGGCGTGAAGCTCGGCTTCATGTCGTTCTTCGTGAAGGCGGCCGTCCATGCGCTGAAGAAATTCCCGCTCGTCAACGCGTCGATCGACGGTAACGACATCGTCTATCACGGCTACTTCGACATCGGTATCGCCGTCGGTTCGCCGCGCGGCCTCGTCGTGCCGATCCTGCGCAACGCGGATCAGATGAGCCTCGCCGACATCGAGAAGAAGATCGCCGAATTCGGCCAGAAGGCGAAGGACGGCAAGCTGTCGATCGAAGAAATGACCGGCGGTACGTTCTCGATCTCGAATGGCGGTGTGTTCGGCTCGATGCTGTCGACGCCGATCATCAACCCGCCGCAATCGGCGATCCTCGGCGTGCATGCGACGAAGGAACGCGCAGTGGTCGAGAACGGCCAGATCGTGATCCGCCCGATGAACTATCTGGCGATGTCCTACGACCACCGGATCATCGACGGCCGCGAAGCGGTGCTGTCGCTCGTCGCGATGAAGGATGCGCTCGAAGATCCGGCGCGTCTGCTGCTCGATCTGTAACCTGTCTCCCGCATCGGCTTGAACCGGAGCGGCGCGCGCCACGCAATACGGCGGCGCGCTGCTCCGTTATCGAAAGGATTGTCATGTCCAAAGAATTTGACGTCGTCGTGATCGGCGCCGGCCCCGGCGGCTATATCGCGGCGATTCGCGCTGCGCAGCTCGGCAAGAGCGTCGCGTGTATCGAGAAATGGAAGAACCCGGCCGGCACGCTGAAGCTCGGCGGCACCTGCCTGAACGTCGGCTGCATTCCGTCGAAGGCGCTGCTCGCTTCGTCGGAAGAGTTCGAGAATGCATCGCACCACCTCGCCGACCACGGCATCAGCGTCGAGAATGTGCAGGTCGACATCGCGAAGATGATGGGTCGCAAGGACGGCATCGTCGAGAAGATGACGAAGGGTATCGAGTTCCTGTTCCGCAAGAACAAGATCACGTGGCTGAAGGGCCATGGCAAGTTCACCGGCCGCACCGACGCCGGCGTGCAGATCGAAGTGAGCGGCGAGGGCGATACCGAAGTCGTCACCGCGAAGAACGTGATCATCGCGACGGGTTCGAAGGCGCGTCATCTGCCGAACATTCCGGTCGACAACAAGATCGTCGCCGACAACGAAGGCGCACTGAGCTTCGAATCGACGCCGAAGAAACTCGCCGTGATCGGCGCCGGCGTGATCGGCCTCGAACTCGGTTCGGTGTGGCGCCGCCTCGGTGCCGACGTGACCGTGCTCGAAGCGCTGCCGGAATTCCTCGGCGCGGCGGACCAGTCGCTCGCGAAGGAAGCCGCGAAGCAGTTCAAGAAGCAGGGCCTCGACATTCACGTCGGCGTGAAGGTCGGCGAAGTGAAGACGTCGGACAAGGGCGTGTCGATCGCGTACACGGACAAGGACGGCAACGCGCAGACGCTCGACGCCGATCGCCTGATCGTGTCGATCGGCCGCGTGCCGAACACCGACAACCTCGGCCTCGAAGCGATCGGTCTGAAGGCGAACGAACGCGGCTTCATCGACGTCGACGACCACTGCGCGACGAGCGTGCCGAACGTGTACGCGATCGGCGACGTGGTGCGTGGCCCGATGCTCGCGCACAAGGCGGAAGACGAAGGCGTGCTGGTCGCGGAAGTGATCGACGGCCAGAAGCCGCACATCGACTACAACTGCATTCCGTGGGTGATCTACACCGAACCGGAAATCGCGTGGGTCGGCAAGACGGAACAGCAGCTGAAGGCCGAGGGCCGCGAAGTGAAGACGGGCCAGTTCCCGTTCATGGCGAACGGCCGCGCACTCGGCATCAATAAGGCGGACGGTTTCGTCAAGATGATCGCCGATGCGAAGACCGACGAGCTGCTCGGCGTGCACATCATCTCGGCGAACGCGTCCGATCTGATCGCCGAAGCCGTGGTCGCGATGGAGTTCAAGGCGGCGTCGGAAGACATCGGCCGGATCTGCCACCCGCACCCGTCGCTGTCCGAGGTGATGCGCGAAGCCGCGCTCGCCGTCGACAAACGCGCGCTGAACATGTAACGCGCACGCCGGACCTTTCGCGGTCCGGCCGACCGGTTGCCTCCGATGGTCACACCGGCGGCATCCGGCATCACGACGCAGGCGGGTGGGTTCGATCCCACCCGCCTGCTTTTTTTCTGGCCGCACGATGAACGTCACCGAATACTACGAAAACGAACTGCAGACACGGGGCTACCAGTCGGACCCGGCGCAACGCGCGGCGGTCGACCGTCTGCAGCGGTGCTACGACGAATGGAGCGAGTACAAGTCGCGCCGCTCGAACGCGTTCAAGAAGCTGATCATTCATCCGGATCTGCCGCGCGGGATCTACATGTGGGGCGGCGTCGGACGCGGCAAGAGCTTCCTGATGGACAGCTTCTTCACGATCGTGCCGATCCAGCGCAAGACGCGGCTGCATTTTCACGAATTCATGCGCGAGGTACATCGCGAACTCGAAGAGCTGAAAGGGCAGGCCGATCCGCTCGACGAACTCGCGCGCCGTGTCGCGAAGCGCTACCGGCTGATCTGCTTCGACGAATTCCACGTGTCGGACATCGCGGATGCGATGATCCTGTATCGCTTGCTCGACCGGCTGTTCAACAACGGCGTGCAGTTCGTGATGACGTCCAACTACGATCCGGACACGCTGTATCCGGACGGGTTGCATCGCGACCGCGTGCTGCCCGCGATCGAGCTCATCAAGACGAAGCTCGACGTGATCAACGTCGACGCGGGCGTCGACTACCGGCAGCGCACGCTTGCGCAGGTCGAGATCTATCACACGCCACTCGGCGCAGCGTCCGACAAGGCGTTGCGCGACGCGTTCGCGCGGCTCGCCGCGGTACCTGACGAAAGCCCGCTGTTGCGTATCGAGAAGCGCGAACTGAAAGCGCTACGGCGTGCCGACGGTGTCGTGTGGTTCGACTTCGCGACGCTGTGCGGCGGTCCGCGCTCGCAGAACGACTATCTCGAGCTGGCGAGCCGCTTCCACGCGGTGATCCTGTCGGGCGTGCCGCAGATGACACCGCGGATGCAATCCGAAGCGCGCCGCTTCACGTGGCTCATCGACGTGTTCTACGACCACAAGGTCAAGCTGCTGATGTCGGCTGCTGTGCCGCCCGAGCAACTCTATGTGGAAGGTCCGATGGCGAATGAATTCACGCGGACCGTTTCGCGGATCGTCGAGATGCAGTCGAAGGAATATCTGGACGCGCCACGGCGTCTCGTCGATACGTCGCTCACGTAAGCGGGGTATCAAGCGGCGTAGCGAAATAAGCGTAATCCATTTCGAGATTCGGATTGTTCTGATGTCCTGCGCGCGAATGCGTCGCTATCTTCGTTGTCATCGTTCCGACAAAGGAGATCCGCATGAGTCCGCATCGAGATATGACCGACGAAGAATGGCTGCGCGTGGCCCCGCTGATTCCCGAACTGCGGCCGAGACGTGACATGCGTGGCAGGCCGCTCGCGAATACGCGCTCGGTGCTCAACGGCGTGCTGTGGGTGATCTATAGCAGCGCGACGTGGTCGTCGATGCCGCGCCGGTATCCGCCGTACCAGACGTGTCATCGGCGCTTCAAGCTGTGGTTGCAATCGGGCGTGCTGCAGCGGGTACTGGAGACGCTGTTCGGCGTCGCGAGCCATGGGTTGCTGCATACGGTGAGCGCGCGCACGCGGCGGCGTGTTCCGCGTAAAGATGCGACAGGTGTGCAATCGGGCAGTGACATCGAAGCGCGTAATGTGCCGGCTCTTTCGTTATCCGTACCGGCTATCGTAGTGCCCGCGTCCTTACCGGCACCGCTACCTTTAGTGACCGCGTTACCGACGATGTGACCTCGCACACGTCACATCGCAAACGTCGCGCAAGTCGATAAGCGGCGCACCGGCGAACGCATTTTCAGAATCGGATGCGCCGCCGCGTACGCGCTGGTCGAACGTTCGGAACGACGACTACTGCTGGCGATTCCACGTCTGCGAACGGCCGAGCAGCGAGATGCCGATATACCCGCGCACGACCAGCTTCTGGCCATTTTCGTCGAGGTGCATCTTGCACTTGTAGAGTTTGCCGTTTTCCGGGTCGAGGATCTGGCCGTTGTCCCAGCCGTCGCCGTCCTTCTTCATCCCGTTGATGATCGTCATGCCGAGAATCAGCTGGTCCTTGCGCGCGTCGGTGCAGGCGGTGCAGCGGCGATCGGGTTGATCGTTCGGGCCCAGGCCCTTGATCACCTTGCCGGACAGCGAGCCGTCCGCGTCCTGCGTGATCTGCACGAGTGCTTTCGGCTGATGGGTGTTGTCGTCGATGGTTTGCCACGTGCCGACGGGGGTATCGGTCTGTGCCATCGCAGCGACCGCGCAGACGAGCAGGGCGCCCGCTACCGCGGCGTGTTTTGCGGTGCCGAGCACCATCGAACGGGCGCGCTGGGTGAAATGCGTCATGTCTTCCTCCGGGTAGAAAATCGTCGCGATGGTAGTCGCGCGGCGTCGTGTTGTCTCGGGCAACGCCATGCCTTGTGCTGTCTTCAAGCTGTCCGGGCAGAATACGTGAAACTCGCGCGAAACTGCTGCGCCAGTTTGATAGTGGAACCTCTAATCAGCAGGCACGGATCACCGTGCCTGACGCTACGAGGCTTTAGTTCAACTGATAGGAAAACGCCGCGTTGATACGCGGGCTGCGCGACGCGCTTTCGACCGGCGCGTCGGCGATCGGTTTGGCCACCGACAGATCCAGGCTGTAGTACTTCGCATCGGTCACCCGAAAACCGAGCGACACCGACGAGAGTTTCGACGGCGACGGTGTGCCGGAGTGCAGATAGACGCGCGCCATGTCGAACGACACATACGGTGTGAACGTTTGCAGGTACGTGTAGCCGATCGCGATCGGCCGGTTCACTTCGAACGATGCGCCCCAGCCCGAATCGCCCGATGCCTCGCCCGGCTCGTAACCCTGCGCGAAACGTTGCGCGCCGAACGCGATCTGTTCGGAGGTCGGCAGCGAGTTCGGGCTGTACTGACCGATCAACGACACGACGGTGCCGATCTTGAGCGGCCATTCGTTGCTCTGCGAAAAACTCGCACCGGTACGCACGAAATTCAGCGAGATCGGATTCTGGCCGGCGAGACCAGGAATGTTGCTGTCGAACGACTTCGACGCGCCGAGCACGTCGAATGCTTTTGCGACATTCAAGCTCGCCTTGCGCACCTGGCCCGTCTGCACGTTCGCGTAATCGGCCTGCAGTTGCAGCACGCGTACCTGCGATCGCAAGCCGAAGTTCAGACCGTTGATCTGGTTGTTGTAGCTGTCCTGGTCGCGCGATGCATACGCGCTTGCCGTGCCGATCAACGTCTGCGAGTTGCTGAGGATCACCGGATACGCAAGCGAACCGCTGACCTTATCGTTGACCACCGTGCGTTGTACGTACGAGGGCAGGCCCGGGTTGTCGACCGGATTGCCGCGATAGTGCGTCGCGTCGACCTTCGCGATCAGACCGTTGCTGCCGATCGGCACCGCGCCATGCACCGCGAGATAGGTTTGGTTGTCACGACCCTTCGGCAGCAGCGCGGACACGCTCAACTGTTCGCCGAGCGACGTGAGACCGTTTTCAGTCGCGGTCAGCAGACCCTGCACGCCGGGGTGATTGAAGTCGAGACCCATGCCGACGTCGAACGGTTTGCGCGTGACGTTCAGCTCGAGCGTCGTTGCACCGTCGGTGGTCGTCGGCGGCGGCACGTTCGCCGCGACCTTTACGCCGGGCAGCAAACCGAGCGCCTGGATATAGCGTTCGAACGTCGCGCGATGCAGCGGCCGGTCGTCCTGGATATGCGCGGCGAACGCGCGGATGCGGTCTTCGGTCGCGCCCGGCTTGCCGGTGATCTTGACGAGCGACACATAGCCTTCGACGATCGTCACGCGCACGACGCCGTCATCGAAAGTCTGTGCCGGAATGAACGCGAACGACAGCGCGTAGCCGTGGTCCTGATACATCTTCGTCACGCCGTTCGCGACTTCGATCAGCTCCGCGATTGTGATGTCCTTGCCGACGAGCGACGTGAAGCGCTTCGCGACATCGTCGAAGGAAATCGATTTCACGCCCTCGATCTGGATCTTCGTGGGCGTCAGATGACGAGCGAGCAATTCCTGCAGTTGCGGTGGTTGCGACTGCACCTGCACGGTCACGCTGGGTCCTTTGTCCGGCGCCTTGATCTGCGGCAGCGAATCCATCGGATTGCCGCCCGCCGGGTTGCCGGTCAATGCCGGCCTGCTTTGTGCATGCGCCGCCCCCGCGGCGACTGCTGCGAACAGCAGCGTCCATTTTTTATACCCGAGTTTCATCGGATTTCCCTCGTTGGCCGTTCTTGTGATGCGAGTATGCCGTCTCTGCGGCTGGATCGCGAACGTTTATCTGTCGATCGATTCGTAGTGCATGGCAACGCAAATACGCCGCGTACTCCGGGAAGCGATAGAGCACGCGGCGTCCTCTCAGGTTCTGTCGATTTACTTGTGTGCTACGGGAAGCAGACCACCCAGAAGCGAGCCACCGCCAGTCGTCGTGCCCGAGCCCGTTGCCGAGCCGAGTGCGCCGGTCAGCCCACCTACCAGGCCGGTGATCGGTGCCAGCAGACCGCCTGCCGCCGAGCCACCCGACGAACCACCAGTCACACCACCCAGCAGACCCGTCACAGCGCCGAGCGGGTTCGAGCCGCTGCTACCTGTGCCCGTGCCCGACGTTACGCCGCCGAGCAACGAGGTCACCGGGCTCAACAGATTGCCGCCACCCGCACCCGACGTTACACCACCCAGCAGCGACGTCAATGGGCTCAGCAGATTGCCGCCGGAACCCGACGTTGCGCCGCCGAGCAGCGACGTGATCGAACCCAGCGGATTGCTGCCGCCGGTGCTCGACGACAGACCGCCCGTCAGACCACCCAGCAACGACGTGACCGGGCTCAGCGGATTGCTGCCCGACGTGCCGCCGAGCAGCGACGTCACCGAGCCGAGCGGGTTGGTGCCGAGTCCGAGGCTCGCGAGCGCGCCTTGCAGCGGGCTCAACGGATTGCTATTCGACGGCGGACCGTTCGCGACGCTCACGCTCGTGCTGCCGAGCAGGCTCGTGATCAGACCGGGGATCGGCGCAGCGCCGTTCGGCCCATTCGGATTGACGAGGCCGCCTGCGTTGGTGATCGTGTTGCCGAGCGAGCCGACGAGGTTGCCGACGTCCGCGCCGAGCACGTTGTTCGTCGTGCCGCCGATCGTCGTACCCGCCGACTTCACCGCGCCGCCGATCTGCGCGAGCAGACCGCCGACTGGTGCACCGAGACCCGTCTGCGTGCCGACCGTCTGCGTGATCAGGCCGGCCGTTTGCACGATCGGTGTGATCGCGGTGCTGATCGGTTGCGTGATCTGCTGGATCGGTGCCGAGCCGAGCACGTTGCCGAGCGTCGTGCCGCCTGCGTTGACACCGTTCGCGACCGTGCTGAGCAGGCCGGCGACCGGCGTCGTGACCGGCGACAGCGGCGCGAGCGTGCCGGTGCCGAGTCCGGCGACGGTGGTGCTGAGACCCTGCACGACACCCGACGTCGTGCTGACGACCGAGCCGAGTCCCGCGACCGTCGTGCCGACCGGATTCGCCGTCGTGCCGATCTGACCGAGCCCGCTGCTGACCGTGTTCGCGAGCGACGTCAGCGTGTTGCTCGTGGCCGACACGCTGTTGCCGAGCCCTTGCGTGACCTGCGGGCTGAGACCCGGGATCGCGATCGAACCGATCGTGCTGCCGAGATCGTTGACCGTCTTCGCTGCTGTCGTGACGACACCGGCGGTTCCTGTGTTCGTGACCGGCGTGGTGCCGCCGCCGTTGTTCGGCGGGGGTGTCGTGTTGCCGCCACCCGCGCTGGGCGGTGCGTTGACACTGCTGCCGCCGCACGCGGCGAGCACGCATGCCACCGCGATGGCGCTGAGCGGCAGACGCAGCGATGCAAGCGTCACGCGAGCCGCGTGAGAGATAGAGAGCCGTTGGTTGGACATGGTGCTCCTCACTTTCTGTTTTCTGGCGTAATGATGGAAGGTCTCCGCGCGCCGTTGCGCTGTGCACCTTGAACCGCGGTGCTTTGTGCGGGTCAGCCGGGCGTGGCGCGCTGCATCCCGGCTGTACCTGTGATGACCGGCGTTACTTCTTGCCTCCGAGCGCGCCGAGCAGACCGCCGACGAGCGACGTCACCGGAGCCAGCAGGTTCGACGAGCTGCCGCCGCTGCCGCTCGTTGCGGAGATGCCGGTCGATGCCACGGTGTTCGTCGATGCAGTCGCGGCCGGTGCGGCTGTTGCCGCGACACCGCCGAGTGCACCCGTCACCGCCGACAGCAGACCGCTCACCGGACCGAGCGGACCGCCCGAGCTACCCGACGTACCGCCTGCAACGCCACTCAGTGCACCGGTGACGCCGGAGAGCAGACCCGTGACCGGGCCGAGCGGACCACCCGCGCTACCCGACGTGCCGCCTGCAACACCGCTCAAGGCACCCGTGACGCCAGAGAGCAGGCCGGTGACCGGGGCGAGCGGACCACCGCTGTTGCCGCTACCGCCGGTCAAGCCACCGAGCAGACCCGTGACTGGCGAGAGCGGGTTGCCGCTGCTGGAGCCACCAGTGAGGCCACCGAGAAGACCGGTGATCGGGGAGAGCGGGTTGCCGCTACTGGAGCCGCCGGTGAGACCACCGAGAAGACCTGTAATCGGAGAGAGCGGGCTACCGCTGCTGGAACCGCCTGTGAGTCCACCGAGCAGACCGGTGATCGGAGCGAGCGGGCCGCTGCCGCTGCTGGTGCCTTCGCCCAGACCGCCAAGGCCACCGAGGATGCCGGTGATCGGCGCAAGCGGATTCGATCCCGCAGTACCGCCGACGAGCAGACCGCCGGCCGACGAGACGATCTTGCCGGTGTCGGTGACGACGTTGCCGAGGCCCGTCGTGACCGGATTGCCGCCCGTCGATGCGAGCAGCTTGCCGGCCGTGCCGAGGCCGCCGCCGATCGTGCCGAGCAGACCGTTGAGCGGAGCGCCGAGACCCGTCACGGTGCCGACGGTCTGCGTCGTCGACGCGACCATCGACGTGATCGGCGTGATGGCCGAGCTGACCGTCGACGTGATCTGTTGCACCGGACCCGTCGACAGCACATTGGTAAGCGTGCCGCCGGCGTTCGTCACTGCACCGCCGAGTGTGTTGACGACGCCACCGAGCGGCGTGGTCAATGCGGAGAGCGGAGCGAGCGGGCCGCTGCCGAGGCTCGTGACGAGATCGCCGGTCTTCGACACCGCACCGCCGAGATTGCTGACGACACCGCCGAGGCTCGACACCGTCGTGCCCACCGCGTTGCCACCTGTGCCGAGTTGTCCGAGACCTTGCGCGACGCCGTTGCCGAGCGTCGACACAGCGGAGCCAACGCTCTGCACGACACCGCCTGCGGCCTGCGTGGTTGCCGAACTGACGATCGGAAGATTCTGCGAAGCGATCACGCTGCCGATGCCCGACACCGTCGAGCCGACATCCGTGACGACGTTACCTGTGTTGCCGACCACCGTACCGATTGCGTTCGCAACCGGTGTGGTGCCCGTGCCTGTTCCCGTGCCGCCGGTACCACCTGTACCCGTTCCAGTGCCGGTTCCCGTTCCGCTGCCCGAGCCGCCGCCGTTGCCTGCGGTCGCGCCGGAACCCGTGCCGTTGCCGCCCGTCGTGAGCGTGCCGCCGTCGGAACCGCTACCACTGCCGTTGCCGCCTGTGCCCTGGCTGATCGTGCCCGAGCCGCCGCAGGCGCTGAGAGAAAGCATCGCTGCAGCTGCGGCCGCAATGATCGTTATCCGGAACCCGTTATAAGTCGTTTGAATGTTCATGTCGCCCTCGCATCGCATGTGTAGTTGGGTGGTACCGCGCACCTTTCTCTGCAACAGCCGTGCCATTTCATTCGGCCGTCGACATGCAATTACATTGCGCGACCCGCCAGGCGAATCAGGGCGTGCATTTGCGGGGAATCAGTGGAGTGTTTGCTAAAGCAACTGAAGCGTCGAAAACGGCATTCGGAACGCGTGTGCGGAGGCGGCGTAACGTAACGGGCCGCGTGCGGCGTTACGAAGTGCCGCGTAACGGGGGTGACGCGATGCTTGAAACGACAGGTTCAAACGGTTAATTAGTGCGCCGAATCTAACGTATGGTTAGTCCTATGTGCGGTGCGCAACGCCGAAGCGTTAACCTTGTTATGCGTATTCAGCTAACGATGACGCGCCTCAGGGCGTCGGATAATTGCTTAAAAATGATTGATACGCTATAAAACCTGAGAGCATCAAAGTTACGAGGGAGGTGCGATATCGAACAGACGGCCACATTTCTATTGCATAGCAACGGCCGACTGCGGTAATTCCGGTGTATCAGGCGAGGACCGGCCCGGTGGATGAGAGAACCACCGCGCTAACCTGGCGCTGGAAGCAGTCTGCAAACCACAATGAATATATGAAGTTCCGAGGGCTAAAATGAAAAAGTTCATCACTACGTTCCTGAGAGATAACAACGGGGTTACGGCCATCGAATACGGCCTCCTCGCGGGGTTGATCGCTGTCGTTCTCGTGTCGTCGATCAGCGGTGTGGAAAAGGCACTCTCCACCACGTTCAGCAGTATCGTCAACGCCCTCACCCCCACTTCGGCAGGCGGCGGCAGCTAACGGGCAGAATAGTCTGGGGGCGCGATACCATCGCGCCCCTAGGCCCTTGAGACAACCGGTGTTAACGCTGGATGTGCGAGTTACCTTTGTGACTCGTACGCTTTGTCCTGCCCGTCGAGTCCGATATGAGTGCCTCAATCAGCAACTTTCTGTTCGTTGCCTGGGTGATGGCGGTCGCGGTTAGCGACTGTCGCAGCCGGCGTGTATCGAACACGCTCGTCGCCGCCGGCCTCGTTGCCGCGCTCGCGAGCGCATTTCTATTTCACGGTCCGTTCGGTCTTACGCCAATGCAGGCAGTGACTGGCATGATCGTCGGTCTCGCCGCGTTGCTGCCGTTCTACATGCTTGGTGTAATGGGTGGCGCGGACGTCAAGGTCTTTGCGGTGCTTGGTGCGTGGTGCGGCATTCACGCATTGCTCACGCTGTGGATTGTCGCGAGCCTGATCGCGGCGGTGCATGCGATCGCACTGCTCGTGATTACGCGTACACGCGTCTCGTCACTGGTACAGCAGGGCGCGCGCACGTTCCAAGTGGCAGGCCATCGCTCGACACCCTACGCCGCATGTCTGTCCGTACCGGCGATCGCGTTACTTGCGATCCGCGCGAGCGGAGGAGGTGTTTGATGAAAGACGCCGCGATGTGCCACTCGCGTCATCGCTCGCAGCAGTGCGGTGTCTCCGGGCGCACGCAACGCGGCGCGACGGCTGTCGAATTCGCGCTGGTGTTTCCACTGTTCTTCACAGTGTTATACGCGATCGTCACTTACAGCCTGATCTTCGTCGCGCAGCAGAACCTGACGCTTGCGAGCGAAGAGGGTGCGCGTGCCGCGCTGAACTATCAGAAGGCAACCACTGTAGCCGCGGCGGTCGGTCTGCGTGCGGCGGCGGCATGCACGACTGCGACCAATATGATCACAGGGCTGATTGGCAACTCGACCTGCACGCCGACGCCGACTGCCTGTTCATTCGACGCGACGATGCAATGCATCACGGTCACGCTGACCTACAACTACGCGACCCATCCGCTCGTGCCGACCTTGCCGCTATTTAATCTGGTGCTCCCCAACACGTTGACTAGCACCGCGACTGTTCAACTCAACCCTGTGACCCTACTGTGACCAACGCGCACGCCTTCCGCTGTCCGTTGTTACTTCGTTCGCGTCGGCCGACCGGCCGGCCGGCGCGGGCCTCTTCATCGTGCGGGCCATCATGCCGAAACTGACCCGGATCCTCGCAGGCGTATTGATCCTGCTGGCATTGCTGCTTGGCATCTTCGCGTGGATGCTGTCGCGCAAGCCGGCGCCTACGCCTGCTGCGACCACGGCGCAGGCAAGCTATTCCGTCGTCGTCGCCGCGCATCCGCTAACGGCCGGTAAGCCGATCACGGCGGAGGATCTGCGCGTGCAGTCGCTGCCAATCAATCCCGGTGGCGCATTCACGGACCCGACGCTACTCGTCGGACGGATTCCCTCCGGTGACATCGGTGCCGATTCGCCGGTGCTCGAAGCCCAACTGTCGTCGGGGATGGCAGAGCAGATCCAGCCCGGCGAACGCGCGCTCGCTGTGCGTGTCGACGATGGCAACGCGGTCGGCAACCGGCTGCGGCCTGGCAATCTCGTCGATGTGTTCTTCACATTGAAGCGCGATAACGCGATGGCGGGTACCGGCGAGATTGGGCAGACCCAGGCACGTCTGCTGATCTCGAAGGTGCGCGTGCTCGCATTCGGCAACGCGACTGCCGGCAACGATAGTGCTGGCGATCCGAATGGCCTCGTGCGTACGGCGGTGCTTGCAATGCCGGTCGCCGACGTCGACCGTGTGACACTTGCCGAAGCGTCAGGACATCTCGTGCTCGCATTACGTAATCCGCGTGATGACGATGTAATCGATGCCAACGCATTCCCACCGCTACCAGAGGTGATCAAGACCGCGATACACGCACCCGGCGACAAGGCAGGAGGGAGTCTGGGCAGCACAGCGACCGACTCCACGCGCGCAGCCGCGGGCATCGCACTCGACTCGCTGGCAGGCGGACCCGGCAATGCGCGTACGCCCGTCGCTCCGACGCACGTCGCGGCACCGGTCGTGCGGGCCGCGCGTTCGGGAGGAGGAATCGAAGTGATACGGGGTGGGCGTTCCGAGACGGTCGCTCAATAGAAGCTTCAGGGAGTGGCGGTTACACGCCATTACAAGAACATGAGAAAACGGATTTCCGAGTACGTCGCGTTGGTGGCACTGTGGGTAGCGGCATCGTTCGTCGTCAGCTCGACGGGCGAGGCCGCGGGCATGCCACAGGCGCTCGACATCGTCGTCGGTTCCCAACAGGTGATCGCGAGCGGCCACACGCTGCGTCGTATCGCGATCGGCGATCCGACCGTCGCCGACGTGCTGATCATCAAGGGCGACAAGGCGGGCGGTGTCCTGCTGATCGGCAAGTCGCCGGGCACCACGAACCTGATGCTGTGGGAGCGCGGCACTGATACGCCGCTCGCGTACACCGTGAATGTCGTAACTGCTGCATCGCGTACGCTGCTCGGTCCTGGTGCGCCGAACGTCAAGATGCTTGGCGATTCCGCATTGATCTCCGGTTCGGCATCGTCGATGGAGCAGCATCAGCGTGCAGTCGCGGTTGCGCAGATCGAAGCAGCTCAGCGTGCATCGTTAAAGGGCGGCAAGGATGCGGGTTCGTCAGGCGGCAAGTCGGGCGGAGACTCCGGTGGATCGGGGGGCGCAAGTGGCGGTGGCGACAACAGCACGATCTACGACACGTCGACCGTCGCTACGCGTTCGGTCGTTCAGGTCGACGTCCGCGTCGTGGAATTCAGCCGTCAGGTGTTGAAGCAGCTCGGCCTGAATATCCTGAAGAGCAGCGGGGGCTTCACGTTTGGTTCGTTTTCGCCGTCGTCGCTGACTTCCGCGACGTTCGGCGCGCAGCCGCAGTTCCAGTCGACGGCGCCGATCGCTTCCGCGTTCAACCTTGTATTCAATTCGGCGACGCACGGCATCTCGGCGGACCTGAGTCTGATGGAAGGTAACAATCTTGCACGGGTGCTTGCGGAACCGACGCTTGTCGCGTTGTCCGGGCAGAGCGCGAGTTTCCTCGCGGGTGGCGAGATTCCGATTCCGGTGCCGCAAGGACTCGGCACGACGTCGATCCAGTTCAAACCATACGGCGTCGGTCTGACGTTGACGCCCACCGTGTTGAGCCCGCAGCGCATCGCGCTGAAGATCGCGCCCGAAGCGAGCCAGCTCGACTTCACGAACGCAGTGACGATCAACGGCGTCACCGTGCCGGCACTCACAACGCGCCGTACCGACACCACCGTCGAACTCGGCGACGGCGAGAGTTTCCTGATCGGTGGCTTGATCGATCGCGAGACGGTATCGAGCGTGAACAAGGTGCCGTTGCTAGGCGATCTGCCGATCATCGGGGCGTTCTTCAAACAACTGAGCTACTCGCAGAACGACAAGGAACTCGTGATCATCGTGACGCCGCATCTGGTGTCGCCGATCGCGAAGGGCGCTGCGTTGCCGACGACACCCGGCGAGCAGAGCGAACAGCGCAACGGACACGTGTGGGGTTCAGTCATTGGTGGCGTGTTTTCGAGCGACCCCGCGCCAGGATTTTCAAAATGAAGCCGCACAAGCAATGGCAACAGAAGCAGATTCGAACGAGCTACGCCGCCATACCGGCGCGCAGCCCGTTCGGCGATGTGGTGGCAACGCAACCTTTGCCGCCGGAGGAAGTTCAACATGAACGCGAGAACGTATTCGTTGACTGAACGCGCGATCACCGACTATTTCGTGTTCGCCTCGCTTGCGGACGAGCACGTGCGTTGGCTCGCGGGAACGCTCGTCGCGGTCGGCGCCGTCGAGGCGGCGACGCTCGATCCCGCGCAGCTCACGCAGCGGATCGCGTCGCTGAATCCGTCGGTGGTGTTCATCGACTTTTCGGGCGGCCGTGCGGCCGCCGCAAGTGTCGCCGCAAGCGCGGCGCGTACAGCCTATCCGGGCATGCAGATCGTCGCGGTCGGTTCGCTCACCGAGCCGGAGAGTGCGCTCGCTGCGCTGCGCGCCGGCGTGCGCGATTTCATCGATCTGTCCGCACCGGCTGAAGACGCGCTGCGCATCACGCGTCAGGCGATCGATAACCTCGTCGAGCCAGTGAGCCGTCACGGTCGCATCGTCGCGCTGCTCGGTGCCCGCGTCGGCATGGGCGTGAGCACGCTCGCCGCGAATCTCGCGGTGCTGCTGCAAAGACGCGATGCGCCGCAAGGCCGTCAGGCCGCGCTGCTCGATCTCGGGTTGCCGCAAGGCGACGGCACGCTGCTGCTGAATACGCGCAGCGAGTTCAGTTTTGTCGAGGCTGTGCGCAATCTGCGTCGCTTCGATCAGACGTTCGTGCACACCGCGCTGTCGCGGCACGCGAGCGGGCTCGCGTTGACGACGCTGCCGCCGAATCTCGCCGATATGCGCGAGGTGTCGTACTCCGCGTCGGTGAGTCTGCTGAACCGGCTGCGTGCATTCTTCGATCAGCAGATCGTCGACCTCGGCGGGTTTACTAACAACGAGTTCATCGCGCAGGTCGTGAAGGCCGCCGACGAAACGTGGCTGGTCTGCGACCAGGGCGTTGCGTCGATCGTATCGGCGGCGGCGGTGCTCGACGGGCTGCGTGAAGAATCGATCGAGATGGACAACGTCCGGCTCATCGTCAACAAGTACGAACCGGAATTCAGTCTGACGGCCGCGCAGATCGTGCAGCGGCTCGAAGTGCCGCTGCTCGCGATGCTGCCCGAGCGGCGCGTCGCACTCGGGCAGGCGGCGAACCAGGGGCAATTGCTGGCCGACGCGGCCGCGCGCGATCCGTACATCCGCGCGCTGGAGCCGCTCGTCGAACGGCTGGGCGGCGCGGCGCAGGCCGCGGCGTCCTCGCGTAGCCGGGCTGCGCTCGACGCGCTCAGGCGTTTCATTCCAACCTCACCAAAGCGGTCATAGACGATGGCAAAAGATATCGAATTTGCCGACGACGCGCCTGCATTCGCGCATAGCCAGCAGTTCCAGGACATCAAGAACGCGGCGCACGAACATCTGCTCACGCGTATCGAGGAACTTGGCGCGGAGTTCGGCCGCTGGTCGCGCAGCGCGATCAACCAGTTCGTCGACCTGGAAATGGACAGCTTCGTGAGGCTGCGCCGGATTCCGATCAACGAGAGCGAAGTGCGGTTGATCGCCGAGGCGTTGACGAAGGAGCTCGCGGGCTTCGGTCCGATTGAGGATCTGCTGAACGATCCTGCTGTCGAGGACATTCTCGTCAACGGCTACAACGACGTGTACGTGTCGCGTCACGGCATCCTCGCGAAGATCCAGGTGCGCTTCGCCGACAACGCGCACCTGCTGCGGATCGTGCGACGCATCCTTGCACCGATCGGCCGGCGGCTCGACGAATCGAACCCGATGGTCGACGCGCGGCTGCCGGACGGCGGACGTGTCAACGTCGTGATCGAACCGCTGTCGATCGACGGACCGATCGTATCGATCCGGAAGTTCCGCAAAGATCCGCTGCGGCCAGACGACCTGCTCGGTAACGGCACCTACAACCCCGAGATCGGCGCGCTGCTCGAAGCCGCGGTACAGGCACGCTGCAACGTGCTCGTGTCGGGTGGGACGAGTTCGGGCAAGACGTCGCTGCTCAATGCGCTTGCGTTTCACATTCCTGAAGTCGAGCGCGTCGTCACGATCGAAGATACCGCCGAGCTGTCGCTGAATCACCCGCACGTCGTGCGGCTCGAGAGCCGGCCAGGTGGTTTCGACGGCACCGGTGTCGTGTCGATCCGCGATCTTTTGCGCAACACGCTGCGGATGCGGCCGGACCGCATCATCGTCGGCGAAGTGCGCGGTGGTGAAGTGCTTGAAATGCTGCAGGCGATGAACACCGGTCACGATGGGTCGATGGGCACGGTGCACGCGAGTTCGCCGCGCGAATGTCTGTACCGGCTCGAAATGCTTGCGGGCTTCGCGGGCTTTCAGGGCACCGAGTCGAGCTTGCGTCGGCAGATCGCGAACGCGATCGACTTCATCGTGCAGATCGGGCGGTTGTCGAATGGCCGGCGCCGTATTCTGTCCGTGACCGAAGTGACGGGTCTGTCCGACAACATCATCGCGACTCAGGAGCTGTATCGCTATGAGCCGGTGACCACGCAGGACGGCGAAGAGATCGACAAGTGGGAATCGCTCGGCATCCATCCGCATTCGCCGAAGCTGGCGCGCTTCCGTCAGGCGTTGGGCGGTGGACAGAGTGGTGCTGGCGGTGGTGGTTTTGGCGGTGGGTTCGGCGGAGGCTTCAATGTCTAGTGTCGCCGCGTTGCTCTTTGCCGCGCTCGCGCTGTTGTGCGCGGCGGGTGCGCTGCTGGTTTTGCGGCGGGGCGAGCAACGCAAGGGGCAGGTGACGACTGAGCGGTTTATCGATAGCCGGATGGCGACTGCGCAGCAGGGGGTGGCGGGCCTGGCGCGTCCGGCTGCTGTTGCGCCGGGCGCGGCGCGAAATTCGGGCGTCGCAGGGCTCACGCCGCCGCAGGCACCCGATGCCGATTCACCGTGGCAGGCCAAGTGGCGCCATTTCACCGCGCGCGCGATGTTCGCGTTCGATACCATGATGAGCCGCGCGGGCATCTCGCATGCACGCATACCGGCGCTGCTCGCGTTGCTCGTCACGCTGGCCCTGTGCGTGTGGGCAGGACAGACGGGCGGCGCGCTCGCTATCTGCATGATGCTTGCCGTATGCGGCTTCGTGTTCTATTTCGTAATCTCCTGGCGCACGACGAAACGGCGCCAGCAGATCGTGCGTCAGTTGCCGTTGTTTCTCGACGGCATTGTGCGGCTGATCGTGCTCGGCAACAGCGTGCCTGCGGCGTTCCAGGCGTCACTGCAGACCACGGAAGCGCCACTGCGCGAATGTCTCGACCACGTGTCGCGGATGCTGCGTACCGGCGTCGAGATCGATCGCGCGCTGTACCACGTCGCGCAGATCTATCGGGCGAGCGAGCTCGAGCTGATCGGCGCGGTGCTGCGCCTGTCGGTGAAATACGGCGGACGCGCGGACGTGATGCTCGACCGGATGTCGTCGTTCATGCGCGACCTCGAGCAGGCCGAGCGCGAGCTGACCGCGATGACCGCTGAGACCAAGATGTCGTCGTTTGTGCTTGCGATGCTGCCGATCGGAATCGGCGGCTTCCTGATCCTGACGAACCCTGCGTATTTCGGTGCGATGTGGTACGACCCGGAGGGGCGGCAACTGGTGTATCTGGCGGTCGGCCTGCAGGCATTCGGTGCATGGCTGCTGTACCGGCTCGCGAGGTTGCGCAAATGACGATGGAACCGCGCCACCTTGCCGCCATTGCACTCGCGCTGCTTGCGCTCGGGCTGCTGATCTTCGGTGCGTTGTTGATCGTTCGGCTGTCTGCGGAGCGGCGTAGCGATCGCACGCTCGCACATGCCCTCGACCGACGTGTCGTGCACGCAGCCTCGCTCGGTGCACAGACCGGCGCGGCGGAATCCGCGGCACAAGCGGGCCAGGGCGGTCACCCGGCGTCGGGCAAGACGGTGGCCCAGCGTTTTGCCGGCACGTTTGAACGCCTCGGCCATGCGGGCATGAGATGGCTGGACACACCATTCGGGCGGCAGATCGTCGCCGACGAGGACCGGCGGCTGCTCGAGCAATGCGGTTTTGTCGACACGCGTACGCGCGGGCTTTTCCTGATCGCACGGATCGCGTGCGCGATCGCATTGCCTGTGCTGATCGGGCTGTTCGCACATGTGTACGTCGACGGGCCGCGCTACGTGTTGTATCTGATCGTCGCGCTCGTGATCGGCTTCATGGCGCCGAAGCTGTATATCCGGCAACGCGCGGGCGGGCGCCGCCGCGCAGTTGTCGACGAGTTGCCGATGCTGGTCGACCTGCTGCGTTTGCTGCAGGGTGTTGGGTTGTCGATCGATCAGAGCTTGCAGGTGATAGTCGGCGATTTTCGCGGAGTGCTGCCGATCCTGTCGAGCGAGCTCGAGATCGCTCAGCGGCAGTTGGCGGCCGGCCGCACGCGCGAACAATCACTGAACCGGTTGGCGTCGAGCTATGACAACGAAGACCTGCGCGCGATCGTGCGACTGTTGATTCAAGTGGACCGTCACGGCGGCGCAGTACAGGAGCCGCTCAAGCAGTTCGGTGACCGCTTGCGCGAGGCAAGGCGCGCGATGCTGCGTGAACGCATCGGTCGACTGACCGTGAAGATGACCGGCGTGATGATCCTGACGCTACTGCCCGCGCTGTTGATTATTACGGCGGGGCCGGGCGTGCTGTCGGTGACGCACGCGCTGAAGTCGATGCACAAGTAAGGAAACAACGATGACCTTCGACCTCGCTCCGGATCGTGTCGCGCGCCTCGCGGGCCGTACTGCCACTGCGTGCGCGTTTGCGCTGCTAGGCGCGTGTTCGTCGATCCAGTCGGGCTATGGCGTGGGCCCGCAGGCCGAACGCCAGGCGATGATGCAGCAGGCCGACAAGCAGCCCGCACCCGATACGCCGGGCATGTATCTCGGCCTCATCGATCAGATGCAGACGCAGGGACTGTACTTCGCGTCGCTCGCGCATATCGACGCGTACGAAAAGCAGTATGGCGTTTCGCCCGACACGATCGTGCTGCGTGCTGACGCGCTGCGGATGACCGATCAGCCGGCCGCGAGCGCGGCGAACTATCGACAACTGCTGCAAACACCGCTGGCTGCGCGCGGGCATCGCGGTCTTGGGCTGATCGCCGGCGAGTCTGGCGACTTCCGGCTGGCCGTGCAGGAATTGCAGATCGCAGCGCAGCTCGTGCCGACCGACGCCGCGACGCTGTCCGATCTCGGTTATGCGGAACTGCGGGCGGGTAACGTTGGTAGCGCCCGTGTGCCGTTGATGAAGGCCGCGCAGCTCGATCAGAACAACCGCAGGATCATCAGCAACGTCGTGCTGTACCTGTTCGCGGACGGACACGCCGATCAGGCACAGGCACTGATGACGCAACAGAAGATGACGCCGGAAGTACGCTCGGCGATCCGTGCCGACGCGGTGAAGGTAGCGGCGGCAAAACGCGCGCAGGTGCTCGACGTGCCGTTGCCGCAGGGCGTGCGCACGACTGGACCGACCGGGCCGGTTGCGAGCGTGCCGCGTGCGTCCGAGACGGCACCGCGTCTGCTGCAGTGGTTCGCGCAGTGACGGACCGATGAAGTAATGGGGGATGAGATGGACAACAACAGAATGAAGGGATTCGCGTTTGCCACGGTTGCCGCGTCGGTGACGTTGGTTTGCGCAGTTGCGGCTGTGCCGGCTCACGCGCAGACCGATGCGCAACCGGTTGTGCGGACCGACAGACCAGTGAATGCCAGCGAAATCGGCCACGCGACGAAGGGGTGGCTCGAACTGCAGCGGACCAGTGCATCGCCCGCGCAACCGATGCTCGGCGACGAGGCGGGACTTGCCTATCACCGCTACATCGAATCGTTCAAATCGAAGATTCCGGATCTGTATGGCTCGGCAGTGAATCAAGGTAGTGGCAACAGCAGCGGAAGCGGTTTGTCGCCGTCGAACTGACATGTCTATTTTCCGTCGACCTGTTCGCCGCTCTCTGCATGCGCGCCGCGCGCGGCGGCAGCAGCAGGGCGCGATCGCTGTGCTCGCTGCGATCCTGTTCGGTATTGCCGTTGCGGCGTTCGGCGTGATCGATGTCGGCCACTTCTATTTCGCACGCCGCGATCTGCAGCGCACAGCGGATCTTGCCGCGACCGCAGCGGCCACGACGATCGGCAGTGCGGGCGGCTGCGGCGCCGCGACCACGTCCGCGCAATTGAACGCGACGGCGAATGGGCTGCCGTCGGACGGCACGGTAGCCGTGCTGTGCGGTCGTTGGGATCCGGGCGCCAGCACGGTGAGTCCATATTTTTCGACAACTACGACGCCGATCAATGCCGCGCGTGTGACAGTCAGTCGTTCAGTGCGGTACTTCTTCCTCGCCGGTCAGCCACGTCCGATGAGCGCAGTGGCGACGGCGCAGGCGACGAACGTGGGCTCGTTCAGTCTCGCGACTGGACTGTTCGCACTCGGCGGTTCGATGTGTCAGTCGAATGGGACTCCGACTGCCGCTGGGGTTGCGCAGGCGGGAGTCATCAACGGGCTGCTTGGCGCGCTGCTGAATACCAGTCTGAACCTCTCGGCGGTGTCGTATTGCGGGCTCGCAAATGTCGGAGTGAAGGTGAGTGACCTGATGGTTGCCGCAAACGTCGCGACAGTCGATCAGCTGCTGCAGGTGCCAGTTAATGTGGGCTCACTGGCGTCGCTGCTGGTGACCGCACTAAGTCAGACGACAGTCGCGAGCGTCGTGCTGCAGGCGGGGCAATCTGCAATGCAATCGATCACCGCGTTGAACATTCCCGGTACACCAAAGTTCGCGCTGGGCCAGACTGCGGGTAGTGGCGCCAACGGTGTAATTACGCTGAGCCTCGCCAATTCGCAGGCCGCGCTCAGTGCGGTGATCAATCCGCTCGACGCATTGATCGTCGCGGCCGAAATCGCTCAGGTGGGCAAGCCGGCGATCAACGTTGGGGCCGGGATCAATGTGCCCGGTCTTCTGGGTGTAAACCTTTCTTTGCAGGTCATTCAGCCACCGGTGATCGCTATCGGTGAGGCAGGCTTGAATCCGGCGACCAACGATTGGCGTACCCAGGCGCGGACTGCGCAGATTTCGTTGGCGCTGCAAGTCGACGTCGGTCACACCGGCTCGTTCGCGCTGCTGGGCAGCGTACTGGACGTGACACTGCCGCTTACCGTTCAGGTTGCTTACGCAAAGTCCTGGCTTCAGTCGACCCAATGTGCGACCACACGAGCCGCCAGTCGATCAACGATTTCAACATCGCCAGGTATTGCGAACATCATCGTGGGTAGCACGTCCGGCAACTCTTGCAGTCAGCCTGCCCAGCTCATTGGCGTTCTGGGGGGAAACCTCGTCTCCGTGACGGCGTGCGGTAGTGCGCCGATTGCGCCCCCAGGCCAGCAGACCCAGGTGTTCGACGGCAACACGCAACTCGTTAGCGGCGCGACACCGAATTCGAACAACGTGGGACTCGCGCTGGCGAATGCGTTGAATCAACTCAACCTGCAATTGACGAGTTCGCTGACAGTGAGACTGCTTGGCATCCCGATAAACCTTGGCCTACTGCTCGCACCGATTACGAACGCTGTAGTCGACCTTCTGACAGCGGCATTGACGCCACTCAATCAACTGCTCGTAATCCTTCTGCAACTGCTCGGCGTCCAACTCGGCGTCGCCAACGTTACTGATCTGTCGCTCTCCTGCAGCGTCCCGCAACTGGTCAACTAGCAATCACCCGATGAGAACCACCACCAAAATCGAAGAACTCGACCTCTACGTCTGGGAGGGCAAGGCCGACATCGTCGATCGGGTCGCGCGCTGCATGGCGAGCTTCGACGTCGAGGTGATCCGTGCCGACGATATCGCGATCTCGCCCGAGCGGACCGCGATGCGTCCGTCGCTCGCGATCATCAGCGTGTCGGTGATCGAAAGCGGCGCGCTGATCCTGCGCGACTGGCAGGCGGCGCACGGCATGCCGGTCGTGTGGGTCGGCGCCGCACCGCGCGATCACGATCCGTCGACGTACCCCGCCGAGTATTCGCACATCCTGCCGCTCGACTTCACCTGCGCCGAACTGCGCGGGATGATCTCGAAGCTCGTGCTGCAACTGCGCGCGCACAGCGCGCAGACGCTCGAGTCGAGCGCGCTCGTCGCGAACTCGGAATGCATGCAGGCGCTGCTGCACGAAGTCGATACGTTCGCCGACTGCGACACGAGCGTGCTCGTGCACGGCGAGACCGGCGTCGGCAAGGAACGCATCGCGCAACTGCTGCACGAAAAACATTCGCGCTACGGGCAGGGTCCGTTCATCGCGGTGAACTGCGGTGCGATTCCGGACGGCCTCTTCGAGTCGCTGTTCTTCGGTCACTCGAAGGGCTCGTTTACGGGCGCGGTGGTCGCGCACAAGGGCTACTTCGAACAGGCGGACGGCGGCACGCTGTTCCTCGACGAAATCGGCGATCTGCCGCTGTATCAGCAGGTCAAGCTGCTGCGCGTACTCGAGGACAGCGCGGTGACGCGCATCGGTTCGGCCGCGCCCGTCAAGCTCGACTTCCGGCTCGTCGCGGCGACCAATCGACATCTGCCGCAACTCGTCAAGGACGGAACGTTCCGCGCCGATCTGTACTATCGGCTCGCAGTGATCGAGCTGAAAATTCCGTCGCTGGAAGAGCGGGGCGCCGTCGACAAGATCGCGATCTTCAAGGCGTTCATCGCGTCGGTGGTCGGTGCTGATCGTCTCGCGCAGCTACCCGACATTCCGTACTGGCTCGCCGATGCAGTCGCCGATACTTACTTCCCCGGCAACGTGCGCGAGCTGCGCAATCTCGCGGAGCGCATCGGTGTGACGGTCCGGCAGATCGGCGCATGGGATGCCGCGCGGCTGCACCGGCTGCTCGCGCTCGCGCGCAGCACCCAGCCGGTGCCGGCGGAGAGCGCGGCGGAGGTGCTGGTCGATCGCAGCAAGTGGGACATGGCGGAGCGCAATCGCGTGCTTGCCGCGCTCGACGCGAACGGCTGGCGCCGCCAGGATACCGCGCAGTATCTCGGCATCAGCCGCAAGGTGTTGTGGGAGAAAATGCGCAAATACCAAATTTTTGATGAAGAGCCCGAAACTCGCGAAAGTGAGTAATAATGAGACGGTTCTACGCTGTCATAAAACAAAAACTGTTCAAGCAGGACATACATGGACCATAAGTCGACACTTCGACATTTCGCGCTGGCAGCGTTCGTGGCGCTGACCGGTGTGCAGGGTGCACAGGCCCAGGCCCTTCCCGATAGTGCAGCAAGCGCCACCGGCGCAGTCGTCGCGCAGCCGTCCGTCACGACGGCATTGCCGTCGACGGCGCCCGCGGCTGCGGCTGCTCAATCGTCGTCCGCCGCGCTGACACCCGCCGAAGCCCAGCAGTCCGCCGCCGGCAACGTCGCCGAGTTGCAGCAGATGATCCGCGGCGCGGATCTGAGCGAACTCCGCACGACGTACAACGGCAGCTACGGCGCGAGCCTGCTGTTCTACGGCAAGGAGATGACCTACTACGTCGCGCTCTTCCAGCAGAAAAACTTCTGGCGGGTCATCAAGACCTCGGATGAAACGCGCGCCGAAATGATCTACAAGGACTTCGTCCGTCAGACGATGCAACTGTCGGACATCGAGCTCCGCCGCACGCGGCTCGAAGCGCAGAAAGCCTTCACCGAGCGGATGGTCGCGCTGTCGCAGGATCGCGCGAGCCGGCTGCAGGCGGACCTGAACGTCGCGCGTCAGCAGCAGTCGATCGTCGCCGACCAGCAGAAGCAGAACCAGGCGCAGGCCGTCGCGCTGTCGCAGCAACGCTCCGCCGCGCAGGAACAGCTGCGTGCTGCACAGCGTCAGGTGCGCGAGCTGCAGCGTCAGCTGGAAAGCGGATTGCCGCCGAACTGACTGGATTGCCGCTGACGTCTGTTGCTTGAGTCAGCCGGTACAGAAACGAAACCCCGCACGGGATGATGCCCGTGTGGGGTTTTCTTTTTTGCGCGCAGAGAAAGGACGCGAGGGGCTACGCGGGCTTGCGTTTCTCGGGCGACGGAGCCGGCCTGGCCGGCTCGGTGGGGTCGACCGCAATCGGGTCGCTGGCCGGGAAGGTTTCTTCCAGCGCTTCGTCGAGTCGTTCATCCGCCGATTCGGCCGGCTCCGGCGTTCTGGGCTGGGCTGTGGACATGTCGCTCTCCGTGGGGAAGTGCCAGCGTTCAGCATAGCGCACGCGGGGCAGCGCCGTAGCTCGCGATGTAAGGAGCGCCTGCAGACTCGCCTCGCGCCGATCCCGGCGCAGCGTACGCCACACCACACCGTGCCACACGACGCCACGGATATCCTAAAAATGCGTTGCGGATGTTTCGTCTTTCGAGTGTCGCGCCGACGGTGGCATCAGCCGCCTTCCGGAGCGACATACAAACAGGATCTCACGATCATGGAGACGAACAAGCCGGGACAGGCGCGACGCATGCACGCGTTGCACATGGTGGAGACGGAACTGGAGCATCTGGAGTGGGCGACGCGCCAGCCGATGATTCGCGCGCTGAACGCCGGTTACTGGCGTCGTCGGGTGCTGGAGGTGAAGTGCGGGTTCGAGCTGACGCAGCAGCAGGGCATGCGGATCGAACGGATACTGCAGCGGCTCGAAGAGCCCGTGGACTAGCCGGAAAATGAAAAAGCCCGGACGTGCTGCCGGGCTCATCAGGTCATTCGTGGCTGCCGCCGTTACCACCGTTACCACCGCTGCCACTGCTGTTGCCGCCGTTGTCGCCACCGCCGGTGCCGAACAGGCGCCGACGACGCGTGACGACGACCGGCGCATCGGAACCCGAGCGTTCGCTGGACGAGTGCGAGCCGTACGATTCACGCGGCTCGCGCGGTTCTCTCGGTTCGCTGCGCGAATCACGGGAATCTCGCGAATCCCCGCGCGGTTCACGCGAGCCGTGCGGTCCGCGCGTGGTGTGCTCACCGTGCGACGGGCGGCCGGTGCGCGGGCCCGGCCGCGTGCCGGTGTCCAGCTGGATCGTCGAGATGGCGCGCTTGTAGATGCCTTGCAGCCCGACGGGCGTGCGCAGCATCACCAGGTACTGGTCGAACGACTCGATGCACCCGGTCAAACGGATCCCGTTGACGAGGTAAATCTCGACGCGCTTTCGTTCTTTGCGCGCTGCGTTCATGAAGTCGTTTTGCGGATGCGATTCTGCGGAAGGCATGGGCGATTCTGGTTGAGAGACGTTGGTTCGCCGGGATTCTACCCCTTGTAGCCAAGGTGCGCGTCTGCTGGCGAACTTTCGACCACTATAACGGCTTGTCGGCGTGGAAGCATCTCAAAATTTCCCGGTGTAACGTTGAGTTACGAATCAGACGAATATGGGCAGGTCGAGCATGAACCCGCCGTGGTTCAAGGCCGACGCAAAAAAGTGCATGCTGTCCGGAATAAAAGGGCCGACGTGACCGTTCATTGGACATGGCAGTGCGGCGCTGTCGCCCACACGGCCGAGCGATTCCGGATTCCCCCACGCGTTGAGCGAACCACTGACATATTGGCACGCGACGACGCCCCTATCAGGAGACGAACCATGCAGACGAAACGCCTTCTTTCCACGCTACTGACGATCCTCGCGCTCTCGCTGTCGACGCTTGCGGTCAGCGCATGCGGCGATATGTCGTCGGGCGGCGGCAGCAGTTCGAGCGGCAGCACCGGCGGGTACTGAGCATGCGCAACATGTCGCTCGGGCCTGACGTGACCAGCGCGTCCGGTCACGCGTTCGCCGGAGCGCTGACCGGGTGAGCTTCGAAGCAGAAGTGATCGGGTGGCTCCCGCAGCTGCGCCGCTATGCGCGCGCGCTGACGGGCGATCCCGCGTGGGCGGACGATTTAGTGCAGGACACGGCGGAGCGTGCGTTGTCTCGCTGGACGGGGTTCCGGCCGGGCAGCAACCTGCGCGCGTGGTTGCTGACGATCTTGCGGCATCTGTACATCGACCAGTTGCGGGTACGTCGCGAGATCGCCGTCGACGACGAAAGCGCGCCGTGGCGCACGCTCGAAGCGCCGCGCGGCGAGGTCGACGGTCTGGTGCTGCGCGACGTGCAGCGCGCGTTATATTGTTTGCCGGTCGAGCAGCGCGAGGTACTGCTGCTCGTCTGCGTGGAGGAACTGACGTATCAGGAGGCGTCGAGCGCACTCGGTGTGCCGGTCGGCACGGTGATGTCTCGACTCTCCCGCGCGCGCGAGCACATGCGCGGCCTGCTCGCGGAAGGCAACGAAGGGCCGATCGGCAAATCGCCCGCGCTGAAAGTAGTGAGAACTTCGCGATGACCCACGACAACCACGACCACGATTCCGATCCCGCAGCCGATGCCGCGCTGCGCGCGCTGTCGGCATTCGTCGACGGCGAGTTGCCGGAGACGGATCGCGCGGCAATCCGCGAGCGCGTTGCGACCGATCCGCTGGCCGCCGCGCAGGTCGCGTCGTGGCGCGCGCAGAAGTCCGCCTTGCAGGCGCTGTGCGGCGAGCCCTCGGAGCATGCGCGGCCGTTCGTCGTGCTGCGTCCGCGCGTGTCGCCGTGGCGGCGCGTCGCGCTCGCCGCGTGCTGGGTCGCGGTGGGCGCGGGGCTCGGTCTCGCGCTCGGCACGGTGGGGCCGCGCATCATCGGCAGCACGGGCGGCGACACGATGGCGCTCGCGCGTCGCGCGGACGTCGCGTATGCGGTCTATTCGCCGGAGCAGCGTCATCCGGTCGAGGTCGCCGCGAGCGAAGAGGCGCATCTGATTGCGTGGCTGTCGAAGCGGCTGAACCGTCCGCTGTCGGTGCCGTCGCTGCAGGAGTATGGCTATTCGCTCGTCGGCGGGCGGTTGCTGCCCGGCGAAGCGGGGCCCGCCGCGCAGTTCATGTACGAGAACGACGCGGGTGCACGCCTGACGCTGTACGTCGCCGGCATTCCGAAGGACGAGACCGTGTTCCGCCTGTTTCGCGACGGCAATCGCCGCACGTTCTACTGGGTCAGCGACCGGATGGGCTATGCGCTGTCCGGAACCGTTTCGGAAGGCAAGCTGCGCTCGATGGCGATCGATGTGTGCAGCGCGCTGGGTGGGCGGCCTGAGACGTGGCAGTAAGGCGTGAATGACGTGGTTGAGGTGATCCGTCTGCCGCGCGCCGCAGGTCTTGTCGAGCCGCGCGTCGAATCACGCACGGAGACCACGCAATGAACCGCATGCTGCCGCCCGGCGTTTCCTCTGCGATCTTCGATCGCGCGCTCTCGCAGTGGGCGTCTGAAATCGGCGCATCGAACGTGCTGACTTCCGACGACGCGCTGCACGCCTATCGTGATCCGTTCGCACCGGGCGCGGGTTCATCCGGTGCGGCATCGGCCGCGCTGCTGCCTGCTTCCGTCGATGAGATCCGCGCGGTTCTGCGCATCGCGCGCGAACAGCAGATTCCTTTGTGGACCGTATCGACAGGCCGCAATCTCGCGTACGGCGGCGCCGCACCGCGACTCGCGGGCTCGGTCGTGCTCGACCTGCAACGGATGAACCGCATCGTCGAAGTCGACGAGACGCTCGCATTCGCGATCGTCGAGCCGGGCGTCAGCTATTTCGATCTGCATCTTTATCTGCGTCAGCATGGCTATCGACTGTGGGTCGATCCGCCGGCGGCGGGTTGGGGCAGCGTGATCGGCAATACGCTCGAGCGCGGCTTCGGCTACACGCCGTATGGCGACCACGCGGCGCATCAGTGCGGGATGGAAGTCGTGCTCGCGGACGGCAGCGTCGTGCGGACCGGCATGGGCGCACTCGACGGCAGCGCTGCATCTTCGTCGTCGTCATCATGGGCGTTGTTCAAAGGCGGTTTTGGCCCATCGTTCGATGCGATGTTCATGCAGTCGAACTACGGCGTCGTCACGAAGATGGGCGTCTGGTTGATGCCCACGCCGCCCGCGTATCTGCTCGGCGAAATCCAGTTCCGCAATGAAGGCGATCTCGAAGCGATCGTCGACACGCTGCGGCCGCTGCGGCTCGACGGGACCATTCGCAATCAGGCGGTGATCGAAGGCGGTCTGCGTCGCGCGGCCGGGCTGTCGACGCGCACCCGGTGGTACGACGGTGCCGGCGCAATGCCGGAAGACGCAATCGACAAAATGCTCGCGGCGCTGCACGTGGGACGCTGGAATCTGCATTACGCGCTATACGGCGACGACGCTTTGCTCGACGTCTGCGATGCGCGCGTGCGACGTGCGTTTTCGCCTATACAGGGCGCGTCGTTTTCATCGCGGCGTTATCGAGGCGACGCCGAAGGCGATGCGTTGCCGAAGGACGGCGGCGATCGCAATCTCGCGGGCATTCCGGCGATGACTGCGTTTCGGATGCTCGACTGGCGGGGTGGCTCGGGTGCGCATGTCGATTTTTCGCCTGTGTGTCCCGCGACGGGTCAGGACGCGATGCGTCAGTACACGATGATCAAGGCACGCGCGGCCGAATACGGCTTCGACTACTACGGCGGTTTCACTGCAGGCGAGCGGCATCTGCATCACATCTTCGCGGCGATTTTCGATCGCGACGATGCAGGTCAGACGCAGCGCGCGGGCGATCTGCTGCGCGTGCTGATGCGCGACACGCAGGCGGCCGGTTACGGTCAGTACCGCACGCATCTCGCGTACATGGACGAAGCTGCCGCGCAGTACGGTTTTAACGACGGCGCGCTGCTGCGTTTGTCGGAGACGGTCAAGGATGCGCTCGATCCTGCCGGCATTCTGTCGCCGGGCAAGCAGGGTATCTGGCCGCGCGCGTGGCGGGACCGGCGGGGGACGACGTGAACGCTTTACGTTGCGCGTATCTCGGCATGGAGTCGGCGCGATGAAACGGCGCACGTTCGTCATGGCCACTGGTGTGCCGCTTGCGGCGCTCGTTGATTATGCGTGGCCAGCATACGCGCACGGCGTCGCGAAGAAGGCAGACGCATCGCGAGGCATTGCGTTTGTGCTGGTAGACGAGCATCTCGCGCGAGGACGCGAACTCGCGCGTCTCGCTGCGCGTGCAGGTTTACCGGTTATCGAAACCGGCGACGATGTCGGGATGCTGTGGCATACGACACTCGGTCCACGGCTCACGGGCAAAGAGGCATCGTTCGTCGGCGTCGTACGCGCGTCGGATGCGTTCGTTCTGGCACGGCTCGCCGCGAGTTCGCATCGCATCGAGCAACGGACGATACAGCGGGATGGGGTGGTCGAAGTCTGGATCGAAACGGATGCGCGCCGCTTCGATACGCAGACGGACGAAACGACTAACGGATGAGCATGCATGCACGCTTGCGAGCGCACAGGTGTGCGGCTCGCGCGTCAACGTGCAGGCAGTGATCGAAAAACTAGAACTTATAAGCCGGATTCTTCGGATCGAACGTCGCATCATCCAGCGTCTTCGGCGTAATCGATTCAAAGATGATCTTCTCGAAGATGCGCCCGTCGTTGTCATAAGACTCGACAGTACGGAACCACGGATGCCGCAGATCCAGTCCAAGCGTTTCCTTCTTCGCGTAGAACGCGGGCTTGCCGGTCGGCGTTTCCCACGTGAACGCGACGACGCGCACGCCGTCGATCGTCTTCACCTCGGTCTGCATCGGCCGCGCGATGCCGGCTTCACCATACTTCTTGCCTTCAGTCAGATACTGGCCTGCGACGTACGCGGTACCAAGATCGCGCACCGTGTGATTCGACTGCGCACGCGCGAGCGAACCGGTGATCGATGTCCACAGCGGCATGATGTTCAGCATGCCGCCCAGATGCCCGTACATTTCGTCGGTGCGCTTCGACTCGTCGTAGATGATTTCCTGACCCGCATGCGCACCGTCGGGCAACCACTTCGCGTACACGCGCAGCGGGTCGTGCGCGATCCGCACGAGCATGTGGTCGGGCTTGTCGGGCCACACGCCGCGAATGCGTTCCTGGCGCGACATCGTGAACTCGTACGACGGATAATCGTTCGGACCTTCGCGGATATAGCGCGGTACCGCGAGCGGATCGAGCGATTCGAACAGTGACACGAGCGTCGCATCGTCGAGCTTTTCGAGCATGCCGCTTTGCGCCGCGCGACGCAGCCAGTGCACCTGTTGATCGAGTGTCTGCTTGCCGACCTGCGCGGGCGGCGTGGTCGGCGGGGAGACAGGCGCGGTGCTGTCGGCAGGCACGGTCGTGGCGGTGGCGGCCGCGTTGTCGGATGCCGATGCAGCGGTCTGCGCGATCGCAGGGTACGCGGTCAGCCCGGTAACGAGCGCGAGCGCGCTCGCCATCGCGCACAGTTTCGTGAGCCGAAGCGAATGCAGCGAAAGCGCGGTGAAGCGGAACCTCGAATGCTGGGGGTGCATCATTGCACGTTCTCCGAAATGAATGGCAGACAACCGCCGACAACCGTTCAGGCAGCGTTATGCTTCGCGAGTTCCTCGTCGCGCAGCGCGCGCCGCAGGATCTTGCCGACGTTGGTCTGCGGCAGCTCGTCGCGGAACTCGACGACCTTCGGCACCTTGTAGCCGGTCAGGTTCTTGCGGCAATGCTGGATTACCGCGTCGGCGGTCAGCGACGGGTTGCGCGACACGACGAACACCTTGATGCGTTCGCCCTGCGCATCGTCGGGAATGCCGATTGCGGCGACTTCGCGAACGTCCGGATGCATCGCGATCACATCTTCGATTTCGTTCGGATAGACGTTGAAGCCCGACACCAGGATCATGTCCTTCTTGCGATCGATCAGCCGGATGAAGCCGCGCGAATCCATCACGCCGATATCGCCGGTCGCGAGCCAGCCTTCGTCGTCGAACACCTTCGCGGTTTCCTCCGGACGGTTCCAGTAGCCCTTCATCACCTGCGGACCCTGCACGCACAGCTCGCCCGCTTCGCCGACGTTCGCCCAGCTGCCGTCGTCCTTCTTGAAGCGCACATGCGTGGACGGCGCGGGCAGCCCGATCGAGCCTTCGAAGTCGCGCATGTTCTTCAGATCGACCGGATTCATCGATACGATCGGCGAGCATTCAGTCAGCCCGTAACCCTCGACGATCGGTTTGCCGGTGACCTGCTTGAAGCGGTCGGCGACGGCCTTTTGCGTGGCCATCCCGCCGGCCATCGCGAGCTTCAGGTTCGAGAAGTCGCGCTTCCTAAATTCCTCGTTGTCGAGGAACGCGTTGTACAGCGTATTGACCGCCGTGATGCCGGTGAATTTCTCCTTGCGGATGATCATCATCACGCGCTTCGTGTCGCGCGGATTCGCGATCAGGATGTTCCTGCCGCCGAGCCCGAGAAAGATCAGCGCGTTCACCGTCAGCGAGAAGATGTGATACAGCGGCAGCGGCGTGAGCACCGTTTCGATTTCATCGGTGAGTTGTCCAGCGGACCATTCCTTCGCCTGCAGCAGGTTCGCGATGATGTTCCGGTGCGTGAGCATCGCGCCCTTCGCGACGCCGGTGGTACCGCCGGTGTATTGCAGGAACGCGAGGTCGCCGTGCGTGGGGCGCACCGGTTCGAGCGGGCGCCGGTAGCCTTCGGCGAGTGCATCGAGCAACCTGACCGCCTGCGGCAGGTTGTACGGCGGCACCATCTTCTTCACGTGCTTGAGCACGAAGTTCAGCATCTTGCCCTTGAGGTTCAGCCCGTCGGCGAGCAGATCGCCGAGCGACGTGACGACGATGTTCTGCACGCGCGTACCGGGCAACGCGTCCTCGACGGTCTTCGCGAAGTTCTCGAATACGATGATGGTCTGCGCGCCGCTGTCCTTCAGTTGATGCGCGAGTTCGCGCACCGTGTACAGCGGATTCACGTTGACGACGATCGCACCGGCCTTCAGCGTGCCGAACAGCGCGACCGGGTACTGGAACGTGTTGGGCAGCATGATCGCTACGCGGTCGCCGGGCTTCACGCCGATTTTCTGCAGCCACGCGGCGAATGCGGTCGCCTTGCGGCCCAGTTCACCATACGTGAGGTTCGATCCGACGCTCACGTACGCGACGCGCTCGCGGAACTGCTCGATGCATTCGTCGAAGAACTGCGGAATCGATTCGTACTGGTTGACGTCGATGTCGTGCGGCACGTCGGGTGGGTACGACGCGTACCAGATGCCGTCGGTGTTCGGCGCGGGTTGTGTCGCGGGCTGCGCTTGCGTGGGCTGGTTCATCGGTTGTCTCCGGTCATTCGTTCATATTCGTGTGCGGCACTCCACGGTCTGCGGCGCGTACTCTGACGGTACGGTCCGCCGCAGCGCGAATAAACAGGCGCTAACGTTCGAGTATCGCGACGACGCCCTGACCACCCGCCGCGCAGATCGAGATCAGACCGCGTGCGGTGCCGGCCGGCTTGTCGAGTTGCGCGAGCATTTTCGCGAGCCCCGCGACGAGTCGTCCGCCGGTCGCCGCGAACGGATGACCGGACGCGAGCGAACCGCCGTTCACGTTCAGCTTCGCGCGATCGATCGGACCGAGCGGGCCGGGCAGGCCGAGCGTGGTCCGGCAGTATTCGTCGTCCTGCCATGCTTCGAGCGTGCACAGCACCTGCGCGGCGAACGCCTCGTGAATCTCGTACAGATCGAAGTCCTGCAGCGTCAGACCCACGCGCGCGAGCATGCGCGGCACCGCGTACGCGGGCGCCATCAGCAGGCCTTCTTTCTTGTCGAAGTAGTCGACCGCTGCGGTCTCCGATGCGCTCAGGTACGCGAGTACCGGCAGGCCGCGTGCGGCAGCCCATTCTTCGCTGGCGAGCAGCACGGCCGATGCGCCGTCGGTGAGCGGTGTCGAGTTGCCGGCGGTCAGCGTGCCGGCATCGCGATCGAAGGCAGGCTTGAGGCTGGCAAGCTTTTCGAGCGTGAGATCGCTGCGCAGGTTGTTGTCGCGCGCGACGCCGCGATACGGCGTCATCAGGTCGTTCAGAAAACCGCGTGCATACGCTTCCGACAGCTTCCGATGACTCTCGTACGCGAGCACGTCCTGCGCCTCGCGCGAGATGCCCCAGCGCTTGGCCATCAGCTCGCAGTGCTCGCCCATCGACAGCCCCGTGCGCGGCTCGCTGATACGCGGCAGCAGCGGCTTGAAGAACATGCCGGGCCGCAGCTTCGACAATGCGCCGACACGCTGTCCGGTCGATTTACCGCGATTCGCTTCGAGCAGGATCTTGCGCATCCGCTCGTTCACGCCGATCGGTGCATCCGACGTCGTATCGACGCCGCCCGCGATGCCCGCTTCGATCTGCCCGAGCGCAATCTTGTTCGCGACGAGGATCGCGGCTTCGAGGCCGGTGCCGCATGCCTGCTGCACATCGTATGCGGGGGTTTCCTTCGCGAGCGTCGTCGACAGAACCGATTCGCGGGCGAGGTTGTAATCGCGCGAGTGCTTGATGACGGCGCCAGCTGCGACTTCGCCGAGCCGTTCGCCGTGCAGGTTGAAGCGGTCGATCAGGCCTTGCAGCGTGAACGTCAGCATGTCCTGATTCGACGCGGTCGCGTACGCGGTGTTCGAGCGCGCGAACGGAATCCGGTTGCCGCCGATGATCGCGACGCGTCGCACGGCGGGAGGCGAGAGGGGCATGCGGGTCTCCTTGGGATGGTTATCGCTCATTGCAGCACCTTCATTGAAGCACCCACTGAAAGCGGCCGCGCAGATGCGGTTTGTCGCCGGTCTTGTCGCGTGCTTCGAACTCGCGCTCGACGAGCGACGGCGCGGCGGTCCACAGCGAGGCTTCGCCGGGCAGCAGCATCGGCAGCTTGAATTCGGCGGCGAGCGACGCTTCGGCGAGCGGTTTCGGTGGTTGCAGCGCGGCGGCGGCGCGCGCAAGCGACCACATGCCGTGCGCGATCGCGCGCGGAAAACCGAAGGCCTTCGCCGATAGCGCGCTCATGTGAATCGGGTTGTAGTCGCCGGACACGCGCGCGTAGTCGCGGCCCAGTTGCGCGGGCAGTTGCCAGCGCGCGTGGCGCGCGAGCGCGTCGCGATCCAGTTCGAGCGGCGCGAGCGCCGTGCCGCGCGCGGGGATGCCGCGTTTCAGGTACACGCTGTCGCCGTCCCACACGGCTTCGCCGCGCCGGTACATGCGTGAGTGCAGCACGAACGCCTGGCCCTTGTCGTGCTGCAGCAGCGCGCCGAATTCGACTTCGACGCGCAGTACGTCGCCAGCCGAAAGCGGTCGCCGCAGACGCACGCTGTTCGCGAGATGCACGAGCCCGAGCGCGGGCCACGGAAACGCCGGCTCGGTCAGCATCTGCAGATGCAGCGGAAACGCGAGCAGATGAGGGTAGGTGAGCGGCATCCCGTGTTCGGGGATGAAGCCGCATACACGCGCGTAGCGTTCGATGTCCGCGTATTCCAGCGGCACGGCGGGACGCACGAGACGCAACGCGGGCAACTGCGTCGCGCGGCCGCGCTTGAAGATGCCGGACAGCGCGCGCGCATAACGCTTCGAGGGCGGCGCAAGACGTTCTATGACGACGGTCTTCGCGCGCTCCGTGCGCTGCGTGTCTTGTCCGGCGCCGTACGGTTCGCTCATCGTCACGCTCCGATCAGGCTCTGGCCGCATACGCGCACGACCTGTCCGGTGACGCCCGCCGATGTCGGCTGCGCGAGCCACGCGATGGTCTGTGCGACATCGACCGGCAGACCGCCCTGGCTCATCGAATTCATCCGGCGGCCGGCTTCGCGGATCGCGAGCGGAATCTTCGCGGTCATCTGCGTTTCGATGAAGCCGGGTGCGACCGCGTTGATCGTGATGCGTCGTTCGCGCAAACGCGGCGCCATGCTCTGCACGCGGCCGATCACGCCCGCCTTCGACGCCGCATAGTTGGTCTGCCCGAGATTGCCCGCGATGCCGCTGATCGACGATACGCACACGATCCGTCCGCCGTCGCGCAGCGTACCGGCCGCGAGCAACGTATCGTCGATGCGTTCCTGCGCGCCGAGGTTGATGTCGAGCACGCTGTGCCACGCGGCGTCGCTCATCTTCGCGATGGTCTTGTCCTTCGTGATGCCGGCGTTGTGCACGACGATGTCGATGCCGTTTTCGTCGAGCGCGGCGGCGATCTGCGCAGGCGCATCGGGCGCGGCGATGTCGAACGTGAGCGCGGTGCCGTTGAGCGGACGCATCGTCGTCGCGAGTGCATCGTGCGCGGACGGAATGTCGATACCGATCACGTGCGCGCCCTGCGCGGCGAGCACGCTTGCGATTGCCGCGCCGATGCCGCGTGCGGCGCCGGTGACGACCGCTCGGCGTCCGGCGAGCGGGTGAGTCCAGTCGAACGACGCGGGTAGCGCGACGTCCGCTTCAGTCGCTTGAGATTCGATCCGCACGACCTGACCCGACACATATGCCGAGCGCGGCGACAGGAAGAAGCGCAACGTGCCTTCGAGTCGATGCGCGGCCTGCGGCGCAACATAGATCAGGTTCGACGTGATGCCCCGTCGTGCTTCCTTGCCGAGCGAACGCGTCAAGCCTTCGAGCGCGCGCTGCGCAGTATGGCGGCGAGGCTCATCGCAAGTCTCAGGCGTGCGCCCAAGGACCACGATGCGACCGCACTTGCCGAGCGAGCGCAGCGTGTCGTGAAAGAACTGGTAAAGCGCATCGAGCTGCGCGCTGTCGTCGATGCCGCTTGCATCGAATACGAGCGCCGCGACGCGCGCGGATGAACCGCTTTCGGCCGGCTCGAAGCGACCGGTCATCAGACCGTGGCGGTTCGCGAGCGGAATCCACAGCCCCGCGCTTTCGTGCGCGACGCTCGTGAGACCGGTGCTCGCGACAACGTCCGCGAGCGCGTCGAGTAATTGCGGCGCAGTACCTGCACCGACCGCGACGAGGCCGTCGTATTCCGGCTTGTCTTCGCGATAGCGGCGCAGCACTTCGGGTTTCGGCAGCCCGAGCGAGCGCGCGAGGCGCGCGCCGAACGCCGAGTTGACGAAATTCAGGTAGGAGTCGTTCATCGTCCGTTGTTCCGCCGGCGAGGTTCAGTCACGTCAGTGTGCACGGTGGGCGACTCATGCGGCAAGCTGCATCGCTTTGTCGAGTGCTTCCTTGCGGCGCTGCAGATCGCCGAGGATCCCGAAGTCCTGATCGAAGTCGTCGACCTTCACGACCATCGCACCGTAATGCGCATAATCGTCGAGCGTCTTGCGTTCGTCCGCGTCGATCAGGCCGCGTTGCTGCGCGATGTCGGTCCAGCCGGCGAGGTCGGGGAGGCTCTGCGGCATCGGTTCGATCTCGCCGCGCTTCACCGCTTCGCGAAGTTTCTGGTCGATCTGTGTGACGCGCGGGTTCAGCGCGAACACCAGTTCGCCATAACCGAGCGCATCGATTTCGACCGGCGGGATGTACGAATCCGAGAGCAACCGGTCGCGTGCGGCGCCGGGCGTCTGCATCAATTCGGCGATCTCGGTGCCGAGCTGGTCGGACGGTTCGCGATGCGGCAAACCGAACGGGAACGCGAGCACGCGCACAAGCGCTGCCGCGACGCGGTTCGGGTAATTCGCGAGTACGCCGTCGAGTGCGTGCTGTGCCTGGTACAGCGAATCTTCGACACCCCAGCGCACGAGCGGCAGGTCCGCTTCCTGACGGCCTTCGTCCTCGAAGCGCTTGAGCGTCGACGAGATCAGGTACAGCTGCGACAGCACGTCGCCGAGTCGGCCGGAGATTCGCTCGCGCCGCTTCAGGTCGCCGCCGAGCACGAACATCGATACATCGGCGAGCAATGCGAATGCCGTGGAGATCCGACTCGCCGCGCGGTAGTAGTGCACGAGCGGTGCGTACGCGCGCTGCGGCTTCGCGATCAGGAGGCCGCCGGTCACGCTATCGACGAAACTGCGCACGACGTTCGACAGCGTGAACGCGATGTGACCGAAGAACGCTTCGTCGAAATCGATCAGCGCTTTCGCGCGATCGGTCTCGCGCACGGCGGACATCTCTTTCAGCACAAACGGATGGCAGCGGATCGCGCCTTGCCCGAAGATGATCAGGCAACGCGTGAGAATGTTCGCGCCTTCGACCGTGATCGCGATCGGCACCTGCTGGTACGCACGTGCGAGGAAGTTCGACGGGCCCATGCAGATGCCCTTGCCGGCGACGACGTCCATGCCGTCGTTGATGACCTTTCGTGCGCGCTCGGTGATGTGATACTTCGCGATCGCGGAAATCACCGACGGCTTTTCGCCGAGATCGACCGCATGCGCGGACAGACGACGCGCGGCATCCATCACATAGAGATTGCCGCCCATACGGCCGAGCGCTTCCTGCACGCCCTCGAACTTGCCGACGGCCGTGCGGAACTGACGCCGCACCGCAGCGTACGCACCGGTGCCGCGCACCGCGATCTTCGCCATCCCGACGTTCGACGACGGCAGCGAGATCGCGCGACCCGCCGCGAGACATTCCATCAGCATGCGCCAGCCGTTGCCGACCTGCGCGCGTCCGCCGATCACCCAGTCGAGCGGAATGAAGACGTCCTTGCCCGAGTTCGGGCCGTTCTGGAACACCGCGTTTAGCGGCCAGTGACGCCGGCCGATGTTCACGCCCGGATGACGCGTCGGAATCAGCGCGCAGGTGATGCCGGGTTCGTCGTCGCCACCGAGCAGATGGTCGGGATCCTGCACGCGGAACGCGAGACCGAGCACCGTCGCGATCGGACCGAGCGTAATGTAGCGCTTGTCCCACGTCACGCGAAAACCGAGCGTTTCGCGACCGTCGAACGTGCCTTTGCAGACCACGCCGACGTCGGGAATGGCGGCTGCGTCGGAGCCCGCGTACGGACTCGTCAGCGCGAAGCAGGGGATCTCGTCGCCGCGCGCGAGGCGGGGCAGATAGTAGTTCTTTTGCTCGTCGGTGCCGTAGTGCATCAGCAGCTCGGCGGGTCCGAGCGAGTTCGGCACCATCACCGAGACGGCCGCCGCCGAACAGCGCGTCGCGAGCTTCATGATGACCTGCGAATGCGCGTACGCGGAGAACTGCTTGCCGCCGTACTGCTTCGGAATGATCATCCCGAGAAAGCCTTTTTCCTTCACGTACTGCCACGCTTCCGGCGACATGTCCTGCCACACGGCGGTGCTTTCCCAATCGTTCGCAAGATCGCACAGACGCTCGGTCTCGTTGTCGAGGAACGATTGCTCTTCGGCCGTGAGCGTCACGGGACCGTACGCGAGCAGCGTGTCCCAGTGCGGTCGGCCGGAGAACAGCGCGGCATCCCACCACACCGTGCCGGCTTCGATCGCATCGCGCTCGGTCGGCGACATCTCCGGCAGGATCTTGCGGAACACGTCGAGTACGCGCCGCGACAGCCACGCACGACGCAGCGGCTTGACCGCGAGCACGAGCGCGGGCAACACGAAGACGATCGCGAGGAGCGTCGTGCCGAATCCACCGGCGCCGCCCAGCCAATGCGCGGCCGCGACCCACACGATCATGAAGGCCAGCCACCACGATGCCGGCGCCCGGCGATAGATCAACGCCCCACCGATGACCACGAGCGCAATGATGAACCACGTCATGACGATTCCTCCTTCTGTTCCTGTCTCTGTTTCTGCGGGCGAGCGCATCCCCACGACGGACGGCGCGCGTGTTCGGGTTGTGACGGGCACGAAGCCTGTCGTCTGGTTCAGGCCGGCCTTGACGGCACGGCCGGCACGATCGGCGGTTGGTCTACGCGATGTTGCTACGTAGACGCCGCCGCCCGACCGCGCGGTCGCTGTTCAGGCCGGGCTCGAACGACACCGCAAGGATCGTGCTCGGGTGCCGTTCGAGTGCGGTTTCACGCGGTGCCGTGCACGACCTGTGCGGTCACGCTTTCGGTCGCCGGTGAACTGTTGGTGCTATTGCTGCTGTTGCCGCTGTTGCTATTGCCACCGCTGCCGTTGCTGCGTTCGACCGGCACCGCCGTCTGCGCGATCGCAGCCGCCGCGATCGGACACGCGAGCGTGCTGCCGCTGTCCGGCGTGCCGTCAGCGGCATCGCCGAGGACGGCCGCGAACGCGGCGAGCTGGTTTGCGTCCGGTTGCGGCGCCTTCAATGCCGCGACCATCAGCGACGCGAGCCGCGCGATCAGTTGCAGGTCGTTCATGTTCTTGCCTTGCGAGAACTCGGAGATGAGGCTCTCCGTGTCCGTGCCGGCGAGTACCCCCGACAGCGCGCCGATCGCGAAGTGCAGACGCCAGCCGAGTTCTTCGCGCGGCAGATGCGGCAGCGCACGCTGGAACGCGTCGAAGAACCGCACGGCCACCGACGCGTAGTGCGCACCCAGAAAATCGCGGATGAACGACGACGGATCGGTGTATGCGCGTCCGAGCAGACGCAGGAACGCCTTGCCCCCGACCCGCGGTTCGCGCGATAACCGCAGCGCGGGAATGAACATCGCGCCGAGCACGTGCTCGCAGGTCAGACGCGAGCCAAGCATCGCGTCGAAGCGTTCGAGCAGTTTCAATCGCTCCTCGTTGAGCCGGTCGAGCCGGCGCGAGAGCATCGCGTGGATCAGTGCTTCCTTGTTGCCAAAGTGATAGTTGACCGCGGCGAGATTGACCTCAGCGCGCGAGGTGATCTGCCGCAGCGACATGGCCTCGTAGCCGCACTCGATGAAGAGTGCTTCGGCTGCGTCGAGGATTCTTGATTTCGTGTCGCCGGCGGGCCGGCCCGTTGTGCGAACTGCCATGTTGCGTCTCCCAATGCCGGTTGCCCAGCCGCAAACAAGCGATTCAAATAAGTATTTGAAACAGCCGTTTTTTTCAGGATAAAAAGGATAGGGTCGAGCGAGCAAGCGTTGTGTGTGGATAGACTCCTCTAAAAAGCGGGAGGCGCACGACTGTGCAGGCATCCCGGACCGCAGACGAAAAAGGCCGTTCCGACGTGAGTCGGAACGGCCTCGTATGGCAAATGCTGGCAATGTTGTCCGGCAGGTCGTGCCCGCCGGTTTTTTGCTTCCGGTCGGCGGGCTAGTGAATGGCCGCGACAACCTGTTCTGCAGATTGTGTCATATCTATGCCGCGACGTTCACGGCTAAACCAGATCAATATCGCAATCACGACCGCGACGATGCCGATCACCGTCGCCATCACGGTCGCGTAGTCGTTGCCGTGCGCTTCGGCGACGCCTGCCTGCAGCGGTCCGTTGACCGACGCGATCAGGTTGCCGAGCTGGTAGACGAGACCCGGGAACGTCGCGCGAATTTCATCCGGCGAGATTTCGTTCAGATGTACAGGGATCACGCCCCATGCGCCTTGCACGGAGATCTGCAGCAGGAACGCGCCGACCGCGAGCATGATTGCCGTGCTCGAGAACGCCCACAGCGGGATCACCGGCAGCGCGATCAATGCGGCGATGCAGATCGCGCGCTTGCGGCCGATCTTCTCCGACAGCGCGCCGAAGAACAGACCGCCGACCATCGCGCCGATGTTCAGCACGACGGAGATCCACAGGATGGTGTGAGGATCGAACTTATGCTGGATCCGCAGGAACGTCGGATAAAGATCCTGCGAGCCGTGCGAGAAGAAGTTGAACGCGGTCATCAGGATGATCGCGTACAGCGACATCTTCCAGTTGTGCTTCAACGTTTCGATGAGACCCGGACGCACCTTCTTCTCGAGCGTCTTGAACGCAGGAGATTCCGGCACGTGTGCCCGCACGTACAGCACGAGCAGCGCCGGCAGCACGCCGACGAAGAACATGCCGCGCCAGCCGATGTATTGATAGAACAGCCCGAACACGATCGACGCGAGCAGATAGCCGCATGGGTAGCCGGCCTGCAGCAGCCCCGACACGATGCCGCGCGACTTGGGCGGCACGGTTTCCATCGTCAGTGCACCGCCGACGCCCCATTCGCCGCCCATCGCGATGCCGAACAGCGCACGCAGCACGAGCAGGGTGGTGAGGTTCGGCGAGAAACCGGACAGCAGTTCGAGTAACGAGAAGCACGCGATGTTGACCATCAGCGTGGGTCGACGGCCGTACTTGTCGGCGAGCCAGCCGAAAATCAGTGCCCCGACGGGACGCGCCATCAGCGTCAACATGATCCCGAAAGAGACCGCTTTGATGTCCGTTCCGAATTCCGCCGCGATGTCTTTCAGAACGAAAACCATCAGAAAGAAATCGAATGCATCGAGTGTCCAGCCTAGAAAGGCGGCAATCGTTACGTTTCGTTGTTCTCGAGTCCAGCTCATCGATTGTTCTCCTGAGTCTCCGGTTTCTTCGTGATGAACGAAAGGCCGCTTGTTGCTGTGTATCGCTGTGCCGCCTTACCCCGTTTGAGTTTGAAGCGAGTGTACGCCGACCGTTAAGCAAACGCATGGAGGATTGCAGCTTATCGGTGGTAATCCCTGGTCCCGACCCGTTTCGGTTTTGTTTTAAGTGCGATGGATGTAATTTATGTATTGATGTTGTTGGATTTTTGTTTGAATTCGGTAATGTTTGTTTGGGGAGGTTCTATCGATGTTGCCGCATCTGGGTACGGCGCGGCTGCTGCTGCGTCCACGCACGCTCGATGATGTCGATGCGTGCATGGCGATGGATCGCGATCCCGAAGTGACGCGCCACATTCCCGGGCCGTGGCATGACCCGGTCGCGCATCGGCGTTTCGTCGAGGAGCGGACGACGCAGGTTTATCCGCGCGGGCTCGGCTACTGGTCGATCTTCGAGCGACACGCGCCCGAGCGATTCGTCGGCTGGGTGCTGCTGATTCCGGAGGATGCGGTGGGGCCCGATGTGGAGATCGGCTGGCGTCTCGTGCGCGATACGTGGGGGCGCGGTATCGCGAGCGAAGCCGCGTTGGCGGTCGTGCGGCACGCGTTCGATACGGTGGGGCTGAATGAAATCGTAGCGGGCATCGCGTCGGGCAATGCGGCGTCACTGCGCGTCGCGGAGAAACTTGGCATGCGGTGCGCGCCGGATGCGCGACCTGATGCGGAGGGGTATGTTCGCTATCGGCTCGCGCGTTCAGGACCTGCGTGATACGAGCGGTGGCTTCATTGCGCGGTTCATGCTTCGATCCGCGTCGAAGCATCCGGAGCGGTTGCGCGTCTAAGCTGGATGCAATCTCCTCCTTAGCGCCTCTTGCCATGACCGCACACACTGATCCCGCGATTCTCCACATCTACGAGCAATGGCATCGCGCAGTCGTCGATCGCGATCTGGAGAGCTTGATCGCTCTCTATGCAGACGATGCGATACTCGAAACGCCATTGATCGTCGTGACCTTGCCCGAAAAATCAGACGGCGTGCTGCGGGGCAAATCCGCGATTCGCGACTTCTTCGACGCAGGGCTGCGCAAGCTGCCGAATAGTTTGGGGCGCTGGTATCGAACGGGTCTCTTCTTTTCCAACGGGCATCAGCTGACCTGGGAATATCCACGCGAGACGCCGGACGGCGATCAGGTGGATCTCGTCGAAGTGATGGACGTGGCCGATGGGCTCATCGTTCATCATCGCGTGTACTGGGGCTGGGTGGGATTCAAATCGTTGATGAACGTCGTCAACGGCAACGCGCGCTGATCGTGGCCGAGCTCGTATCGACACGCAGTACCGCACATCGCGTGCTGGCCGCGACATCGATCAGCTACACGGTCGTGCTGCTGGACGCATCGATCGTCAACGTTGCATTGCGTGAAATCGGCAGCACGTTGAGCAGCAGCGTCACGGGGCTGCAGTGGGTCATCAACGCCTACACGCTGACCTTCGCGAGTCTGCTGATGACGGGCGGCACGCTAGGCGACCGGCTCGGTGCGCGCAACGTCTACTTCGCGGGGCTTGCGCTCTTCGTGCTCGCATCGGTGCTGTGCGGTTTCGCGCCCGACCTCGCGACGCTGACGTTAGCGCGTGCGTTGCAAGGCATCGGTAGCGCGCTGCTCGTGCCGTGTTCGCTCGCGCTGATCAACGACGCTTATCCTGTGCCTTCCGAACGTGCGGCCGCGGTCAGCGTATGGATGGGTTGCGGTGGCGTTGCAATGGCATCCGGTCCGCTGGTCGGCGGGCTGCTGATTCATCTGCTCGGCTGGCGCAGCATCTTCTTCGTCAACGTGCCGATCGGGATCGTCGGGCTGTGGTTGACGTTGTCGGTCGATCGTACGGTGTCGTCGCGGACGCGGCACTTCGATCTGCCGGGGCAGCTTGCGGCGATCGTCGGGCTTGGGGCGTTGATCGGCGTGCTGATCGAAGGGCCGGTGCTTGGATGGACGTCCGTACCGATCGTCGTTGCACTCGCGACGACTGGCGCTGCGTGGGTCGCGTTCTTCGTCATTGAAATGCGCACACGCAATCCGATGCTGCCGCTGCAGTTCTTTCGCAATGCGCTGTTCTCGGCGTCGACGTTCGTGTCGATGGCGTCGGCTTTCGTGTTCTACGGAATGCTGTTCACGTTCAGCCTCTACTATCAACAGGTGCGCGGCTATTCCGCGCTCGACACGGGGCTCGCATTCCTGCCGATGACCGGCATGGTTGCGATAGGCGGCCTGCTGTCGAGCAGGCTCGTGAAGTACCTCGGCAGCAGGCCGTCGATGTGCATCGCGTTCGGTCTGTATGCGGCGGGTGCACTCGGCATGATGCTGTCGAGCGCGCATTCGCATTACTGGCTCGCCGTTGCACCGTTGCTCGCGATCGGCCTCGCGTCGGGTTTCATTTCGCCGGCCGCGACTTCACCGGCGCTCGGCACCGTCGAGAAGAATCGCGCGGGCGTCGCGGCCGCAGTGCTGAATTCGGCGCGGCAAAGCGGGTCCGCGCTGGGCGTCGCGATCTTCGGCACGTTCATCTCGACGGCCCACGCATTTCAGACGGCGATGAGTGCGGTGCTTGGTATCGTCGCTGTGCTGTCGTTGGTGGCTGCGCTCGTCTGGTGGGCGATGCCGGGATCAGGCAACACGAAGCGACGCCCCTGATCCCACACGTCAATCCGTTGCAACTTCGCTGCTAACGATCGGTACGCTGATCGCGCGAGGCGGCCGCATCACGAGAATCGCGCCGAGGGCCATCGCGCTCGATAGTAGATACAACGCGGGCGTGGTGCTGTGCGTCGTGTCTCTGACCCACCCGATGAAATAGGGGCTCACGAAGCCCGCGATCTGGCCGACCGAGTTGATCAGCGCGACGCTCGGCGCCGACGGACTTCCTCCAGGAACAGCGGACGTGAACGGCCAGAACATCGCGAGTCCCGTCAGCGTGCCGGCGGTCGCGAGCGTGAGACCACCGAGCGCAACCGGTATGCTGCCGTTCGCGGTAGCGGCGAGCAGCAGACCGACGAAGCCAATGAGCACCGGCACGCCGAGGTGCAGGCGTCGTTCCTGATGCGCATCGGCGGAGCGTCCGACGAAAACCATCACCACGGCGGCGCACAGATAAGGGACCGCGCTGATGAGACCGACAACGCCGAGGTTAGGAAAGCCAAGCGACCGGATGATCGACGGCAACCAGAAGTTCATCGCGTACACGCCCATCTGGATGCAGAAATAGACGAAGCCCAGCATCAGTACGGTATGGCTGATCAATGCAGGGCGTGCCGTTTTGCGCGTGTTGTGTAGCGTGGATTGCAGACGTGCGTCGCGTTCCAGGTCTTCGCGTATGAGTTGCTTGCCGGATTCGCCTAGCCAGTCGGCGTGATCGACGTCGTCGCGTAGCACCGATAGCAGCACCAACCCCATGACGATGGTCGGTGCGCCCTGTAGAAGATAGAGCCATTGCCATGCCGCGAGACCGTTCGGCGCCGCTGCAAAGTGCTGCAGGATCCACCCCGACAACGGTCCGCCGACGAGTCCCGACAGCGGAATCGACACCATGAACAGCGACATCACGCGGCCGCGCCGGCTAGACGGAAACCACTGCGCGAGATAGAGCACGATGCTCGGAAAGAAGCCCGCTTCGGCTACACCGGTCAAAAAGCGCAGCACGTAGAACGACGACGGCGACTTGACCCACATCAGCGACGCGGACAGCGCACCCCATACGAGCATCAGGATGCACATCCATCGACGTGGCGAGATTTTGCGCAACGCGAAGCTGCTTGGAACACCGGCCAGTACATAGCCGACGAAGAAAATCCCCGCGCCCAGTCCGAACGCGGTCTCGCTCATTTTCAGATCGTCGAGCATCTGCAGTTTTGCGAACCCGACGTTGATGCGGTCGAGGTAGTTGCACATGTAGCAAACGAACAGCATGGGGATCGTGCGCAACGTAATCGCGCGGTAGATGCGATCCAGACTGTCGTGTCCGCGTGTCGCGGCGTGTATCGATGCGGTAGTCATGCCAATCTCCTGAGTGGAGTGCGGAAAGCGATGGGGGAACGGCTAAGCACGTGTCGATCGATGGGCGACGGACGCGTGTGCGTAGGCGTTTTCTATGCCGGTCTTGAGGGACTCGTCGTCGGGACCGAGCTGGAACATCAGCGACAGCGCGTTGAGCGCGGCCAATGCGTGGGCGTCTAAAGAAACCGACGCTATGGATTCATCGTGACGAGGTGCCGCGATTTCGTAGATGCCGAACGTGCTGGCGCCCACCAGTGCGTGAGGCCATACGTCTGCCAGTCCGCTCAGCACGCTCGCCTGTGCGGCGAGAATCGTCGCGAGACTGCCGCCTGCGACGATCGTGTCGAAGCGATGCGGTGCTGTGACGAGTTGCTGAAGGGCCTGTTCGATCAGCAGATGTTCGAGCTGAACGTCGGGGTACTCGTCGGCGACTTCGGAGACGACGTCGCGCCATAACTCCATCGTCTCCAGGTGATCGGCTTGATCGACTGAAATCAGGCGAGATGACCGGCGCCGCGCAATATCGAATGCCAGATGCGCAAGCCGACGGATGTCGCTTTCCGCGTAGCGGATCGTGTTGGTGCCGATCAGTTCGCGATCGCCCGCGACGACACCGCGCGGCAACGCGCCGCTCAGCCCGCAATGCCGATCGCCGACGATGAGCACGTCCAGTCCGCCGGCCACGACCGATCCGACCGGCGACAGATGCGACAGCGCGCGCGGTAACGCGATCGAATGAAGCGATGCCAACAGGTCGGACGCATGCGAGATCGCTTCGAGCCGCGACGACAAAGGCGACGCAGACATCGTCAGAACGGCGTCCGCATTCGCACAGGCGGCGACGGTTTCGGCGAACGTTGCATCGGCGGAAATCGACGTGTAGTCGATTGCACATCCTTGCTGCTTAAGACCATCGAGCAGCGTAAGAACGTGACTTGACAGCGGCGCATCGCGATATGCGCCGGGGAATATCGATATCTTCATCGCAATCAGCCCGTGACGGGAGGTCGGTGTATCGAGGGACGTGCGGTGTGACGGGAGGGCCCTGGATCAGGTGCCAGGCGATCCGGACGCGCGATCACCGTGTCGGTGATGGCGTAGCTCGATGCACACGCGATACGCGCGCAGAGGATCGCCGTTGCCATGCGCGAAGGCGCGGCAACACGTCACAAAACCTGTCGATATGAAGCGGGTGCGGTCAGTCGACCGTCGCTGACTCTCTGACGAGTCCTGGTTGCTCGTGGCTGAAGTAGTCGCTAAAGCGCCGCAGACTGGCTGGGTCGCGGAAGCTGTAGGTTTTCAGCAGCCAACGCTTTTGCGCGTTCTCGGCGTCGTTGATTTCGATCAGTTCGCGGTTATGCAGCGCATCCTGATTCGCAAACGAGAAGAGATCGCCGGTGCGGATATGCACGCGTTCCTTGTTCGCCTTGACGATCGCGTTCTTCAGCGACAGCAATGCGTTGATCGCTTCGAGCGGCGCGCCGGGCGCATAGGTCGTGCGCGTGTCGTAGTAGCGGAAGCTGTGTTCGTTCTCGAGGATCGCGTGACGATCGGACATCACCTGCTGACGATTCGAGTCGCGCGAGTATTCGTCGTAAGGGGTGGTGAACAGCGGTTTGCGAAGTAAAGCCTGGTGTTCTTCGCTGATGTGGTCGAGCAGTGTGCGGCCGTCGAGAAAACCCGTGTAGATCCGGTTCGCGTCGCTGCAACGCATGCCTAGAAGACTCAGGAAGTCGGCACGTACCGGATGCGCGGTGCGATCGTTATGGAAGAACAATTCGCCGTCGGTTTTTTGCGTCTGCGTCTGGCTGTACTTCTTGTGTGCGTAGACGTCGTGGAAAAAGTCGCCGTTGTTACGTGTTTCGTAGGCTAGTAGCGGGGTCTCGGTCAACTGTGCGAATAGATCGAGTAGCGCTTCGCCGACGAATGATTTCTTCTTTTCGTACTTGTCGTGAACGGGGTCGTTCTGATCGAAGACCGGAATGTCCTCGTCTAGCGGAACGTTCCGTAGCAGATGCGCGTAGCGTTTCTCTTTCGAGCGATCGACACGGATCTGTTCGCATAGGTTGAGGAAGAAATCAGGAACCTTGTGATTGGCGGTGAGGGCGCCGATGCTGCGGTGAAACGCAAAATAGTCTTTATATGGGCTTTCCTTGACTGAACATAGAACCTCGAATAGCGCATCCTTTTCTTCGTCCGAAAACTCGAAAGTCGATTTCATATAGACCCCTGAAACGTAAGGAACACCACGACAGATTCCCGTCCCCGAAGAGACGGAAGCATTTCACGTTGACCGGTACGGGAGCGGCGTACTGGACATTGATTCGACTGCCGGGACATCTCGCCGCGAAGGTTTATGGCGCAAGAGACGTGCATTTCGGGTGCCGCTCGCATCGGCGAAGCGGACAACGAATATCGGACCGATCGTCTGTGCGTCGGTATTTAATATGACGAAAAGTCGTTCTTTAAATTAAATGCGTTTCGCATAATCTCGTATATGTAATAAGGATTGCTACATAATTTTCAAACCATGCCGATTCGCGGATCAGTTAAGCGACTTCATAAGATCAAGGCTGGTGACAGGGCGAGAGATTCGAAACGCAGGTGTCGATGTATTGCTGAACTTTGTTGTGGGTTGAGATTAGCACTGGCGCATGGAGGTAAAGAATCTAATCCTCGTAGTGATGCCAATTGTTTCCCGTGGGAAATGCTCGGCGATCGAACAGGAAACGACAATCGTCATTGATTCGACAATCGTGCATCGAAGACCGATGGGCGTCGCGCGCTTAACCGTCGATCCCGCTCGCCTCGCTCGCAAAGAAATCTGCGAGCCCCTGGACGAACATGCGCACGCGCGGGGAAAGAAAGCGGTCGTCGCGATACATCACATAGGCGACGCGTGTTTCGGAGGCCCAGTCGGGCAGGAGTTGCTGCAGCTGTCCGGTTGCGATCGCTTCGCGTGCGACGTAGCGCGGCAGATAGGCGACACCGACGCCTGCGATCGCGGCGTTCAGCAACGACACGCTGTTGTTCGAGCGCAGGATGCAGCGCACGCGTGTTTCCAGTTGCCGCTTGCCCTGACGCAGTTGTAGCGCGGTTGTATAGGCCGGTCCGCGAAACAGCAGGAAGCCGTGGCGTGCGAGATCTTCGGGGCGCGTGACAGGAGGATGGGACGCGATGTAGGCCGGCGACGCGAAGACGCCCCAGTGCACTTCGGTCAAAGGCTGCACGGTGCCTTGATCGGGCTTGTCGCGGCTGATGACGATGGCGACGTCGACGTTCTGTTCGTTGAGATCGACCAGGCGGTCGGTTAATTCGAGGTCGACCTGGACGTGGATATTGCTGGCGATAAACCGGCACAGCGTGGGCAAGATCATCCTGTTGCCGAACGTGGTGGGGGCCACGACGCGCAGATTGCCGACCGGCTCCTCGTGATACTGACGCACGAACGCATCCGCGCCGCGCACCTCGGCAAGCAGCCGCACGCAGTACTCATAGTAAGTGCGGCCGACCTCCGTGACCTCGATCTTGCGCGTGGTGCGCTTAAGCAGCGTGACGCCTAGCCCCGTTTCAAGTCGATTGATTTCCTTACTGACGGCCGACTTCGACAGGCCTAACAGTTTTGCCGCTTCGGTATAGCTCAAGGTGTCGACAATCTTCGCGAAGATCACCATTGAGGTTAGCTGGTCTAGCTGATTCATTTCGTTTCTCCCAGGAAACAAACGGTCTCAAAGCAGATGATCTGTTCTTTTTGAAGGTGTGTCATGTTATTTTCCGTTCACATCGTCGGCGCCAAACGACGCTAGACGAATGTTCCCCGAGCCGATACAGGAGCCAAAGCATGAGCACCGGACAGACCTTAAGCCAGAAGGTCCTGGCGAAAGCCAGTGGCCGTTCCCGGGTGACACCCGGCGAAGTGATTTGGGCCAAGGTTGACGTGCTAATGTCCCACGACCCCTGTTCGCCGGGCGTGATCAGCATCTTCAAGAAAGAGTTCGGCGAGGGCGCGAGGGTCTGGGACCCGACGCGCTTCGTGATGATTCCGGACCACTTCATCTATACCGCCGACGTGCTGGCTAACCAGAACGTGCGCGTGATGCGCGAGTTCGCGCGCGAGCAGGAAATCAAATACTTCTACGACGTAGGCACGCCGAAATATCGCGGCGTGTGCCATATCGGTCTCGCGGAGGGCGGTCATAACCGTCCCGGCGAAGTGCTGCTCGGCACCGATTCGCATACCGTGACGTCCGGCGCATTCGGCACCTTCGCCGTCGGGATGGGGATCACGGACGGCGCGTTTGCGCTCGGCACCGGCGAGATTCCGCTGAAGGTGCCGGAGACGATCCGCGTCAATTTCCGCGGATCGTTGCCGTCGCACGTGCTCGCGAAGGATTTGATTCTCGCGGTGCTCGGTGAACTGACGATCGACGGCGCGACCTATCAGGCGATCGAATTCGGCGGGGAGGTGGTGGATGCGCTGTCCGTCGAAGAGCGGATGACGTTGTGCAATATGGTCGTCGAGTGCGGGGCGAAGAACGGCATCATGGTGCCGAACCAGGCCACGATCGATTACCTCGCGACCCGCAACGAGATTCCGTACGACGTGCTCACGCCCGATGCGGACGCGAGCTACGTGCGCGTGCTCGACGTCGACGTGTCGACGATGCAGCCGCTCGTCGCTAAACCCCATTCGCCGGATAACGTGGGCAGCGTGGACGAGGTGGCCGACATTCGCATCCAGCAGGCGTATATCGGCTCGTGCACCGGCGGCAAGCTCGAAGACTTCATTGCTGCCGCAAGAATTCTTGATGGCCGCAAGGTGTCGGTGCCCACATTCGCGGTGCCGGCGACTAAAGAGGTGTTCCATGGCATCGTCACGACCGAGGTCAACGGGACGTCGATCTATTCGATTCTGACTGGCGCAGGCGTGGCGCTGTCGTCGGAACCGAGTTGTGCCGCATGCTGCGGTGGCCCGTCCGACACGTTCGGTCGCGTCAACGAACCGCTGTCGGTTGCATCGACGACGAACCGCAACTTCGTCGGCCGCATGGGCAACAAGCGCGCGAACATCTACCTCGGTTCGCCTTACACCGTGGCCGCCGCAGCGGTGGCCGGGCAATTCGTCAATCCCAACGTCTATCTGTGAGCGTGACCGCCATGACTGCAAAGACTATCCGGGGCGTTGCCTACGTGCTCGGCGATAACATCGATACCGACCAGATCCTGACGGCCGAATATCTGAAGATCAATCCTTCCAGTCCCGAGGGTTACGCGCAGCTTGCGTCGCTTGCGATGTGCGGCTTGCCGGAAGGCTCGCTGCCGTTCATTGACCCGCAACTGGGAAAATCGCCTTATACCATCGTCGTCGCCGGGCAGAATTTCGGCTGCGGCTCGTCGCGCGAACATGCTGTCGTGACGTTGGGTGCGGCCGGCGTGCGCGCGGTGATTGCGCAATCGTATGCACGGATCTTCTTTCGCAACTGCGTATCGACGGGGCAATTGCTGCCCGTCGTGTCGAAGGTCCGGCTGTGCGAGCAGATCAAGACGGGGGACGTGATCGAGATTTTGGTCGACGAGCAGATCGTGCGCATCGGTAACGGTCGCGCGGATGCGCCGGTCGAGCCGGTCGGCGAGCTGGCGAATATCGTCGAAGCGGGTGGGTTGTTCGCGTATGCGCGTGCAGTGGGCAAGATTCCTGCGCGCGTGCCGGCTGAGGCTTGATTGGAATGTGCTGCGGGGCTTTAACGAGGCCCCGCGGCAGGCTCACGCAGTAACGCGTTGATGCTGGCAAGATCGGCATCCGTCAATTGTCCCGCGATCTGCGCAAGTTCGAGCCGGTGAATCAAATAGTCGTAGCGAGCGCGGCTTAACGCGGTTTGCGACGCATACTGTTTGTCCTCTGCGATCAGCACGTCGGTGCTCGCTCGATCTCCCACTTCATAGGCTGTTCTCGCCGAACCGCTCGACGTACGCGTCGAAATCACCGCTGATTGCAGCGCGGCGATGCGGTCCACTCCGTTGAACAATGCGAGGCAGGTCTGCCGTGCATCGAGCGCGGCGTTCTCGCGCGCGTTGAGCAAGTCGTTGCTGGCTTTGTCCTCGAGCGCGAGCGTTTCGCGCTTGCGGCTCTGAATCGAACCGCCGGCAAAAATCGGAATCGTGATCTGGATGCCCACCACCGATGAATTGCCGGCGCCGCCCGCTACACCGATGCCGGCATTACCCGGCAGATTCGCAGCGTACATGTAGCGCGAATTCGCCTGGCTGCTGTGATTGAAGCTCGCGACGAGATCGACGGTGGGCATATCGGCGGCACGCGCGCGACGCGTTTCGCGGCGCGCGACTTCGAGATCGATCTCTTCACCCGCGACGTCGAGATTCTGATGCTGCGCGAGATCGACCCACTTCTCGAGTTCGTCGGGGGCGACGGGCGGCAGCCTGGCTGCATCGGGCAGCGTCGCGAGATCGCCAACCGGATGGCCGACCAGCTTGTTCAAGCGTGCAACCCGGATCGCGAAGTCCGACGTTGCGGCCGCGCGATCCGCTTTAGCGAGATCGCGCGTGGCTCTGGCCTGATCGACGTCGACGACCGTTTGATCGCCCGCGTCGAAGGCGGCCTGTGCGGTGTTCAACTGTTGTTCGAGCGACGCTTCATGAGCCTTCGCGAAACGCAGTGTGTCCTGTGCGAGCAGCACGTCGAAGTACGCGCGTGCTACGTCGAGCATCAGTTTTTGCCGCGCTTTCTCGAACGCGACTTCACCGCGTGCAACATGCAGCTTGCCGATTTCGAGCCCTTGCCAGTCGCCCCAATGAAACACGGGCACGACCACCTGTGCGCCGTAACCATTGGTCGTGTACGCCTGACGCGGCAGGTCGGAGACGCTGGCCCATGTCGAACCCACCCCGAACGCAGTCTGAAGATGCGGCAGCAGCGCCGCGCGCGCTTGCGGCAGCGCTTCGTCGCTCGCGCGAAACTCCGCTCGCGCGGCCGCGAAACCAGGGTCCGCGCCCTGGGCGTCCTGCCACGTAGAGACCAGATCGGCTGCACTCGCGACGCTGCTCAACGTGCCCAGCACGAGCAGCGCGCAGCGCTTCAGCCTGGCCGTCGAGAGTTTCGTTGTCATTCGGTGTGGGGTCCCGGGCATCGTCAGTCCAACGCGGACACGGGCCGAATTTAACGCAGATCACGCGTGCAAAAACCGTTGCTTCGCGTTGACTCCGTGGCAAACACCATTGTTCATCTATGGAAACAACATGGCTCGCCGATGTTTATTGTTCATGACGGGTTATTAGCCATGCTATCTTTTTTTCACACGAGAGGGCCGTGCCCCGCACTCGATTAGCAAGGTGCGGAAAGCAATGGCGAATCAGCCAAAACGTTCGAACAGGAAATCGACATGACAGCGTTCAGCCTCGTTTCGCCGGAGTTCATCGAGCAGGGTGTGCTGACGAAGGCACACGAATATAACGACTTCGGCGGCAGCGGCGACAACCGTTCGCCCGCGTTGAAGTGGAGCAACGTCCCGGACGGAACGCGCAGCCTCGCGATCACGGTATACGACCCGGACGCACCGACAGGTAGCGGCTTCTGGCATTGGGTCGCGTTCGACATCGCGCCCGATGCCGATGCGCTGACGCCCGACGCAGGACACAAGGACGGTGCCGCGTTGCCGCAGGGCGCGGTGCAGAGCGCGAATGACTATGGCTTTCACGGCTTCGGCGGCGCATGTCCGCCCGAAGGCGCAGGACCGCATCGCTATGTGTTCACGCTGCACGCGCTGTCGACCGACAAGCTTGGCATCGATGCCGGAGCGACCAACGCGGTCGCGCGATTCCTGATTCACGCGAACACGATCGCCAGCACGTCGCTTACCGCGCTGTATCAGCGCTGATCCAGGGCTCATAAAAAGGCAGGAGGCAAAGCAATGCGTCGGGATCCGCTGGCCGCGTTGAGCGTTGCCTCTGTACGCACGAACTGGAAGCGTATCGCGCCGGTGGGCATCGCGATCGTCGTCGTGTTGCTCGGCGCGTGGCTGTTGTTCAAACGCCCAAGCAGCAAGCAGGCGTTCGTCAATGCAAGCGTGATCGCGCTGCGTGCGCCTATCGCGGGCACGCTGACGTTTGCTTCCGGTGTCGAGGTGGGCGATCTGGTCAAGCTCGATCAGCCGCTCGCCGGAATCGCGGGCGATCTGTCGAATCCGCGCGTGTCCGAGCTGCGCATTCTCGAGCAGCAACTGAAGGTACAAAGCGCCGATCTCGCTCAGCGCGAGGTGAGCCTGTCGTCGCGCATCGCCGATCGCGAGCAGCAGCAGGCACAGTATCGAAGTGAAAGCAAAAGCCAGCAGACCTTGCAGTCGCGCTATGCAGGCGCGCAGATCCAGCAGGCGCACGCGGAGCTGGCGCGTCTCGACGCGCTGTCCGCGTTGTCGGATGCGGACATGAAACGCGCGACGAGTCTGTTCGACAAGGGCTATCTGAGCCGCGCAGGCTACGACCGCAGCATTGCCACTGCACGCGCGAGTCTCGCGCAGACGCAGGCGCAACGCGCACAGATCAGTCAGAGCGAAGCGACGTATGCGGCTGCACGCGTGGGCCTGCAGCTCGACGGACCGCGTGCGTTGAGCGAACCGGAACAGCGCAGCCGGCAACTGGAACTCGAGCTTGTCGATCTTCGGCAGCAGTTGCAGGAAGCAAAGACGCTCGGCACCGCGACACGCGACGAACTCGCGCGCGTCGAAACCGAATTCGAACATCAGCGCATCGCGACGCTAAAGGCAGATCGCGGCAGCGTGGTGTGGTCGCTCGATGCGCAAAGCGGCGAGTCGTTGCCCGCGGGCGCACCGATCATGCAGCTGATCGATTGCAACGACGTGTGGATCGATGCGTTTTTCGATGAATCCGATGTACGCGACCTGAAGGTCGGCGCGCATGCCGACGTCACGTTGTCGCACGACTCGCGTCACTGGACGGGCGTCATCGAAACCATCCGCTCGGGTTCGGGGCGCGTGACGGTCGGCCAGTACGTCGCGAGCCCGCCGCCTGAAATCGCGCGCCGGCAGTTGCCGGTGAAGGTCGTGACTGTGCGCGTGCGAGTGGACTGGAAGGGCGCGCTGCAACCGGGACAGTACTGCTTTGCCGGGCGCAGCGTCGACGTGAGCATCTAGATTCCGGCGCGTCGCGCGGCAGCGACGCGCATGACCTGTCACCTCGAGGAGACCACCATGTTACCTACCGAACATGCGGCGAACGTACTCAAGCAGGGCGGCGTGCTGATGGTTCCGACGGACACGAACTACGCGTTCGCCGCAGATCCGTGGAACGAACACGCATGCGCGCGACTGTATGAGATCAAGAAACGCGACGTGAAAAAGCCGCTGACGTTGTTCGTGTCGCGTCCCGACGATCTATGGAATTACATCGATCTGTCCGGCGATCTCGAAGGCGTGTTGCGTCCGCTGGTTTCGCAGCATTGGCCCGGGCCGCTGAATTTCGTGTTGCCTAAATCGTCGGCCGCGCCGGATCATCCTTATCTGAAGGAGGATTCGATTTCGGTGGTCTGCAATCGCAACCCGGTGCTGAACGATCTGATCCAGCGCTTTGGCAGACCGCTTGCGATGACGTCGGCGAATCTGTCGGGCGTCGAGCACGACCGGTTGATCGACTATGAACTCGCGACGCAAACCTTTCCCGATGCAGTCGATTACATCGTGCCACCCGCGCCCGATAAACCGACGACCACGCGTTCGAGCACGATCGTCTCTCTGCTCGACGGTACGCTGAAGGTGCTGCGTCAGGGCGATATCGTGGTGGCCTAGCCGCTAGCACGACGACTACAACGATGAGCGATCCGGCCGAAGCCGCTCGATCCGCAGACGCGGTCGGCCGCAACATCCAGCTGTTCGTGCTGTACCGCGTGGTGTCGCGGCTGTATTTCCATTTGCCGGTGCTGTTCCTGCATCTGTATCTGGTCGAACTCGGCCTGTATCGCGTGATCTCGCTGCTCGCGATCTACGGTCTGGTGACGACCGTCACGTCCAGTATCGGCGGCAAACTGCTCGCGAGGTTTTCGGAAAAGCGCGTGGTCGCGATCGGCGAGATCATGAAGGCGAGCGGCATAGTGCTGCTGCTCGCCGGCACACGGCTCGCCGACGTCGATATGAATCTGCTGGTTCTCGCGCAGATCGTCGGCGGGACCGGGTTCAGCATTGCGCTGTCGACCGATTCGAGTCTGCTGCGCACGCTTACCGGCACATCGGGCGACCCGTCGCTGTTCATGCGTACGCAGACGCGCTCGCAAAGCCAGATGTTCATCGCCACTTTAATAGCTGGTTCGACCGGCAGCATCCTGTTCGACTATCAGGCGTTCTGGCCGTTCTATGCGTCTTTACTCGCGAGCGTCACGTCGACGGTGCTGGTGCTGTTGATCCGTGAGCCACCGGTACCGCCGCGCGCGAAAGGGACGAGTGGTGCGCAATCTGCGAAGCCGCTATCACTCGACTCGACGCAACGCTTCTGGATGGGCTTCTATTCGCTTTCCAGGGCATTCACGCTGGCGCCGTTCGTCGGCTTTCTGCCGTTCTACTTCATCATGGTTAACGTCGACCCGCTGCTGTTCGGCGCGGTGCTCGGACTGTTCACGCTATCGGCGTTTGCGACCTCGCTGGCGGTCAACGGCTTTATCAAGCGATTCGGCGTGCGCACGTTGATGATCGCGACGCTCGTCTGCATGTTCGGTGCGATGCTGGTGCTCGGTTGCAGTGAAGTGCTCGCCGATCATGGGATCGACTACTTCGTGTCGGGATTGATCGGCATCAGTCTGCTCGGGCTCGGATCGGGTGGCGTGCGTCCGGCGACGATGGCCAATCTCGATCTGTCCGCACTCGATCCACTCGAACGCGTTGCGCTGTTTTCACGGATGGAGCGAAACTTCGGCGTCGCCAACGGCATCCTGCTTGCATTGGGCGCATGGCTGCTGGCCACTGCCGGGTTCCAGGTGTTGATGCTGTGGCTCGGCGGACTCTATCTGCTCGCGTTGGGTGCGCTGTTCATGAACAACCGGTCCGTTCAGGCATCGGGATCGAACGGCTAACTCAATCGACGTTCGTAATTTCCCTTCACGGAGGCCCGCCATTCATGAATGCGCGCGCGATGTTTCTCTTTACTGCTGCATTCTGTGCGGCGTTGATGAGCGGTTGCGGAACGACACCAGCCGGCTCGACAGGGAGCGACGCACACACAGCGCTCGCCGTCGATTCGATCGGCAGCTTCTTTATCGGTGGGCACGAGGTCGCGTTGTCGGGCCTGCCGTCGCGCAGCATCGTGTTTTCGCCCGGTGCGCCACCGGCCACTGTCGATCCAAACGGCACGTTCGAAGCCGGGCAGATGTACGTTCAGTACGTGAAGCTCGCGCATCCGCGCACGCGCTTGCCGGTGCTGCTATGGCATGGCGGAGGACTGACCGGCGCGAACTGGGAGACGACGCCTGATGGACGCCCTGGCTGGCAGATGTTTTTTCTGAACGCAGGCTACGACGTCTACGTGAGCGATGCGGTCGAGCGAGGTCGTTCGTCGTGGGCGCGCTATCCGGAGATCTACAAGACCGAGCCTTTCTTTCGCTCGAAGGCCGAAGCGTGGAAGCTGTTCCGGATCGGGCCCACGTATAGCGACGACCGTGCAAAGCGCGTTGCTTTCCCGGGCTCGCAATTTCCGGTCGAAGCGTTCGACACGTTCAGCAAGCAGTTCGTCCCGCGCTGGGCGACCAACGATGCGCTGACACAAGCCGCGTACGACGCGCTCGTTCAGCGGGTGTGTCCATGCATCCTGATCGCGCATAGCCAGGGCGTCAATTTCGCGTTGACGGCTGCATTGCATGCACCCGACAAGATCAAGGCGCTCGTCGCGCTGGAACCGTCGGGCGCGCCGAATCTCGACGAACACGCTATCGCTGCACTCAAGCAGGTGCCGCAGCTGTTCGTGTGGGGCGACAATCTCGACACGTCGTCGTTCTGGCGCTCGGTGGTCGATGCGCCGCTGCGTTATCAACGCACGCTGGTGCAGGCAGGCGCGACAGTCGACACACTGTCGCTACCCGCAGAAGGTCTGCACGGCAATTCGCACATGATGATGATGGACCGCGACTCCGACCAGATTGCGGCTAAAGTGGCGCAGTGGCTCGCCCGACACGCCGGCGACAATCAGGAGACTGCACCGGAGACTGCAACGCATTAGCCATGGACAACCTGCTCAGAAAACTCGATTTGACCTCGCTGCGGCTCTTCGTCGCCGTGTGCCAGGAGAAGAACATCGCGCGTGCAGCCGAGCGCGAATTCATCGCACCGTCGGCGGTGAGCCGACGCATTGCCGATCTCGAAGCGCAGATCGGTCTGCCGCTGATCCAGCGGCAATCGCGCGGCATTCAGGTGACGCCGGTCGGCGAAACGGTGCTGCGTCATGCGCAGGCGATCATCGGTAACGTCGAAGCATTGGGCGCCGAACTGTCGCGCTACTTCACCGGCGCGAAGGGGAGTGTTCGGCTGGTCGCGAACCTGTCGTCGATCGTGCAGTTTCTTCCCGAGGATATCGCTGCGTTTCAGCGCCTTTTCCCCGACGTGCAGATCGATCTGGAAGAGCAGAACAGCGCCGATGTGCTGCGTATGCTCGACGAACACAACGCGGACTTCGGCATCTGCAACGCGATTGCCGGCCTCGATGCGTATCAATGGATTCGCTACCGCGCGGACCGTCTCGCGGTGATGGTGCCGAGCGCGCACCCGCTTGCGTCGCAGTACCGCGTCGACTTCGGCTCGCTGTTCGATGAGCGATTTGTCGGGCTGCGCAGCGAAAGCGCGCTGACGCAACTGATCGCCGCTGAAGCCGACACTGCGGGCCGTGCGTTGCAGGTGCAGATTCGCGTCGGTAGCCTCGATGCGCTGTGCCGGATGGTGCATGCAGGTCTCGGCATCGCGGTCGTGCCCGAGCAAACCGGGCAGCTCTATCTGAACACGCTGGACGTCAAGCTATTGCAACTGACGGACGCGTGGGCGAGCCGCGAACTGGTCGTCGTGTTTCGCGCACGCGATGAACTCACCGCGAGTGCCGCCGCGCTCGTCCAGTTTCTGACGAGCCATCGCGAGGCGTGATGGCTGCATTGCCGAATCGCTACGTCTGAGCATGCGGGCCGCCGCTATATTGGCGTGAAGGAGGCACCATGGAAGACGCATTTCGATTGACCGGCAGAGTCCTGTACCTGTCCGAGAATCCCGACCTGATCGATGCACAGCTCGCGGGCCGCGCGCTGACGCCGCAAGAGGCGGGTCCGTTGCGCGACAACGTATCGACCGACGAGATCACACCGGTGACGGTGATGCTGACCTACGACGAACGCCTCGGCGAATTTCCGTACGTCGGTTTCAAGGCCGGTGATCGTCTGCCGATCGGCAATCACGCGGTGCGCAAAGGCGGCTTCCAGGTCACGGTGGCCGGCAAGCGCTACGGTAAGGGGTCGTCGAGAGAGTCGGCGCCGCTTGCGGAACTGTCCGCGGGAATCCGCTTGATCGTCGCGGAGAGTTTCGAGCGCATCTATCAGCAGAACTGCGACAACATCGGCATCCTGACCACGACGGATTTCACCGTGCTGGACCGGTTGCTCGCGGGCGAATCGATTCCGATCGACGCGTTCCTGACCGGACGCGATGCGCTCACGCAGCGGATCATCCGCAGCGGTGGCCTGCTTGCGTACAGCAAGTTCACGCAATGGCCCGATGCACGCAAGCGCAATGCGCCTGCTGTCGATGGAAACGCGGCACCCCGCACGCTGGTCGAAAAAATTCTCGAACGGCATCTGCATCCCGAGACGGCTAACGCATCGCGCGGCGACGGCGTGTTCGTCGCGGCTGACTGGCGCTTCAGCCACGACTACTTCACCGGCATGTGCGCGCATCTGATGCATCGCGCGTTCGGCAAGCCGGCACCGCTGTTCGAACCGGACCACATCATCGCGTTTCAGGACCACCTCGTACTCGCGCCGCAGAGCATTCCGCACGTGCGCGACGGTTTGCTGCCCGGTGTGGCGAATCTGACCGAGGGGCATACGAGTTTCGCGCGCGACTACCCGGTCCGCTCACATGGCGCGCTGCCCGACGGCACCGGGTCCGAAGGCATTTGCCATTCGCTGATGGCCGAGCGCTACGCGTTGCCTGGGCAGATCGTCGCCGGCACCGATTCGCATACGCCGCATTCAGGCGCGCTCGGCTGCCTCGCGTTCGGTGCGGGCGCGACGGAAATCGCCAATAGCTGGGTGACCGGCTACGTGCGCTGCAAGATTCCGGAGACGCTGCGTATCGAGGTCGATGGTGTGTTGCGACCTGGCGTGACCGCGAAAGACATCGTGCTGTATCTGCTGCATCTCGACGAAATCCGCTCGGGTGGCGCAATCGGACTGGTGTTCGAATACGGCGGTTCCGCGGTGCGCGCGCTGCCTGTCGACGAGCGTGCGACGCTGACCAACATGGTCGCGGAACTGGGTGGTTTCACCGGCATCGTCGAGCCGGACGAAAAGACTGTCGCGTTCCTGAAGGAGCGGCGCGGAGTCGAATTCGCACTTGAGCCGTGGATGAAAAGCGATCCGGGTGCGACGTATCGAAAGGTGATTCGCATCGACGCCGACAGCATCGAGCCAATGCTCGCGCGTCCTGGAGACCCGGGCAACGGAGTCGCCGCGAGTGCGCTTGGCGACGAGGTTGCTGTGAATCTCGCGTACGGCGGTTCGTGCACAGCGGGCAAGCGCGAAGACTTCGACTTCTATCACGACGTGCTGCAATGGGGCATCGAGCACGGGATGCGCGTGGCGCCTGGGACTCGCCTGTTCCTGCAGTTCGGCACGCAGGAAGTCCGCCGTTATTGCGAAGAGCAGGGCTACCTGTCGACCTTCGAGCAGGCCGGTGCGACGCTGGTGATGCCGGGCTGCGGATCGTGTGCGAACTGCGGGCCCGGTCAGTCGAGTTCGAGCAACGACGTGACGATCAGTGCGATCAACCGGAATTTTCCGGGGCGTTCGGGGCCGGGGAGTGTCTGGCTTGCCAGTCCGTACACCGTTGCTGCGAGTGCTTTGGCTGGGCGGATTACGACGTTTGAGGCGCTGCAGACGGTGGGTATTGAAGTGCGGTAGCAGAAGGTGGGCAGGATCTGTTTAGCGTGGGACAAGGAGTAAGCGCTAAGGCGGCAACAGAGGTCGACGTCGGAGTACGGCGTTCAAGCGCCAACTCTGTATGACATAGGAGACAAACAATGCATTCGACCGACAAGGCGCTCGTCGATGACACCGACGCGATGACATTGGCGCCCCCCGATTTTCCAGCACGGGACGATGCCTCAGACAGCGCCGATAGCCCCGAGACGATGCTCGATGCCGCCGCCGCACTCGACGTCCGCGCGATTGCCGCACGGCTCGATCGTCTGCCGGCGACGCGCTCGATCTGGAAGCTGGTCGTGCTGCTGAGTCTCGGTTTTTTCTTCGAGCTATACGACCTGCTGTACACCGGCTACATCGCACCGGGGCTCGTGCGCAGCGGGCTGCTTACGCCGACTACTCACGGTCTGTTCGGCAGCACCGGGGTCGCGAGTTTTATTGCGTCGCTGTTCGCGGGGCTGTTCGTCGGAACGTTCGCGTGCGGGTTTCTCGCCGATCGCTTCGGGCGGCGCTCGATCTTCACGTGGTCGCTGCTGTGGTACGTCGCGGCCAATACGGTCATGGCGTTCCAGCACACTGCCGGCGGCCTGAATCTGTGGCGCTTCATTGCGGGCCTCGGTATCGGCGTCGAACTCGTGACGATCGGCACGTACATCTCCGAGCTGGTGCCCAAGCGGATTCGCGGCCGTGCGTTTGCGTGCGAGCAGGCCGTCGGCTTCGCGGCGGTGCCCGTGGTCGCGTTTCTGTCTTATCTGCTCGTACCGCATGCGCCGTTTGGCATCGATGGATGGCGGTGGGTCGTGCTGACCGGTGCGTCCGCCGCGATCTTCGTCTGGTGGATTCGCCGTCAACTGCCGGAAAGTCCGCGTTGGCTCGCACAGCAAGGACGCCTGACCGAAGCCGACGATGTGATGTCCACACTCGAAAGGAAGGTCGAAGCGGAGTACGGCCGGCCGTTGCCGCCGCCGGGGATGCTGTCGCCGCCTTCGTCGCGCGGCCGGTTTCGCGACATATGGCGGCCGCCGTATCGTCGGCGCGCGTTGATGCTGACCGTGTTCAACGTATTCCAGACGGTGGGCTATTACGGCTTCGCGAACTGGGTGCCGACGTTGCTGATCAAGCAGGGCATCACGGTATCGACGAGCCTGATGTACTCGAGCATCATCGCGCTCGCGGCGCCCGTGGGGCCGCTGATCGGTCTCGTGATCGCGGATCGCTTCGAGCGCAAGACCGTCATCGTTGCGATGGCCGCGATCAATGTCGTGGCCGGTCTGTGGTTCAGTCAGGTGGCGAACGCGGTGCTGCTGATATCGCTGGGTGTGTGCCTGACGCTGGTCGGCAACATCATGTCGTACAGCTATCACGCGTATCAGGCGGAGCTTTTCCCGACGAGTATCCGCGCGCAGGCGGTGGGTTTCGTCTATTCGTGGAGCCGCTTTTCCGCAATCTTTACGGCATTCATCATCGCGGCAACGTTGAGGGAGTTCGGCACGACGGGCGTGTTCGTTTTCATCTCGGCGGCGATGGGTATCGTGATGCTGGCGATCGGCGTGTTCGGGCCGCGTACGCGCGACCTCGCGCTGGAAGAGATTTCGCGCTAGCGCAGATCAAGCGTGAAAAACGCAGTAATTCAGCCGGCCTGGTGTTTGCCGCGTGGCCGGACTGCGAGGCCTTTCGCCAAAGGCCGATGATCGCGTAGCGCTTCCGACAACGTTTGTCGTGGCGGCGCGATGTAGTAACCCTGCACCAGAACCTCCGGGCGTTGCGCGAGCCAGCGCAATTGCTCATGGGTCTCCACGCCTTCCGCGACCGCGGTAATGCCGAGACGCGCAAACAGATCCAGTATCGTGCTTACCACCGTGCAGGCGAGCGGCGATGCGGGGATTCCAAGCAGGAATTCGCGCGTCAGCTTGACGGTGTCGATATGCATCCGGTCGAGCGTCGTCAGCGACGAATAGCCCGTACCGAAGTCGTCGATCGCGAGGCGCACGCCCAGCTTTCTAAGCGATCGCGTGAACTCATGCACGGCCAGTATCTTCGCTACATCCTCTGTCTCGATGAGTTCCAGTTCGAGCACACACGGGTCGACCCCGTGTTTCTTCGTGATCTTCCTGATTCTCTCGCTTAGCGTGTCGTCGACCAGTTGCGACGGCTGGATGTTGATCGCGACGTGAGGGGGCGTATCGATACCCAGCTTGCGCAGCCCCGCCAGTTGCTCGCAGACGGAATCAAGCACGAAATAGCTGATCTCGCGCGCAACGTCGACGTTGTCGAATACGTGACGGAAACTTCCGGGCAGCAGCAAGCCATAGTCCGGATGCGACCATCTCAGCAGGCATTCGACGCCCGACAACGTGCTGGTCTGCGCGTGGACGATAGGCTGGAACGCGACGTGAAATTCACCGGTCTTCAAACCCTTCACGACTCTATCGCCCAGGATCGTGCCTGCCATTGCTTCGCCAATCGGCGAGGGGACCACATCGCCAGCGGCCAACCGGGCGGGCGATATTTTATTTTGATGCATACCGCGCTCCTGTTCGCCGGTTTGATGGGACTGTTTTTTCCACCCGAAAATAACGTACGACGGATATCCGTGATGATCGTCGGGCAGGTCTGGTTAATGCTGGTTCGACTATATTTTTTTAACCGATTTCAATCTCATAATGAATGTCAAATAAAACATCGTTAAGTTTTAAAAATTGTCAATTCACCCGATGCACAGTCGATTCGGGGTGGGGGAGATCGCAGCGCAGGGCCCGCCGGGTGGTCAATCAGCACTCTTTCTTCATACCTAACGATGAAAAATAAATCCCACGCCGATTTAAGGATTAACCCTCGCATTTTCTGGATTTGACGTTTTTTAAAGCTTCACGAAATAAATATTGCATTTGTTAAAGGTTGCGAAATGTGAGGTCTTGGACAATGCGTCCATGGCTGAGTCGGTGCGGTGCGACGTACATCGCAGAGTCGGCCATATACGCTTTCAATATCCGGCTCCACTCATCAACGGGAATAGTCATGAACATCACTCGCTTAGGCATCCTTACTGCAATTGCTGCAGTAACCGCGATGCCGGTCGCCTCGCAAGCTGCGGACGGCACCATCACGTTTACCGGCCAGATCACCAGCCAGACCTGCACGATCAGCGGCAATGGCGGCGGCAAGAACTTCACGGTCACGCTGCCGACCGTGTCGACGTCCGCACTGGCCACCGCCGGTACGACCGCCGGCCGTACGCCGTTCAACATCGCGCTGTCGAACTGCACGCCGAACTCGGGCAACGTCTCGACGTACTTCGAGCCGGGCGCGACCGTCGACACGACGACGGGTCAACTGGTCAACGCATCGGGCACGGCGACGAACGTCGAAGTCGGTCTGCTGAACGGCGACAGCAGCGTCGTCACACTGGGCGCGGCACAGGCTTCGCAAAACTCGAAGGCGGTTGCGCTCGCGAGCGGTGCGGCAACGCTCAAGTACTTCGCGCAATACGTCGCGACCGGTGGCGCGTCGACGGCAGGTACGGTCAACACGACCGTCATGTACTCGATCGTCTACCAGTAAGAGACGACGTTACGGGGTGGCAACCGGCACCCTTAGCGGTGCCGGTTGCAAAAAAATCAAGGCGGACCCGACGTTCGCCAAAGAATCATGGGTTGCGAAATGACGGCGCAAAAGAAATGGCGTGTAGCGATGATGGTTTTAGCGTTATCGCTAGGCACGGGCAGCGCGCACGCGGGCGTGGTGATCAGCGGAACGCGCGTGATCTATTCCGCGCAGGAGCGCGAAGTGACCATCAAGCTCAGTAACGAAGGCGACGCCCCGGCACTCGTGCAGGCGTGGCTGGACACGGGCAATCCGAACGCGATGCCGGAAGAATCGAAGGTGCCGTTCACGCTGTCGCCGCCGCTGTTTCGACTCGACCCGAAGAAAGGGCAGAGCCTGCGTCTGATCTACACGCAGGAAGCGCTGCCGCAGGACAAGGAGTCGCTGTTCTGGCTCAACGTCCTCGAAGTGCCGCCGCGCGCTGCGGCCAGCACGACATCCGATATGCCGAATTCGCTGCAGCTCGCGTTTCGTTCGCGCATCAAGGTGTTTTTCCGTCCGAAGGGTTTGCCCGGCGACGCGAACGACGCAGCAGCAAAAGTCACGTGGAAGTTCGTACGTAAAGACAACGGCAGCTATGCACTCGAAGCGGTCAACCCGACGCCTTATCACGTGACGTTCAGCAAGGTGGTGGCCACCGACGGCGCGGCGACGTGGGAAAACGACAAGGGCGGCATGGTCGATCCGAACGCGACGATGGACTTCGACGTTGGCTCGACGGCGCCGCTCGCCAGCGCGCCGCAACACGTCGACTACACGTTCATCAACGACTACGGCGCGGGCACGGAGGGCAAGTACGACGCGCACGCGAAGCCGTAGCACGCACGACAGAACAACTCGCTTCGATAACGATGAGAAGCGAAGAAAAAACAGGTCACGCCCCGCACCGCCGGCCAGCGTGACAGACCCAGGCCAACAAGCAGACCAGACCAGCAAGCAGACGACATGCGTACCCGAGAACAACGTCCTCGACCGCGTACCGTGAACCGGTTCGCGCTCCGCCGCAGCCACGCCGTGATCCTCGGCGCGGTTGCGGCGTGGAGCGCGTTGCCGGCGTTTGCCGCGACGGCATCCAGCACAGCCAGCACGACCACGCTCGCCGATGTGCAGTTCAACGACCAGTTCCTGATGCGGCCCAAGGGGCAGAGCGTCGACGTGTCGCGTTTCGAGCACGGCAATCCGGTATCGCCCGGCGACTACACGGTCGACCTCTACGTGAACGGCAACTGGGTCGGTCACTCGGCGATTCGCTTCGTCGCGCAGCAGGGTGCCGCGAGCGCGACGCCGTGTTTCGACCGGACGCTGATCGAGCGTCTCGGGCTGAATTTTTCGACGCTGTCGGCGAAAGGACACGACGAACTCGCGAAGGCTCAGGCCGGCGAGTGCGCGAACATCGCCGATCTGGTCGACGGTGCGTCGCAATCGTTCGACATGTCCGATCTGCGGCTCGACCTGAGCATTCCGCAGGCCGCATTGCTGCGCAATCCGCAGGGGTATGTGAGCCCGGAGTTCTGGGACGAGGGCGTGACGTCGGCGACGTTGGGCTACAACCTCAACTCGTTCCACGTGAGCGGTTCGGGTGCGGCGAACACGCAGACCTACCTCGGGCTGAACAGCGGGATCAACTTCGGCAGCTGGCATTTCCGGCAAAACTCCGCGATCACGTGGCAGTCGAACGGCCCGCGTTCCTATCAGGACATCGCGACCTACCTGCAGCACGATCTGCCGTCGATCCGCAGCCAGCTGACGATCGGCGATGCGTTCACCGACGGCGCCGTGTTCGACAGCATCGGCATTCGCGGTGTCGAGCTCGCGAGCGACGACCGGATGCTGCCCGATTCGCTGCGCGGCTACGCGCCGCTGATTCGCGGGATCGCGACCAGCAATGCGCGCGTGACGGTCACGCAGAACGGCAACAAGCTCTACGAAACCAACGTCGCGCCCGGCGCGTTCGAGATCAACGATCTGTACGCGACGGGTTACGGCGGCAATCTGCTCGTGACGGTGACCGAGGCCGACGGCAGCCAGCACAGTTTCTCGGTGCCGTACGCGTCGGTTGCGCAGTTGCTGCGTCCGGGCATCACGCGCTTCAACCTCGCGGCCGGCCAGTTCCGCGACGCGCAGGTCAGCGAGCACAGCAACCTGCTGCAGGGCACCGTGCAGCACGGCTTCAACAACATCGTGACCGGCTACGCGGGATCGATCGTCGCGCAGGGCTATCTCGCGGGACTGATCGGCGCGGCAGTCAACACGCCGCTCGGTGCAGTCGCAGTCGACATCACCGAAGCCCGCGCAAGCATTCGCGGCCTGTCGGACACGACCGGCCAAAGCGTGCGGATCAGCTACAGCAAGCTGGTGCCGACGACCAATACGAACTTCACGGTCGCCGCCTATCGCTATTCGTCGAGCGGTTTCTGGGCGCTGCGCGATGCGATGCTCGCACGCGATCGGGTCGCCGGCGGCCAGGATCCGAGCGCGGTCGATCGCCAGCGCAACCAGGTCCAGCTGACGATGAACCAGAGCTTCGGCAACGGCTGGGGCAACGCGTACGTGGTCGGTTCGACACTCGATTACTGGAACCGCGCCGGCACCACGGCGCAATTCCAGATCGGCTACAACAACGTGCTGCGCGCGTTCGGCACGAACTTCAGCTACAACGTGTCGCTGTCGCGGCAACGCGACGGCCTCACCGGCCAAATGAACAACCAGCTCTTCGCGAGCGTGTCGATCCCGCTCGGCAGCGGACAGCACGCGCCGACGCTATCGACGAACTTTACGCACAGCAACGTCGGCGGTTCGTCCGAACAGGCGATGCTGAACGGCTCGGCCGGCGTCGACAACGAATTCACCTACGGCGTGACCACCGGCCATCAGCCGGGCGCAACCACCGGCGGCGCGAACGGCCAGTACCGCAGCCCGTACGCGACGCTGTCCGCGAGCGCGAGCGGCGGCTCCGGCTTCTCGCAGGTGTCGGCAGGCATCACCGGTGCGGTCGTCGCTCATCCGGGCGGCGTGACCTTCGCAAACGATCTCGGCGACACGATCGGCGTCGTCGAAGCGAAGGACGCGAAGGGCGCGCGGATCACGAATTCGTCGGGCGTGCGGATCGACGGCAGTGGCTACGCGGTGATTCCGTACCTGACGCCGTACAGCCTGAACACCGTCGAGATCGATCCGAAGGGCATTCCGCTCGACGTCGAATTCCGTTCGACGAGCCAGCAGGTCGCACCGCGTGCGAACTCGGTGGTGATGATCCGCTTCGGCACGGTCAGCGGACGGGCCGCCGTGATCGCCGCGCATCAGCCCAACGGCGCGTTGCTGCCGTTCGGCGCGAGCGTGTACGACGCGCAGGGGTCGAACGTCGGCGCGATCGGCCAGAACAGCCGCATCTTCGTGCGCGGCGTCGCCGATCAGGGGACGCTGACCGTCAAGTGGGGCGATGCGGCGGATGAAACGTGCCGGTTCAACTACCGCCTGCCGCCGAAGGGCGAGGACAAGGGCGCGTATGCGCATATCGATGCGACGTGCGGTCCGGTGGACGCAGCGTCGAACGTGGCGAGCACAGCAACCGATGCAACGGGCGGCGTTGCTCACGCAGTGACGGCGAGCCGTTCATCGAAGGACACAGCGGCGGTTCAGTCTGCCGGAGGAAACCCGTGATGACTTTCTTTCTGCCACGCGCGCTATCGCACGGGTCGCACCGCTCACGCCGCTGGCTCGCGATCGCGACGCTGAGCGTCGCCGGCCTGCTGGGCCTCGGCGTCAGCACGTCGGCGAATGCGGCGCTGCAATGCACGATCACCGGCTCGGCGGCGATCAGCTTCGGTACGATCACCGTGCCGCGCGACACGCCGGTCGGTACGCCGCTCAGTTCGGTGCAGTCGTCGACGGTATCGGTCAACTGTCCGTCGAATCCCGGCACGGTGCCGCCGTACAACAACGGCTGGTACATGCAGTATTTTCCGCAACTGGCCGTGAGCCCGGTGGCGGGCGTCTGGAATACGGGCATTGCGGGGATCGGCATCAAGGTGATCGACGTGACCTACGGCAACAAGGTGATGTCGTCGCTGGGCGTGGGCGGCTGGGACGATTTCGGCGCGCCGATCACGAACACGAACGCGTTCACCGGGTCCTTTACGTTCACCTATCAACTGGTCAAGACGGCCGCGCAGGTGAAGAGCGGCGGCGCGATCAACATCCCGCAGCTGTTCACGCTGGTCAGCCACAACATCCCGTTGAACGTGACATCGCCGGCGCTCGTGACCATCTCGGTCAACAACACGTCGATCGTCGCGACGACCTGCACGGTGACCACGCCGTCGGTCAGCGTGACGCTGCCGTCGGTGAACGCGAGCGCGCTCGGCACGGTGGGCACGACGGCCGGCAACCAGAACTTCAGCATCGGGCTGTCGTGCCAGTCCGGCGCGAACGTCTACGTGACGCTGACCGACGCGACCGCGCCCGGCAACACGACCAGCAACCTGACGCTGGCGAGCGGGTCGACCGCGACCGGCGTGAAGCTGCGCGTGCTGAAAAGCGGCGGGTCGCCGGTCAGCTACGGACCGGACTCCGCAGTGGCGGGCAATCCGAACCAGTGGCTGGTGGGCGCGTCGGCCAGCACGACCAGCATTCCGTTGACCGCGCAGTACATCTCGACCGGCACGGTGACAGCCGGAACGGTGAAGGGGCTGGCTACGTTTACGATGAGCTACCAGTAGCCTTACCTTAACCCGCAAACGTATAAAGAGATAAGGAGCCACGCAGGCTGCGCAACAACTTGCACCACCCGGGCTAAAGATTGTTCTTACGTCGTCGTTAACCTAAATTAACAATGTTCCCGACGTCATATTGAACAACCGGAGTGGTCATGAAGGACCATCGCAGGCGTATATGGCGGACGCGCATCGTCGCACTCTCGACGATGGCGCTCTCGATCGGCCTCCCGCTTTCCACACACGCGGCGTCTTCCGGCCAGGAGTCGGAGATACGGTTCTACGGCCGTATCGTGGCGCCGCCTTATTCGATCGACACTTCCCCTCCGCCCAGTGCTTCGTCGTCGTTCATCGGAGCGGCGAAGGCGGGCGCTTCCGCCGACGCCATCGCAGTGACCTTCTCGACGCCCGGCGCCGACAAGCCGGCCGCGACGGTGTCGTTCTATGGGAACGGCGAGGGGAATGACGCGGCGCATCTGAGCATCGGTCCGGACGCACACAGCGACATCGTCACGCGATTCGTCGATACGAAAGGTCATCAGGTCGCGTGGCAGGCATCGCACGACTATTACCTGAAGCAGAATCAAGGCTTGCTGACGCTGTCGGTCGATCGTCCGTCGGCGTTGCATCGGCCGAAGCCGGTGACGGTGATGGTCAGCTACGAGTAACTGCGTTCACGCGGTCAATCCACCGTCGAAAAGAAGCCCGCTCTCGCGGGTTTTCTGTTGCGACGCGTGTCACTCATCCTCAAGTCACGAGCGCAGCACGGTTTCCCGTGCGGTGCCTCCGCACCGTATTCCGGAGTTTCGTCCCGCGCTCGCGGACGCGACTAAAAACCCCAAGCAAAATCAACCACCTACCGTTTCTCGATCCGGCTCGAAAACTGGCACGGCCATTGCGTTATTGATTCCATAAAGTGTCGCGCGGCAATAGCGCGTACCACGAATGGAGACGACATGAACCTCAACGCCAAAGCCGCGCTCGACGAAGCCGGCTGGACAGCAACCCTCTGCCGCACCGCCTCGACGCGGCAACGCATCGCGCTTGCCTGCCGCACCGCCGCGCGCATACGAGCGTGCGCTCGCCGCCACCGCGCGGACTCCACTAACTCCGTTTACCCGCTCCATCGATCGTCACGCGTCCGCTAACGACGATCTCGAGCTCTCGAGCTCTCGAGCAACACCCTCAACGCCGCCGTACCGGAATGGGATCGCTCGCGCCGACTGGCGCGGCGGGATTCGTCGCATCGTAGAAGAGGAACGCTATGCAAGTTACCGGCATGTTTCATGGAGCGAAGATGCTCCAGTTCGTCGATTTCCCCACCGCCGAGGTGCTCGGTCCGAGCGCGAGCGAAGAGGAGATCCGCGCGCTGATCGATCGGCACGGACTGGTTTTCATCAAGCCGATGTTCAAGGGCGGCGTGGGGAAGAAGGGCAAGGCCGGCCTGATCGGCAAGGCCACTGACCTGAAGACCGCGCTCAGCGAAAAGGAACGGCTGTATTTCGTCGAGCACCGCGTGTGCCACACGGTCGCGAAATCGAATGGCGTGACGTTCGAGGCGGGCGTGCCGGCGGAGCACGAGGTCTATTTCTCGATCACCGATTCGACGCACTTCCGCGCGCCGACGATGACGCTGACGCATCACGGCGGCATGGACATCGAGGAACTCGACCGGACCATGGTCGCGCAGGTGCCGTTCGATCCGCTGACCGGCCTGAAGGCGTTCGTCGTCGCAAATGCGTTGTCGGCGCTCGGTGCGCCGAAGCAGATCATCTCGCCGCTCGTGCAGCATCTGCCGAAACTGTGGGAGCTGTATCACGACTACGGGATGAGCACGCTCGAACTGAATCCGATCCGGATGCGCGTGGACAAAAAAGGACGCATGACGCCGGTCGCGTGCGACTTCAAGTGCGGCTTCGATCGCGACGATCCGCGCTGGAAGCGGCTGAATCTGCCGGCCAGTCTGTTCGCGGTCGACTACTCGGATTTCGAGCAGGAGATCAACCAGCTGCGCACGTACCAGGGGCAAAGCGACGTCTACGTGATCAACAGCGGCGGCACGATCCTCGCGCCGACCTTCGGCGGCGGCGCGAACTCGCTGGTCACGCAGATGCTCGGCGACGACGCGATCATTTCGTCCGACTTCGGCGGCAATCCGCCGTACGAAAAAATGAAGGAAGTCGCCCGCATCTGCTTCAAGCACTGGCTCAAGCAAAGCAACGTGCTGTTCATCATCGGCGGCAAGTCGAACAACACCGACATCTTCGAAACCTTCCGCGCGATGGCCGATGCGCTTCGCGAGCATTTCAGCCGGCATGGTCCGTCGCCGCTGTACGTCGTGATCGGGCGCGGCGGGCCGAATCTCGTGCGCGGCATGGGCGCGATGCGCGACACGCTCGATGCGCTCGGCGTGCCGTACCGGTTCTTCGGCTTCGATTCCGACATGAGCGAGGTCGTGCTGTACGCGAAGGAAATCGATGCGTGGATGAAGGCCGGCGGCCGCGAACAGGTGGCGAACCGGATGGGCCTCGTGTCCCGTCCGGTGGACTGACCACCGTCCCCCTCTCTAGTGCAACGGAGCGAGTCATGTACAAGCAGGGCATTGGTGATTTCAGATATTTCGTCGGCGTCAGTTCGCTTGCGCAGATCGCGACCCGCGAAGACCGCGTGTGCGTGCTGAACATTCTCGGCGGCGAGTCGAGTGCGGTGACGCCGGTCGGTCACGTGTATTCGGGCGGTAACGTCGTATTCGGCACTGCGCCGGGCAAAGGCGGTCAGGTGCTCGAAACGTCGGTCGGCAACGTACCCGTCTACAACAACGTGCTCGACGGCATCAACGCGGGCCACCGCTTCAATTGCGGTGTGATCTATCTGCCGCCCGCAGCGGCGCGCGACGGCGTCGCGGAACTGATCCGCGTGAATCCCGATCTGCGCAAGATCTTCATCGTGACCGAGAAACTCGCGGTCCACGATTCGCGCGAGATCCGCGCGATGGGTCAGGCGAACGGCGTCGACATCTTCGGCGGCAACAGTCTCGGTGTGGCCGACACGTGGAACCAGGTGCGCATCGGCGGCGCGCTCGGCGGCGATCATCCGGAAGAAGCGCTGCGCCGTGGCTCGATCGCGATCTTCTCGAACTCGGGCAATTTCACGACCACGATCGCCACCTATCTGCGGATGGGCGGATGGGGGACGACCACCGCGATCTCCAGCGGCAAGGACGTGTACATCCAGTTTGCCGCGCCCGAGTTCGCGTTCGCGCTGTCCAACGATGCGCGCAGCAAGGCGGCGGTACTGTACGTCGAACCGGGCGGCTACTACGAGCTGGCCGCCGATTTCACGAAGCCCGTCGTGGCCTGCGTGGTCGGTCGCTGGAAGTCGAAGCTGACGCGTTCGGTCGGACACGCCGGTGCGATGGCAGGCGGTGCCGACGATGCGGCCAGCAAGGAACGCTGGTTCATGGAGAAGTTCGGCGTCGACGAGCTGTTCACGCCGGAGCATCCGGTCTGTTCCGCGAAGGGCGCGGTCGTCACGAACATCGCACACATTCCGGCTGCGCTCTCCGCGGTGATGCGCGAGAACGCATGTCGTCCCGATTTCGATCCCGAGGGCAATCTCGCGTTGAAGCCGTGGTTCGGTGCGAATCACGGTTTGACGTTGCCGGCCGTGCTCGATATCCCGGTCGTCGATGCAGCCGCGCCGTATAACGAGCAGATCGCGGCGCTGAACCGGCAGATCGGCGGCGTGTCGCCGCGTCAGACGATGAAGGATGCGTCCGGTGCGTCGCAGATGGATGCGCGGACCCAGGTGACCAGCCTGCACGGCGTGTCGATGCTCGATGCCGCGCAGTATCCGCTCGAAGCAAACGTGAGTCTCGCGCTGCTGCATGAACCGGGCGGCGCGAACGATCGAAACCTGATCAACGTGGCCATCGGTGCCGCGCTGAACCTGCACGGTCATCCCGCACTGGATGCCGCGCAGGCCGCACGCGAAGCAGGCAACACGCCGAACACCGTGCTTGCGGCAGCGGCGAGCGTGATCGGTCCGCGTAGCCAGCAGCGCGCGCGTCAGTTGACCCGCATCCTGATCGAGCGCTTCGCCGCCGCAGGACTTGCCGATGCGCGCGATGAAACATTCGACCTCGACCGCATCGCGATCGACGACGACGAACTGTTCCTGAGCGCCACGACCGACGAGCAGGCCGTGCGGATGCTCGAAGGCCTGCGCGCACGCGGCGCGAAATCCGTCTTCATCCGCTACCTCGAACAGTTACCCGGTCAGCCGAGTGCCGACGCGGTACTCGCCGCGATCTCGGTGACGCTCGCGTGGGGACCGTTGATGCGCAAGCGCGTGTCGCGCCTCACTGCCGAAAACCTGCCGTGGTGGCTGACGCTGTTCGGCGTGTTGATCGGCGCATCGGTGGATGCGGCGCACCACACACCCGATGCTTTTTGCGGCATCGAGACGACAGAAATCCTGCAGCAACGGTCGATCGGCGAGGTCGCGTTCGTCGCGTTGCTCGGCCTCGAACCGACGCCGACGAACCTGCTGTCGTTCCAGGTGCTGGTCGGCATGCTGCTGTCGAACGGACCGGGGACCATTTCGGCGCAGGGCGCGAAGGGCGCGGTGTCGGCCGACGGTCCCGAGGACCCGGAGCGCATCCAGCTCAACAAATGCCTGATCGGTTTTCTCACGCACACCGGCTACACGCACGGCGGCAACGGCTACGAAGGGATCGCGTTCCTGATCGACCAGTTCAAGGAGACGAATCTCGTCGATCCAGGCGACCCGGATCACGGCATCGACCTGAAGGCACTCGCGCATCGTTACGTCGACGAATACGCGCGCTACAAGTCCAGCCGGAAGAACGCGGGCAGCCTCGATATCCAGAAGATTCCGGGCATCAATCACCCGGTGTTCAAGGACAAGCCGGTCAATCACGATCCGCGCGAAGTGTTCATCTACTCGCTGATGTCGGAACGCGGCGAATACAACGTCTTCCACGAGTTCTATCGCACGCTCGTCGAGACGCTGTACGAAGCGGGCGTGTCGCGCAACGTGTACTGCGTGAACGTCGATGCGGTGATCGCGGCGCTGTTGCTGAAGACGTTGTGGCAGCCGTACCGCGCCGGCGAGTACGACGGCTCGGCGCTCGAGACGGCGGCGTTCACGATGTTCCTCTATCCCCGCATGCTCGGCTGCGCGGCGGAAGTCGACGACCACATGAACCGCGGTCGAAACATGGACACCCGGACGCCGGCATCGAAGTGCCAGTTCGTCGCCTGAGTCTTGATCGGACGACAGCGGCAACAGCGTGACCGGCCGCAGCAGGCCGGTCACGAACCAGAACCAGATTCAGGAGACGACGACATGTCGGGCCCAGCCACAGCACATTCGAAATTCAGCATGGTGATTCGCGTCACCAGCGGCAATTTCCTCGAGATGTTCGATTTTTTCCTGTTCGGTTTTTACGCGAGCTATATCGCGCACACGTACTTTCCAACCGACAGCGAGTTCGCGTCGCTGATGCTGACGTTCGGCACGTTCGGCGCCGGCTTCATCATGCGGCCGGTCGGCGCGATCGTGCTCGGCGCGTATATCGACAAGGTCGGCCGCCGCCGGGGGCTGATCACCACGCTGCTGATCATGGCAATGGGCACGATCCTCATCGCGTTCGTGCCGGGTTACTCGACGATCGGTCTGCTCGCGCCGCTCCTCGTGCTGATCGGGCGTCTGCTGCAGGGACTCTCGGCGGGCGTCGAACTGGGTGGCGTATCGGTGTATCTGTCCGAGATGGCGACGCCGGGTCACAAGGGCTTTTATGTGAGCTGGCAGTCCGCGAGCCAGCAGGTCGCGATCATCTTCGCTGCGACGATCGGCTTCGTGATCAACGAGACGATGACGCACGACGCGATCACCGCATGGGGCTGGCGCATCCCGTTCTTTATCGGCTGCATGATCGTGCCGTTCATTTTCGTGGTGCGTCGTTCGATGCAGGAAACCGACGAGTTCCTCGCCCGCAAGCATCGGCCCGGTGCGCGCGAAATCTTCCAGTCGATCCTGCGCAATTTCAACATCGTGCTCGCGGGGATGATGCTGGTCGTGATGACGACGGTGTCGTTCTATCTGATCACCGTCTACACGCCGACGTTCGGTCGCAACGTGCTGCGGCTCACGGCGGCGGACAGTCTGATCGTCACGTTCTGCATCGGCGTGTCGAATCTGTTCTGGCTGCCTGTGATGGGTGCGCTGTCCGATCGTGTCGGCCGCAAGCCGCTGCTGATCGCGTTCACGTTGCTCACCGTTTGCACTGCCTATCCGGTGCTGTCCTGGCTGGTGGCCGCGCCGACCTTCCAGCGGATGCTGATCGCCGAGCTGTGGCTGTCGTTCCTGTACGGCAGCTATAACGGCGCGATGGTCGTCGCGCTGACCGAGGTGATGCCGGTCAACGTGCGCACGTCGGGTTTCTCGCTCGCGTACAGCCTCGCGACGGCGATCTTCGGCGGCTTCACGCCGGTGGTGTCCACGTACCTGATCGAGGCGACCGGAGACAAGGGCGCGCCTGGTTTGTGGATGAGCTTCGCGGCCGTGTGCGGGTTGATCGGTACATGGGCGCTGTACCGGCGCGGTGCGGTCGAGAAGCGCGCCGCGGCCGCTTCGCTGCAAGCCTGACCCCTCGTCTGTGATCTCGCGGAGACAAAAAATATGAATGTGAATAACGATCTCGATCCGATCGAAACCGACGAATGGCTCGACGCGCTGCGTGCGGTCCACGAGCATCGCGGTATCGGACGTGCGGGGTATCTCGTCGGTCGTGTGGTCGATGCCGCGCGACGCGACGGCGTCTATACGCCGCACGTGCAGACGACCCCGTACCGCAACACCATCGCCCCTGAGCGTGAAGAGCAATCGCCGGGCGATCGCGCGATCGAACACAAGCTGCGCTCGCTGATCCGCTGGAACGCGCTCGCGATCATCCTGCGCGCGAACAAGGACAGCTCCGAACTCGGCGGTCACATCGCGAGCTTCCAGTCGGCGGCGACGCTGTACGACATCGGTTTCAATCATTTCTGGCACGCACCGACTGACACGCACGGCGGCGATCTCGTCTATATCCAGGGGCACAGCGCGCCGGGCATCTATGCGCGTGCGTTCGTCGAAGGGCGTCTCACTGAAGAGCAACTGCTCAGGTACCGGCAGGAAACGGGCGGCGGCGGTTTGCCGTCGTATCCGCATCCGTGGCTGATGCCGGACTTCTGGCAATTCCCGACGGTGTCGATGGGACTCGGCCCGCTGATGGCGATCTACCAGGCGCGCTTTCTGAAGTATCTGCAGGGACGCGGGCTCGCGCAGACGGCGGCGCGCAAGGTCTGGGCGTTCATGGGCGACGGCGAGATGGACGAGCCCGAATCGCTCGGCGCGATTTCGCTCGCGGGCCGCGAGCGGCTCGACAACCTCGTGTTCGTCATCAACTGCAATCTGCAGCGTCTGGACGGACCGGTGCGCGGCAACGGCAAGATCGTGCAGGAACTCGAAAGCGTGTTTCGCGGCGCGGGCTGGAACGTGATCAAGGTGCTGTGGGGCAGCGGCTGGGACCGGCTGTTCGCGAAGGACACGAGCGGCAAGCTACTCGAGCTGATGGAGATGTGCGTCGACGGCGAGTACCAGGATTTCAAGAGCAAGAGCGGCGCGTATGTACGCGAGCATTTCTTCGGCCGCTTCGACGAAACGAAGGCACTCGTCGCGGACATGAGCGACGACGAAATCTGGGCGCTCACGCGCGGCGGTCACGATCCGCTGAAAGTTTACGCGGCGTACGCAGCGGCATCGAAACATACGGGCCAGCCGACCGTGATTCTCGCGAAGACGGTCAAGGGCTACGGGATGGGCGAATCCGGCGAAGGCCAGATGATCGCGCACCAGGCGAAGAAAATGACGCAGCAGGCGCTGCGCGGTTTTCGCGATCGCTTCCAGATTCCGGTGTCCGACGACGAGATCGCAGACGTGCCGTTCATCCGGCCCGCCGACGACAGCCCCGAGCTGAAGTATCTGCATGAGCGGCGCAACGCATTGGGCGGTTATCTGCCGCAGCGGCGTCGTCAATCGACGTCGCTGACGATACCGCCGCTCGCGAGCTTCGACCGTCTGCTGCGCGCGACCGGCGAACGCGAAATCTCCACGACGATGGCGTTCGTGCAGATGCTCGGCACGCTGGTTCGCGACAAGGACATCGGCAAGCACGTCGTGCCGATCGTGCCCGACGAGTCGCGGACGTTCGGTATGGAAGGGATGTTCCGGCAACTGGGCATCTGGTCGTCGAGCGGCCAGCTGTACCGGCCGCAGGATGCCGACCAGTTGATGTACTACCGCGAATCGACTGACGGCCAGGTGTTGCAGGAGGGTATCAACGAAGGCGGCGCGATGTCGAGCTGGATCGTCGCGTCGACGTCGTACAGCACCAGCAACGTGCCGATGATTCCGTTCTACATCTACTACTCGATGTTCGGCTTGCAGCGCGTCGGCGATCTCGCGTGGCTCGCAGGCGATATCCGCGCGCGCGGTTTTCTGCTCGGCGGCACGGCGGGGCGCACGACGCTGAATGGCGAGGGTCTGCAGCACGAAGACGGTCACAGTCATCTGATGGCGGCGACGATTCCGAACTGCGTGTCGTACGACCCGACGTTCGCGTACGAGGTCGTGACGATCGTTCGCGAGGGCATGCGGCGCATGTATGAAGCGCAGGAAGACGTGTTCTATTACGTGACGCTGATGAACGAGAACTACCCGCACCCGGGTATGCCGGAGGGCAGCGAGGAAGGGATTCTCAAGGGACTCTACCGGCTGGCTGGAACGGGTAAGCCCAAAGACAAAGCACCGCGTGTGCAACTGGTCGGCAGCGGCACGATCCTGCGCGAAGTCATCGCCGCGGCCGATCTGCTGAAAGACGATTTCGGCGTGAACGCCGACCTGTGGAGTGCGACGAGCTTCAACGAGCTGCGCCGCGAAGGGATGGCCGCCGAGCGCTGGAGCCGTCTGCATCCGACCGAACCGCGCCGGGCCAGCTACGTCGAGCAATGCCTCGCGCAACACGCAGGCCCGGTGATCGCCGCGACCGACTACATGCGCAACTACGCGGACCAGATCCGCGAGTACGTGCAGGCCGCGGGCCGTCGCTACACGGTGCTCGGCACCGACGGGTTCGGGCGCAGCGACTATCGCCGCAAGCTGCGGCGTTTCTTCGAGGTCGATCGCTGGCACGTCGCGGTTGCCGCGCTGAAGGCGCTGGCGGACGACGGTGCGATCGACGCGGCTGTCGTCGGCGAGGCCATCGCGAAGTACGGCCTCGACGCCGGCGCGCCGGCCCCCTGGACCGTCTGAGGAGGCCATGCGATGAGTGAAACGATCGAAATGAAGGTCCCGGACATCGGCGATTTCAGCGATGTACCGGTGATCGAGATTCATGTGAAGCCGGGCGACCGTGTGAAAGCGGAAGACTCGCTTATCACGCTCGAATCGGACAAGGCCACGATGGACGTGCCGGCATCGACGGACGGGATCGTCGAGGAAATCAGACTCGCGATCGGGGACAAGGTCAGCGAGGGGACCGTCATTCTGCTGGCACGCACCGACGGTTCGGCCAGCCCCGCAGTCATGCAGGACACGCGACCGACCGTCGTGCCGCCGCCTGCTGCCGCGAACGCACCGGCAGGGGTTGCCGACGTGCGCGTGCCGGACATCGGCGATTTCGCGGACGTGCCGGTCATCGAGATTCATGTGAAGCCCGGCGACACGGTGAAAGCGGAAGACCCGCTCGTCACGCTGGAGTCGGACAAGGCGACAATGGACGTGCCGTCGCCGCTCGCGGGTGTTGTGACGGCAATCCATGTTGCGCTTGGCGACAAGGTGGGCGAAGGCACGATGATTCTGTCGCTGGCGACTGCGGATGGGGTGTCTGCAAACGCGGCGTCTGTGCCTGCACCGGTGGCGACAACCGCAGCGCCGCCCGCGCCTGTGCACGAAGCGACGGACCCCGTCACGTTTGCGCTCGCCTACGCAGGCCCGGCCGCACGCAAACGCGCACGCGAACTCGGCGTGGATCTCGGCAAGATTAAAGGGAGCGGCAAGCACGGCCGGATCGTCAGCGAGGACGTCGAAGCATTTTCATCGCGTGGCACCGCAGAACCCGCGAGCGCCGCGCAAAGTACGCCTGCCCGCAGCAGCGGTGGCAGCCTCGATCTGCTGCCGTGGCCGCAAGTCGACTTCGCGAAGTTCGGCCCCATCGAGCCACGTGCGCTGTCGCGCATCAAAAAGATCTCCGGCGCGAACCTGCATCGCAACTGGGTGACGATTCCGCACGTGACGACGCACGACGAAGCCGACATCACGGACCTCGAACCGTTTCGCGTCGCAATGAACAAGGAACTCGAGAAGTCCGGCGTGAAGCTGAGCCTGCTGCCGTTCATGATGAAAGCGGCAGTCGCCGCGCTGAAGACGTTCCCCGAGTTCAATGCGAGTCTCGACGGCGATTCGCTGATCCTGAAGCGCTACTGGCACATCGGCTTCGCAGCCGACACGCCGAACGGTCTAGTCGTGCCGGTGATCCGCGACGTCGACGTAAAGAGCATCCCGGCGATCGCCGACGAGATGAGCACGCTCGCGAAACTTGCACGCGACGGCAAGCTGAAGCCCGACCAGATGCAGGGCGGCACGTTCACGATTTCGTCGCTGGGCGGGATCGGCGGGACGTACTTCACGCCGATCATCAACGCGCCCGAGGTCGCGATCATGGGCGTCTGCAAATCGTTCTGGAAACAGACGTCGACGGACGGCAAGCAGTATCAGTCGCGCCTCACGGTGCCGCTGTCGCTGTCGTGGGATCACCGCGTGATCGACGGCGCGGCCGCCGCGCGATTCCTCGTCCATTTCTCGCGCACGCTCGCCGACCTCCGGCGCGCCCTGTTCTGATTCGAGGCCCTCATGACACGAGAAGTGCAGGTCAAAGTGCCGGACATCGGCGACTTCAAGGACGTCGAGGTCATCGAGGTGATGGTCAAGGTCGGCGAGACCATCGCCGTCGATACCGCGTTGATCATGGTGGAGTCCGACAAGGCGTCGATGGAAATTCCGTCGAGCCATGCGGGGAAGGTTAGTGCGTTGAAGGTGGGTGTTGGGGACAAGGTCAGCGAGGGCACGGTTGTGCTTGTGCTCGATGCGCAGGAGGCGACTCCTGCTGCGGCTGATGCAACTGCGAGCGCACCGCCGGTGGCATCGGCACCGGCAGTCGCCGCCAGCAGTTCGTTCGATGTCGAATGCGATCTGCTCGTACTCGGTGCGGGTCCCGGTGGTTATTCGGCTGCGTTTCGCGGTGCGGACCTCGGCATGAAGACGGTCCTCGTCGAGCGCTATCCGACGCTCGGCGGCGTGTGTCTGAACGTGGGCTGCATTCCGTCCAAGGCGTTGCTGCATACAGCCGCCGTGATCGACGAAGCGGGCCGGCTGTCCAGCCACGGCATTCACTACGACGCGCCGCGTATCGATCTCGACGGGTTGCGCGCCTTCAAGGACAGCGTGATCGGCCGATTGACCAGCGGACTCGCCGGCATGGCAAAAGCACGCAAGGTGGACGTCCATCGCGGCACGGGGTGCTTCCGCGATCCGCATCACCTTGAGGTCACAGCGCCGGATGGTGGCAAAACAACCGTGATCCGCTTCGCGCACGCGATCATCGCGGCCGGCAGCGAATCGGTGAAGCTGCCGTTCATGCCCGACGACCCACGCGTCGTCGATTCGACCGGCGCGTTGCAACTGAAGTCGGTGCCGAAGCGGATGCTTGTGATCGGCGGCGGGATTATCGGGCTCGAAATGGCGAGCGTCTATTCGGCGCTCGGCACGAGCATCGACGTCGTCGAGATGCTCGACGGACTGATGACGGGCGCGGACCGCGACCTCGTCAAGGTGTGGGAGAAATTCAACGCGAAACGCTTCGCGAACGTGATGCTGAAAACGCGCACGACGAAAGCCGAAGCAACGGACGCCGGCATTCTCGTGAGTTTCGAAGGCGACGCTGCGCCGCAGGATGCGCAGTGCTACGACCTGGTGCTCGTCGCGGTGGGCCGCAGCCCGAACGGCAAACGGATCGGCGCGGAACACGCGGGCGTCGCGGTGACCGAGCGCGGTTTCATCGAAGTCGATCGCAGCATGCGGACCAACGTGCCGCACATCTTCGCGATCGGCGACATCGTCGGGCAGCCGATGCTCGCGCACAAGGCGGTCCACGAAGCGCACGTCGCGGCGGAAGTGGCAAGCGGTCTGCCGTCCGCGTTCGACGCGCGGCAGATTCCGTCGGTCGCGTACACCGATCCCGAAGTCGCGTGGGCAGGCAAGACGGAGGCGCAATGCAAGGCCGAGGGCGTGGGCTACAGCAAGGCGGTGTTCCCGTGGGCCGCGTCGGGACGCGCGATCGCGAACGGACGCGACGAGGGCTTCACCAAACTGCTGTTCGATCAAACGACGAACCGGCTGATCGGCGGCGCGATCGTCGGCACGAATGCGGGCGACCTGATCGGCGAAGTGTGTCTCGCGATCGAGATGGGTTGCGAGCCCGCCGACATCGGCAAGACGATCCATCCGCATCCGACGCTCGGCGAGTCGATCGGTATGGCGGCCGAGGTCGCCGACGGTCACTGCACCGACCTGCCGCCGCAGAAGAAAGACCACGCGGGAGCAAAGCGGTGAGTCTCGATCTCGCCTACACCGTGACGGGCATCGGACCGCCGGTCGTGATCCTGCACGGGCTGTACGGATCCGCGCGCAACTGGCGCAACGTCGCGCGAAAACTGTCCGCGACGCACCGCGTGATCAACGTCGATCTGCCGAATCACGGCCGCTCGCCGGCCGTTGGCTCGATGGATTACCGCACGATGGCGGCAGCCGTCTTGCGCGTGATCGAACGGGAACGTCTGGTCGCGCCCGCGCTGCTCGGTCACTGCATCGGCGGCAAGACTGCGTTGACGCTCGCGCTGCTGGAGCCGGAGCGGATCGGTAGCCTGATCGTCGTCGACGTGGCGCCGGTCGATTACGGCGATCACCTCGCGCTCTTTACCGATGTGCTGTGCGGACGCGATGCGCTGGGCGACGACGCGCACACCGGGCTGTGGCGCCGGCTGTCCAGTCTGATGCCGCAGTGGGGTGTCGAGAACGAGGACGGTGTCGCGTGCCTCGACTGGGGCGCGGATCTGCCCGGCATCGCGGCATCGATTCCCGATCTGAGCGGTTTCCCCGACGAGCTGCGCACCTGCTGTTTCGCGGGGCCGGTGCGGGTCATCGCGGGTGCCCATTCGCGTTACGTGCCGGAACACGACAGCGGCGTCTTCCAGCCGATGTTTCCGGAGACCGCGCTCATCGTGCTCGACGACGCGACGCACTGGGCACATGTCGAGACACCTGAGCGCTTTCTCGTGCAGGTCGACGCGGCGTTGCGCGATGCGCCTGCCGATGCGCTCGCCGACGACTACGGCTTTCTGCGCTCGCTCCGTTCGCTGCATTCGCTTCACTAAAGACAAACCGAGGACACCATCATGGCCGACGACCTGCGCGAAGCCGCGCTCGATTACCACCGCTATCCGACGCCCGGCAAGATTTCGGTGACGCCGACCAAGGTGATGGTCACGCAGCGCGATCTTGGACTCGCGTATTCGCCCGGCGTGGCCGAGGCGTGTCTCGCGATCGCGAACGATCCGAACGAGGCCGGCAATCTGACCGCGCGCAGCAACCTGGTGGCCGTCGTGACCAACGGCACAGCGGTGCTGGGTCTCGGCAACATCGGCGCGCTCGCGGGCAAACCGGTGATGGAGGGGAAGGGATGCCTCTTCAAGAAATTCGCCGGTATCGACGTGTTCGACATCGAGCTCGACGAGACCGATCCCGATGCGCTGGTCGATACGATCGCGCGGATGGAGCCGACTTTCGGCGGCATCAATCTGGAGGACATCAAGGCGCCGGAGTGCTTCTACATCGAACGCAAGCTGCGCGAGCGCATGAAGATTCCGGTCTTCCACGACGATCAGCACGGCACCGCGATCGTCGCGGCTGCGGCGATCCTGAATGCGCTCGAATACGTCGGCAAGGACATTCGCGAGATCAAGCTGGTCGCGTCGGGTGCGGGTGCGGCGGCGCTCGCGTGTCTCGATCTGATCGTGAGCCTCGGGCTGCGCGTGGAGAACGTGTTCGTCAGCGACAGCGGCGGTGTGCTACACGCCGAGCGCACCGAAAAGATGGAGCCGAACAAGGCGCGCTATGTGCAGCAGACGCCGGCCCGCACGCTCGCCGATATCGTCGATAACGCGGACGTGTTCCTCGGACTGTCGGCGGCCGGTGTGCTGAAACCCGAGATGGTCACGCGGATGGCGCGCGCGCCGATCATCCTTGCGATGGCGAATCCCGATCCGGAGATCCTGCCGGAAGCCGCGCTCGCGGTGCGGCCGGATGCGATTCTCGGCACCGGGCGCTCGGACTATCCGAATCAGGTGAACAACGTGCTGTGCTTTCCGTTCATCTTCCGGGGCGCGCTCGATGCCGGCGCGACCACGATCAACGAGGAGATGAAGCTGGCCGCCGTGCGTGCGATTGCGGCGCTGGCGCGCGCGGAAATTCCCGATGTCGTTGCACGCGCGTACGGCGGTCCCGCGCTGCGTTTCGGCAAGGACTATCTGATTCCGAAGCCGTTCGATCCGCGCCTGATCGAAGTCGTCGCGCCGGCAGTTGCGCAGGCCGCGATGGACAGCGGCGTCGCGACCCGGCCGATCGCCGACATGGACGCGTACCGGCAACGCCTCGGTGCGTTCGTCTATCAGTCGAGCAGCGCGATGCAGCCCGTGTTCGTCGCCGCGAAGCGCGCGCCGCGACGCGTGGTCTACGCCGAGGGCGAGGATGAACGCGTGCTGCGCGCGGCGCAGGTCGCGGTCGACGAACGCATCGCGCAGCCGGTGTTGATCGGACGGTCCGAGGTGATCGCTGAGCGCGTCGCGCAATACGGCTTGCGGCTGCGCGTGGGCTTCGATTACGAATGCATTGATCCATCCGATTCAGCGGTTTCCGATCACGCGGCGGCGCTCTATCACTCGATGGCGCAGCGCCAGGGTGTGTCGCGCGTGCAGGCGCAGGCCGAGATGCGCGGCAAGAGCACGCTGCTCGCGGCGATGATGCTGCGCGAGGGTCGTGCCGACGCGATGCTGTGCGGCACCGTCGGGCATTACCACGACCACCTGCGCTATGTGCGCGACGTGATCGGCGCGAGACGCGACACGCGTACGCTCGCAGCGATGCAGATGTTGATGCTGCCCGGACGCCAGCTGTTCATTTGCGACACGCACGTCAACATCGATCCGACCGCCGAGCAGGTTGCCGAAATCACGCGGCTCGCCGCCGACGAAGTGCGTCGCTTCGGGATCGAACCGGCCGTCGCGTTGCTGTCGCATTCGAGCTTCGGCAGTTCGGACGCGGCCAGTGCGATCAAGATGCGCAAGGCACTGGCGATTGTGCGGCGCATGGAGCCGGGCCTGTCCGTCGAAGGCGAAATGCGCGGCGATGCGGCGCTGTCGCAGAGCGTGCTCGATAACGAGTTTCCCGACTCAGGCCTCGACCGCGAAGCGAATGTACTCGTGATGCCGAACGTCGATTCGGCGAACATCTCGTACAACCTGCTGCGGATCGCGGCGGGCGGCGGCATCACGGTCGGCGGCATCCTGCTCGGCGCGGCACGGCCGGTGCATATCCTGACGCCGTCGTCGACCGTGCGGCGCATCGTCAACATGACGGCGCTCGCGACAGTCGACGCCGGTTCGCATCGCCGCGGAGCATGACGACCATGGACGACACTTCTTCCGCAAAGGACAGCGCCGCCTGGTTCGCCGAACTGCTCGGTGCACAACAGCATCTGCTGCGCACACTCGACAGCGCCACGCCGATGCGCGCGATGATGGCGTGGTCGGACGTGGCCGCGCGCGGGATGGCCGCCGCATTCTGGGAACCGTCGGATGCGGCCGGGCTTTCCGATGCGCGCTTCGCCGCCGACGCGTGGCACAACGATCCGCGCGCGAACGTCACGTGGCGCACGTATCTGATGTACGCGATGCATCTGCGCAACGCGATCGACGCGATTCCGGTCGATGCGCGCACGAAGGCCCGCTGGCAGTTCGCGCTGCGCCAGGTACAGGACGCACTCAGTCCGGCGAACTCGCTGGCGACCAATCCCGAAGCGGTGAAGATCGCGATCGAATCGGGCGGCATGAGTCTCGTCGATGGGATGCGTCTGTATCTTCAGGATCTTGCAAAGGGACGCATGTCGATTACCGACGAACATGCATTCGACGTCGGGCGCGACCTCGCGCGCACACCGGGCAGCGTCGTGTTCGAAAACGAACTGATGCAACTGATCCAGTACGCGCCGACCACGCCGACCGTTCACGAGCGGCCGTTGCTGATCGTGCCGCCGTGCATCAACAAGTTCTACATCCTCGATCTGCAGCCGGAAAATTCATTGGTTGCGTATGCAGTCGCGCAAGGGCATACGGTTTTTCTCGTGTCGTGGCGCAACGTGTCGGAGGCTCAGGGGCAACTGCGCTGGGACGATTACGTCGAGCAAGGCGTGCTGAAAGCGCTCGATGCGGTGCGCGAGATCAGCGACGCGGCACGCATCAATACGCTTGGTTTCTGCATCGGCGGCACGTTGCTGTCGTGTGCGCTGGCGGTACTCGCGGCGCGCGGCGAACGCAGGGCCGCGAGTCTCACGCTGCTGACCACGCTGCTCGATTTCCGCGACGCCGGCGAGATCGGGCTGCTGGTCGACGATGCGATGGTCGCGCTGCGCGAAGGGACGATCGGCAACGGCGGACTGCTTCAGGGGCGTGAACTCGCGCATACGTTCGCGTCGCTGCGTGCGAACGATCTGATCTGGCCGTACGTGGTCAACGGCTACCTGAAGGGCAAGGCGCCGCCCGCATTCGATCTGCTGTTCTGGAACAGCGACGAGACGAATCTGCCGGGCCCGATGTTCTGCTGGTATCTGCGCAACGCGTATCTGGAGAACCGTCTGTGCGTGCCGGGCGGCACGGTGCAATGCGGCGTGCCGGTGGATCTGCACGCGATCGACGTTCCTGCCTACGTCTACGCGTCGCGCGAGGATCACATCGTGCCGTGGCGCAGCGCGTACGCGAGCACGCATCTGCTCGGTGGCAAGACGCGCTTCGTGCTCGGCGCGAGCGGCCATATCGCCGGAGTCATCAATCCGCCGACGAAGAACAAACGCAATTACTGGACCGGTGCCGTGCATGCCGAACCGCCGCAGTGGCTCGATGCGGCGCAGGGCGTGCCGGGCAGCTGGTGGCCCGACTGGAGCGACTGGCTCGCGACGCATGCGGGCTCGCGTATCGATGCGCCGGTCAACGCGGGCAGCCGGAGGTATCCGGCGATCGAGGCCGCGCCGGGCCGGTACGTGAAAGAGAAAGCGGCATAGCAGCGTCGCGCGGATGTTCCATTTCCATTCATCGAAGAGGGGTCGACATGTCAGATATCGTTATCGTTGCCGCCGGACGTACCGCCGTCGGTAAATTCGGCGGCGCACTGGCGAAAATCGCCGCCACCGATCTTGGCGCGCACGTCGTCAGGGAGCTGCTTGCGCGGGTGGACATTCCCGGCGACGCGATCAGCGAAGTGATCATGGGGCAGGTGTTGACCGCGGGCGCGGGCCAGAACCCCGCGCGTCAGACGGTCATCAAGGCGGGTCTGCCCAACACGGTCCCCGGCCTGACGATCAACAAGGTGTGCGGCTCGGGCCTCAAGGCCGTGATGCTCGCGGCGCAGGCCATTCAGTGCGGCGATGCCGACATCGTCGTAGCCGGTGGCCAGGAAAACATGAGCGCGGCACCGCACGTGCTGCCGGGTTCGCGCGACGGCTTCCGGATGGGTGACACGAAGCTGGTCGACACGATGATCGTCGACGGCCTGTGGGACGTCTACAACCAGTACCACATGGGCACCACGGCGGAGAACGTCGCGAAGCAGTACGGCGTCACGCGCGAGATGCAGGACGCGCTCGCGCTCGCGTCGCAGCAGAAAGCAATCGCAGCCCAGGACGCGGGCCGCTTCAACGATGAAATCCTGCCGCTGGCGATTCCGCAGAAAAAAGGCGAGCCGCTGATGTTCGCCACCGACGAGTTCGTCAACCGCAAGACCAACGCCGAACTGCTCGCCGGATTGCGGCCTGCATTCGACAAGGCGGGCAGCGTCACTGCGGGCAATGCGTCGGGGCTGAACGACGGTGCGGCCGCGGTCGTCGTGATGCATGCGCAGACTGCTGCGTCGCTCGGACTGCAACCGCTCGCGGTGATTCGCGCGTACGCATCGGCGGGACTCGACCCGCGCATCATGGGGATGGGGCCGGTGTCCGCGTCGCGCCGCTGTCTGCAGCGCGCGGGCTGGACTGCGCAGGATCTCGATCTGCTCGAGATCAATGAAGCGTTCGCGGCGCAGGCGTGCGCGGTGAATCAGGAAATGGAATGGGACACGAGCAAGGTCAACGTCAACGGCGGCGCAATTGCGATCGGGCATCCGATCGGCGCATCCGGTTGCCGGATTCTCGTCACGCTGCTGCACGAAATGAAACGTCGCGGCGCGAACAAGGGACTCGCGTCGCTGTGTATCGGCGGTGGGATGGGTGTGGCGCTGGCGGTCGAGCGGGCATGAGCAAACGGCGGTAAGCAACGCAGTGGAGCAGCAACAACAAGGAGACGAAACATGACACAGACACGCGTAGTGCTGGTAACGGGCGGAATGGGCGGCCTCGGCGAAACGATTTCGATCAAGATGGCCGACGCCGGCTACAAGGTCGCGGTGACGTACTCACCCTCGAACTCCCGGTACAGCGAATGGCTCGCGAAGATGAAGGAAGACGGCTACGACATTCTCGCGGTGCCGTGCGACGTCGCTGACCACGACTCGTGTGCGAGCGCGGTGGCGAGCGTCGAGCAGGAACTCGGGCCGGTCGATATCCTGGTCAACAACGCCGGCATCACCCGCGACATGACGTTCAAGAAGATGAACAAGGTCGATTGGGATGCGGTGCTGCGCACGAATCTCGACAGTCTCTTCAACATGACCAAGCAGGTCGCCGACGGAATGGTCGAGCGCAACTGGGGACGCGTGATCAACGTGTCGTCGGTGAACGGCTCGAAGGGCGCGTTCGGCCAGACCAACTATTCGGCGGCGAAATCCGGCGTGCACGGTTTTTCGAAAGCGCTCGCACTCGAGGTCGCGAAAAAAGGCGTGACCGTCAACACGATTTCTCCCGGCTATATCGGCACGAAGATGGTGACGGCGATCCCGGAAGAAGTGCTGAACTCGAAAATCCTGCCGAATATTCCGGTGGGCCGTCTCGGCAAACCGGAAGAAGTCGCGGGCCTGATCATCTATCTGGCTTCGGAGGAAGCCGCGTTCGTGACCGGCGCGAACATCGCGATCAACGGAGGCCAGCACATGCAGTGACCGGCTGTTTCCGGGGGCATCGGCACACAGGGCTGCACACGTTTATACGAGGACGCCAGGGTATTCCCGGCGTCCCGCGACATTATGGTTTCATCGTGAGAGGATTCGGACAATGACTGCATCTGCAATCGATCAGGAAGCACTGGTCAAGCTGTTTGCGAAAGCGACTTCGTCGCAGGGCGAGGCGCTGCGAAACACGGTTCGCGAGACGACGTTGAAGGCGTTGCAGCAGCGCGAACTGACGCTCGTGAATATCCGCAAGACGCTGGGCGCGGTGACCCAGGCGGTGTCGACCGGCACCGCGCAGAGCGACGCGAGCCCGGCGAGCGTGGAAAAGTTTCTCGGTGAAGCGTTCAGTGGGATGGATGCCGCGCTGCTGCAGGCGGTGCAGGCGCAGCGCAAGGCATTGGAGCAGTTCGTCGAGCAGGGTGTGCGCATCGAAAGCGAACAGATGAGCGCGGCGTTGAAGGGGCTTGAATCGATGGAAGAGACGTTCTTCAACGCCGTGACGACCGCCGCGCGGCAGGGAGACGACGCATTGCAGAAGCAGTGGCAACAGGTGCTCGCGAAGGTCGGCGGCACGAATACGGGAGAGCAGTCCCGCGTTTCGCTGGAGCAGTTGATGGACCAGGCGCGCAAGGTCGTGCGCGATGGACGCTCCAGCGGCATGCAGTCGGCGCGCATCATGATGGACAGCTACGCGACGCTGGTCAGCGGCGTGCTGATCGGCATGTCCGAAGGGCTGCAGTCGGCCTCGCCCGGACGATCAGCGGGAAAGTAGCGGACCGGTGAGTGCGGGGTGAGCGTATCGTGAGCGCGTGCGACGCCGGACGGCTGCAGTGGAGGAGAACGTTCGATGATGCACACGACCACGCCGGCAGAGTTGGCGGTCACGCACGGCTTGCATCGCGCCACCCTCGGTGGGTTTCGATGGACGCGATAAAGCCGGCACCGACGATTCGAAGCCGGGGCCGCGCGATCTGGCGTCGGACGCGCTGGTGGAGCGTCTACGCGCTGATCATTGCGGCCGTCGCGGCGATTGCCTACGTAAGCGCGGTGCATGCGGGTCTCGAGCGGATGCGCGAGGACAACCGGCAGCGGCTCGAGATGGTCAGTGCCGGACTGCACGGCGATCTCGCGCGGCTCGACTATCTGCCGTCGCTGCTGCAGATGACACCGGATGTACTCGCGCTGCTCGCGTCGCCCGCCGATCCCCATCTGCGCGGATCGGTGAATCGCTATCTGGAACAGGTCGGCGAAACCGTTGGCGCGTCCGCGATCTATGTGCTGAACCGCGATGGCGTCGCAATCGCCGCGTCGGACTGGCAGGAAGCCAGCACGCCGATCGGCATCGACTTCTCGTTCCGGCCTTACGTGAAAGATGCACTGCTGCACGGTAGCGGCAATTTCTATGGCATCGGCGTGACGAGCGGCCGGGCCGGCTACTACCGTTCCTATGCGCTGTACGACGGCCGTCAGTTGCGCGGCGTGATTATCGTCAAGGTCGACGTGGGCAGGCGCGCGCTCGAATGGAAAAGTCTGCCGGGTGTCGTGCTGTTCGTGGATCAGAGCGACGTGGTGATGCTGTCTTCCCGCGACGAATGGATGTTCCGGCCGCTGCAGCCGCTGTCGGCCAGGGTGCGCGCGGAGATCGTGGCGACAAGACGCTACGGCAACGCGTCGTTGATGCCGCTCGGCTGGCTGACGAAAGAACATCTGGGCCTGCGTGCTTCACTGGTTCAACTGGTCGGCAACGAGTGGCTCGCGACCGAACATGTGGTGAATCAGGCGGGGTGGAGGTTGATCGTGCTCGACGAGGTGGCACCGGTGCGCACGAACGCGGCGCTCCTCGCGCTGACCGCCGCGCTCGGCACAGCGGTGCTGCTGCTGATTGCAATCGTGTCCGCGCAGCGACGGCGGGCCTTTCGACAGAAGCTGGCCGGCCAGGCTGCGTTGCAGGCGGCACACGACAGTCTCGAGACAAAAGTGGGCGAGCGGACCCGTGAGTTGCGCGACGCGGTGACCCGGCTCGGTTCGGAAGTCGAAGTACGACGCGCGGTCGAATCCGATCTGCGCGTCACGCAGGGCGAGCTTGTGCATGCGGGCAAGATGGCGGTGCTCGGTCAGATGTCCGCGGGCATGGTGCATGAACTCAATCAACCGCTGGCCGCGTTGCGCACGCTTTCCGATAACGCATGCGTACTGCTGGAGAACCGTCGCCTCGACGACGTGCAGCGCAATCTTCAACGCGTCGTGCATCTCGTCGACCGGTTGGGGAATCTGACGCGGCAACTGAAGGCCTTTGCGCACAAACCGGAGTTGCCCGGTTCGACGGATTCGCGCGATAGCGGTGCGCAGCAGACGATCCTGGTCAGGCAGGCGATCGGCAATGCGCAATTGCTGCTGGCGGGGCGCCTGCGCGATAAAGACGTGGCGTTCGACGTCCAGGTGAATCCCGCCGATCTGACGTTATCGATCGACGCCGCGCGTCTCGAACAGGTTCTCGTGAATCTCTTTGGCAACGCGATTGATGCGATGTCGGGTCAACCGATGCGGCAGCTTCGGGTCAGTGCGCGGATCGACGAGATCTGCGTGATCGACGTTGTCGATAGCGGGCCCGGGATTCGCGCGGACATTCTGCCGCATCTGTTCGAGCCGTTCACCACGAGCAAACCGGCAGGCGAGGGCCTGGGTTTGGGACTGACGATTTCGGCGCATATCGTCCGCGAATTCGGCGGACAACTGGAAGCATCGAATATCGACGGCGGCGGGGCCTGCTTCAGGATCCGGCTGCCTTATCGCCGTGTTACCGGAGATCCATCCCAATGAACGAACCACTAGCGATACGGGTGATCTTCGTCGATGACGAGGCCGACGTGCGGCTGGGCAGTACGCAGGCACTGGAGCTGGCCGGATTCGAGGTCGACGGCTTCGAGACGGTCGAGAGCGCGCGGGCGTGTATCAGGCACGGTGCGCCGCTCGTCGTGCTGTGCGACGTGAAACTGCCTGGGATGCCGGGCAACGTATGGCTGAATGAAATCCGCGCGATCGATCCGGACTTGCCGGTGATCCTGATCACGGGGCACGGCGACATTTCGATGGCCGTGAAGGCGATTCGCGAAGGCGCATATGACTTCATCGAGAAGCCTTATTCGTCGGACCATCTGGTGGCTGTTGTGCGGCGCGCGGTCGAGAAGCGGCAACTGATGCTGCAGATGCAGGCGTTGCGCGACCAGATAGAAAATTTTCACGGTATCGAAGGCGCGATACTCGGCGTCTCGGTGCAGATGCAGCGCCTGCGCACTACGCTGCTGCGTCTCGCCGACATGGCCGCCGACGTCGTGATCTACGGCGAGACCGGCACCGGCAAGGATCTCGTCGCGCGCTGCCTGCACGACTATAGCGATCGACGTCACGCGAACTACGTGCCGCTAAATTGCGGCGGCATGTCGGAATCGCTCGCGGAAAGCGAACTGTTCGGCCACGAGGCGGGATCGTTTACCGGCGCGACGCACGCGCGCGTCGGGAAGTTCGAGCATGCGAACGGCGGCACGCTTTTTCTCGATGAAATCGAAAGCATGCCGATCGCGGTTCAGATCAAGTTTCTGCGTGCGTTGCAGGAACGCAGTATCGAAAGGGTCGGGTCGAACCGGCAGATTGCGGTCGACTGTCGCGTGATCGCGGCTGCCAAAGAAGACCTCAAGGTGCTAAGCGATCAGCAGAAGTTTCGCCTCGATCTTTATTATCGCCTTGGTGTTGCGTTTATCGAATTGCCGCCGCTGCGCGAACGGCGGGAAGACATTCCGCTGCTGTTCGAGCACTTCACGCTGCTCGCCGCGAACCGCTTCAAGCTGTCGGCGCCGGTGCTCGACCGCGCTCAGCTCGCGGAGTTGATGTCCTATAACTGGCCGGGAAACGTGCGTGAACTGCGCAATACGGCGGACCGTTTCGTGCTGGGGTTGATCAATGAGCGTCTGACTTCTGCCGCGGGCCGGTACGGTGTGCTCGGTAGTCTGTCGGAACAGGTGGAGCAGTTCGAACGCGTGATGATCGGTGAGGAAATGAAACGTCATCAGGGGAATACCGCGCTTGCGGCGAAGGCGTTGGGGCTGCCCAAGCAGACGCTTTACGACAAGCTAAGGAAGTTGAGGATCGTGCCGGAGGAGTTTAGATGACGTAGCGGGCTCGAATGGTGTCGGAGGCGCGCCAACGTGGCACGCGCCTCCGGTCACCGTGAACATCAATCAAAGTCGAACATATCGAACAACGAACGCTTCTTCCTGTACCCGCGATGTCCGGAGCGGTCGTCGTCGTACTTGCGTCCGCTTTCGTAGCGACGATCGTGGTCGCGATCACGTTCACGATCGTCGTAGTCATCGCGGCGCACGTTACGGCGCGGGTCGCTATCGGACTGTTCGGCTTCCAGCGCGATCAGCTTGTCGAGTTCGCCGCGATCGAGCCACACGCCGCGGCAGGTCGGGCAGTAATCGATCTCGATCGACCGGCGCTCGGTCATCGTCAGATCGGTTGTTTTGCAGACTGGGCATTTCATGTTGCTGGCTCCTTTTAAAACTGGAAGGGGTGAGCAGTCAATGTAACGACCCACCCGCCTTTGAAAAACCAGTGATTCACGATCGATCACTTCGGTTTATTCGAACCTGCGCGAACCTGCGCGAACCTGCGATTAACCGACATCGGCAACCCGCTTCTCCTTCACGCGGCGTGCCAGCACGTTCATCCCTTCAACGAACGCGGAGAACGCCATGGCCGCGTAGATGTAGCCCTTCGGGACGTGCGAGCCGAAACCGTCCGCGATCAACGTCATCCCGATCACCAGCAGGAAGCTGAGCGCGAGCATCACGACGGTCGGATTGCGATCGATAAACCCGACCAGCGGCTTCGCGGCGAACAGCATCGTGGCGACGGCGGCCAGCACGGCGATCACCATGATCGGCACGTGCGTGGTCATCCCGACCGCAGTGATGATGCTGTCGACGGAGAACACGAGGTCGAGCATCACGATCTGGCTGATCGCGGCCAGCGCAGTCAACTGGACAACCTTCCCAGCCATGCCGTCGGTCGCATCGTTCGGAGCGACGTGATAGTGGATTTCGCGCGTCGCCTTCCACACGAGGAACAGGCCGCCGCCGATCAGGATCAGATCGCGCCAGGAAAACCCGTGGCCGAACAGCGTGACGACCGGTTGCGTGAGCTGCACGATCCACGCGACGGTGCCCAGCAAGCCAAGCCGCATCACGAGCGCGAGCAGAATGCCCATGCGCTGCGTGCGGGCGCGCTGCGCTTCCGGCAGCTTCCGGCTAAGGATCGCGATGAACATCAGGTTGTCGATGCCCAGCACGATTTCCATCGCAACGAGGGTGACGAGCGCGGCCCAGGCGGCCGGGTCGGAGGCAAGAGCGAGTAGATAGTCCATGGGAAAGTCGAGAGTCGGTAGGTGAGAACACGTCGAACGGTTCCGTCATGATTGCCGGATTGTCGTTTCGAATAAATCAGTGATAATCGAAGCAACACATCGGTTTTTCAGGAACGTTCCAGGAACCCCAACACATGCTCAACTACCGCCATCTCTACTATTTCTGGATCGTCGTGAAGGAGGGCGGGTTCGCGCGCGCGGCGGACCGGCTCGACATGGCCGTCCAGACCATCAGCGCGCAGGTGCGCGAACTGGAGCGATCGATCGGGCGGCAGTTGCTGAAACCGGCGGGACGGGGCGTCAAGATGACCGAAGCCGGCGAGACCGCATTCAGCCACGCCGAGCAAATTTTCTACCTCGGCGAAGCGTTACTCGACGAAATGCGCGACACGGAAGGCGAAAGCGCTGCACGTCTCGCGATCGGTCTGTCCGACGGCATTTCGAAGCTCGCCGCGCATACGCTGCTCGAACCGATACTGGGGACGCCGTCGCTACGGCTGCTGTGTCACGAGGGGGAGCACGCGGAGCTGCTGTCGGAGCTGGCGCTGCACCGGCTCGACCTGGTGCTCGCGTGCCGGCCTGCGCCGCACGATACGGATCTGCGGCTCATTAGCGAACGGCTGACGGGGTCGCCGGTCGACTGGTACGGTCCGGCTGCGTTTGCGCGGAAATCCGTGCAGGCGCATTTTCCGGAAAGTCTCGCGGACGTGCCCGTGCTGCTGCCCACCGCGCACAGCGCGTTGCGCGCGCGGCTCGATCGCTGGTTCGAAGCCGCCGGGATCCGCCCAAGGATCGCCGGCGAGTTCGAGGACAGCGCGTTGATGGCCGTGTTCGCAGCACGTGGCTTAGGCGTGTTTCCGCTCGCGGAGATGGGTGCCGGCGATCTGGCGTTGCTGCGCGGACTGCGCTGGATCGGCCGGGCGGAAGGCGTGTCCGAAGAGATTCACGCGATCCGCTCCCGGCGCGGCCAGCATCACGCATTGGCCTCCAGGGTGGTGGCGGCTGCACGGGCCTGAACCTGCCGGGCGGCCGGCCACGCGTTGCGTGACGGCGTGGCGGGTGCCGGCTGCAACGTCCACGCACTCAGTATCGCGGCGAGCGTCGCGATTTCGCCGTCGGCCAGGTAGTCGTCTGCCGCTGCGACCGCCACGCAGAGACGCATGGTCTTGCGGCGCAGGACCGGGTCGTCGATTTCCGCGAGCAGTCTGTCGAGCGTCGCGCTGTCGGCATGCGCGGCGACCGGCATCGACGGCGCGTGCGCAATCGAACGGTCTTCGCACAGCGTCTGGACGATCCACGCAAACTCGGTAGGCCCGAGCCCGAGTTCGCGATTGATGTTGAGTTTTTCGAGCACCGCATCTTCGTAGCGGTCGACGTGACCGTCCGCGATCAGGACGAGCGCGACGATACGTGCGGCGGCTTGCGGGCTGTTGCGGGGATAGGTTCGCATGATGTTCCCGGTTTGCGGAAGTGCTCCGCGCTGTTGAAGAGCACTCAGTGTCCGCGATGAAGCACATCGGAAAAACCATGGAATCCGGAAGTAAAGGTTCGGGAAAACCGAACCTCGGAATCACATTGCCCGTACCCGTTTCCACACCGAGATCGGTACGTCGCCGTTCGGGCGCGGCACCACGCGATAGCTGAGTTCATCGTCTTTCAGCTCGTAGTGGCGCACCTGTCGATCGCCTTCCCAGTTCGGGTACAGCGACTTCTCGATCGAGAACGTCAGCGTGCCGGCCTTTGTATCGGCACTGACCATGCCGAAATGCGAACTCGTGCCCATCACGGCGGCCTTGAATTCGTCGGGCGTGCCGGTGGGTTTGTCGCCGGACGCGAAGCGGGGACGCTCGGTCTTGTAGATCTGCAACGTATAGCGGCCGTCGCGGTCGATCATCAGCAGCCCGGCCGGTGCGGCGCCGAAGTCGCGGCCTCGTGTGCCGTCCGGATGAAGGACGTCGGCGGCGACCAGCTTCCACGTACCGACGAGCGATGGATCGATCGTCATCATCGGACCGGCCGCGCGTGCGGCTGATGCACCGAACGATGCGGTCACGCAGAACGTGCTGACTAACGCAGCTTTCAACAGGGTATGGGGTTTCATGTTTCGAGAGCATCCTTAAAGGTGAACGGGAAAACGCGTTGTTGCCTGATGCGGCGCATTCATGCCGACGATGAAGCGGTCTCGACGTCGGCGGCGAGCACGGGATGCTCGGGTCGTAGCAGCCGGCCGATCCCCTCACGCCGGCTCGCCAGCACGACGACCGGAATGAGGATCAACATCGACGCGGCCTGCCACAGATAAAGCTGCCGATACAGATGATGTCCGGCACTCATCGCGACGACTGCGTAGACGACCAGACCAGCGACGCCGTTGAGCACGTTGAACGTGGCACTCACGCGGCCCTGATACAGCGGATCGGTCGCACGTTGCGCGGCGCTCAACGCGATCACGCTGCTCTGGAAACTCATGCCGAGACCAACGTACGTGATGAACGCGACGGCCAGTCCGTGGCATTGCGCGAACACCAGCAGGCTCAGCGCAGCGACGAGGAGCGCCAGCATCAGCACGGTGCGCCGGCCGAGCCAGTCGGCCAGCCGCACGACGAAGAAGCCGCTGACGATCGCACCCAGCGCGTAGCCCGCGTCGATCTTGCCGAACGCGGCGGCATCGAGATGCAGTTCTTCGCGCACGAACGGCGCGAGCATCGCGTTGATGCCGAAGATCACGGTCAGATTGGCGAGCATGAGTCCGTAGAAGAACGCGATCGCGGGGCGCTGTGCGATATGGCGTATTCCGTCGCGCAGATCGCTGAGATGCGTGCGTGTCTGATTTGCGGGCGCGCTCGCAGGCATCGCCACCGCGCGCATCCGACGCGCGACCGCGAAACCGAAGATCGCCGACAGCAGGTAGGTCGTGCTCGCCACGCCGATCGTCGCAGCTGCGCCGATCGCCGCGAGCACCAGGCCGGACGCGGCCGCGCCGAGTATCTGCCCGGTCTGTCCGGTGACGACGGTCAACGCATTGAGCCGGAACATCTGCTCCGAGTTCGCGTCACGCACGAGCGCCGCGCGCCACGCGAGCGTCTGAATCTCGTTGCCGAGTGCGATCAGGAAGCTGACTGCGTACGCGAGCGGCGCGGTTGCATAACCTGCGGCGTAGAGGCCGCCATAGCTCACCAGCACGAGCCAGCGGAACACTTCCGCTTGCCACGCAAGACGCGCAGGCTGACTACGATCCACTGCCACGCCGATGACCGGCGACAGCAGCAGACTAGGCAGGATCGTCATGACCAGCGTGATCGCCGCGCTCGACGGACGACCCGTGATCTCGATGATCAGCCACGTGTTGATGAGAAAGAAAAAGCCCGTGCCGACCTTGGCGGCGGCGATCGTTGCGCCATAGAGGCGTATCGTCTGCGGCGTCACGCGGTCCGTCCTGAAAAAACCGAATGGACTCACGATAAGCGCTTTAGAATGGCAAGAAAATTCGATAATTCTTAAACGATTTATCCGAAAAACTGAACCATGAGCCGCATCAACCTCGACATGGATGTCCTGCGCACGGTCGTGACCGCGCAGCAGCTCGGCAGCTTCAATCGCGCGGCGGACCGGCTCGGACGTTCGCAGTCGGCGGTGAGCCAGCAGATTCGCAAGATCGAAGAGCAGATGGGGCAGCCGCTGTTCCAGAAGCAGGGACGAGGGCTCGTGCCGACCGCGGCCGGCGAGATCGTGCTCGCGTACGCGCGCCGGATTCTCGATCTCAACGACGAAGCTGTTTCAGCGGTGCGCGGCTTTGCGATCGACGGGCAGGTACGTGTCGGTCTACCCGCCGATTTCGCCGAGACCTGGCTGCCTGCAGTGCTTGGCCGCTTCAAGCGCGCGCATCCGGCGGTACGGATCGAAGCGGTAGTGGATCGCAACGGGAGCCTGCTTGCGAGTCTCGACAACGGCGACCTGGATCTAGTCCTCTCGCTCGGCAACGATACTCGCAAGGATGCCGAACCAGTCGGGATGGTGCCGCTGCACTGGATCGGTCCGCTGTCGATCGACACGTTGTGGACCGCAGGCGAGCCCATTCCGCTCGCGATGTATCAGGCGCCGTGTTTTTTCCGCAAGCATGCGCTCGCGGCGCTCGACCATGCCGGTCTGCCGTGGCGGATCGCGTTCACGAGTCCGAGTCTGCATGGGTTGTGGGCCGCGGTCGAGGCGGGGCTCGGCGTGACGCTGCGTACGGCGATCGGCTTGCCCGATCGGGTGAATATCGTTAGCGACGCGCTGCGTTTGCCGCAGGGGTTGCCGAGTCTCGCTGTGTCGCTGCACGACGGTGGCCGGTCACTACTGCCGGCGGCCGCGCGATTGCGGGAAGTGATGCTTGACACGCTGGCGGACAGCTTGCCGGAGCTGGCTGGCCAACGCTCCGAACGCGCGGCTTAAACAAGCGTCACGCCATAGCGGTTCAATCGTCGGTCTCGTGCGATTGCTGTTGCTGTTCGGGCGTCTCACGTGGCGTATAGCCGAATTCCGCCTTGAAAATCCGACTGAAATATTTCTCGTCGGTGAAGCCGTGACGCCACGCGATTTCGCTGATGCGCTCCTTCGGCCGACCTGCCGACGACAACACCTGATGCACCCGATACAGACGTTTGCGACGCACTTCACGCATCACGCCGCCCACGTTCTCGAACAGCCGGTAGAGCCCCGCACGCGATAGCCCGACGTCCTTGCATATTCTGTCGGGGCTCAGGTCGGGCTGCAGCAGATGATCGTCGATATAGCGCTGCACGCGGTGAACCAGTACGTTGCGGATCGGCTCGTCGGCGGCGCGCAGTGTTTCGCGTTCGGGCTGAAGGCTCGCGATCAACAGCTGGATCGTCGCCTCGGCGACATGCGGGATGTCGCTTGCCGTGAGCCGCGAGATCGAGCCGTGCAGCAGCGACAGATAGTTGCCGAACAGCGAACCGACCCCGTGTGTCATCGACTGGCCATGCCATCGTTCGGTATCGGACGGCAGCAATTCTCGCGGAACCGACAGCGAGATTTCGCTTCCCGGCGTAAGCGCGCGCTCGAACGGGTACGCAAAATCCAGCAGATAAAGCTCGCCCGGTTGCTTGAGATTGCCGAACGAATCGGATCGCAGTCCGGCGGTGCCGCTCAGCTGTAGCGTGAAGCTATGGAAGTCGCGACGATCCGCCCGGATGCGTGCAGGCGTGCGCTTCGCGTCGTACGAGATCGATTGATCCGGATGCTCCCAGGTGCGGTTCGCGAGAATCAGCGGACCGATCCGGACAAATTCGCGATGCGCGTCGAACGGAAGATCGGACTCGTACGTCGCGATGAAATCGCAATAGGTGCTGTAGGCCGCCCACGCGTCGAAGCGCTCGGCGACGGGCGCCGAGTCGGTCGAAAAACGGCGCACGCTCAACGGAGAAAGATCATGCACGTTGCGGCTCCTGTAGAGGCGTACTCGATAAAAACGGCTTGCGCATCGCGCGGGACGCGACCGCATTGTCGTTTGACTACCGACATTAAATAACCGGGGTTTTTACGTACCCCAAACGGAACGCAACGCGATCATATAAGTAAAAGAGCAGCGAGCGCGTACTGCAACAAAAGTCCACCCATTTAGAGACGCAGCGCCACCCATCGCTAATCCGGTGCGACCTAGAATCGGCCATCGATTAACGGCATATCGGTCGCGATTTTGAAAAATATCTTCAACAGCAATATACGCGCTACGCGAATCGGGCTCTGGGAGAGGGGCAGTGATCGATCACCGCAGACAGCCGTCAGCGTGAATGGCCGGCCGCTGCGTTTATAGCGAGCGCCACGTCAATTAAAACCAGGGCGAGACGGTCTGATCGTCGAGCGTTCTTGAGTCGCTCGCCCAATCGCAGGTTTATCCATCGGAGTCGCCACTCGCAGCGCAATCGTGCGCGGCGCTGTCGGCGCACGTCTTTGCGCTGGTGTGAATCGCACCCGAATGGATTCAGTCGTTGTGAGGGGAGGCGCCGCGATATCGATTGCAATATCGATTCGACAGCGCACAGGCATGACATTTTTTCTGGGGATAACCATGAAATCCATCGCAGCGGTTGCCATTGCAGCCTGCCTTGCGTTGTCCGCATGTGGCGGCGACGACGTGTCGAAGTCTTCCGGCAATGCCGCTACGGGGTCGGGCGGCACGACGACCGGTACCGGCAATCCCGCGAATCCTGGGGGCGGCACGAGCGTCAAGGCGGGTTGGTCGGCGGGAGCCGCCGTTGACGGCAAGGGTCCTGAATTTCTGCCTGCGGTGACCGTCGATGCACAGGGAAATGCGCTTTCGTTATGGATGACTAATGGTCCCAGCGGAAGCCTCGGCAACGAGATGTGGTCGAGCCGCTATGTTCCCGGTACCGGCTGGGCGACACCGGTACGCGTCGATACGTCCGATGGCGCCAACGCCATGAATGCACCCGGCACCAGCGCGCCACAGTTGGTCGGCAGCGCCGACGGTCATGCGCTGGCACTGTGGCAACAGTTTCTTGCGGGCACTGGGTACGGGTTATGGGCGCGACCCTACGATCCGGTGAGCGGATGGGGCACGGCCGTGGAATTGTCCCCGAACGAGACCAGCTTTTCGTGGACAGCCGGGATCGACGGAAAGGGCAATGCGACCGTGGCCTGGGAGCAGAAGACCGACGTGTCCGATACGCGTGTTTTCACGAGCCGCTATACGGTCGGGGGCACGTGGTCGTCTCCCGCGCAGATCGTGCAGCCTGTGCAGACGGGCCCAGGCGCGGTCACCGGTGTCGGCGGACAGGGCATCCATAACAGCTTGTTGAATCTCTCGGTGACGTCGTCGGGCAATGCGGTGCTCGCGTGGCAGCAGTCGGACAACACGCAATCGGCGTTGTGGACGACAACCTACGATCCGTCGAACGGTTGGGCCAATGCGAACCCGGTGGTACTCGAAGCAGGCAGCCCAGGAAGTAAAGCGGTCTTCGCGCCGGCGGCCGGCATGGACGCGAAGGGCGACCTCATGCTGGTATGGGGCGAGGTCGACATCGACAGTAACGGGGCGCACACCACGACGATGTCGCAACGCTATGTCGCGGGCACGGGCTGGCAGGCCGCATTGCCGGTGATGCCGTTCGTCGACACGGCGGACAACGGTTATTACCCGCAACTTGCGATGAACGACCAGGGTGTCGCCGCCGTGACGTGGATCATGCCCGACGGCACGCTGCGGGCCAACGTGACCGATGCGAACGGTGCGTGGGGGACCACGCAGCAGATGACCGCGCATGTGTACCAGTTGAACAATAGCCAGCCCCGCGTAGCTGTCGACGCAACCGGCAATGCGACGGTGGCCTGGCAGGACACGAGTGCCTCGAATTCTATTGACATCGTCGCTAACCGCTACACGAACGGTGCGTGGGGTACGCCTGTGCTGTTCGGTCAGCAACCGCAGGATGCGACCGAGCCCTCGCTGGCCGTGAACGCATCGGGTGTCATGGCGCTCATCTGGCAACTGTACAAGGACAGCACCGTGGGCGAAATCCTGCAAGTGAGCTTCTATACGCCGGGTTCGTGAAACGTGGTGCGGGGCAGAGCGATGCGTCGTTCTGTCTCGCCGCAGTTCGAATTCAACGGCGGTAATGGGACGATCGCGATTTCGGCCGTGCTGCTAAAAACAGGAGTATCCATGCAAATGCACAACGCAATCCGTACCGCGATCGGAGTGGCCGTCACAGGTGTGTTGCTGTCGGCGTGCGGCACGACGCAAATGAACATGATCGACGTTCAGACCTCTACCGCGAAGACACTCGGACTCGCTTCATCGGATGAGATCACGATCGCGAACATCGAGTACGGGCAGAAGAATGCGCTCGGCGGGCAGCAGGTCAACTACGACGCGACGACCGGTAAAGGTCGTCGCTTCACGTGTACCGTTTTTATGATCCCGGGACTTACGCCGATCAATCCGCCTACGTATAACAACTGGGAGTGTCATCCGCATAAGTGATGTCGATGGTGGCGTCTGCATGATCGTCGCGTGATCTGGTCGGCGATTATGCTGTCGAGCACGAGCCAGCTCAATCGCGAAGCACCAGAACGAGCTTGCCGCGAGCGCGACCAGCCAGACTGATATCGAGTGCCTCGCGCCAGTCCTCCAGCGCAAAGGTCCGCGTGACCGGTATAAAGAAACGTTTGCTCGCCGCCAGTTGCCCGTATTCGCCGAGCACATCCCAGCGAAGCTTGAAGCCGCCTTCAGATTGGACGTTCTCCGCGCCGGTCCGCACGCCGGTCTTCGCGGCACCTTCGAAGTCGGTGACCGTGATGATTCGCGTGGGATCTCCTTCGGCGATCTCTATCAGGTCGGGTAGCGCGCTGGCAGCGTGCGCTTTCAGGTTGACGGGTGCCACATCCACGATAACGTCCGGCGATTTATCAACCAGCACACGGACTCGCTCCACCATTCCGTCGCCATGCGCGGCGACCAGGACGCCCATCTCGCGCAGCCGGTCCGCGAAGGTTTCGCCGGCCGTCGCGATCACTCGGGCACCCTGCAGGAGGGCCATCTGAACGGCAGCGAAACCGACCATCGTGCCGCCTCCGTTGATGAGGACCGTCTGGCCTTTCTTGAGACCCGCCCAGGCGAGGTAGCGGGCTGCCGTCTCGACGACCATCGGCAGCGCTGCGGCCTCGACATGCGACAGCCCGTCAGGAAGCCGGTCCCAGTGGTAGAGGATCGCGTAATCGGCCGCGCCGGCGGTCGGATAGTTCTGGAAGTCGGACGGACCGAACACGGCGTCGCCCACGGCAACGTCGGAAACGCCTTCCCCGACAGCCGTGACAACGCCCGATACATCCAGCCCGATACCGGATGGCAGCTGTCGGGCAGAAAACCCCCGACAGAGCGCCCAGTCCGCCGGGTTCAGTCCACACGCATGAACGCGTACCGCTACATGTCCGGCGTTGGGCGCGGGTATCGGCACCTCTTCGAGCCGAAGTACGTCGGCGGGCTCGCCATATCCGTGATAACGGACCGTTCTCATTTTCCCGGCGGTCATGGAGTCCTCCAGATGGGCTATAGTCAGTGACTGACATTGATTATAGATTTTATGTCAGTCACTGACAATTGAGGGTGTGAGCTGTGCCGAAAGATCAAGGAAATGTGCGTCGCCGGATGCAGGAGGCTGCGATCGAGTTATTCGTCGAGAAAGGCTACGACGGGACTACGGCGGCCGAAATCGCGGCGCGCGCGGGCGTCACGGAGCGGACCTTCTTCCGTTATTTTCCTGACAAGCGGGAGGTGCTGTTCAACGAGGCCGAGTTGCATGCAAGGCTGGACACCGCGATTGCCGGGGCGCCGCCTGAGCTCGGACCGTTAGAGGTGGTGGTGTGGGCGTTCCAGTCGCTCGCGCCGATGTTCGAGGAGAACCTTCCATTCGCCGAGCCGGTGCACGCGGTGATCGCGCAGACGCCCGCATTGCAGGAGCGTCAGCTGGCCAAAACGGCGTCGATCACGCGGACCATCACCGAGGCCCTCCGGCGTCGCGAGGTCGAGCCTGCGCTTGCGGGCCTCGCCGCTGTGACCGGCATGGCCGTCACCGGACATGGCTTGCAAACGTGGGTGCAGGATCCGTCGTTGCCTCTCGTCGAACATTTCGAGAATGCTTTTCGAGCGTTGCAGGGGTTGTCGACGTTGGCGACCCGGTAGGCGAGAAGGGGAGTCAGCGCTGTTGGAGCGTGAGAAACAAAAAAGCCCGCGGTAGCGGGCTTATTTTGTGTTCAGAAGATCTGCGTAGCAGTCTCTGGATCTTGCATGGTGCCCAGGAGAGGACTCGAACCTCCACGGTGTTGCCACCGCTAGGACCTGAACCTAGTGCGTCTACCAATTCCGCCACCTGGGCATGCTTCAGGCTAGACCGCTATTGTAGCGGGCTGATAGAGCGTGTCAATTGAAAGTTGAAAGCGCATTCTGCTTCGACGAAACCGCAGGCTATCGCCCGCGCAACGAAATCGCCAAAAAGAAAAGCCGCCCGAAGGCGGCTTTCCGATGTCTGGTGCCCAAGAGAGGACTCGAACCTCCACAGTGTTGCCACCGCTAGGACCTGAACCTAGTGCGTCTACCAATTTCGCCACCTGGGCAGGTGTCTTGTTACTTCTTCTTTCTGCTTGCTCGCCGGTTGTTTTCAGCGCGCCCTGCAGGAAAGAACGCAATTATAGCGGCCGATCGAATGCTGTCAAGCGTTTCGCGTGCCGCGCACTGCGTGGCGGCAGCCGCCCGTTCATCGCGACGGATGGTGCCGCGTGGCGCCAGGGACGGATGTTAGAATGCCCCGCAGAAGTCCTTCGGGACTGGCTCGCGGCCTTCAGGGTTCGCGGCTGCAGCAGGCGACAGGCTGGCGGGGACGTTCCCCGGTCCATGCCCGGCAATGCACCGCGTCATCTCGCCACGACGTCCACGCAACGAGAACAAATCATCGACAAGCCCTTGAGCAAATATCCGTACCCGATTCCGAGCCGCGAGGAAATCCTCGGCGTGCTGCGCACGAGCGAAACGCCGCTTGCCGCGAACGACATCGCCGAAGCGCTGTCGATCAAGCGCCAGGAGCGCGAAGGATTTTTCAAGCGCCTGGGAGCGATGGAGCGCGACGGCCAGATCCGGCTCGATCCGCGCGGCCACTACCAGCTCACCCATCCGTCCAATTTCGTCGCGGGCCGCGTGCAGGGGCATCGCGACGGCTATGGGTTCCTCGTGCGCGACGACGGTCAGGACGATCTGTTCCTGCCGACCGGCGAGATGCAGAAGGTCATGCACAACGATCGCGTGCTCGCGCGGATCGTCGGCTATGACCGGCGCGGACGGCCCGAAGGTCATATCGTCGAGGTCACCGACCGCGCGAACCGTCGCGTGATCGGCCGGCTGCTGAACGAGAACGGCGCGCTGATCGTCGCGCCGGAAGACAAGCGCATCGGCCACGACATCCTCGTCACGCAGAACACCAAGAAGGCGAAGGTCGGCCAGGTGGTCGTGGTCGAGCTGACGGATTTCCCGAGCCGTCATTCGCAGCCGCTCGGTCGCGTGGCCGAAGTGCTCGGCGATATCGACGACCCCGGCATGGAAATCGAAATCGCGGTGCGCAAGTACGGCGTGCCGTACGAGTTCGGCCGCGCCGCGCTCGACGAAGCCGCGAAGCTCCCCGACGAAGTCCGTCCGGTCGATCTGCGTCATCGTGTGGATCTGCGCGACGTGCCGCTCGTCACGATCGACGGCGAAGACGCACGCGACTTCGACGATGCCGTGTACTGCGAGCCGACGTCTGTCGGACGTGGCGACGGCTTCCGGCTGATCGTCGCGATCGCCGACGTGTCGCACTATGTGCAGCCGAAGGGCGGCCTCGACGCCGATGCGATCGAACGCAGCACGTCGGTGTATTTCCCGCGTCGCGTGATCCCGATGCTGCCCGAGAAGCTGTCGAACGGACTGTGCTCGCTGAATCCGCACGTCGATCGTTGCGTGCTGGTGTGCGACATGATCGTCACCGCGCGCGGCGAGATCAAAGGCTATCAGTTCTACCCCGGCGTCATGCATTCGGCCGCGCGGCTCACGTACACCGAAGTCGCGGCGGTGCTGAAGAACACGAAGGGTCCGGAGGCGACGAAGCGGGCCGCGTTGCTGCCGCATCTGCAGAATCTGAACGGCGTGTACAAGGCGCTGTTCGCCGCGCGCCAGAAACGCGGCGCGATCGATTTCGACACGACCGAGACGTACATCGTCTGCAACGCGCAGGGCAAGATCGAACAGATCGTGCCGCGCACCCGTAACGACGCGCACAAGCTGATCGAAGAATGCATGCTGGCCGCGAACGTCTGCGCGGCCGACTTCATGAAGCGCAACAAGCACCCGGGCCTGTACCGTGTGCACGCAGGGCCGACGGCCGAGCGCCTCGAGAACCTGCGTACCTTCCTGCGCGGCATGGGTCTCGCGCTCGGCGGCGGCGAGTCGCCGCACGCGAGCGATTACGCGGCGCTGATGGCGCACATCCGCGATCGGCCCGACGCGCAGATGCTGCAGACGATGCTGCTGCGCTCGATGCAGCAGGCCGTCTACAGTCCGGACAACATCGGCCACTTCGGGCTTGCCTACGAGGCGTACGCGCACTTCACGAGCCCGATCCGCCGCTACCCCGATCTGCTCACGCACCGCGCGATCTACGCGATCCTGCAGGGCAAGAAGTACAACCCGGAAGCGCCGGACGGCGTCGAGCTGAACACCGCACTGTCGCCGCGCGCCCGCGCGATGCAGAAGTCCGACGACGAAAAACGCGGCCGCAGCCGGCAGAACACGGCGATCTGGGAAGAACTCGGGTTGCACTGCTCGGCGAACGAGCGTCGTGCGGACGAAGCGTCGCGCGACGTCGAAGCGTGGCTCAAGTGCTACTTCATGCGCGACAAGCTCGGCGAGGAATACGGCGGGATGGTGAGCGGCGTGACGTCGTTCGGCATTTTCGTGCAGCTCGACGCGCTGTTTATCGAAGGGCTCGTGCACGTCACCGAACTCGGCTCGGACTACTTCCAGTACGACGAGATCAAGAACGAACTGCGCGGCGAGCGCACGGGCATTCGCTATCGATTGTCGGATCGCGTGCGCGTGCAGGTGAGCCGCGTCGATCTCGACGCGCGCAAGATCGATTTCCGGCTCGTGCGCGATGCACCGGTGAAGGCGCCGTCATCGCGTCCGGTGCACGTCGACAAGTCGGCGCTCGACGCAGGCGGTCCGCGCGTGCGTTCGCTGCCGCCTGCCGAAGGCGGTCGTCGCAAGAAGGCGGCGCCTGCGCAGACGGTCGCGGTGAAGGAAGCGCGCGATGCGCGCGGCGCTGCGAAGAAGCGCGGTGCCGCGTCGAAGTCCGCGCCGCGGCCGGCACCGAAGCCGCAGGCACGTAAAAAACGCTGACCGCGCGGCGTTCGCCGCGTCGGGTCCAGGCGCGCGCAGCAGCGGGCAGGTTCGCCGCTGCTGCGCGCGTTTCGCATGGGCGCGCCGGTTGTGAGTGGTTGTGGTCGACGTTGACCACGCGCCGGCCGCGCATCGAAGAAACACATCTACAAAGGTTGTTCAGTCATGTCACGTCTCAAGGTTCTCTACGGGTTTCACGCGGTGACCGCGCGTTTGCGGCACGATGCTTCGACGGTCGAAGACGTCTATTACGACGCGACGCGTCGCGATCGACGGATGACGGAATTCCTGAGCGTCGCGAAAGAAGCCGGCGTGCGCGTGATCGCCGCCGATGAAACGCGTCTGTGGGGCCTCGCGCACACCGAACGCCACCAGGGCGTCGTCGCGCGCGCGAGCGAAGTGGCGCTCGCGCAGAATCTCGCGGAGCTGCTCGACGGTGTCGACGGTTCGCCGCTGCTGCTGGTGCTCGACGGCGTCACCGATCCGCACAATCTCGGCGCGTGCCTGCGCGTCGCGGACGCGGCCGGCGCGCACGCGGTGATCGCGCCGCGCGACCGCGCAGTGGGCCTGAACGCGACCGCCGCGAAGGTCGCGAGCGGCGCGGCGGACACCGTGCCGTACATCACCGTGACGAACCTCGCCCGCGCGCTGCGCGAGTTGAAGGACGCGGGCGTGTGGATCGTCGGCACGGCCGGCGAGGCGACGACCAGCCTCTATCAAACGAAACTCGATGGCCCCGTCGCGCTCGTGATGGGCGCCGAAGGCGAGGGCATGCGCCGCCTCACCCGCGAAACCTGCGACGAGGTGATGCAGATTCCGATGGCGGGGACGGTCGAGAGTTTGAACGTGTCGGTGGCGTCGGGCGTGTGTCTGTTCGAGGCGGTGCGGCAGCGGTCGGTGAAGGTCAAGGCGTAACGCGGACCATGTTTGCGCTGACGCCGAGCCTGGCGCGGGTACGTCTCGTATTCGCGTTTCTGGCGCTGCTGCTCGCCGCCTGCTCGACCTCCACATCGATCGATCGCGGCACCTACGTCGCCGATACGCGCTACCACGCTCAGAACGTCGATTCGCGCGTGCGCTTTCTCGTGATGCACTACACCGAAATTGACGAACGCCGCTCGATCCAGGTGCTGACCACCGAAGGCGTCAGCGCGCACTACGTCGTGCCCGACGCGCCGCAGATCCGGAACGGCGAGCCAGTCGTGTGGCAACTGGTGCCCGAGTCGCAGCGCGCGTGGCATGCGGGCACGAGTTCGTGGCAAGGCACAACCGAGCTGAACGCGGCATCGATCGGCATCGAGAACGTCAACCTCGGGCCGATCGATACCCCGCAAGGTCGCGGCTGGCAGCCATACCCGCCGGCGCAGGTCGACGCGCTGATCCGTCTGTCGAAGGACATCGTCACACGCTATGCGATCGCGCCGACGCGTGTCGTCGGTCATAGCGACATCGCGCCGCAGCGCAAGATCGATCCGGGTCCGCTGTTTCCGTGGAAGCAGCTTTACGACGCGGGCGTCGGCGCGTGGCCCGACGCGGCGACGGTCGAGCACGATCTGGCCGGGCGTGATCCGCACGCGCCCGTCGACGTGCAGTCGCTACAGCAAAAACTCGCGCGCTATGGCTACGACGTCGCGACCGACGGCGTGCTCGACGAACGCACGCGACGCGTGTTCGCGGCGTTCCAGATGCATTTCCGTCCCGCCGACTACAGCGGCCACGCCGATGCCGAAACCGATGCGATCGCGCAGGCGTTGCTCGACAAGTACATGCCGACCGCTGCATCCTCAGCAACGGTGGCGCCGGATGCACAGCGCGGACCGTGAGTCGAAGACCGCGCGACTCCGGTAAACTCCAGCTTTTCCGCCTCCTGCTCCTCCTCCCATGACTCAAGACGAACTCAAGCAACTGGTCGGCCGCGCCGCTGCCGACTACGTGAACGCGCACGTGCCCGAAGGCGCCGTGATCGGTGTCGGCACCGGCTCGACCGCGAACTGTTTCATCGATGCGATCGCCGCGAGCCGGTCACGCTATCGCGGCGCGGTGTCGAGCTCGGTCGCGACGACTGCGCGTCTGGAATCGCACGGCTTCAAGGTGTTCGATCTGAACGAGATCGACACGCTGACGGTGTACGTCGACGGTGCCGACGAGATCGATGCGAGCGGCGCGATGATCAAGGGCGGCGGCGGGGCGCTCACGCGCGAGAAAATCGTTGCGTCGGTGTCGGACGTGTTCGTCTGCATCGCGGACGCGTCGAAGCGCGTCGCTGTGCTCGGTCAGTTCCCGCTGCCCGTCGAGGTCGTGCCGATGGCGCGCACCGCGATCGGTCGACGCATCGCGGCGCTCGGTGGCGTGCCGGTGGTGCGCGTGACGAAGGACGGCACGCCGTTCATCACCGACAACGGCAACGAGATCATCGACGTGAAGGGTCTGCGGATCGACGATCCGCGCGCGCTCGAAGCGCAGATCAACAGCTGGCCCGGTGTCGTGACCGTGGGGCTGTTCGCGGCGCGTGGCGCGAACCTGTGCCTGATCGGCGCGGAGCAGGGCGTCGAGACTATCGAGTACGGCAAGTAAGCGGTTTACCGCATGACGGCCCGTGATTCAGGGCCGCGCATTTCAATCTCATTCGCAGGTCTTCGCGGTGCCGACCGTCGTGCAATGGCGGACGGACCAGTTGCTCTGGCCCGACAGACCCACCGGAATGTGCGGCCGGAAGTGCAGATCGATGCGTGTCACCGGTTTGCCGACCGGCGCATGCGGCAACGGCGAAGCGGCGGCGATCGCGCGCTCGGTGGCTTTGTCCCATGCGGCGTTGCCGCTGCTCTGTAGCAGACTCGCCGACACGAACGCGCCGTCCGGCGCAAAGCGCACCGTGACGATCGACTCCGGATAACCTTCGATTTCGCCTTGTCGGGTGCGTATATTGCGGCCGAGCGTGCATCCCACGTAGCGCGACCACTGCGGGTGGTCGAGTCGATCGAGTGACGGGGCGGGGGTGCCGAGTTGAGCGAGGCACGTTTGCGCGACTTCTTCCGGCGACGGGCCCGCTTGCCATGCGTCGCCGTCAGCGCATCCCGCGATGAGAACTGCGCTTGCCATTGCCGCGAGGACGCTCGCAGTCTTTAAGCCTGTCCATGTACGCCGATTCATTATTGTGTTCGCCGCAGGTTGGTCTGCGACGATTATAGGCGTTGCGTTGCTGCTTCTACCGGTGACGCACACCGCTCATTCGGGTTTGATGAAGCGGCGGTTGTGACGGATGCAGCCACCATCGAGCGGCATCCGTCAGTGACGATGAGCAACGACAACGGCCCAGTCACGCCGCACGGACGCTACCAGCTAAACCGATACCCCGCCTGCCCGAACACGTTGCGTCGATAGTCGCCGCTGATGCTGTGCGCGTACGTGACGTTCGCATACACCGACGAGCTTTTCCCAAAGCTGCCCGTCAAGCCCACACCCACGTCGTACCAGGTTTTACCGAGCTGGTTGTCCAACGTCGCGCCACCGACGCTGGTTTGCCCCGGCGAGAAAAAATCGTGCAGCACGTCGGCGGTCAGATACGGCGTCAACGTCGAATTCTTCGCATCGTTGTCGAGATTGGCCCGGAACAGCCGGAAGCCGAGCCGGCCGCGCAGCGCGTTGGTGGTGTTCGTGCCGATGTCCGAGATGCCGTCGCTGAAGTGATTCAAGTGGATGTACTGATAGAGCAGTTGCGCCTGCGGTTCGATCGCGATGCCGCCCACACCGAGCGAGAACGGCTTGCCCGCTTCGCCGGATACACCCGCGCCGAATCCGTTCTGCCGGCCGTTGCCGCCGTACACGTCGCCGTACTGGTTTTGATAGTGCGTCAACTGGCCGACGGTGTCGAAGTAGGTGCCGTCGGGCAGGTACTTCGTCCAGTAGCCGCCGACCGATTGCGCCTGCGTTTCGACCGTGCCGGTCGTGTCCGACAGTTGCCCGGTGACGCCGCGCGCGCTGTCGGCAAACGATGCGGACGTCGAGCCGAAACTGAGCGTTGCGCCGGTATGTGTGCTGCCACCGTTCGTGCCGCGCGCGACGGTCCAGTCCTTGCCGAACTGCGCGAAGAACGTGTGCTCGTCGGCGGAGAAGCGGTTGCCTGCATCGGCTTGCAGATTCTGTCCGCCGATGCGCCCCCACACGCCGTTTTTGCTTGCGGACTGGTTCGCGGCTTCGACGCTCGCCTGATCGCCGACACGTTCCTGCAGACGACCCAGCATCGTGAAGCCATAGTCGGTGACGAGCAGCGGCGTGACAGCGTAGCCGGCCACCCCTGGACGATAGGCGATCTGCGAGGCCGCCCCCGAAGCAGCATTGCCGGTCGTGCCGGACGGCGCTGTACCGGTCCCGCCGGTTCCCGATGAATCGGTCGCCGTGACCGGGTCGAACTGCGATCGCAGGTACCAGCTGTTCGCGTCGGTCGGGCCGCCTTGATACAGCAGATACTGATACGCGCCGGCCTGAATCGGCGCGGCCAGATGGAAGCTGTTCGCGGCCGACGTGCCGCCGACCTGCACCAGCTGGATGCCGTTGCCGGTGGTCGCCGTACCCGAGCCCGAACGGTTCAGTTGCAGCAACGTGCTGCCGCTCGCATTGCCGCCGATCACGAGACGATCGCTTTGCGTCGCGCTGCCGCCTTCGTTGAGCACGGTGTTCAGCACGACCTGGCCGTTCGTACCCGTGTAGTTGCCGGCGACGTTCAGCACGTTGCCGGTTTGTCCCGAAGCAGCGGCGAGATTGACGACGCCCGCGTTGTTCAGATCGCCGCCGATGCGCAGCGTCCCGGCGGCGCCCGCCGCGAGCGATGCGAGCGCATTCGCCGCCGAGATCGTGCCGTTGTTGTTCACCGCACCGGACACCGAGCCATAACCGCCCAGCGTCGCACCGGCAGCGACCGTGGTGAGGCCTGCGCCGAGCGTCGCGACGTTATGAGTCGCGTCGCCGACGACCAGCGTGCCGGCATCGACCGTCGTGCCGCCCGCGTACGTGTTCGCTGCGTTCAGCACGAGCGTACCGGCGCCGTCCTTGGCTAGCGCACCGGCACCCGACAGCACGCCGTTCAGCGTCAACGTCGTGCCGGCGTCGGTGAGCAGCGTGCCGTTTGCCGTCATCGCGACGCTTCGCGCGCTCGCGAGACTCGCGGTGTTTTCGAGCGTGCCGCCGTTGAACGTGAGTCCGCCGGACGCGTCGCCGAGATTGCCGTCGCTGGAAATCTGCAGGATGCCGTCGGTCAACGTCCACGGCGTGACGGCGGTGGTCGTGCCAGTCAGCGTCCACGTGCTCGTGCCGATTTTCTCGAAAGTGTTGAAGTTCTGGTACTGCGCGGTGCTGCCGATCGACGATGTGTCGAAGGACGCGTTTGTGCTGCCGCCCAGACGGAACGCGTTGTTTGCCGCTGCGGCACTTGCCACGACGTTGCCGTTGATGACCGATCCGGCGTCGAGTTCGAGCACAAGCCGACCCGTGCTCCCCGCAAAAAAATTGATCGCGTCGGTCTGGCCGCTGCCGGCCTGGATCGTGCCGCTGTTGATCAGGTTGATTGCTCCGAGCCCGAAGATCGCGACGGCGTCGTTGCCGCCGATCAGCGTGCCTGAATTGACGATGGAAATGATGCCCGCGGGTCCCGTCTTCCGGGTTTCGACAGCCGCGCCGCCCGCCTTTGTGCCGATCAGATCGGAGCCGCCGCGAATCGTGCCGGTGTTGGTCAGCGTCCCGTTTGTAGGCGTTCCCAGAACCACGCCGAACGCTCCGCCTCTGCCGCTGGTACTGCCGCCCTGGATCGTCCCGTTGTTGGTCAGCGTGACCAGTCCCCCGGTGATCGACGTGTTGACGCCGATTCCCGCCGTGCCAATGGAGGGTGCATCTCCACCGACGATCGAACCGTTGTTCACGAATGTCGCCGTCCCGGACAACTGCACGCCGTGTTGTGCCGTGCCAGTGGCGCCGCTTGAGAATCCCTTGATCGAACCGTCATTGATGACCGAGCCGTTGAACACCGACAGGCTTCCGCCAGTACCCACGGCATTAGTACCTGTAAAGGTTCCCAGCAGGGTCAGGGTCGGGGCACCCGATGCCGGATTCGACCAGTTGATGTTCGGGTTGCCCGTCAGCGTGAAGCCCTGCGTGTCGATCGTGAGGGCCTTCGTCGGGGTCGGTACGTTGCCGGGGGCGACCTGAAAGCTCTGCGTCAACGTAATGGTCGAACTCGCGTCGCTCGACGCATTGGCGGCGTTGATCGCAGCGATAAGGTCCGCGTTACTGGCCACCATGAAATTTGCGGCGAGGGCGGGGTGCGCGAATGCGCTCAACGCGGCCAGTGTCAGACAGGAGAGCCTGAGCGGTCCGGCGCCAGGCCGTTTACGGGGAGAAACGAATTGAGCAAATCCCTGCGCGTTCTTTTTCATGTTTTATGGCCGGTCGGTTTAATTGCTCTTCTAATATCGGCGGTTATGCATTGCGCTTTAATGAACTTTTATGAACTAACTCGGGTGTGTGTTTGCGTGGGGCTATAGCTCGCAGTGCAGCATGCAGAAGTCGAGACCTGAAGGCCACCCGACAGACGAAGCAGCGCTTCCGACGACAAGCCGGACGAACTACACAAAGAGGGAGCTCCCTGAAGCCCGGTTTGGCGTTACGTTCCGGGCTGCGGATATTCGAATACCGATACATGGCGATCGACCGGCTTCCAGTCAGGACCGACAGAAAATGAAAACCCCAGAGACAAATTTCGCATTCGTGCTGTATGCGATCGACGCCGATCTGCTGTATCCGTGCGTCGGCGCACGGTTTGAAACGAATGACCTGGCTGAGCTCTGGCGCATTCTGTCGATCGATGAAGCCGACAATCCCGGTTTCGACGGGATCTACACATTAGACCCCGACGAAGTCACGTCGCTTTGCAACGCGTTCAACATACCGTTCGATAGCGAACAGCGCCTGGTCACGCTACACAGAGACAGCAGAAAATGGCATCAGACTCCCTATTTGTTCCACTCGGGTTATGAGTTGCCGCTGCTGCTGCAAGGCCGGAAAAAACTCGCGAAGATGTTTTTCGGAGATATGCACGACTCGTGGGAACTGAAAGCTCGCTACGATCACTACGTCGCGGAAGGTCTGCTGTACGTCGAAGAAGAAGATGTCGGCGCTTCCCCGCAGGGCGATCGTATGATCAGTGCGTTGTACACGCCGACGGGTGAAGAGTGGCGTATTGCAGCCCTGAAACTGGTGTCGCACTGCGCTGGCGCTTCGGGTGGGTGGAACGAGCACTACGAACGCCTCGAAGGCACGCTGATGGGGTATGAAGACTGGCAGAACGACTGGTGGCTCAAACACAACGCCGATGGGGACGGCGTGATGTTCGGCATGTCTCTTCGCGGAGCGGTGACGAAAGCAGGCCTCGAATGGATCGTTCACGCCGGAAATCGCGCGCTCCCTCCAGTCGACGGTAGCGTATTTATCGTTTCCCCATCGTATGTGCTGGACGCAGACGCGATGCAGATCGCCATGCGCGACAACCCGCACATCGAGGCGTTCGTGCAGTTCAACATCGCTGGCCGGTACTTGATGCATGTGGCCGATTTGAGGACGGCCGGCCCCTTTGCACTGCCGGCATCGCTCATTCCTGACATCAACCGGAAGCTGACGCGCCCCGTGCGTATCGTCACGAGAAGAAACGTCATCGCAGTAGAGAGCGATCGATCCGGGGTGTGACTCGCAATGACCGTCTCGGGTCCGTGTGAAGGCGCAAGCGCTCGATGACGGGCAATGTTCCCGCCGTCAATGCACGCGCACGAACCGCCGATATCCACCGACCGCTGCTGTCGTCACATGCTCACGTCGCCGTTCACGCGCTGATACGGGCGAATCCCGATCAGCGGTCGCGCAACGCGGCTTATCGCCCGATATCGGCAATGACCTGCGTCATTCGCCGCAAAAAGCCATCGAGCGAGAAATCGCGCCGCGCATCGACGAGCCCCTGTTGTGCCAGCTGCCGCGCGACCACCGGCGAAGTGTGCAGCGTCCGTATCGCATCCGCGAGCACGACATCGTTACCCGGCTCGACGAGCCAGCCGTTATGCCCGTGCCGCACGATCTCGGTCACGCCGCCCGCGGCCGTCGCGATCACCGGACGCCCAGCCGCCATCCCCTCGACGATCACACGCCCGAACGGCTCCGCATCCGTCGACGTATGCAGCACCACGTCCATCGCTTTCATCCACGCGGGCATGTCGTCCTGAAAGCCCGCGAAATGCACGCGCTCCGCGACGCCGAGTCGTTCGGCCCGATCGTGCAACTGCCGAGCGTACACATCCTCGCCGAACAGCGCCGCGCCGACCAGCACCAGATGCACGTCGGGCAGGCGCGCGAGTGCATCGATTGCGACATGCTGACCTTTCCACGGCGCGAGGCGCCCGAATAGTCCCGCGAGCCACGCGTGTTCCGGCAGGCCGAGACGACGACGCAATGCAACGACGTCGTCGGGATGATCGATGGCGGGGGTGTCGAATGCGTGCGTGTCGATGCCGTTGTGCACGACCGGCGGCATGTCGGATGCGCGACCCGTCAGCGTCGCGAGCGATTGCGCGGACGCCTGCGAATTCGCGACCACGTGATCGACCGCATGACGCACGAGCCATCGGACGATCACGCGCTGCGCGGTGCCGAAATGTTCCGGCGACATGATGTCGTGCAGATACCAGATCACCGGCCGACGATGCAACGGCTTGCCGAGCGCACCGAGCACGAGCGCCTTCTGCGTGTTCAGAAACAGCACGTCGAAACGTTTTGCTTCACGCGCGAGCGCACACACCTGACGCACGATCGCGGGCAGCGCGCGTAGCCAGCCGAAGCGCAGCGATTGCCGTCCGATCCCCGACACGCGCGCATCGCCGATCACGCGCACACGCACGCCGAGCGCTTCGAGCCGCGCACGGAACGGACCGTCCGACAGCAACACCACTTCACCGCGCGACGCGCACAGCCCGGCGAGCGGCAGCAGCGCGAATTCGGCGCCACCCAGTTGACCGCTTTGATCGACGAACAGCACGGAGGGTGCATCCCCCAACGGGACTTCCTTCGAGGCGTGTGCGGCGGCCGCGCTGTCGAGCGGATCGGCGGCGGCGAGGGGGAGCGAAGAAGCGAGATTGGGAGGAGCGTTCATCGTCGTGCAGGACAGGGCGTTAGCGGATGTCGTCACGCGTCGCGGACCACACGCGAATTACGAGACAGGCCGAAGGAATATCGAGATATGGACCGCTGCCGGAAGATATCGAGACAAAGACCGGGAGATTCCATTATTCGCGCACTGTCGCGTGCGCAGTGTGGCCGTGCGCACGCACGGCGCGAGACACGGCCCGTACACTCGACTGCGTGGCGATGGGGACGTCCATGCGCCTTTTTACAGGTAGCAGAGATCATGAAAGTGGCGATCGTTCACGACTGGCTCGTGGCGCCCGGCGGTGCGGAGAAAGTACTGGAGCAGATCGTCCAGTGCTTTCCCGATGCCGATCTGTTCAGCCTCGTCGATTTTCTCGAGGACCGCGCGCCGGTCCGCGGCAAGTCCGTGACGACGTCGTTCATTCAACGCCTGCCGTTCGCGCGCAAACGCTATCGCGCGTATCTGCCGTTGATGCCGCTCGCGGTCGAGCAGTTCGATCTGTCGGGCTACGACCTGATCGTCACGAGTTCATATGCGGTTGCGAAGGGCGTGCTGGTCGGCCCCGACCAGATTCACGTGAGCTACGTGCACTCGCCGATGCGCTACGCGTGGGACCTGCAGCATCAGTATCTGCGCGAAGCACATTTGACGCGCGGTCCGCGCTCGTGGGCAACGCGCGTGTTACTGCATTACCTGCGTGGTTGGGACGCGCGTTCAGCGAACGGGGTCGACTGCCTGATCGCGAATTCGCATTTCGTCGCGCGCCGGATGCTGAAAACCTATCGACGCGAAGCATCCGTGATCGCACCGCCGGTCGACGTGCAGAGCTTCGACGTCTGCGAGCAGAAAGACGATTTCTATCTGACCGCGTCACGGATGGTGCCGTACAAACGGATGGACCTGATCGTCGAAGCGTTCACCGCGCTGCCGCAGCGCAGGCTCGTCGTGATCGGCGATGGTCCGGAGATGCAGAAGATCCGCGAGAAGGCGGGGCCGAACGTGGAGATCCTCGGTTATCAATCGTTCGCCGTGCTGAAGGATCACATGCAGCGCGCGAAGGCGTTCGTGTTCGCAGCCGAGGAGGATTTCGGCATTGCGGTCGTCGAAGCGCAGGCGTGCGGGACGCCGGTGATCGCGTACGGCAAGGGCGGGGCGCTCGAAACAGTGGTGCCGTTAGGCGAACCGCAACCGACCGGCGTGCATTTCGGACAGCAGAGCGTGTCGTCGTTGCTCGAAGCGGTGGATCGCTTCGAGCGTCATCGCGACGCGATTCTGCCTGCGGTGTGTCGTGCGAACGCGGAGCGGTTTTCGGCCGCGACGTTCCGTCGTGCGTTCATGGTCGAGGTCACGCGCGCCGTGGCGGCCGCCGGCGCACGCGGGCGCCGTCCGGTGCAGGCGCTCGATCCCGCGTGGCCGCGCGATTCCGCGCAAAGCAGCATGTGGGGAAGGTAAAGCAAATGAGCGTGATACAACCCGCCGATTTTTCGATCGATACCAACAGACAGCCGTCGTTCGTCCACGAGCTTCACGCGGACGGCGCACGGCGCGAGCAAGAGGAAGAGCCAGAAAACATGAACGCCGATCGCATCGCGGGATCGTTTCCCGCCATCGCCGAGGCCTGGACTGCGTTGCAGGACCAGGTACCGTTGACGCCGGTTCGCAGCGAAAAAGGCTACGAGACGCTCAAGCAGTTCGCGAAGGATCTGACCGCGCATCTGCACGGCGACGCACCTGCGCCGCTCGCCGATCTGCTCGAGATCGCGACGATGCTGATCGCCGCGTGGGAGGCGAAGCAGGCCGGGCAGTTGCCGCTGCCGGACGCATCGCCGCGCGACGTGCTGCGCTACCTGCTGCAGACACACAAGCTGCGACAAAAGGATCTATCCGATATCGCTTCGCCGACTGTGATCAGCGATATTCTCGCGGGGCGTCGCGCGATCAGCAAGAATGTCGCGAAGGCGTTGGCCGTGCGGTTTCATACGGATGTGAGCCGGTTTCTTTAGGCGCGTCGTTCCGAACGAACCGCCGCGGTTGCGCAATGCAGCCGTGCGGTACAGGTAGACGGTGCGCGCGCGACACGCGCACTCCTTACGCGTTGTTTGTTCGAGGCTGCTGTCCGGTCGGATAGCAGCCTCCTGCCGCTATGGTTCGCGCCACTCACGACGCTTCGAGCTTCATTCAGAAGTCCAAATGTTTTCACTCCTCCCGTCGCACCTTCCACGCCTGAAAAAGCGCGCGTTCCACGACCTCTGCAACGCGGTCTTCGGCACGAGACCGGGCATTCCGTACACCGCACCGCAATAGCCTCTGCGTGACATCGATGCGTCGCAGGCGAATTTCGCACAAAAGTCACTGATATCTTTTACGACTCAATTAGGCGGGAAAAATATATTTGACGTCTCGTCAGGGTCGTCGCATTGTTCTCGCATTCGCTGCTCCGACAGACGCGACACACTCGCTCGCGGCCGACGTCGCTGCTCCGAACGAGGCCTCCTTTACCCGGACCCGACTGCACGAAATGACTGAATCGCCCGTCCTGACACATCCGATCCAGGTGGTGAGCCGCATGAGCGCGTGGCAACTCGTGCTGTTCATGGCGGCGACGTCGCTCGGCTATTTCGTGGTCCAGCTCGACGTCTCGATCGTCAATCTAAGCCTGCCCGCGATACGCGATTACTACCGTATCGACGTGGCCGCGCTGCAATGGATCGTCAACCTCTACACGCTGTCGTTCTCGGTCGCGTTGCTGTCGGCAGGGGTGCTGGGCGATCGCTTCGGCAGCCGCAAATTCCTGCTGGCCGGCTATGGCGTGTTCGCGCTTGGATCGCTCTCGTGCGGGTTCGCGCCGTCGGTGTCCGCGCTGCTTGCCGCCCGTTTTCTGCAGGGCATCGGTGCGGCGATCATCGTGCCGAACTCGCTTGCCGCGATCAACTGGGCGTTCGCAGACAACGCGCGTCTGCGCGTCAGCCTCGTGTCGATCTGGATCGCGTTCGGCGGCGCAGCACTCACGTGCGGTCCGATCTTCGGCGGTCTCATCAACGCCATTGCCAGCTGGCGCTACATCTTCTTCATCAACCTGCCGGTGTGCGCGCTTGGTGTGCTGCTGACGCTTCGGTATGTCCCTCGCACACCGCTGCGCCAGGCGCGGCCGCAGGACTGGCTCGGTCAGGGCATTCTTCTCGCATTCGCGAGCGCGCTGCTGCTGCTGATCATCAACTACTCCGACCTCACGCCGACGGTTCGCGTCGCGTTGCTCGTTGCCGCGGCAGGCGGGCTATGGCTGTTCGTTCGAGTCGAGCGGCGGCACAAATACCCGGCCATTCCACTCGAGATTTTCCGCAACATCGGCTTGCAGAAGGCACTGACTTACGGCGTGCTCGTCAACTTCGCGTATTTCGGCATCGTGTTCTTCGCGAGTCTGTATTTCCGCTACTACCTGAAGATGTCGATCCTCGATGCAGGTTTGTCGTTCATTCCGATCACGCTGCCGCTGATCGTGGCGACGATGTTGAGCGGCAGGATCAGCAGAACCTACGGTCCGGAGCGCGCGATCGCGGTCGGCTTTGCGCTGATGATCCCGGGCATGTTCTATCTGGCGGTGCCCGCGTTGCGATTCGATTACCGGCTGATGTTGCCGGCCTTCGCGCTCACCACGTTCGGCATCGGCTTCGTGCCGCCGATGATCACCGCGATCGCGATGCAGTCGATCGGACCGGAGCGCGGCGGCATGATCTCGGCCGTCGTCAATTTCTTCCGGCAGATATCCGGCGCATTCGGCGTTGCGGTCTTCGGCATCCTCGTGAAATCGATGCAGATGTCCACGGCCTATCAGTACTTCGGCATGCTGCTGTCGGCGGTCGCGGTGGTGTTGACCGGCTGCATCGGATCGTTTGCGATACGCGAGCGGCGAGCGCGCCAGATGGTTGTTCCGGCGGCGAATGGATAGGCAGTAAAGCAGGGAGGCCCAGGTCGTGACGGATTCCGGCCCGGACGCGATGTGCGACACGCGACGTGCAATGCTGCGTCACTCCCAGACGGAAATGTTTTCGGTTTGCAGGGCGGCCTGAACGGCGGGACGTTGCAGCATGCGTTCCACGTGCGCGCTCCAGTGTTCGAATTGCTGCATGTTCAGCTTCAGCATGTTTCCCCACTTGAAGAAGATCAGCAGCATCGGGTCGACGATGGAGTAGTGCTCGCCGAGCGCCCAGTCACCGTGGCTGAGACGGTCGTCGATCTGGGTGTAGACGGGCAGGATGCTTTCGCGGCCCTTTTGCCGGATGCTGTCGTGTGCGTTCGGGTCGTTCGTGAAGCGGGAGGGATGGAAGTTCGGGCCGACCGTGCCGGCCAGCACGGCAGCCAGCCAGTTCATCCACTCGACCGCGCGTGCGATACCCATCGGCGAGTCGGGCAGTAACGCGCGCTCGGGCCGGCTCAGCGCGAGGTACAGCAGGATGGCGGAGGATTCCGTGAGCACGTCCGGGCCGGTGTGAAGAACAGGCAGTTTGCCCTTCGGATTGAGACGTTTGAATTCGGCGGTCTGAGTCGCGCCGTCCCTGATCGATACATGGACGAGTTCGAAGGAGGCACCCAGTTCGTTCAGGATCACATGCGGCGCGAAGGACAGATGACCGGGGCAGTAGAAGAGCTTGAGGGTAGCCATGTTGACGCGCGTCTCCTGTAGATATTTCCGGGTATTTTTTATAGTCGATGAAAAGTTAGTGATCCGAATGGTGCACGACAGCGGATATAAAGTCAAAGGCCAGAATTCTCTGAATACCGTTGATAAAAATTTGTGAGACGTGTACCTTGTTTTATCGCGAATGAATTGATCCGTGCTTATCGAAATTATTCAAACTGTAATGAAAATTTAAAGAAGCGAATTGCTGTCGTAATGAATGACAACTCCTGTCTCCTGGTTATTGAGACAGAGTCGTGCGTGGTACCGGTCGAATAAAAGACATTCAGGCGGATGCCGGGAGCGAGATCATGGCGAGGATGATGAGTCTTGACGGTTTGAGCGACGAGGTGAAGGGTTTTCTCGCAGGGGTCGATCCGGCGGCGCCGGTCGGCGTGACGGCCGATACCGACCTGCTCGAGGCCAGTCTGCTCGATTCCCTGGCGCTCGTGCAGTTCGTGATCTTCATCGAGCGAACGTTGAAGATCGAGATTCCGATCGGCGATTTCGTGCTTGATTCGATCAGGTCGATTTCATCGATCTACGACCACTACGTGCTGGGCGGCGTGCCCGTCGCCGGATAAGCCGATGACGCGCGTTCAACATCCCGCTTCGATCCTGTCCGATGCGGCGTGCCGGTCGATGAACCTGGGCGACGCGGTGCGCAACGACCGGTTCGGCTATTTCGCGTACGGATCCTGCATGAATCAGGCGAGTCTCGCGACGTCGCTCGGCTGCGATGTCGCACCGTACTTTGCGGGCGCGGCAACGCTCGACGGTTACCGGCTGGCCTTTAACTACGCGTCGGTGCGCGAACCGGTCTGCTGCGCGAATATCGAACCGGCCGTGCAGGCGTGCGTCGAGGGCGCACTGTACGAGTTGCCGCTGGGTTTGCTGGAGGCACTCGACGTTCGCGAGGGCGTGAGCGCCGGCCGCTATGCGCGCTGCCTCGTCGACGTGCAGATCGGGCACGGTGCACGCGTCGTCACGCGCATCGCCGCGCTCACGTATCGCGGCGTGGTCACGCTGTCTTACGAGGCGGCCCCGAGCGCGCGTTACCGTGAGTTGCTGGAGCGCGGGCTCGTCGATGCCGGCGTGTCCGAGTCCTACCGTATCGGGACGCTCGCGCAGATGCACATGCTGCGCGAACGGATGCTGGAAGAAGAGTAGCAGGCGTAGTCGGGATCGCTTCGACGTCGTAGTGAGTTGCAGTATGCGGGAATCGCTCCACAAGAGCGTTCGCTCCCGCAGTGTGTCCATGATTCCAAAAAACATCAGGCATCGATATCTGCCCGTACACGGGTCAGAGATCAGGAGATTATCGCAATGAAAAAGTTCGATACTGCTCGGGAAAGAATTGCTTCATTTCGTTCCGGTTATCGCGTTCCGCGAGAAAAGATCAATAAAAAAGATGAAATGGTGCGAATCCATTCAATTCGCCGATTTATACCCGATATGTAACGCCTTCGCAGATTGCGCAGATTGCGATTTTCGGCCGGCTAAAGCCGTTACGCCTGTTTTCGCAAACTGAACCTGCTGCCGGCTGTGTCCGCGCAGCCCCGGCTCATTGCACCCCAGAGTGTGGGCCGGAGAAATTCCCGCGTATCGCGGGAACAATAAATCAAATGGAGACGCACCATGGAGACAGTCGTATCCGCGCTTTCGGGCGTGTCGCAGGCGTTCGAGGAGAACGTCTACCGCAAGGTGTCGTGGCGGCTCACGCCGCTGCTGCTCGTCTGCTATCTGGTTTCGTATCTGGACCGCGTCAACGTCGGTTTCGCGAAGCTGCAGATGGCGGCCGACCTCGGGTTGTCGGATGCGGCCTATGGCCTCGGCGCCGGCATTTTCTTCCTCGGCTATTTCATCTTCGAGGTGCCGAGCAACATGATCCTGCATCGCGTCGGCGCGCGAGTCTGGATCGCGCGGATCATGATCACGTGGGGCATCGTGTCCGCGGCGATGATGTTCATCACGAGCCCGACGATGTTCTATTTGATGCGTTTCCTGCTCGGCGTCGCGGAAGCCGGGTTCTTTCCCGGCGTGATCCTCTACCTCACGTACTGGTATCCGGCCCACCGGCGCGGCCGCATGACGACCGTGTTCATGACGGCTGTCGCGTTGTCGGGTGTGATCGGCGGTCCGGTGTCCGGCTATGTGCTGAAGACCTTCGACGGCGTCAACGGCTGGCACGGCTGGCAATGGCTGTATCTGATCGAGGGGTTGCCGTCCGTGCTCGCCGGTCTGCTGGTGTATGTCGCGCTCGACGACCGCATCTCGCAGGCGAAGTGGCTGAGCGCCGACGAACGCAACCTGCTCGAACGCAACATCCGCAACGAGGAAGCCGGCAAGGCGCATCTGTCGTTCGGTGCGGTGATGACGAGTCCGCGAGTCTGGTTGATGTGTCTCATCTATTTCTCGTTCGTCGTCGGACTGTACGGCGTCGGCTTCTGGCTGCCGACGCTGATCAAGACGACGGGCGTCGCCGATCCGTTCACGATCGGCCTGCTGTCGGCGGTGCCCTATGCCGCGGCGGTCGTGGCGATGATGGTCATCGCGCGCAGTTCCGACCGGCGCGGTGAGCGTCGCTGGCATCTGGCGCTGCCGGCGGCGATGGGTACCGTGGGCTTCGTGCTGTCTGTTGCATGGGCGCACGAAACCGCGCTCGCGATCGCCGCGCTGACGCTCGCGACGATGGGCATTCTCACGGCCATCCCGTTGTTCTGGAGTCTGCCCACCGCATTTCTCGGCGGCGCGGCGGCGGCGGCCGGGATCGCGATGATCAATTCGATCGGCAACCTCGCGGGTTTTCTCGGACCGTACCTGGTGGGGCTGCTGCGCCAGATCACCGCGTCGAACAGCGCGGGCATGTACGTGCTCGCCGCGTTTATGGCGCTGGGCGGTCTGCTCGCGCTGTCGTTACCGAAGGCGCTGGTGAACCGGTGAGGCGCCGTTCGCGGATGCCTTCGACACGTTCATGAAAAGGATGCAGATCATGCACAACGACATCGCGCTGTGCCCCGACGCGCTGGCGGGGCTGTTGCGGGAGCAGTTTCGCGACACGATGAGCCGCGTTCCCGCGGCCGTTCACATCCTGACCAGCGATGGCGCGGCGGGGCGCTGCGGCCTGACCGCAACTGCGGTGCTGTCGGTCTCCGACGAACCGCCGACGGTGCTGGTGTCGCTGAACCGCACGAGCGTGTCGGCGCAGCGGCTGCTCGCGAACGAGGTGTTCTGCGTGAATACGCTCGGCGCCGACGACCAGTTTCTCGCAGACGTGTTCGCCGGCCGCACGACATTGCAGCGCGACGACCGCTTCAGCGTGGGCGAGTGGGGCGAGCTGGTCACGCGTTCGCCGGTTCTCGCGACGGCGCACGCGGCATTCGACTGCCGGCTCGTCTCGACGATGCACGCGGCGACGCATCAGCTGCTCGTCGGCGAAGTGCTGGCGATGCACGGCGCGGCGCGCGACGGGAACAGTCTCGTCTATCTGGATCGCGGCTTCAGGCACGTGTAGCGCGCTGCGCGAACGTGCCGTCAATCATCGAGGGACAACGACATGAAACCGGAAATCGTACAGGCCACGAACCGATGTCGCCATGAAATCCTGGCGGGCGGATTCCGTTCCGACGTCGCGCGTATTGAACGCTGCGCGCGCGCCCATCTCAGCGTGTACTCGGACAACCCGCATGTGCGGGCACTGCTGGTCACGCTTGAAAATCGCGTGCTCGCATCGGGCCGGCTGCTGGATCTGACTTACTCGGTCGACCCGGGGTTCATCCTCGGATTCTTCGACGTGCCGTACAACGCGGAAGCGTTTCTCGAAGCGGCCGCCGTCGTGCCGGTGCCGATTCCGCCGAGCGTGCTGTCGATCGCGCCCGACGGTAACGCGCTCCCCGTGCAGGTCCGGACCTGCACCGACGGCTTCAGGAATCCGCTCGCCGTCGCGGTGTTCGGCGAGAACTTCATCCAGGCCGATCTGCAGGCGTATCACAAGGCCTACTACTTCATCGACAAGTTCGTCGACCGGTTCAGAAACCATACGCGGCCGGCCATCGAGGCGTCGTGGTCGCCCACCGCGTTCCCGGATCTCGTGAACGCGGACGACGATCTGCTGATGCAGGCGAGCGCGATCTGGGTTCACATGCACGAGCACCATCACCGCGTCGGCTTCCTGCCCATTCCGCAGCATCTCGACGCAAAGAGCACGCGCAATGGCGCCGGTGCCGAGGAACTGCGGGTCGACATCCTGTCGATCCTCGCGCTGTCGCGGCTGGAGTCGACGGACCCGGTGCTGCGCGCATCGATTCAATACATTCTCGCCGAACGGCTGATTCGCTATCCGTTGCAGGCGCCGCCGAAGGACAACTACGACGCGCGCTCGTCGGTTGCGCTGTTTCACTATCTGTCGCGGCACGGTGTCGTCGCGAGCCGCGGCGGCAAGTTCTATTTCGAGGGCGGGTACGAACGGCTGACGCAGGCGCTCAGATCGATCGCGGTGAAGCTGACCGCGATCGAATACCGGTTGAGCCAGTCGCCGGAACTCGATCGCCGCAAGATCCTGTCGTTCGTGCTGCCGGGGCTCGCGAAGAACGATAACGACTGGAGTGTCGAGTCGCAGGCGCCGCAGTCGAAACCACATTGAGCGCGTCTACCGCGCGCTGTTTTACGTTGAAACCAGCAATATCCAGGGACACAGATGCCAACCTATCGATCACGCACTTCCACCCAGGGCCGCAACATGGCGGGCGCCCGCAGTTTGTGGCGGGCCACCGGCATGACCGACGCCGATTTCGACAAACCGATCATCGCGGTGGTCAACTCGTTCACGCAGTTCGTGCCGGGTCACGTCCACCTGAAGGATCTGGGGCAGATGGTGGCCCGGGAAATCGAGAAAGCCGGCGCGGTCGCGAAGGAGTTCAACACGATCGCCGTGGACGACGGCATCGCGATGGGACACGACGGCATGCTGTACAGCCTGCCGTCGCGCGACCTGATCGCCGATAGTGTCGAATACATGATCAACGCGCACTGCGTCGATGCGATGGTGTGCATCTCCAACTGCGACAAGATCACGCCGGGCATGTTGATGGCGGCGCTGCGTCTGAACATCCCGGTCGTGTTCGTATCGGGTGGCCCGATGGAGTCGGGCAAGATGGTATTCAAGGGAAAAAGACGCGCCTTCGATCTGATCGACGCGATGGTGGTCGCGGCCGCCGACGACGTATCGGACGAGGAGGTCCATGCGGTCGAAGAGGTCGCGTGTCCGACCTGCGGCTCCTGCTCCGGCATGTTCACGGCGAACTCGATGAACTGCCTGACCGAAGCGCTCGGCCTCGCATTGCCGGGCAACGGCTCGGTGCTCGCGACCCACGTCGAACGCAAGCGGCTCTTTCTCGACGCGGGCCGCACCATTGTCGAACTCGCGCGCCGTTACTACGAGCACGACGACGCGAGCGCGCTGCCGCGTTCGATCGCGAGCTTCAAGGCCTTCGAAAATGCGATGACGCTCGACATCGCGATGGGCGGTTCGACCAACACGGTGCTGCATCTGCTGGCCGCGGCCCACGAGGGCGAGGTGCCGTTCACGATGAGCGACATCGACCGGCTGTCGCGTAACGTGCCGGTGCTGTGCAAGGTCGCGCCGTCCGTGCACGACGTGCACATGGAGGACGTGCATCGGGCCGGCGGCGTGATCGGCATCATGGCGGAGCTTGCGCGAGGCGGACTGATCCACACCGATCTGCCGACGATTCATTCGCCGAGCGTCGGACATGCGCTGGCGCGCTGGGACGTGATGGTCAACCGGGTCGATTCCGTGACGCGCTTCTACCGCGCAGGGCCGGGCGGCGTGCGGACCCAGCAGGCATTCAGCCAGGACAACCAGTACGACACGCTCGATATCGACCGGCAGGCCGGCTGTATTCGCGACGTCGAGCATGCGTTTTCGCGGGACGGCGGCATCGCGGTGCTGTCCGGCAACATCGCGCTCGACGGCTGCATCGTGAAGACCGCCGGGGTCGACGCGGGGATGCTGACGTTCACCGGCACCGCGCGGGTATTCGAAGGCCAGGACACGGCGGTCGAAGGCATTCTCGGCGGGGCGGTCGGACCGGGTGATGTGGTCGTGGTGCGTTACGAAGGACCGCGCGGCGGACCCGGCATGCAGGAGATGCTGTACCCGACCAGCTATCTGAAGTCGAAGGGGCTCGGCAAGCTGTGCGCGCTGATCACCGACGGGCGCTTCTCCGGGGGATCGTCGGGACTGTCGATCGGCCATGTGTCGCCCGAGGCGGCAGAGGGCGGCGCGATCGGGCTGATCGAAGACGGTGACCCGATCGTGATCGACATCCCGGCCCGTTCGGTCCATCTCGCGATCAGCGACGACGAACTGCAGCGCCGCCGCACAGCGATGGACGCGCGCGGCGCGCAGGCGTGGAAGCCGGGCGCGCGGCAGCGGCGGGTGTCCACTGCGCTGAAGGCCTACGCGGCGACGACGACGAGCGCCGCGCGCGGCGCGGTGCGGATCGTCAAGGACTGAGCCATGCAGACCTCTTCTGCGGTTTCGCACGACACCGAGGCGCAGGACACGACGCTCGTGACCGGCGGACGCGATCCGTTCGGCTATCACGGCTTCATCAATCCGCCGGTCTATCGCGGCTCGACGGTGCTCGCGCCGACCGTCGACGATCTGCTTGGCTACCGCCAGCCGTATATCTACGGACGACGTGGCACGCCGACCTCGGTCGCGTTTCAGGACGCGCTGCGCGCGCTCGATCACAGTGCCGGCGTGGTGCTGTGTTCGTCGGGTCTTGCCGCGGTGTCGACGGCGCTGTCGTCGTGCCTCGCGGCCGGCGATCATCTGCTGATGACCGATTCCGTGTACCGGCCCGCGCGGCACTTCTGCGATGCCGTGCTGAGCCGGCTCGGCATCGAGACGACCTACTTCGATCCGCTGATCTCGAACGATGCGCTGACGGCGCTGATCCGCCCGTCGACGAAGCTGCTCTACCTGGAGGCGCCGGGCTCGCAGAGCATGGAAGTGCAGGACATTCCGCGCCTGACGGCGTGCGCACACGACCAGGGTCTGCTCGTCGCGATGGACAACACGTGGGCGACGCCGCTGTTCTTCGATGCGATCGCGCACGGCGTCGATCTCGTCGTTCAGGCCGGCACCAAATACATCGCGGGTCATTCGGACGTGATGATCGGCATGGTGTCCGCGTCGCCGCGCGCGTTGCCCGCGCTCGAGCAGTATCACCGCGACACCGGCCAGTGCGTGAGCCCCGACGACGTGTTCCTCGCGATGCGCGGCTTGCGCACGTTAGGGGTGCGCCTGCGGCAGCATCAGGCGAACGCGCTGCGCGTTGCGCGCTGGCTCGCGCAGCGGCCGGAGGTGCAGCGCGTGTGGCATCCGGCGCTCGAACAGGACCCGGGGCACGCGCTGTGGTCGCGCGACTTCCGGGGCGCCACCGGACTGTTCTCGGTCGTCTTGCAGCCGGCGCCCGCGCAGGCGGTGGCCGACCTGCTCGAAGGCCTGAAGTATTTCGGCATGGGCTATTCGTGGGGCGGCTTCGAGAGCCTCGCCATCCCGTTCGACTGCGCGGCTTATCGAAGCGCGACGCACTGGCAGCCAGGCGGCCCATGTCTGCGTTTTCATATCGGGCTCGAAGACGTCGACGACCTGCTCGCCGATCTCGATGCCGGCTTCACGCGCTTTCGCCGCGCTGCCCGCTGACGCATGAGCCTTCATACCGAACCCTCGATCCGGAACGCACCCGTTCATGGCCTCGCTTATTCGCTTGCTTACTCCGTCGCTCATTCGCTTGCAAGAAAGGAAATCCCATGAATAAACAGCTCTGCCTGGGCGGATTCATGCGCCCGATCTGCCTGCATACCGCGTGGTGGCGGCACCCGAATGCGCCGACGAATGCGAACTTCAGCTGGCCCGTCATCAAGTCGCTGGCGCAGAAGCTCGAGCACGCCTGTTTCGATGCCGTGTTCACGGCCGATCATCTCGCCGTGATGCCGATGCCGCCCAACGCGCTGAAACGCAGCGGCACGATCACGTCATACGATCCACTCGTGATGCTGTCGGCGATTGCCGCCTGCACGGAACACATCGGGCTGATCGCGACCGGCACCACCAGCTACGAAGATCCGTATCTGCTCGCGCGCCGCTTTGCTTCGCTGGATCATCTGAGCAACGGCCGCGCGGGCTGGAATATCGTTACCACCGTCAACCCGGAAGCGGCACTCAATTTCGGGCTGGAGACCGCGTTGCGTCATGCCGAACGCTACGAGCGCGCCGACGAGTTCTTCAAGGTCGTGACCGGGCTGTGGGATGGATGGTCCGATCATGCGCTTGTGATGGACAAGGAGGCCGCGGTGTTCTCCGATCTCGAGCGGATCCGGCCGCTCAATCACAAGGGCAAGTTTTTCTCGGTGAAGGGGCCGCTCAACGTCGCGCGGCCGGTGCAGGGATGGCCGGTGATCGCGCTCGCGGGCGCATCTGAGGAAGCGCGCCAGATGGCCGCCGAAACCGCGGATCTCGTGTTCGGCAACGCGCGCAGCATCGAGACCGGTCGCAGCTTTTACAAGGACGTGAAAACGCGCGCAAAGGCTGCGGGACGCAACCCGGATCACGTAAAGGTCCTGCCGGCCAATCAGGTGTACGTCGGTCGGACCCGCGAGGAAGCGCTCGCGAAAAAGCGCTTCATGGACGACCTCGTGCATGTCGACAGCAACATCCCGAATCTGTCCATTCGCCTTGGCGTCGACGCGTCGAAGTTCGATCCCGACAAGCCGTTGCCCGAGTTGCCCGCGACCGAGCAGGGGCAGGGCAACCAGCGCGAATGGGCCGCGCTTGCGCGTCGCGAAGGGCTGACAGTGCGCGAACTCGCGAAGCGCGCAGCGGAATCCGGCACCGGCGAAATGGTCGGCACGCCCACCGAGATCGCCGACCAGATGGAAGAGTGGCTGATGACGGAAGCGTGCGACGGCTTCATCGTCGTGTTCTACACGGTTCCGGACGGCTATGACGATTTCGTCACGATGGTCGTGCCGGAGTTGCAGCGGCGCGGTCTGTTCCGCACCCGCTACGAGGGTTCGACGTTGCGCGAGAACATCGGCCTGCCACGGCCGAAGAGTCCGCTCGACTGAACGTTTCGCCATATCGTGATTCCGGCACCCGCGCAGCGGCAAGCGCGCGGGCGACCATGTCGACAGGAAAGGAAGGCAGGCGATGTCACTGGAGAACATGACGGGACATGCGTGGACGGTGACCCCGTACCGGCGCCGGCTCGCGGCGCTGGGCGATGCGGGGCATCTGTCGCTGCTCGGCGAAGGGCTGTGCGGCATCGAACGCGAAACGCTGCGGGTGGATGTGCAGGGCCGGCTCGCGATGACGCAGCATCCGCGGCAGCTCGGCTCGGCGCTCACGCATCCGTACGTGACGACCGACTACGCGGAGCCGCTGCTCGAATTCATCACGCCGCCGCAGCACGACGCGGCCGACGTGCTCGCGCGTCTCGACGAGATTCATCGCTTCGCGTGCGCGCGGCTCGGCGACGAAATGCCGTGGAGCCAGTCGATGCCCTGTCCGCTCGAACCGGACTGCGGGATTCCGATCGCGTGGTACGGCACGTCGAATATCGGCATCCTCAAGCACGTGTACCGGCGCGGCCTCGCGTTGCGCTACGGCAAGGCGATGCAGTGCATCGCCGGGATTCACTACAACTATTCGCTGGCCGACGCGGTGTGGGCCGTGCTGCACGACGACGCGTATCCGCAGCACGGCACGCGCGCACTGCAGTCGGAAGGCTATATCGCGCTGATCCGCAACTTCCACCGCTATAGCTGGCTGCTGATGTATCTGTTCGGCGCATCGCCGGCGCTGTCCGCGGGTTTTGTCGAAGGCAAGGCGCACGGCCTCGACACGTTCGACGAACAGACGCTGTATCTGCCGCATGCGACGAGCCTGCGCATGAGCGATCTCGGCTACCAGAACTCCGCGCAGGCCGCGCTCACGCCGCAGCTCGACAACCTGCAGGCCTACATCGACGGGCTCGCGCGCGCGGTGAGCCAGCCGCATGCGCCGTATCAGGCGATCGGCACGAAGAACGACGGCGAGTGGCTGCAACTCAGCACCAATCTGCTGCAGATCGAGAACGAGTTCTACTCGACGATCCGGCCCAAACGGGTGACCCGCAGCGGCGAGCGGCCCGTCGATGCATTGCGCCGGCGCGGCATTGAATACGTCGAGGTGCGCTGTCTCGACATCGATCCGTTCGCACCGCATGGCGTCGGCGAAGCGACGCTGCGTTTTCTCGATGCGTTCCTGCTGTTCTGCGCACTCGACGACAGCCCGCTGCTGAGCGATGCCGCGCAACAGGAGAACCGCTTCAATTTCGCCCGCGTCGCGCGGCTCGGGCGACAGCCGGGGCTCGCCTTGCAGCGTCGCGGCGAGCCGGTCACGCTGCGCGAATGGGGACACGACCTGCTCGCGCGTATCGGCGAGACGGCGGGGCTGCTCGACAGGCAGCGCGGCGATCGCATCGTATCGAACGCGCTGGAAGCACAGCGCGGCAAGCTCGACGATCCGGCGCTGACGCCGTCGGCGCGCGTGCTGGAGGCGATGCGCGAGATCGGCAGCGGCAGCCGGGGCGCGTTCTTCAACTTCGGCATGCAGCAGAGCCGCGCGCATGCGCAGCGGTTTCGCACGAGTCCGTTGCCGCCCGCGACCGAGGCGGAGTTCGAGCGCATCGCGGCGGCGTCGCTCGACAGCCAGGTGCGGCTCGAGCGCTCGCAGATCGGCAACTTCGATGCGTTTCTCGCGGCCTATCACGCGGGGACGCTGGGGGACGAACGTATCGCCTGAGCCGGTCTTTGCCGTGCTTCGTTGCAGCGCATCGTGGCAAACAGGCTCAGTGCGATTGAGCGGGTTGGGCATCGAACCCCGTCGGTCCTTTACCTACACTCTTATGACGTCTGTGCGCGCTACCGCGCGCGCGGGCAAGGCGACTCGCCGGCTATCCCCGGCAGCCACCCTGACAACGTGAGACACAATCAAGCGTGGAGACCACCCAATGAGCGTGCATGAGCCATTGCGCCTGCATGTGCCCGAGCCGACCGGGCGCCCGGGCTGCAGAACCGATTTTTCCTATCTGCACCTGTCGCCGGCCGGGTCGGTGCGCAAACCGCCGATCGATGTCGGCGCCGTCGAAACCAGCGATCTCGCATACAGCCTCGTCCGCGTGCTGGACGACGAGGGCCGGGCCGTCGGCCCGTGGGCTCCGGATCTCAGCGACGAACAACTGGTCGCCGGCATGCGGGCGATGCTCAAGACGCGCATCTTCGATGCGCGCATGCTGATCGCCCAGCGTCAGAAAAAGATCTCCTTCTACATGCAAAGCCTCGGCGAAGAGGCGATCGGCTCCGCGCATGCGCTCGCACTGGCGCCCGGCGATATGTGTTTTCCGACCTACCGGCAGCAGAGCATTCTCGTCGCACGCGAAGTCTCGCTGGTCGGCATGATGTGCCAGCTGATGTCGAACGAGGGCGATCCGCTGAAGGGCCGTCAACTGCCCGTGATGTATTCGGATCGGGAAGCCGGCTTCTTCTCGATCTCCGGCAATCTCGCGACGCAGTTCATCCAGGCCGTGGGCTGGGCGATGGCATCGGCGATCAAGGGCGACACGAAAATCGCGTCCGCATGGATCGGCGACGGCGCCACCGCCGAGGCCGACTTCCACACGGCACTGACGTTCGCGCATGTCTATCGCGCGCCGGTGGTGCTGAACGTCGTCAACAACCAGTGGGCGATCTCGACTTTCCAGGCGATCGCCGGTGGCGAGGGGACGACGTTCGCCGGTCGAGGGGTAGGTTGCGGGATCGCTTCGCTGCGTGTCGACGGCAACGATTTTCTCGCGGTGTACGCCGCGTCGCGCTGGGCCGCGGAACGTGCCCGCCGCAATCTCGGACCGACGCTGATCGAGTGGGTGACCTATCGCGCGGGCGGTCATTCGACCTCCGACGATCCGTCCAAATACCGTCCCGGCGACGACTGGACCGATTTTCCGCTAGGCGACCCGATCGCGCGTTTCCGCAAGCACCTCAACGCGAAGGGGATCTGGTCGGACCGCACGCACGACGAACTCGTCGCGTCGCTCGAAGCCGAGGTGATGGCCGCACAGAAGGAGGCCGAACGTTACGGCACGCTGATCGACGAACGCGTGTCGAGCCCGGCCAGCATGTTCGACGACGTCTACAAGGACATGCCCGAGCATCTGCGCCGGCAACGTCAACAACTCGGAGTCTGATCATGGCGGAACACAATGAAACAGGTTCGGCCACGAAGCCGATGACGATGATCCAGGCGCTGCGCTCGGCGATGGACGTGATGCTCGGGCGCGACGACGACGTCGTGGTGTTCGGCCAGGACGTCGGGTACTTCGGCGGCGTGTTTCGCTGCACCGAAGGATTGCAGGCGAAATACGGCACGTCGCGCGTATTCGACGCGCCGATCTCCGAAGGCGGCATCGTCGGCGCGGCGGTCGGGATGGGCGCGTACGGTCTGCGGCCCGTGTGCGAGATCCAGTTCGCCGATTACTTCTATCCTGCGTCGGACCAGATCGTCTCCGAGGGCGCGCGGCTGCGTTATCGCTCGGCGGGACAGTTCATCGCACCGCTGACGATCCGCATGCCCTGCGGCGGCGGCATCTACGGCGGGCAGACGCACAGCCAGAGTCCCGAGGCGATGTTCACGCAGGTCTGCGGACTGCGCACCGTGATGCCGTCGAATCCGTACGATGCGAAGGGGCTGCTGATCGCCGCGATCGAGAACGACGATCCGGTCATCTTCCTTGAACCCAAGCGTCTGTATAACGGCCCGTTCGACGGTCATCACGAACGGCCGGTCACATCGTGGCTGAAGCATCCGGCGAGCGCGGTGCCTGAGGGGTACTACACGGTGCCGCTCGACTCCGCCGCGATCGTGCGCCCCGGCAGCGAGGTGACGGTGCTCACCTACGGAACGACCGTCCATGTGTCGCTTGCCGCCGCCGAAGAAACCGGCATCGATGCAGAGGTGATCGATCTGCGCACGCTGTGGCCGCTCGATCTCGACACGGTCGTCAACTCGGTGCGCAAGACCCGGCGCTGCGTGGTCGTGCACGAAGCCACGCGAACCTGCGGCTACGGTGCGGAACTGATCGCGCTCGTCCAGGAGCACTGCTTCTATCACCTGGAAGCCCCCGTCGAACGCACGACGGGTTGGGACACGCCCTATCCGCATGCGCAGGAATGGGCGTACTTCCCTGGACCGAGCCGGATCGGTGAAGCACTACGACGCGTGATGGAGGCCTGAGATGGGTGTACGTGTGATCAAGATGCCGGACATCGGCGAAGGCATTGCGGAAGTGGAACTAGGTGCCTGGCATGTGGAAGTGGGGCAGATCGTCAAGGAAGACGGACCGCTCGCCGATGTGATGACCGACAAGGCGTCGGTCGAGATTCCATCGCCGGTGGCGGGCAAGGTGATTGCGCTCGGCGGCAAGGTCGGTGAAGTGCTCGCGGTCGGGAGCGAACTGATCCGCCTGGAGGTGGAGGGCGAGGGCAATCTGAAGGGCGATCCGGCGGGGCACGCAGTGTCGGCCACTGCGGCAGCGACTGCGGCGAACGACGCGACGCGGCCCGCTGCGCACGCGAACGGCGCAGCCGTGTCCGGCTCGCCGATGCAGACCGCTTCTGAAGTCTCCGCGCCGGCTGTCGCAGCGGCTCCGCACCACGACTGGCGCGAGCCGGCAGCACGCGGCGCGCAGGGCGGTGCACAGGTCGCACAGACCGCGCGTTCGAGCGCGTCTGTGCGCCAGCCGGGCGAACGGCCGCTGGCGTCGCCCGCCGTGCGCCAGCGCGCATGGGACATGGGTATCGAACTGCGCTTCGTGCACGGAACCGGCGAGGCCGGGCGCGTCACGCACGCGGATCTCGATGCGCACGCACAGCAGGGCGGGGCGTCGTCCGGGGTACAGGTGCGCGCGGGCTATGTCGAGCGTACCGACGAAACGGCGGTCCCGGTGATCGGCCTGCGTCGCGCAATTGCCCGCAAGATGCAGGAAGCCAAGCGGCGCATTCCGCATTTCAGCTACGTCGAGGAAATCGACGTGACCGAACTCGATGCGCTGCGCGCGCAGCTGAATCAACGATGGGCGTCGACGCGCGGCCGTCTGACCCTGCTGCCGCTGCTGATCCGCGCGATGGTCGTCGCGTTGCGCGACTTCCCGCAGATCAACGCGCGCTTCGACGACGAAGCGGGCGTCGTCACGCGCTACGGCGCGGTGCACGTCGGCGTCGCGACCCAGACCGATGCGGGGCTGACCGTGCCGGTGCTGCGTCATGCCGAAGCGCTCGACGTCTGGGCGATGGCCGAAGGCATCGCGCGGCTTGCGGAAGCCGTGCGCGGCAACAAGGCGAGCCGCGACGAACTGACGGGCTCGACCATCACGATTTCGAGTCTGGGCGCGCTCGGCGGGATCGTCTCGACACCGGTCATCAATCATCCGGAGGTCGGCATCGTCGGTGTGAACCGGATGGTCGAGCGACCGATGATTCGCGACGGCGCCGTGGTCGCGCGCAAGATGATGAACCTGTCGTCGTCGTTCGATCATCGGGTCGTCGACGGGATGGATGCAGCCGGTTTCATCCAGTCGATCCGGACGCTACTCGAGCAGCCCGCGCTGCTTTTCGTGGAGTGACCTCATGAGCCAGATGAGCCAGATCGACTCCACGACGCTGCTGGTGATCGGCGGCGGCCCCGGCGGCTACGTCGCGGCGATCCGCGCCGGGCAACTCGGCATCCCCACGGTGCTGGTCGAGCGCGAACGTCTCGGCGGCACCTGCCTGAACATCGGCTGCATTCCGTCGAAGGCACTGATCCACGCCGCCGAAGCGTTCGAGAAGACCCTGCAGTACGCCGGCGCGTCGCCGCTCGGCATTCGGGTCGACGCACCGCGAATCGACATCGCGCAGACGGTCGCCTGGAAAGACGGCATCGTGCAGAGGCTGACCCGTGGCGTGGGCGCGCTGCTGAAGAAGCACGGCGTCCGCGTCGTGCAGGGCGATGCGCGCGTGATCGACGGCAAGAGCGTGGAGGTCACGACCGGTGGCGGCGAGCGTCTGAGAGTCCAGTGCGAGCATCTGCTGCTGGCGGCCGGCTCGGAGCCCACCGCGCTGCCGTCGATGCCGTTCGGCGGCAAGGTCGTGTCGTCGACCGAAGCACTCTCGCCGGCCACGCTGCCGGAACGTCTCGTCGTGGTCGGCGCGGGCTATATCGGTCTGGAGCTGGGTACCGCCTATCGCAAACTGGGCGTCGACGTCAGCGTCGTCGAAGCGCAGCCGCGGATTCTGCCCGCCTACGACGCCGAACTCGTGAAGCCCGTGGCCGATGCGCTCGTCAAGAAGGGCATGACGCTGCGGCTCGGACACAAGGTGCTGGGCTTGAGCGCGGACGGCGGCGCGGTGCGTTTGCAGGACGCCGACGGAGTCGAGACGGCGCTGCCTGCGGATCGCGTGCTGGTGGCGGTCGGCCGTCGACCGCGCACGCAGGGATGGGGGCTGGAGAGTCTGCAACTCGATCGTAACGGCGCGGCGCTGCGTATCGACGATCGATGCCGCACGTCGATGCGCGGCGTGTGGGCGATCGGCGATCTCGCGGGCGAACCGATGCTCGCGCATCGCGCGATGGCGCAGGGCGAGATGGTCGCGGAACTGATCGCCGGCAAGACGCGCCGTTTCGTGCCTGCGGCGATTCCGGCGGTGTGCTTCACCGATCCCGAGATCGTGACCGCCGGCCTGTCTCCAGGCGAAGCCCAGGCCGCCGGTCTCGAATGCGAGAGCGCTGCGTTTCCGTTCGCGGCGAACGGCCGCGCGATGACCCTCGAGGCGACCGACGGATTCGTTCGCGTCGTCGCGCGCAAAGACAATCATCTGATCGTCGGTTGGCAGGCGGTGGGCGACGGGGTATCGGAGCTCGCCGCCGCGTTCTCGCAATCGCTTGAGATGGGCGCGCGTCTCGAAGACATCGCCGGGACGATTCATGCGCATCCGACGCTGGGCGAAGCGGTCCAGGAAGCGGCACTACGCGCGCTGGGACATGCGCTGCACATCTGAAGCATGTCCATTGAAATTGGCGGTATCAAACTCAACGAGGAGACTATGGACCAAAGCGACCTTCAAGCCCCGAAGTGGCAACTGTCAGTGCGCGCGCGCAAGCTCACGAGCTCGGCGATCCGCGAAATCCTGAAGGTCACGGAGCGCCCCGAAGTCATCTCGTTCGCGGGCGGCCTGCCGTCGCCGGTCACGTTCCCGGCCGAACGGATGCGCGAAGCGTCCGACCGCATCCTGCGCGATTCGCCGGCCGCCGCGCTGCAATACAGCGCAACCGAAGGCTATCTGCCGCTGCGTGAATGGGTTGCCGCGCGTTACTCCACCGACGGCGTGCAGATCCGCCCGAGCCAGGTGCTGATCACGACCGGTTCGCAGCAGGCACTCGATCTGCTCGGCAAGGTGCTCGTGTGCCCGGACAGCCCCGTGCTCGTCGAAACGCCGACGTACCTCGGCGCGCTGCAATCGTTCTCGATGTTCGAGCCGCGCTACGTGCAGGTGCCGACCGACGACGCCGGCCTGATCCCCGAAGCGCTCACGCCCGAACTCACGGCGGGTGCACGTCTGCTGTACGCACAGCCGAACTTCCAGAATCCGACCGGCCGCCGCCTGCCGATCGAGCGTCGCCGCGCGCTCGCCGCGTTCGCGAAGACCGCGCCGTTCCCGGTGATCGAAGACGATCCGTACGGCGCACTCGACTACGCGGGCACGCCGCTGCCCACGTTGCTGTCGATGGCACCCGATCACATCGTGCATCTCGGTTCGTTCTCGAAGGTGCTCGCGCCGGGCCTGCGGGTCGGCTACATCATCGCGCCCGAGGAATTGCACTTCAAGCTCGTGCAGGCCAAGCAGGCCACCGATCTGCACACGCCGAGCTTCACGCAGCGCATCGTGCATGAAGTCGTGAAGGACGGTTTTCTCGACACGCACGTGCCGACGATCCGCGCGCTGTATCGCGATCAATGCGAAGCGATGCTCGCGGCACTCAAGCAGTACATGCCCGAAGGCGTCAGCTGGAACCGTCCGGAAGGCGGGATGTTCGTGTGGGTGTCGCTGCCGGCGCACATCGACAGCATGAAGCTGCTCGAAGAAGCGGTCGCGCAGAACGTCGCGTTCGTGCCGGGCGCACCGTTCTTCGCGAGCGATCCGCAGCACGACACGCTGCGGCTGTCGTTCGTCACGGTGCCGCCCGCCAAAATCGACGAAGGTGTTGCGCGGCTTGCCGCGCTGATCCGGGCCAGGTAAACGCGGGCGCCGGCACGTTCCTCTGCGAAGCGGAACGCAGCGGGCACGGTCATCGCGGCTAAGGCGAGCCGCATGCGCATCCACGATACGCATGCGGCCATCGCCTTCATTCAGTTCGAGACTTCGTTAGCAGCAGGATCGCTCGACGTATACGTGTACGCATACGCGTAATCGTAAGTCCCATACCGTCCACCGCTCTTCAACGGCACCGCATTCATCACGCCACCGATTAACCGCGCCCGAGCCCGCCGCAGTTTCTTCAGCGACTCCGCGATATGCCGCTCCGTATGCGCGCCCGCACGCATCACCATCACCGTCGATCCCGCGATATGCGCGATGATCGCCGCATCGGACACCGCGAGCAGCGGCGGGGTATCGACGATCACGATATCGAACTGCTGCTCGAACAGCGCAAGCATCTCGGCGAAGCGCGCCGACGTCAGAATCTCCGACGGGTTCGGCGGGTACGCGCCCGCTGCGATGAAGTGCAGCCCTTCGACACCGGTCGGCCGCGTGACGAGTTCGATGTCCGCCTGGCCCGTCAGCAGTTCGGTGAGACCGCCATGTTGCGAGCGTCCGAGATATTGCTCGAGCCGGCCGCGCCGCAGGTCGGCGTCGATCAGCAGCACACGCTTGCCCGATTCCGCGAGCAGCGCGGCGAGGTTCGCGCACAGAAAACTCTTGCCGTCCGACGGCGCCGGGCTCGTGATCGCGACGATCCGGTTCGGCGCATCGACCAGTCCGAACTGCAACGTCGCGCGCAGTCCGCGCAGACCTTCCACTGAAATATCGAACGGCCGTGTGATCGCGAGCAACGAGCGCACCGGCTGCCGCGCGCGCGGCACCACCGACTGCGTGCCGGTCTTCACACGCACCGGCGTCGGCGGCACGACAGGCTCCGCACGCGGACGCACGATCCGCGCGATCACACCCGGCAGCGCCGGCAAACCGGCGGCGCGCGCGGGTGCGTGAGGCAACAGCGCACGCGCACTCGCGGCGAGCTTGTCGAGATGCGCCTGCTCGTTACTCAGCGGAATCGAACCGAAAATCGGCATCTGGAAGCGGCGTTCGAGGAACTCCGGATCGGAGATGCCCGTGAAAAACGTGCGGCGGCAGAACGCGAACAGGATGCCCGCGATGATGCCGAGCACGGTGCCGGCCGAGATAATCAACGCGGCTTTCGGACGCACCGGCGCCGCCGGCAGCAGCGCCTCGTCGACGATATGCACGTTGCCGATCGTGCCCGCACGCGAGATCGACAGTTCCTGCGTCTTGTTCAGCAGCGCGACGTAGATCTCTTCGGCGACCTTCGCGTTACGTTGCAACGCCACCGCATCGCGTTCGGAATTCGGCAGCGTCTTGAAGTGATCCTCGAAGCGGTTCTTCTCGTCGGTCAGCGCGCCGAGCTGCGAATCGACGGCTTTCACTTCGGGGCTTTCCGTGGTGAAGCGTTGCAGCAGCTGCGCACGCGCGATCCGCAGCGACGCGATCTGCTTCTCGTAGTCGAGCCCGCCCGACAGATACACCGACGCTTCCTGGGTCGGCTGGAACGAGCCGACACGCGACTGGTAATCGGACAACGCGGTTTCCGCCTGATGCACTTCCGCGCGCAGACGCGGCAGCTCGCTGTTCAGGAACGACAGCATGCGGCTCGCTTCTTCCTGCGCACGTTCGGTGCGTTGCTGCAGATACGACGCCGCCACGGCGTTCGCGATCGCGGTGATCGCGTGCGGATCGGTGCCCATGTACGACAGCTGCACGACACCCGTTTCGCGGCCTTTCTCCGCGACCTGCAATCCCGACGACAGTTGCGCGACCGCATCGAGCTGATTCAGACGCGTGACGTAGAACTCGGTGCCGGCGCGCGCGACCAGTGTGTTGACGCGGATCGTGATGCCGTCGCCGCTCGCCGCGAAACCGGCGAGGCCGGTCAGCAGCGTCTGGCCGTATGCGTCGAGCAGTTCGTAGCGTCCGTCGCCGAGCGCACGCAGCGTGAGCCGCGCGCCCTGCAGCGACTTCGGCACGGTCAGCGCATCGAGTTCGAAGCGTTCGCCGCCCCATGCATACGAGCGCATCCCGAACAGCGCGGGCAGCGGTTTTCCCGGCTGCGCGAACATCGCGGTGAGCTTGCCGAGGATCGGCATCGTGTGCGCGGACGCGGCGATGTTCAGCTTGAACTGCTCGACGACCGGTTCGACCACCGCGCGGCTCTTGATGATCTCGATCTCCGCATCGGTATGCATCGCGCCCGCCGACGGCACCAGCGCGGCCAGCGCCTGCGACGCCGTGCCGCTGGCGTTGCCGGTCTGCGATTCCACCTGGATCAGCGCATCGGCGGAATAGATCGGCGTCGCGATCTTCGTGTAGACGACCGACGCGAGGATCACGCATGCGGCGATGCCGATCACCCACCAGATCTGGTCGACGATCATCCGCAGCAGATCGCGCGTGACTGCATCTTCGTCGTCGCTCGCAGCCGGGGAATGCTCGAGCATGTCATAGGTACCCATCGTGTTACTCCATCCGGTAGCGAGGCTTAGCGGGTCAATTCGCGGGTGAAGAAGAGCGTCTGGAGCGTCGGCGAGATCTGTTCGAGCGCACGGTTGAAGCGCGCGGAACTCGCGACCTGCACGTACACGACATCCTTCGGTTGCAGTTCGAACTTGGTCATCAGCATCAGTGCGTCGACCTGGGTCATGTCGAGGCAGTAGACGTCGGGCGTCAACGTCTTGTCCGCGCCGCGGATCACGTACACGTAACGTGGATCGCCGGTTTTGGTATCGAGGCTGCCCGCGCCGGTCATTGCGTCGGCGAGCGTCAGGCGGCCGCGGTTCATCGGCAGCGAGGTCGGCTTCATCACTTCGCCGAGCACGAACACGCGGCTGTTCGAGCGGTCGGGCACGTCGATGATGTCGCCGTCCTGCAGCAGCACGTTCTGTTGCGTATCGCCGGTGTCGAGCAGTGCCGCGACGTCGACCGTATAGCGCTTGCCGTTGCGCGTGACGCCGACGTTCTGCAGATCCGCATCGGGCTGCGCACCGCCCGCGCGGTTGATCGCATCGAGCACGGTGAGCGGCGAATCGGTAATCGATTCGAGCGTCGGGTTGCGCAGGTTGCCGGTGACCTGCACGGTCTGGCTGTTGTAGCCGGACACGCGCACGTCGATCTGCGGATCGCGGATCGTGCGCGCAAGCGAGTGCGTGAGCATCTCCTGGATCTGCTGCACGGACTTGCCGGTCACGCGCAGACGACCGACGCGCGGAAAGAAGATCGTGCCGTTCGCGGCGACGCGCACGGTCAGTCCGCCTTCGGCGCCGCCACCACCGCTACCCGCGCCGTTTGCCGACGGCCCGGTCGTGCCGCCCGCACCCGCGCTCGATATGCCGGTCGCACCGGCGCTCTGACCGACCGGCGGCAGAGGCGGCAGCGTCACCGCGCTCGAAAAGCCGGTGCCGGTCAGCTCCGGATGGTCCCAGACGATGATCGTCAGCTGGTCGCCGATACCGATGTGATACTCGTACTGCTTGCGCAGTTGCTGCGTCAGGCACGTGAGCGGACACACTGCGGGCTTGTACGCGGCGCGTTCCTGACGGAAGTACGCGACGTCGATCGGCCGCACGACGTAGCGTTCGGCACTGCGTTGCGGGATCGTCGTCTGGTCGAGCCGGTCGCTGTCCAGATACGGTCCCGGCGCGAACGAACATGCACTGAGCGATGTCGCTGCGAGCAGGATGGTGAGTTTGTTGATATTCATGTCGATGATCCCCCGCGTGATTGCTCACGCCGATTGTTCCTGCTGGTTCCTACGGTTGTTGCGGACGGACGGCTGCTGCCCACGCTCCGCGCATTGCACGCAGACCGACCCACCATTTGCGCAGCGCGAGCCCCGGTCCGTCGCCGCGCAATGCGAGCGACAGGGCACGTGCGAGTCCGGGATCGGCGCGGTCGCCGATCAATGCGGAGTACGCGACGAACGCCCATCGGCCTGATGGCGACAGGTGTTCGCAGAGGATGAGTCGGAGATTGAACGACGCGTTGTAGTACGCCACATCGTTGAACGTGTAGCGTTGGTCTTCGTCGCTGCGCGCCGCCGGGTAGTGCTCGACGAGCAGCATCGGGTCGTACACGAGGGTCCAGCCACGCCGTCCGACGTCGAGGCTGAACGCCATTTCGCAATGCACCTGCGCGCCGCTGCCGCGCAGCCGCGCATCGAAGCGCAGCGTGCCGACCGCGTCGCGGCGGAACGACATGTTCACGCCCTTCAGGATGTTCACTTCGCGCGCGGGGCCGTGGCCGATGTGATGGTTGCCGATCGTGCGGCCGTACCAGCGCACGAGTCCCACGACGGGCTTCTCGCCCTGCAGGACGCCGTAGCGTTCGTGCACGATGTCGCGGCCGCCGAGTCCGCCGAGAGCGGGGTCGTCCTCGAACGCGCGCGCGATGCGTTCGATCCAGTCGGCGTGCGGCGCGGCGTCGTCGTCGGTGAAGCACACGACGTCGCCGGTCGCGCAGTCGAGTCCACGGTTATAGGCCGCGACGACACCGGGACGATCGATCAATGCGATCGTCAGGCGTGCGTCGGGTCGTGCGGCTTCGCGTGCGCGCAGCCATTCGAGCGTCGCGCCGTCTTCCGCGCGCACGACCACGATCACTTCGTCCGCGAGGCGGCGCTGCGCGTCGAGCGCGGCGATGCAGCGGGCGAGGTCGTTAATGCGCCGCCAGGTCGGCACGATCACGGACACTTTCACAGTGAATCCCCGAAAATCAGCGTGTTCAATAGGCGTTTCGGCCGACAAAACCCTTGAAGATCGTGATCAGCACGATCCGCATGTCGAAACCGAACGACCAGTTATGGATGTAGAACAGATCGAACTTCACGCGCGATTCCATCTTTTCGATCTTCGTCGTCGCGCCGCGATAACCGTTGACCTGCGCCCAGCCGGTAATGCCGGGCTTGATGCGATAGCGGTGCATGTAGCCGTACACCTGGTCCTTGTACAGATCGTCGTGTTCGAGTGCGTGCGGACGCGGTCCCACGACCGACATCTGCCCGAACAGCACGTTGACGAATTGCGGCAGCTCGTCGAGGCTCGTGCGGCGCAGGAACGCGCCGAGCTTCGTCACGCGCGCATCGTGCCGCGACGCCTGGGTCAGCTGACCGTGCGCCTCGCGATGCACGGTCATCGAGCGAAACTTGTAGATGCGAAACGGCCGTCCATCGACACCCTTGCGCACCTGCGTGAAAAACACCGGCCCGCGCGAGGTCGCCTTGATCGCGATCGCTAGCACCGCGAACAGCGGCGCGAGCATCGTCAACGTGACGAGCGCGAACAGACGATCGAAAATCAGCTTCGGCCACATCTGCACCGGCGATACCGATGGCGCGGTGAGGTTGATCGTCGGCAGGCCGAGCACGTCGACGAGCGTGTGATTGAACAGCGACAGGCTGCGCACGTCGGGCATGAAACGCAGGTTCACGAAGTCGTTGCGGAACGTGCGCGTGAAGCGATACAGCGTGTGTTCTTCCGACAGCGGCAACGCGAGCCACACTTCGTTGATGTGCTCCGTGCGCACCTTCGTCGCGAATGCGTCGATGTCGGTGAACACCGGCATGCGGCGCATCGGCGCGGCCGGCAGATGCGCGGCTTCGGCACCGGTATCGAACACGCAGACGGGCCGGAAACCGGCCTGCGGCGCGCGTTCGAGATGCGCGAGCAGCGTGCGCGCGAAACCTGGTGCACCGACGATCGCGACCGTGCGGAAGTTCATCCCGCGACGTCGCGCGACACCGAGCAACAGATGCGCGATCAGCTTGGTCGCGACAATCAATGCGCCTGACGCGAGCGTCGCCCAGCCGAACCACAGCCGCGACAGCGCGTCCATCCGATGCAGCGTGAACACCAGCACGAGGCCGGTCGCGACGACGACGAACCATGCAGTCGCGACGCGTGCGAGCATCGACGGCAGCGGTTTGCCGCGCCACGTGTCGTACACGCCGAAGATCGGGAACAGCAACAGCACGAGCACACAGTTGAACGCGATCAGCAGCTTCTCGTCGTCGCCGAGCGCGAGCGGCTGGCCGAAACGCATCCAGTGAGCGATCAACGCGCCTGCAATGACGAACAGGGCGTCGAGGCAACGCGCGGTATGGCGGAACATGTCTTTACCTCTGGTTACCGTGGCTGCAGCGTGGCGGTCAGATCAGTTGACCGTTTCCGCCTGATGCAGGCGCGGCAGCAAACGATCGAATTCGCGCTTCACGAGCCCGTAGCATTCGCATGCACGCGCTTCGAGACGCTGTCGATCGAGCACCTTGATGTGACCGCGGCTGTGATGGATCAGCCCTTCGTCGTGCAGCTTGCCGGCGGCCTCGGTGATGCCTTCGCGGCGCACGCCGAGCATGTCGGCGATCAGTTGCTGCGTGACCGTCAGTTCGTTCGACGAGACCCGGTCGATCTCGATCAGCAGCCAGCGGCACAGCTGCTTGTTCAGCGAGTGATGACGGTTGCATGCGGCGGTCTGTGCGACCTGCGTGAGCAATGCGTGCATGTAGAGCAGCATCAGACGACGCAGGAAGTCCGAACGCGCGAACTGCTGCTTCAGCGCCTGCGCGCTCATCCGGTACGCGAAGCCCGCGCATTGCACCTGCACACGGCTCGGCATCGTTTCGCCGCCGGTCAGCACGGGAACGCCGGTCATGCCTTCACGCCCGACTGCGGCGATCTCGACCGAGCCGCCGTCTTCCATCGTCGACAGCATCGAGATGATCGCGGTGGTGGGGAAGTACACGTGATGGATGCGCTGGCCGGAATCGCACAGCAACTGCTCGGTGCGCAGGTGAACCAGTTCTAGATGGGGAGCCAGGGCTTGCCATTCATGGGAAGGCAGTGCGCCGAGCAAATGATTGCCGTGCAGGTCGGATTGAAGCATCAACATGATGGTCGGTCCTCGAAGGAGCCGCATTCGACGGCTCCGTTTTTAACCCCCGGCCACTACATCCGTCCAACGTGCCGCCTGGCGAGCGGCGACGTGATGTAGTACCGGCCTCGTATGGCCTCTTTGCGTCGGTGATTGTTTTATGTACCGGACGCTTCGCTTATGTCGCGGCATCTGTTTAGCGAGGACCGTGCCAAATGCCCTCAAAGCCAGTACTGGTGCGGTGCAGCGAAGACGCTGGTGTCTCACTGCGCGGCAAAACGTGCGTTTTTGTTTCAAATCTGTACAGCGGGTCAGGATTCGCATAATCGTGGAAAGGTCTTTTTTATTCGACTCAAGTCCTTGATCGGATTGGGGAAGCGGTGCCTTGTGAGGGGCTTTTGCGCGGTGCATACGGTTTGAAACGTCCGGGTGAACGCTGACGCGACAACGCTGTGCCCACGTCGTCGAAATGATTCAGATGTGTTCATCGAACTGCGTGCGTTGGCGAACGGAACGGGTTTTGCGATATTCGCGAACGCGTGCGAGTGGTGTCGCGACACCGTGTTCGCAAGGCGCGACGGCCCATCCGGGCCGAGCCTCTACACGGGTTGCGAAGAAAAGCGGAGATAAAACGCGAAGTAAAGGAATCGATCAGCCGTAGAAGATCGGTGCACGTGCATTGATCGCGCGCAGTTCGCCGGTCGGTGCAGGAGTTGTATCGTTCGCGTTCTTACTGGCGTTTGACGAAGTGCTTTGAGGTAGCGGCGTGAGGGGTACAAGCGGTACTACGATCCGACGATTCGGTGCGAGATGGAACCAGTCGCGTGTCGCGCGATAGCGGCTATCCACGACGTGCACGAAGCGCGCAAAGCGCTGCGCTTCGACGACGAGTTGCCAGCCTTCAGTCGTGCGCTCGGGCGTGGCGACTAATCCCAAATCGTGGCGCTCGTGCACGCTTCGATCCGGCAGATGAAATGCTTCCGACCATATCTCGCCGGTCGATGCATCGCGCAGCGTCGCGATCGTCACGTCGTGCGCGCGTGGGCCGAAGCGGTACGCATAAGTCAGATCGAAGAACTGGCCGAGGCAGGCGGCTGCTTCGATCCGTTGACGGCTGCTTGGCGGCATGTCGATCGTGCAGCTGCCCGATGCGACTTTGACCGCGCCGTCGCGCAAGCAGACGAGTTCCAGCTGTCCGCGCAATGGCGTAGCGGTTTCGTTGCTCACGTGCAGATCGAGACCGTTGAGGCCTTCGTCAGTGATGACGAGCTGCACCGGACGCAATGCACCAGCGAGCGCGTGCCATGCGCTTTTAGGCCGTCCCAATGCATCGACGAGACCCCAGCCCGCGCCGGCACGCAGATCCTGGAACTGCCATACGAGCGCGCCGCCGCATGTCGAATGCGTGCTGCGCCATTCGGCGAACGTGTCGGTCATCAGTTCTGCGACGACTGCGCGCGACAGGTCCAGATAGCGCGCGTTGTCTTCGTAACGCAGACGTGCGGGATCGACGCCGTACAGCGTGCGCAGGTAGTGGTCGCGGACATCGTCGAAGTCCCAGCCGGCGCCTGGGTCGCGTGGCACGGCGGCTTTCCAGCGTGGATCGTGTGACTGCAGGGTGCCTACGGCTTCATGCAGTGTGTGGTCGTCGGGGACGTTCGCGAAGGCGAGGCATTCGGCGGCGAAGCGCACTTGTGCGCGGCGCACGTCGTCGAGCGGACGTTGATATGCGCCGACGCCGTAGTAATGCGTGATGCCGGTGCGCGTCGAGAACGGCCACGTGTTCGCGTTACGCGAAGATTCGTCATCCGATGTATTTCCGGGCGAATGCGGTACGTAAGGCACGTCAGGTCGTTCGGCTGCGACGATTGCGGGCAGACGTTCGGTGAACCACGGCTGCGCGCGCATGTCGCGCGGCAGTCCGAACATCGCTGCCTGCTGTTCGATCTCGCTGCCGCCGCACAGCACCGCAAGCGAAGCGAAGCGGCGCGTGCGCGCGAGAAACTGCGTCGCTTCGAGCGTGACCGATGCGGCGAAATCCGCATCGTTTGGATAATCGAAATTCGCGAATGCGAAGTCCTGCCAGACGAGGATGCCGTATGCATCGGCGAGCGCGTAGAACGCATCCGATTCATAGACCATCGTGCCGCCGACGCGCAGCATGTTCATCCCCGCGTCGCGGGCGAGCGAGAACGCGTGTTCGAGTTGCGTGAGCGTGCCGGCTAAGGTCGCGAGATCGGCGCTCGTCCAGCATGCGCCGCGACAGAACACCGGCGTACCGTTGATGTTTAGCGTGAAGCCGTGACCGTCTTCGCCGCGTTCGACGTCGATCGAGCGGAAGCCGATGCGGCCGAGTTCGCAACTTGCGTGATCGAGTTCGAGTGTGACGGGATGAAGCGCAGGTGTGCCGTGTGTGTGCGGCCACCAGCGTTCGGCATGCGGTACACGCAGGGTGCCGGTGAGCGTACGTGCATCGCTCCACGTAAGCGCGCCGCGCGCTTCACTACAGACGAGCAATGCAACACCGTCGCGCATTCGCTCCAGCGTCTGCGGCATCGCGAACGTGAGCGTCAGATGCACAAGGCCATCGTCGCCGTCGAGCGTGCTACGAAGATCCACTGTATCGATCGCATCTTGCGAAGCGCCGAGCAGTTCGACGGGACGCCATGGACCGACCGCCTGCAGCGTCGGACACCAGCCCGGCATATGACCGAGCAGCGTCGTCCGCACATTGCGTAGCGTCGCGGGCGATACGAGACGTGGCCGCCAGCGCGCGCGCGACCGACGCGCGGCGAGGGCGGGCGCGAGCGAACGGAAGCACAGCGCGAGCACCGCTGTGCCGCCCAGATCGAGTTCGACGTCGTGTGCAACGAACATCGATGTCGAATCGAGCAGCTTCGTGCCGTCGAGCCAGACTTCGGCAATCGTCGCGAGGCCGTGCAGGCGAAGACGTCGCGAACCTGTGCCGGTGAGCGGCAACCGGTACCAGTGATCGTCGAATGCAAACGGTGGAGGATGCTCAGGATCGAGCCGTCCCGCCGCACGCCATGCGTCCGCGACGGTGCCCGGCACGGTTGCATCGAGCCAGCCGTCGACAGGCCATTGCGCAGGCGACGCACACGCACCGGCCGGCGTGCTCACGCACTGCCAGCCGGTGTCGAGGCGTTGAGGCCAGAAGTCGTCCGCGGCACCGGCGGAGTCCGGCGACGCCTCGGACGCCAGGCTCGCGGGCGGCCGCGCGGTCACAGCACGAGTGCGGCAAGCGGGGTGATCGTGTCGTCGTAAGCGGCTTCGAGTACGTCGAAGCAGTCGTCGCACGGATCGCGCCGGCCGCGTGTGATCGCGCGCACGAGACGGAACTGCATCACCATCGCTTCGGATGCGATCGTCTGCGCAGCGGCGGGAATCGACGCGGGAATGTCGAAGCCCTGCGCATGCAGCCACAGCAGATATTTCGACAGAAACTCGAAGTTCGCGCCGAGCTGCCGCATCAGATTGAACGAATACGGATGGAAGAACGGTTCGCCGCGCGCGAGCAGCGTGTCGAGATGCGCGGGGAATGCCGCGCGCCATTGCGTGACCGGATTGCGCAGCGGCCGCCGCGCGAGATGCGCGCACAGCAGTTCCGCCGATGCATCCGCGAGCGCGGTGCCTTCCAGCGCCGGCCGCGACTGCTTCGCGAATTCGACATACGGAAACAGCAGCTCGGGCCGATCCGCGAACTGCGGCAGCTTGCGGAAAATGCCGTCGTAGTCGTCGCCGTCGAGCCGGTGATAACCCGTGTTATGAAAATAGCCGAGCCTGCGTGCAGCGGAATCGATGAAGTCGATGCCGACCGTCGTCTTCGGATGCTCGCGACGGTAGGAGGTCGCGCGCGTATTCGGCAGATAGTAGCCATCGACTTCGACGAGCACCGTATGGCCGCGCTGCGTCTGCGCGAGCACGCGATCTTCGAGCGAATCGTAGATCGCCAGTTCCTGAACCTGGGTGCCGTACAGACGATCAAGATCCTCAAGCGGGAACTTGAAAAACGTGAACTGATCGCCTTCGAAGTCCTGCGTCACGGTGAATGCGAGCGCCGCGCGCGGATCAAGCCCGAAGCCGTGCAGCAGTTCGATCCACAGATCGACGTAGCAGTTGGTTTCCTGCCAGACGCGCTCACCCTGATGTAACGCGTGCGGGACGTACGTTTCATGTCTGCGCGCAGTGGCGGGGGCGGGCGGCGCGAAGAGCGGTGTCACCACGGCTGCAACGGGCAAAGCCACGGTCGCATCGTTGGCGCTGCGCAAGACCGTCGTCAGCGGGGGAGTCATGCGGATTCTCCGTGCGTACTGGTCGTCGCGTTCGCCAATGCCTGCTCGACGCGCTGCTGCGTATCGCCCCACAACAGCGCGCGCACGTCGTCGGGCCATGCGTTCACGTCGAGCCCATGATGCCGGAACAGCGCGAGCGTGATGCGCTCCATCCCGAAGCCGACGCAGCCCGTATGCGCGACGCTGCCGTCTTCGCACTCGATCTTCCAGATCGCACCGAAGTGATCCATGTGATAGTTGAACGACAGGCACGCGGTCTTGCTGTCCGCGTTCGCGACGGGAATCAGCAGTTCGAACTTGAGCGCCTGCGCGCGTTGGCTGTCGGCAATGATCTTGCCGCCGCGGCCGAAGAACGGATCGTTCGCGAGATCGACGTCGACCGGCAGATCGAGCAGCCCGACGAGCAACGAGCCGCGTTCGATCCACATCTGACGAAACGCCATCACCTGATCGGGCGTGCCGAGCCGCACGTATTCGCGCTGGCGGAACATCTGCATCCGCGCGGGATCGAGCGACGGTTCATGACGGAAGCAGTACGACAGCACGTCGATCGTGCGTCCGTCGGCGGGCAGCGGACCGCGCCGCGCCATCACCGGATAGATCGGATAGCACGCGGCCGGCGTCAGCACGACGCGGGTCGGTTTCTGCTGTTCCATCCACGCGTCGCTGCGGTCGTCGTCGCTTTCCGCCATTGCATCGTCGAGACAGCGCAGCAGACGTTGATGGCTCATGTCGTTGCCGCAGAACGAATGGATCGTGCCCGCGAGCGTCGGGAAGCTCTTCAGATATTCGCTGTCTTCGAAGTCGGTGCGGCGCATCGCCGGCGGAAAGCGCAGTACCTCCGGTGCCTGGTCCGCGCCGAGATGCGTGATCGCGACGTTCAACCGGTCGACCACGTCTTCGAACACCTGGCTGCGTCCGTACAGGCCGTTTTCGCCGGTGTCGATCAAGAGGCCCTGCGCGAGCAGTTCGTCGCGGAACGTGGGCACATGATCGGCATTACCCGCACCATTACCCGCAGCGCCGGCCACGTTCGCGAGCGCGGCGGTATCGGTCATCGTGTTCATCTCAAGCTCTCCCCGGAGCGGCCGGACGCTGTGCGAGCAGCAGGCTGGCCGTGTTTTGCGCAATACGGTCGTTATTGATCATCAGCGGTGCGGAGTGCAGATCGCGCAGATGGCGCCCGACGCTGTATTCCGTGCCGTTCTTGTAGCCCGCCATTCCGCAGATCATCAGCACTTCCTGGACGACCTGCAGCGCGGTCGACGAAATGCTGGTCTTTAGCGTGTTCATGTCCGATGCGAAACCGAGCATCGCGGCGAGCGGTGCGTCGGCGAGACATCCGCGTTTTGCGAGGTGCGCTGCGCGTGCGGCATCGAGCGCGACCGCGAGGCGCGCCTGCATCATCTGCAGCAGACCGACTGCTTCGGCGAGGCGGATGCCCGCCGGCGGCACCGAGCCGGGCTTCGCACGCGCCTGCGCGCGGAAGAATGCCTTCGCGCGGTTCACCGCATCGGTGGCAATGCCGGTCCACACAGCGGCCCATAGCGTGTGCGACACGGGCAGCATCGTTTGATCGGCGATCTCGGCGAACGGCGTCTCCAGAATCTGCTCGGCGCTACCGGTTGCGACGAGGCGAAAGCCTTCGCTGCACGTGCCACGCATCCCCATCGAATCCCAGCCGCCGCGTTTTTCCAGCTGCGTGTGTTCGCGTAATGCGACGATCAGCACCTGATCGGCCGCTGCGGATTCGGCAGTGCGCCGTGCGGTGACGAGAATGCCGTCCGCGTGCGCGCCATACGAGATCGTCGGCGCGAGCTTCTCGATCCGGAAAGCGCCATCGACGAGTTCGACCGCGCATGCGCTGGTGCGCATATTGCCGCCGATCGTTTCCTCGGATGTAGCCGATGCAAGCAGCCACTGATGCTCGACCAGATCGCCAAGCAGCGCCCGCTGCCATGGCGAACCGCTGCCGTGCGCTTCGATGCAGGCCACCTGGATCTGATGCATCGCGTACACCATCGCCGTCGATGCGCAGGCCTGTGCCAGCGTTTCGCAGATCGCGGCGAGATCGGCGAGCGACAGTCCCGCGCCGCCGTACTCGACGGGCACGAACGCCGATAGCAAACGTTCGCGTCGCAGCGCGTCGAAAGCCTCGGTGGGGAAGCGCGCGTCGCGATCGACCGCATCCGCGTATTGCGCGGCGACCTGCGCGGCGCGCAGCGCGGCCGCGCGCCAGCCGGGCTCGGGCTCGACCGCGGCGAGCGTGGGGGTATCCACGGGCGCAGCGGCGGTGGCAGCAGCAGCGCTGTGCGGCATCGGCGCGTTCATGCTGCCGCCTGCGCCTGTTGCAGCTCGGTCACCGCGGCGGCGAGCGAATCGATGCTGGAGAAAAGCCGCCGCGTGAGCATGCGATCCGGAATCTCGATGCCGAATTCGTCTTCGATCGCGAGCATCAGATGCACCGTCGCCAGCGACGACAGTCCCGCCGCGTAGAGATCGGCGTCGTCGGCCAGTGTGTCCGGCGACACGTCGAGACGTGCCGATTCGGAAAGAATGCGTCGCAATGCTGTTTTCATGAAATGTCTGCCCTTGTTGGTCGAGTCCTCGGGATTGGCCCCGTCGCCTGCGCTCGTGCTGTGTCGTGTGCTGAGTCTTTTGCGATGTTTCGCGCCGCGCGTCGTGCAGGTTGACCGTATTTAACGAACTGCGAGGCGTAAGCGTCAGTGCGATGCCGCACGGAAACATGCGGGTCGGCGACGTAACGTGTGGCCATCGAACGGACCTGGTCCGTCGCAAGCATGCTGGGAGAAGGGGCAATGAACTGGAAAACGCTGGAGTTCGATCAACTCACCGCGCGGGAGATGTACCTGATCCTGCGGGCGCGCAGCGCGGTGTTCGTGGTCGAGCAGTCGCATGTCTGCCTCGACGCGGACGGTCACGACGACACCGCGCTGCACGTGTTCGCGGTCGACGACATGGCGCGTCCGATGCCGGTGCTCGCCTATGCGCGCATCAAGCCCGGCGATGCGGAAGACCCCGACGTGCTGATCGACAAGGTGCTGACGAGCCCGGTGCGGCGCGGCGACGGCACCGCCGAACTGCTGATCGAACGCGTGCTGCATGCGATCGCTGAGCACTGGCCGGGCCGCGTTGCGCGCGTATCGGCGCCGCTGGGGCTGCGCGATTTCTACGAGCAGTTCGGTTTTCGCAAGAGCGAAGGCCCGTACCTCGAGCACGGTGTCCCGTTCATCGGACTCACGCGCCATCCGCACGGCGCGCAGCCGCGTTTCGCCGGCCTGCGCCGCGAGCGCGACACGGCGAGACACGCGCTCGTCAATACCTTCGAACTGCTGTGACGGCGGACACCGTCCGCTGCCCGCGCAACAGTGCGAGCAGCGGCACGGCCGCCGTCCGCCTTCCGCCCGGACCCGACCGACGATGAATACGCCTTCCACCTGGCTGCGCGAGGCTGTGCAACCTGTGCCTTTAGCGCCGCGTTCTCCGTATGCGGGACGTGGGCCGGGCGTTGCCGCACCTCATGCGCAGCGCGCAGCGCCTGCACGTCGCACCACCCAGTCCGGCCTGCGCCACCCGCTGCGTCTGCCGCTCGCATTCTTCGGCGTGACGATGCTGCTGATCCTCGCGCATCAGGGGCGACTCGTCGAGCTGTTCTATCCGGCCGGCGCGTTCGCGATTGCTGCATGGTTCTACCGGCGTTCGCCCGCGCATTACCTGGGCTTCGTGTGCTGGCTGTTTTTTCTGTCGCCGGAAGTGCGGCGTCTCGCGGATTTCATGAACGGGGCGTTCAATCCGCAAAGCCCGGTGATGATCGCGTCGATGCTCGCGGTCGCGTTGTCGGGACTGTCGCTGCTCAGGAACGTGCACGTGCTCGGCCAGCGTCGCGCGGCGCCGCTCGTGCTGATCGTGCTCGCGCTGTTCTACTCGTACATCGTCGGGATGACGCGGGCGGGTCCGGCCGCGGCGACGTTCACGCTCGTCAACTGGCTGTTTCCGGTGCTGATCGCGTTCCAGCTGGTCGTGACGTGGCGCGAGTATCCGCAGTATCACCGCGTGCTGCTGAAGACCTTCACGTACGGCGGCATCGTGATGGGTGCGTACGGCGTGATCCAGTACGTGTCGCCGCCGCCGTGGGATGCGTTCTGGCTGCTCGCGTCGAAGATGGAATCGGAGGGGCATCCGGTGCCGTTCGCGATGCGCGTGAGCAGCACGATGAATTCGTCGGGTGCGTACGCGCCGACGATCATGGTCGTGCTGCTGATGATGCTCGCGGTGCCCGGCAAAACGAAAATGCTGACCGGCCTCGTCGCGATTCCGTCGCTGCTGTTCACGTCGGTGCGTGGCGCGTGGGGCGGTTTTGTCGTCGGACTGCTGTATCCGCTCGCGATGCTCGATGGCCGCAGCCGCATGCGGATGATCGCGGGTCTGCTCGGTTTCGCGATGCTGTGCGCGCCGCTCGCGATGATCGGCGACGTGTCCGACAACATCATGCATCGCTTCGATTCGCTGTCGGACCTGAGCAAGGACGACAGCTACCAGGTGCGCGCGGAGTTCTATCGCAACTTCCTGTCGGTCGCGCTGACCGACATCGCGGGGCAGGGGCTCGGCACGACCGGGCTCGGCACGAAGCTCGCGGACAACTCGTCGCAACTGAACGTCGTGTTCGACAGCGGCCTGATGGAAGTGCCGTTCGTGATGGGCTGGCCCGGCACGCTGCTGTACACCAGCGGCATCCTGATCCTGATGTGGCGCGCGTTTCGCGCGAGCCTGTCGCGTTCCAGAGACCGTTTCGCGATTTCCGGCGTCGGCGTCGCGCTCGCGATCTTCGCAATGATGGTGTTCGTCAATACGCTGGTCGCGTTGCCGGGGATGTTTTTCTTTATCGGAGTGATGATGCCGGCTATCGGTCAGCGTTACGCGCGCGAATTGCGCGCGGCTCAGTTGCGGCAGCGGGCGGCTGTTGCGGTTTCTGCGGGTTCTGTTGCGGCTGGGGTGGAGGGTGTGCCTGTGCACGGTGTGTCCCGTGTGCCGGTGACGCGGGAGTCGCGACGATGATGCCGACGATTTCTTCCGCAGATTCCTCTGCGCATTCATCCGCAAGTCCGCCGCTACGCATCCTGATCGTCACGCATGTCGTGACGAACAACGATGGCCAGGGGCGCGTGAACTACGAGATCGCGCGTGCCGCGCTCGCGGCGGGGCACAGCGTGACGCTGCTTGCATCGAAGGCCGCGCCCGAACTCGTCGCGCATCCGCTCGCGTGTTTCGTGCCGATCGCGGAAAGCAGGCTACCGACGCGTCTGCTGCAATACCAGCTGTTCGCGTGGCGCAGCGGCGCGTGGATCCGCGCGCGTCGCGACGAGTTCGATGTCGTGCACGTTAACGGCTTCATCGCATGGGCGCGTGCGGACGTGAACGCGGTGCACTTCGTTCACGATGGGTGGTATCGCTGCGGCTTCTATCCGTTCCGTCTGCTGCGCGGCCCGTACGACGCCTACCAGGTGATCTACACACGGCTCAATGCATGGTGCGAGCGCTGGGCGTTCCGTCGCACGGACACGATCGTGCCGGTGTCGGAGAAAGTCGCGCAGGAAGTGCGCGCGCTCGGGATCGATCGTGCGCGGCTGCGTGTGATTCACAACGGTGTCGATGTCGATGAGTTCACGCCTGGCGAATCGGACGCGTCGAAGCAATCGCAGCGCGCGCGTTTCGGCTTACCGGATGCACCGTTTCTGCTGCTGTTCGCAGGCGATCTGCGCGTGTCGCGCAAGAACCTCGACACGGTGCTGCGCGCGTTGACGCAGACACCGCCGCACGTGCATCTCGTCGTCGCGGGCATTCTGCGCAACAGCCCGTACCCGGCGCTCGCGGCGTCGCTGGGGCTCGCGGAGCGCGTGCATTTCACCGATCTCGTGAAGGACATGCCCGCGCTGATGCGCGCGGTCGACGCGTTCGTGTTCCCGTCACGCTACGAGGCGATGAGCCTCGTACTGCTCGAAGCGCTCGCGGCCGCATTGCCGGTCGTGACCGCGCGAACAGCGGGCGGCGCGGAAGTAATCGGCCCCGACTGCGGCGTGGTGCTCGACCATCCTGACGACGATGTCGCGTTAGCGGCGGCAATTCGCGGGCTCGCCGACGATCCTGAACGCGCACGCACGATGGGCGCGGCGGCACGCGAACTCGCGCGCACGCTCGACTGGCAGACGATGGCCGGTCGCTATCTCGCGCTGTATGCGCAGGTGGCGGCGCGGCGTCGAGGGCGCGTCGATGCATCGGTACGCGCGTCGGCTCACGACACCGCAGCGGTGAAATCATGAACCGTACGATCGATTCGCTGCATATCGGCATGCACTGGTTTGCCGAGAAGCCGGGTGGTCTCGACCGGATGTTCAAGGCGCTCGTCGATTCGCTGCCTGCGCAGGGCGTCAACGTACGCGGGATGGTTGCGGGCAGTCCCGGTGTGCTCGAAGCGTCGGGTGGTCTCGTGCATCCGTTCGCGGCACCGCACGAGCGGCTCGCCACACGACTCTGGCAGGCGCGTGCCCGCTCCCGCGAACTGAAGCAGGCGCGGGTGCCTGATGTCGTTGCGACGCATTTCGCGCTGTATGCGGCGCCGACCACGGGTGTGTTCGGCGGCGTGCCGCGCGTCGTGCATTTTCAGGGGCCGTGGGCCGACGAGTCCGGCGCGGAAGGACGCGGTGCGCTGTCGCGCTGGATGCGTCGCGCGCTCGAACGCTTCGTGTATCGCGGCGGCACACGGCACATCGTGCTGTCGCATGCGTTTGCGGAGATCCTGCATACACAGTACGGCATCGATGAAGCGCGGATTCGCGTCGTGCCCGGTTGCGTCGACGTCGATCGCTTCGATCGCGGCGTGACGAAGCGCAGCGCGCGCGAACAGCTCGGCGTCTCGCAGGACCGGCCGCTGCTGTTCTGCGTGCGTCGTCTCGTGTCGCGGATGGGGATCGAGGATCTGATCGACGCGATGTTCGTCGTGCGTCGCGCAGTGCCCGACGCGCTGCTCGTGATCGCCGGCAAGGGGCCGCTCGAAGCGCAGCTGCAGGCGCGCATCGACGCACGCGGTCTCGAAGCACACGTGCAGCTCGCGGGCTTCGTGCCCGACGATGCGCTGCCGTTGTGGTACACGGCCGCCGACGTCACCGTGGTGCCGACCGTGTCGCTCGAAGGCTTCGGCCTGACGACGATCGAATCGCTCGCGTCCGGCACACCGGTGCTCGTGACGCCGGTCGGCGGATTGCCTGAGGCCGTTGCGCCGCTGTCGCCGGATCTCGTGCTGCCGTCGGGCGGTTTTCATGCGCTGGGCGGCGGGATTGCCGATGCACTGCTTGGGCGACGTCTATTGCCTTCGTCCGCCGAGTGCCGCGCGTATGCGCGCGAGCATTTCGATCATCCTGTCGTCGCCGCGCAGGTCGCCGAGGTCTATCGCGAAGCGATAGCGGCTTTCTAGCGCGGTTGTCTGGACGACGAGATCATGCTGACCCGTTCGCGTTCACGTCGGCTTTTCGAGTGGTTCATCGGTGCGGCGGTGGTGACGCTGCCGGTTGCGGCTGCGCTCGTTGCACTCGATCCGGGCGGTGCGGTGGTCGCGCATACGGCGTCGGCGCAGACGGTGGCGAAGGCGTCTGAGCCGTCCTCCACACTCGATACGGCAGCGCGCGCCGAACAGGCGCTTCCCGCCGCGCAACCGGTCGCGTTGTCGCCGCGTCCCCCGTTGTCGTACCGCACGTCGTGGATCGGCAATACATGGGGCTACGCGAATCGCCGCTGGATGCAGATCGACGTTGAGGCGATCGCGGTCGCACCATCCGGCGACGTGTTCACGAACGCGCTGTGGGACGAGGGCGGCGGCGAACTCGGCCACTACCGCGACGGCCAGCTGCTCGGCTACGGCGGTGGCTCGCACGGCTGGGGGATGCTCGGCGGCGATGCGATCGCCGTCAACGATCGCTATGTGTTCGCGGCGCAGGTCGTCGAGAGCGTCGGCAATGCGCTGGCCGCCGTGAAGAACCTGCCGCCCGAAGGCGTGCGCTGGTACGGCGTGACGCGTCGTAGTCGCGATGACTTCACGCAGGGCGTGCCGTTCGTCGGTGCGACGTTCTGGCCGGGGACGTCGCTCGCATTCCGGTTGATTGCTCAGTCGCCGGAACGCGAGGACGGTGCGATTCGCGGTCTCGCTGCGGACAACCGCAATCTGTTCGTATCGAATCCGCTCGCGAACCGCGTCGAGATCTTCGATGCGAACTCGATGCAGCCCGCCGGCGGATTCGCGGTGCGCGACCCGGGCAAGCTCGCGATTGCGCCGGATGGCTCGCTGTGGATCATCGAGCGCGGCCGCACAGACGGCACGCGCAGCGTCGTCCACCATGCGCGCAATGGGACACGTCTCGCGGAACTCGCGTTGCCGGCGGGTGCGGTGCCTGTCGACGTCGTGCTCGATGCGCGTGGCCGTCTGCTGGTCGCCGACAACGGGCCGCGTCAGCAGGTGCTGATTTTTAGCCGCGATCCCTCCGCCTCCGACGCAAACACTAGCGATATGAAATCACCGATGCAGCTGACCGCAACGCTCGGCGAACCCGGTGGCCTCTATGCGGGCCGGCGCGGCGCAACGGGACCGCTGCGCTTCAACGGATTGACCGGTGTCGGTGTCGATCGGGCGGGGAATGTGTACGTGTCGATGAACGGCGTCGGTCCGCGTGCGCGCTCGGGCAGCCCAGGCCCTGGCAACGGCGACGGCGCAGTGCTCGAAAGCTATACGCCTGACGGACGACAGCGCTTCAGTCTGCAAGGGCTGCTGTTCGTCGACGGTGCGCAGTTCGTCGATGGCGATCCGCCGTCCGTGTATAGCGGCAGCAAGCGCTTCACGCTCGATCTGTCGCGTGCGCCTGGCCGCGAATGGTCGTATGCGGGCTACACCGTCGATCGCTTCCGCTATCCGTACGACCCGTTCCTGCATCTGCCGCAGGGGCAGCGTGGCACGCCGATCGTGCGTGACGTCGACGGGCATCGGTTGATGTTCACGCTCGACATGGTGTCGTCGTATCTGCGCATCTATCGTTTCGCCGCGCACAGCGAGACCGCGATTCCGGCGGGGCTGTTCGCGCCGTCGCATATCGACGGCGCGTGGCCGCCGAATCAACCGGCGCGCGGCGAATGGATCTGGCGCGACACGGCGGGCAAGGGCCGCTTTGCCGCCGATGACTTCGATCAACCGGATTCCGCAGCCGATGGTCCGCGTCTGACCGGTTGGTGGGTCGATACGCACGGCGACGTATGGCAAGGCACCGTCGCCGACGGCATTCGACGCTTCCCGCTGCAAGGCTTCGACGCGAGCGGCAATCCGGTGTACCGCTACGCGTCGATGCAGCGCTTCGCGATGCCCGCGCCGCTTACGCGCATCACGCGGCTCATCTACGACGCGGCGACCGACACGATGTTCGTCGCCGGCTCGACGGCCGCGCGACCGTTCATCGAGCACAACTGGAACAGCGCGAGCTCGACGCTCGCGCGCTACGACCATTGGCTGTCCGGCAAGCCGACGCTGCGCTACACGATCGACTTGCCGGATCGCGGACCGCCGGCCGTGCAGGGCATCAACGGCATCGCCGCGGCCGGCGACTATCTGTTCGCCGTCGAAACGATGACCGGCATCGTGCGCGTCTACGACCGCGACACGGGCCACGACGTCGGACGGCTCGCGCCGGGTCCGGAAGTCGGCGACGCGAGCGGGATGATCGACGAATCGATGCCGATCACCGCGCACCGTCTGCCGGACGGCGAGTACCTCGTGTTCGTCGAAGAGGACTGGCACGGCAAGGCGCTGATGTATCGCTTCACGCCGCCTGCGCGTTCGCTTCATCCGCTTCGTTCGCTTGAGGCGGCTTCTCTTTCTTCTCACTGAATACCAACTGGACTTCGCGTGCCGCTATGAAAATCGTCCACCTCGCCAATGAAGTGCACAACGTCGGCAACGGCATCGTCAACATGATGGTCGATCTCGCGTGCACGCAGGCCCAGGCCGGCCACGACGTGACGGTCGCCACGTCGGGCGGCGAATTCGAAACGCTGCTCGAGCGGCACGGCGTGCGTCACGTGCGGCTGCTGCAATCGCGCAGCATCGCGAAGCTGCCGTCGATGATCGCGGGCTTCAACCGGCTGCTTGTGCAGTGCGACCCCGACGTCGTGCACGCGCACATGATGACCGGCGCGCTGCTCGCGCGTTTCTGCACGCTGCGCCGTCGTTATGCATTGATCACGACGGTCCACAACGAGTTTCAGCGCAGCGCATCGTTGATGCGCTACGGCGATCGCGTGGTCGCGGTGAGTCGTGCGGTCGCCGAGTCGATGGCGAAACGCGGCGTGCCGCGCGAACGGCTCACGGTGGTGCGTAATGGGACGATCGGCACGCCGCGATTTGCGGGTCTGCCGTCGGCTTCGGCTACTTCGCCGGAGCTTGCGCATCCGGCTATCGTGACGGTCGCGGGCATGTATCGACGCAAGGGCATTCAGGATCTGCTGCGCGCGTTCGCGCGGCTCACTGGACGGTTTCCCGACGCGATGCTGTATCTCGTCGGCGATGGACCCGATCGCGCGGAAATGGAAGCGCTCGCACAGGAACTGGGTGTCGCGGCGCGCACGCGATTCACCGGCTTCGTCGCGAATCCGCGCGCACATCTGGTGGAGTCCGATGTGTTCGTGCTCGCGTCGCATCGCGAGCCGGGTGGTCTCGTGCTGTGCGAAGCACGCGAGGCGGGTTGTGCGATCGTCGCGACGCATGTCGACGGGAACCCCGAGATGCTCGACGATGGCGAAGCGGGTCTGCTCGTGCCGCCCGCGAACCCCGAAGCGCTCGCCAACGCGATCGAGTTGCTGCTGACCGATCGCGCGGCGCGTGCGGCGCTCGTCGCGCGGGCGCGGCACGGGATCGGCTCGTTTCACGTGCGCTATGTGTGCGATGCGTATCTGGCGATTTATGAGCAGGCGCTGGAGACGATGCGGCCGGGGAGGTTGCGGGCGGTGGATGTGGCTGCGGATGGGGTGGGGCGGTGAGATGCAGTGTGATGGCGTTGCTGCGCTGAATGCGGTGCGAGGCGCGCGGTCGCGCCACGCATGATCTGCAATGTGTGACTCGCTCTACAGGCTGAGTCCAGGTTACCTTCGCATGACGCTTAAGCATTCGAATCCGGATCACCTTCGCATGACGCCCGCGCATTCGAATTCACTCACCCCGCCCGCAACGCCAGCCTTCCCCACACCCGTCGCAGCAAATCCCGCAGCATCGCCGACTCATACAGCGACCACGCGAGGTTCGCGACAACCAGCACCCATGCCGCAGCAATAATCGAAGGCAACCGCGTCAACTCGCTGGCAAGCGCCACCGCCACAACGAGAAACGCGATATGCGCAAGCATATTGCCCGCGATCGTCCGCAGATGCAGCTTCGCGAAATACAAAAACGCCGCGTAGTCGCACAGCGACTTGATTACGACGACGACCGCCGCGCCCATCACGCCGAACAGGTGAATCGCGAGCCATAGCGCACCCGCGAAAAACGGCAGCAGCACCCAGCTCACGCGCGCGACCTGCGCAGGATGCGACTGCGCCTGGATCAGGATACCGAGAATGCTCGACTGTCCGGCAAGCCACACGCCGACGATCAGCACGCGTCCGAACGGCGACGACATCGTCGCCATGTGCTCGCCGAGCCATAGATGCAGGAACGGCTGCAGTGCGAACATCGCGACGATCACGCACGGCGTGAATACGCCGTTCAACAGCGCAAGCGCGTTGCGTGCGAGTTCGTCGGCGTCTTCGCGCGTCGATGCGGACAGGCGCGGAAACAGCGTGCGCAGCATCGCGCCGGGCAGGATGTTCAGTCGCGTCACGAGGTTTTGCGGCGTCACGTAGTACGCGACGAAGCGCGCACCGAGCATTGCACCGATCAGCACGCGGTCGAGCGTCTGCGCGATCATTCCCGCGCCGCTGAACAGCAGTTGCCAGCGGCCGTAGCGGAACAGCGCGACGATCGTTGGCCAGTCGGGTTTGCGCACGCGGCGGATGTGCAGCGCGCGGAATGTCGCGACGCCGAGCAGCACGCCCGCGATGATCCGCGCGCACACGGCGGCCGGAATCACGACCGCGAGCGACGGCGAGAAGCACCAGATCGCGCCGAGCGGCAGCAGCTGGAATAGCAGCGTGCCGAGCGTCTGGCTCGCGTTGAAGCTCCCGAAACGCTCGACTGCGGTGATCGCGCCCGCGAACACCCACGTGACGTTTGCGAGCGGCACGGCCGCCGCGATCCACGGCAGGCTCGCGAGTACCTCGCGCTGAAACTGCGGATCGACCTTCGTGCCGTGCGTCACATACACGTACGCGGCGAAATAGATGATCGCGCCGCCGATCACGCCGCTCACGAAATTCAGCGAACACGCGCTCCAGAAAATGCGTTCAATGGAACCGTCGGTGGAGTCGCGCGCGCGGGCGATCGAGTTTTCGGTGGCGATGCTGGTGCCCAGTTCGAGCACGCTGAAATAGCCGATCAACGCCCACACGAGATTGAGCACGCCATACCGTTCGATACCCATCAAGTGCAGATACGCAGGGACAGTCACGAGCGAAATGAAGACCGGCACGACCGAGCCGGCAAAGTTGATGGCGATGTTCTTGACGATGCGTTTTTCCATGGGGGAGCGAGAAGGCGAGCGACGCACACGGCCGGGAGAAGTCCCTCTGCACATGCACGCGCGCACGCAGCAGCGAAGGACCCGGCAGCGAAGGACACGACGGACGCCGCACGATGCGTTTCGACGATATCCCATGGTGCATCGGTACGCGTTTTGAATGTGTGCGGGCCCGTACAGATACAGGCCGCGCCCGTTGATTTAATGCCGTCAATGGTGGACGCGGATGCGTGCGCCGACACTAATGATGGTTTGCGGGGGCGTGTGTGGGGGACCAGAAGATGAAATCTGTCGTCTTCGACGACTGTTTTGGATGGCTGCACCCCGTCGACGAGTGCTCTGGATGGCTGCATCCCGTCGATGGGGATCACGGGATCGTGCTGTGCAATCCGTTCGGCTATGACGCGCTGTGCACGCATCGCGGCTGGCGTCGGCTCGCCGAGCGGCTCGCGGCAACCGGCATGCCGGTGCTGCGCTTCGACTATCTGGGCACCGGCGATTCGGCCGGCTTCGAGGACGATCCGCAACGGGTCGATGCATGGCTCGACAGCATCGCGGCGGCGGTGCGCAGGCTGCGCGAATGGACGGGTGTGCGGCGCGTGTCGCTCGTCGGGCTACGGCTCGGGGCGACGCTCGCGGCGCTTGCCGCTGAACGTATCGGCGATATCGACGGGTTGGTGCTGCTCGCACCGGCGATCGTCGGACGTAATTATCTGCGCGAATTGCGCGCGCATCGGCAGAGCTGGCTCAGTACACCGGCCGGAATGAATGCCGATCCGATCAGCGAACAGGACGGCTATGTCGAAGCGTTCGGCTTCGGCCTTTACGGCGACGACATCGCACGGCTCGCCGCGATCGATCTGCGTACCGATACGTCCGCGCCGGCCGCGCGCGTGTTGCTGCTGGAAGCCAACGATCGCAGCCGCAACGGCGCGCTTGCCACGCATTACGCGGCGCATGGCGTTGCAGTGGACCGGCAGACTTTCGACGAATACGACCGCTTCATGATCGAAGCGCTTTACAGCGAGGAACCTGTCGATGCATTCGCGCGCTTGACTGAATGGCTCGCGAGCGGTGGTGCAGCGGTGGCTGCTGAACGCGCGCCGTCGCTTGAACAGACCGATGAGCCCACCGACGAGCCCATGCTCGAACTGCCCGCGCAAGGCGCGCTCGAACATCCGGTCGCGTTCGGTCCGTACTTCGGGATCTATTGCGAGCCCGCGACGCCGCGTGCCGACGCGCCCGCCGTGCTGTTCTTTAACACCGGCGCGAGTCATCACATCGGCGATGGACGCATTTTCGTGCTGTTCGCGCGACGTCTCGCGGCGCTCGGCATCACATCGCTGCGGATGGACCTGGGTGGCCTCGGCGACGCGACGCCGACCATGGATCAGGTCACGCTCGACACGATCTACTCGGAGCAGGCATGCCGTGATGCAGCCGCAGGCGCGGACTGGCTCGTCGCGCGCGGGCACGCGAGCGTCGCGACGGTCGGCGTGTGCGGCGGCGCGTTCGTCGGTCTGCATGCGAGCGCGTTGCAGCCGCGGATCGTCGGCGCGTATTGCGTGAATCTGCAGAAATTTATCTGGGACGGTGCGACACGCGAGCCGGGCGAGCATCAGTTCGCGTCGTCGAAAGTTTACTGGCATGCCGCATGGAAGCCGCGCAAGTGGCTGCGCGCGCTGCGCGGTGACAGTCATCCGCTGCGGATCGCGGCGGTGCTCGCGCGACGCGCGGCGACGAGCGCGTGGCTCGGCGTGACCGGCTGGCTCGAACAGCGTACCGGCCGGCCTCTGGTCGCTAACGAGGTACGCACGCTGGTGCGCACGATTCACGCGAAGGGCGTGCAACTGCGTCTCGTGTACGGCGCGTACGACGTCGGGCTCGACGAGGCGCGCGTGCAGTTCGGTCCGCAGCTTGGTGCATTGCGACGCTATCCGCGGATTCGCGCGGCGACGTTGCCGAAGCTCGATCACGCGCTGTTCACACGGCCCGCACGCGAAGTCGCGATGGCCGACGCGGAGCGCTGGCTGTTCGACGAAGTGATGAGCAATCAATCCGGCGTGTCGGCACGCGGGCTGCGCGATGCGTTAGCGGCGTCCGCGCTGGCGGGTGTATCGGCGGCTTCCGATGCGTCCGCGGCTGCGGTGCAGTGGTTCGATCGCGTCAGTCCTTAAGCCGTCTTTTACTCTCACGATGGAAGTCTCGATGAACCGCATTGCCGAACCTTGTTTCCCCGCGACCGACGCGCTATCCGCTGCGGCGTCGGTCGTCGTGCAGCCTGTCATTCTCGCGGGCGGCTCGGGGACGCGGCTGTGGCCGCTGTCGCGCGAGCGCAGCCCGAAGCAGTTGATCGGTCTGCTCGACGATGAGTCGCTGCTCGAAGCGACGGTCGCGCGGGTGCGCGATGCGTTTGCTGCTTCGTCGACGTTGGACACGCCGGTCGCGCCTGCGTTACGTGCACCGCTCGTGATCTGCAGCGAAGACCTGCATCTGCTGACCGCCGAACGTCTCGCACTGTGCGATGCCCGCGCGCGGCTCGTGCTCGAACCGGCGCCACGCAACACTGCGCCGGCGTTGACGGTGGCGGCGCTTGCCGCACGCGCGACAAACGCTACCGACGCCGCTGACGACCCCGTACTGATCGTAATGCCCGCCGATCACCTGATCGCCGACACTGACGCATTCCGCGCGGCGCTGATGCAGGCGGTCGCGCACGCGGCGCATGGCGCGATCGTCGCGCTCGGTGTGCCGCCGACGCATCCGGAAACCGGCTACGGCTACATCCGCACCGGCGAGCCGATGGACGCTCACGGTACCGATGGCGCGCGCCGCATCGGCCGCTTCGTCGAGAAGCCGGATGCCGAACTCGCGACGCGCTACGTCGCATCCGGCGACTACTGGTGGAACAGCGGCGTGTTCGTCGTGCGTGCATCGGTGTGGCTCGCGGCGATCGCGCAGTGCCGACCGACGATCGCGAGTGCATGCAACGCATCGTTCAGCGCGGCGCGCGCGGATCGCGACGGCACGATGCATCTGGATCGCGCGGCGTTCGCCGGATGCCCGTCCGATTCGATCGACTATGCGGTGATGGAGCGTATCGGTGGCGATGGGCTCGAAGGACTGAAGGGCGTCGTCGTGCCGCTGGTTGCGGGCTGGTCCGATGTCGGTGCTTGGGATGCGGTGTGGCAGGTGTCGGCGAAGGACGCGGCGGGCAACGTCGCGCGCGGTCCGGTGCTGTTCGAAGGTACGACCGACAGCTTCGTGCATTCGGACGGACGACTGGTTGCATGCGTGGGCGTCGCCGGTGTCGTGGTGGTCGAGACCGCGGACGCGGTGCTCGTCGCCGCGCGCGATCGCGTGCAGGACGTGAAGGCGATCGTCGGTCGGCTGAAGGCGGAGCAGCGACCCGAAGCGCAGGATCATCGCAAGGTCCGGCGGCCGTGGGGCTACTACGATTCGCTCGAGAACGGGGAGCGCTTCCAGGTGAAGCGCATCGTCGTGAAACCGGGTGGCCGGCTGTCGCTGCAGATGCACCATCATCGCGCCGAGCACTGGGTCGTCGTGCGCGGCACCGCGCGCGTCACGCGCGGCGACGAGACTTTTCTGCTCACTGAGAACCAGTCCACCTACATTCCGCTCGGCGTCACGCACCGGCTCGAAAATCCGGGCAAGACGCCGCTCGAAATCATCGAAGTGCAATCGGGCAGCTACCTCGGCGAGGACGACATCGTGCGCTTCGACGATCAGTACGGCCGCGTGAAGGAGACCGACGATGGACGCACGGGTGGCGACGGCAAGTGATGTGCAGGGCGCTGCGGGCTCGGCGGGCGTGTTCGCCGGTGGGGCGATTGCGGTTGCTGCGGTGAGCGCCGGCGCGTTGCCGGTTGCCGCTGAAAGCGCTTCCGCTTCCGCTGCCGCATCGTTCGACGAACGCCGTTTTCGTCACGCGCTCGGGCGCTTCGCTACCGGGGTCGTCGTGATCTCGGCGGGCAGCGGCGACACACTGCACGCGATGACTGCGAACGCGTTCATGTCCGGGTCGCTGAAGCCGCCGCTGATCGTCGTGTCGGTCGGTCATCGCGCCCGGATGCACGAACGGCTGATGCGCGCGACGAGCTTCGGCGTGAGCGTGCTGTCGCATGCGCAGGAGCCGCACAGCCGGCACTTCGCCGGCGAGCCGCAGACGCGCTTCGGGCAGCATCTCGCACCGCGCTTCGCGACCGTCGACGGGATGCCCGACGTCGCGCTGCTCGAACACGCGGTCGCGCGTTTCGCGGCGCGGGTGGTCGACCGGCATCCGTGCGGCGACCACACGTTGTTCGTTGGTGAGGTGCGGATGTTTTCGCTCGACGAACATGCGCCGCTGGTTTTTTTCGGTGGCCGTTACGGGTCGGTCGCGTAGCGGGTCCGGCGAGCTGACCGGATCTTTCGGGCCGGGTCGACTGGCCCAGGCCGAACCGGCCAGCGTGGCGTAGAAGCGACGCCCCGAGCGCCGCGCGATGCAATTTTTCCTGCGCAGCGAGCGTTTTACGCAAGCCTGATACTCGTTGTCCGTACAGACGTTTCAACTACGAAACAATTCCTCAGAGGGATAACCCTGTCAGGACGTATCCCAACTGGCGCAACCTTTACGGAGCAAGCAACGTAGCGAAAAGGGCCATACGACAGGCCCTGACGACGCAACGAGGGCGCGGAACGATCAACAGAATGCGGGCAGCTTCGCCGCATCGGGGGAGAGGGCTATGGAACAGGGCAACAAGGAACGGTCACTGGTCAGCAAGGTGATGGACGGTCTCGTCACGGGGATCGTCGAGGAGAAGTATGGAGCGGTGCTGCCGCCCCAGGACATCCTGTCCAAAGAGTTCGACGTGAGCCGCACGGTGATGCGCGAGGCGCTGTCGATGCTGCTCGCGCGCGATATGCTCGACGTGCGGCCGAAGATCGGCACGCGCATCCGGCCGATGCACGACTGGCGGATGATCGATGAGGACGTGGTCAACTGGCGCTTTCGCGCGAAGCCTGACCCGATGTTCCTGCGCGACGTGATCGAGTTTCGCATCCTGATCGAACCGCGCGCCTCCGCGCAGGCCGCCGCGCGCGGCAGCGCGGTGGACATCGCGGCGATCCGCGACGCGTACGACGCGCTGTGCGCGATCCGGCCCGGCGAGCCCGGCTACCAGGTCGCCGACGAACTGCTGCACACGCGCATCGTCGTCGCGAGCGGCAACCAGTTCTTCAAGCAGATGGCGGCGATTATTCGCGGCGCGCTGACGGCGGTGAACCCGATCATCAACCAGAAGGACAGCGTGTGGGAGGCCGTGAAGCGCACGCACGGACGCGTCGTCGAAGCGATCGAGCGGCGCGATCCGAAAGAGGCTGAGGCGGCTTCGCTTGCGCTGATCGATTACACCGTCGAAGAAGTCGGCAACGCGTTCGCCGTGGATCCGCCGCATCGTTGATGTGTGGTTGACGACGCGCTTTCCGGTAGCGCGTCGAGCTTCATGTCCTGAGCGCGGTGTCGGATGGCGTCGCGCGTCGGTGACTGCATCGGCGACTGCATCGGCAAGCGCATCGGCGACAATACGGGCCTGTCATTCAACAACGACCAGGACCCGAACCCTTCATGACCGATACGACCGTCATCCGCTGGGGGATCGTCGGCGCCGGACGCATTGCGCGCCGGTTTGCCGATAGCCTCGCGCACGTGCCGCACGCACGGCTCGCCTCCGTGTGGTCGCGCCGCACGGAATCGACGACCGCCTTCGCGGAAGCGACCGGCGGCGCAGCCTGCGACAGCTTCGCGGCGCTGCTCGCGAGCGGCATCGATGCCGTCTATATCGCGACGATGCAGGACAGCCACGCGGCGTACGCAATCGCGGCGCTCGAAGCGGGTTGCCACGTGCTGTGCGAGAAGCCGGCGACCGTGAATCGCGCGCAGCTCGAACGCGTCGTCGCGACCGCGCGCCGCAGGGGCCTTCTGTTCATGGAAGCGATGAAGCCGCCGTTCTATCCGCTGTATCGACAGTTACGCGAGCATCTCGCACGCGATCCGATCGGCGTGCCGGGCCTCGTGCGCGCGGGCTGCTCGGTGCCGGGCGTGCCGGCGGATCATCCGTCGCTGTCGTTCGAGCATGCGGGCGGCGCGCTGCTCGATATTGGTATCTACGAGATTTTTCTTGCAGTCGACTGGCTCGGTGCGCCGCTCGACGTGCAGACCTTGGGCCGCGTCGGGCTGACCGGCGTCGATACGTTTGCGAGTCTGAACTGCCGGCACGAACATGGCATCGCGCAACTGTTCTGCGGACTCGATCTGCATGGTCGCGGCGATGCACTGATCATGGCGCCCGGCGGCCACGTGACGATCCACGAAAACTGGTGGAACCCGGCTCGCGCGACGATCCGTTATAAGGGCGGCCGGGTCGTCGAACTCGACGCGCCGTTCGACGGCGGCGGCCTCAACTACGAGACCGCGCATTTCTGCGAACTGATCCGCGCGGGCGCGAACGAAAGCCCGGTGATGACGCATGCGCTGTCGCTGCAGATGATCGAGATGGCCGATGCGGCGCGCGCGGCTTTGGGGGTGCGGTTTGCGGCGGATGAAGAGGAACGCGGGTCTGGTGCTGCCTGAGCGCGGCGTGGGGCGTGCGGTTCATCGCCGATGACGAGTAGCGTGGGGTCTGCGCTACCTCGGCATGGCGTGCAGCGTGCTCCGAATTTGCTGCCGATGCGGCGAGCGCGGCGTGCGGTCTGCGAGGCGTACGTGCGCGGCTAGGACGCGCGAAGCGTGCGCGTCGCGTTCTCCAACGCCGCAACCGCTCCCCGGCAGTGATACGATTTGCGCGGGCAGCGGTGCGTAGCGCCAGCTGTCGCCAGGCTTTCGATCTTCAGGGCGGCCCGTTTTCCAGCTGGTGTCGTCCGTTTTCTTGCAGGAGCAGTTCCCGATGCGCATGCTGGCCCGACTGTGGCGCGAGTACCGGAGTCTCGTCGCTTTTCTCGTCCTGATGGTGTTGTTTCGCAGCGCGGTGGCCGACTGGAACGTCGTGCCGAGCGGTTCGATGCTGCCGACCATTCGCGAAGGCGACCGCATTTTCGTCGACAAGATGGCCTACGATCTGCGCGTGCCGCTGACGCACATCGCGATCGCGCATCTGCACGATCCGCATCGCGGCGACATCGTAACGATCGATTCGTCGACGGCACACGATCTGATCGTCAAGCGGCTGATCGGTTTGCCAGGAGACCGCGTCGCGCTGCGCGACAACGTGCTGTATGTGAACGGTGCGCGCGCGAGTTATCAACCGATGACGGTCGGCCCGCTCCCCGGCGACACGGACTCGCCCGGCGATTACTACGTCGAGCGTTTCGGCGGCGTCGCGCATGCGGTGCGTCTGTCCGAATACGCGCCGAGCCCGCGCCGGACGTTCGGCCCGGTGACGGTGCCGCCGGGCGAGTATCTGATGCTCGGCGACAACCGCGACGACAGCGCGGATTCACGTTACTTCGGTTTCTTTCCGCGCAAAGAGCTGATGGGCCGGACGCGCCGTGTCGCGTTCTCGCTCGATCCGGATCACTTCTACAAGCCGCGTTTCGATCGCTTCGGGGTGGCGCTCGATGCGGCGGCGGTGAATGTGCCGCTGGCGTCGCGATGATGTGATGAGGTGAGAGCCGGTTGCGTAAGTCGCACCGGCTTCTGCGTTTACGCTCTGCCCACCGCCTGCACACATTCGCGAACGAGCGTGGGTCCACGGTAAATGAAGCCCGTATAAAGCTGCACCAGCGCCGCGCCCGCGGCCAGCTTCGCGCGCGCATCGTCGCCGGAAAAAATCCCGCCCACACCGATGATCGGCACCGTGTCGCCGACTTCGCTGCGCAGCTTGCGGATCACCTCGTTCGACGCATCGAACACCGGCCGGCCCGACAGGCCGCCCGCTTCGTCGGCATGAGGAAGACCCGTAACCGCCGAGCGCGCGAGCGTCGTGTTCGTCGCGATCACCCCTTCGATCTTGTGCCGCAGCAGCGTGCCGGCGATCTCCTTGACCTGTTCGTCGTCGAGATCGGGCGCGATCTTCAGCGCGAGCGGCACGAGCTTGCCGTGCAGATCCGCGAGCCGTTGCTGCTTGTCCTTCAATGCGGCGAGCAGCGCATCGAGTTCGCCCGCGCCCTGCAGTTGTCGCAGGTTCTTCGTGTTCGGCGACGAGATGTTGATCGTCACGTAGCTCGCGAACGGGTACACGCGTTCGAGGCAGTACAGATAATCTTCGGCGGCGCGCTCGATCGGCGTGTCGGCGTTCTTGCCGATGTTCAGCCCCAGCACGCCGCGATAGCGGGCCGCCTGCACGTTCTGCACAAACTGGTCGACACCTGCGTTGTTGAAGCCCATCCGGTTGATCAGCGCATTCGCCTGCGGCAGACGGAACATCCGCGGCCGCGGATTGCCCGGCTGCGCGCGCGGCGTCACCGTGCCGACTTCGATGAAACCGAAACCGAGCGCCGCGAGCCCGTCGATGCACGCGCCGTCCTTGTCGAGACCCGCAGCGAGACCGACCGGGTTGCGGAACGTGAGGCCCATCACGGTGCGCGGCGCGTCGGGCACGCGCGGCGCCAGCGTACCGGCGAGACCGGTGCGGCCGGCGGCGCCGAGCAGCTTGAGCGTCAAGTGGTGAGCGTCTTCCGCATCCATGCGAAAGAGTTGGGCGCGTACGAGCGGGTAGAGGGAACTGAACACGGGGCGGAGCCTGGCGGCCGGAAAATGAGAACCCGCTATTTTACCGGCATCGGCAGACCGGACCGGCGCGTGGGGTGGATCGCGCGTGAATCGAGGACGGTTGGCGTGCTGGAGCGTGCAAAAAGCGCTCGCTAAAAGCGCACCGGACCGCGCCTTCCCTGCAGCACTTCATCGACGGGCGGCAGATCGGCATGCTCGGTGTCGAGCGTTTTCCACGTGCTGTCGGTGAGCCCTTCGAGCGGGTGGAAATTCGCCTTGTACGCCATCTTCGGACTCTCGCGAATCCAGTAGCCGAGATACACGTACGGCAGCTTCAGGCTGCGTGCCTGTTCGATCTGCCAGAGGATGTTGTAGGTGCCGAAGCTGGTATGCGGTGCATCGGGTTCGAAGAACGTATACACGGACGAGAGCCCGTCGCCGAGGATGTCGATCATGCTGATCATCCGCAGGATGCCGGGCAGATCGGGGTGTTCGTCGACCGGCTCGCGGAATTCGACGAGACGCGAGTTGATCCGGCTCTGCAGCAGGAACTGTTCGTACTGGTCGCGACTATCGCGATCCATGCCGCCGCCCGCATGTCGCGCGGACTGGTAGCGCATGTAGAGCGCGTAGTGCTCTTCGTCGTAGTGCAGCGGCGAGACCGTCGCGACGAGCGCGCCGTGTTTTTTCCACACGCGGCGCTGTGTGCGATTCGGCTCGAATGCATCGACCGGCACGCGCACCGGCACGCATGCGCGGCAGCCGTCGCAGTATGGCCGATAGGTGAAGACGCCGGAGCGCCGGAAGCCCGCCTTGACGAGATCGGTGTAGACGTCGGAGTTGATCAGATGGCTGGGCGTGGCGACCTGCGAGCGCGCGATACGTCCATCCAGATAACTGCAGGGATAGGGCGCCGTTGCATAGAATTGCAGCGCGGAAAGCGGTGAAAGCGGCAGCTCATTGGGGTGAGTCACGTTGGCAGCTCTCGAAGCGTCTCGGTGCGTCTAGGTATAGGGCGAATTCGTGTGCGGCCGGTGACAGACCCGCCGCTGAACCGCTACCTACTCTCATCGCGAATCCGTTGCCGTGCCTGACGACCTGCATGCCTGGGGTACTGCGCGGATCCGTCCATCACGCCGCTGACGCGACGACGTCGGACAGCACGGTCTTGTCGAAACGCCAGGGGATCGGCGCGGCATCGACAGACGCGCGAACATGTGCGACGAACGCCTTGCGCGCTATCTCGCGACCGCCCAGCGACGCCAGATGCGACGTGTTCTGCTGGCAGTCTATCATTTCTATCTCGTGACGTCGCAAGTGTGCGACGAGCGCGGAGAGCGCGATTTTCGATGCATCGGTGGCCTCCGCGAACATCGATTCGCCGAAGAACATTCGCCCGAACGACACGCCGTACAGACCACCGATCCGCTTGCCGTCACGCCACGTTTCGATGCTGTGCGCGTCGCCGCGACGATGCAGCGACGAATACGCATCGATCACGTCGGAGGTGATCCACGTGCCGCGCTGGTCGCGTCGCGGGGTCTGCGCGCATGCGCGCATCACCGACGCGAAATCGTGATCGACGCGGATCTCCCACGCGTCGTCGCGCAGCACGCGGCGCAGCGTTTTTCTGAGTGACGGCGAGATTTTGAATTCGTTGGGCCGCAGCACCATCCGCGGATCGGGGCTCCACCACAGCACCGGCTGGCCGTCCGAATACCACGGGAAGATGCCACGCCGGTATGCGTCGATGAGCCGCGACGGCAGCAGATCCGCGCTCGCGGCGAGCAGACCGGGCGCGCCGCTCGTCGCACCGAGCGCGCGTTCGACGGACGGAAAGGGATCGTCGGGGCCGAGCCAGGGGACCATGCGCGCTTGCCGTTCAGCCTTCGCGCAGTGAGCGGAAGATGTCGCCGGTGTGCAGACCGAACGTGCCGGCAGCACGGTCCGCGAAGAAGAAACGCAGCGTCTGGCCGACGGTCGGGAACGCGATGTCGTCCCACGGAATGTCGGCTTCGTCGAAGAGCCGCACTTCGAGACTTTCTTCGCCGGCTTCGACGTCGAGGTCGAGCAGCCGCGCAAGATAGAACAGATGCACCTGATGCACGTGCGGCACGTTGAGCAGCGAGAACAGGCTCTGCACTTCGACGCGCGCGCCGGCTTCTTCCAGCGTTTCGCGTGCGCTTCCTTCCGACGTCGTCTCGCCCATTTCCATGAAGCCGGCGGGGAGCGTCCAGTAGCCGTAACGCGGTTCGATCGCGCGACGGCACAGCAGCACCTTGTCTTCCCATACCGGAACGGTGCCGACCACATTGCGCGGATTCTGATAATGCACGGTGCCGCATTGCGCGCACACGAAGCGCTCGCGGTTGTCGCCGGGCGGAATGCTCAGACTGACCGCGTGACCGCAGACGGAACAGAATTTCATAGGAAGACGACTCGGATGGGTGAGGGCGAGTGTATCACCGGCCGATGGTCGACGATAAGCGGGCGGGGCTTTTGCTGGGGGAGGTCGGGCGGTGCGCGTGCGGCGGTTTTTTGCGCGGTCGCGTTGAGGATAACTATGGGTCGTTTGCGAAATTTCTGTTTTTGTTTTGTTCGCGTGTGTGATGGTGTGCGAATGAAGAGCGCACAAACAAAAAAGGCCTGCCGGTATGGCAAGCCTTGATTGCGTTCGACGTCTGCTAAAAGCGCTTTGGTTGCGGGGGTAGGATTTGAACCTACGACCTTCGGGTTATGAGCCCGACGAGCTGCCAGACTGCTCCACCCCGCGTCCGTCGAAGAAAAGATTATAGGGTAAATCGTAAGTCGACGCAACACTTTCGACGTTCGGACGAATCATGAGCGTTTGCGCGAGCACACGATTGCATGCGACTGGCAAGCGGACACGCATCGGATAAAGGGCTATAGCAGGGCACGAACAGAGCGTGCGCTAGAATCGCTGTGCTTCGTCTTTACGTGCGATTGAAGGCCACATCGTTCGATCGTCTCGCTCGCTCTCTGTCTTCCGGTGCCTATGGATATCGTTCACGACCTGCAGGCGATCGCCGCGCAGGAAAAAGCCCTTGAGTTCCCTCGTTTCGATGCCGATCGTGCATGGCACGTGGGTGTGCAGCTGCGCGAAATGGCGATGGCACGCGATCTCTCGCTCGTCATCGACATCCGCACGTTCGGTCAGCCGCTGTTCTTCTGTGCGCTCGACGGCACGACGCCCGATAACGTCGACTGGGCACGTCGCAAGGGCAATACCGTTGCGCAGTTTCGCCGCAGTTCGTATGCGGTCGGCTTGCGGCTGCAGCAGGCGGGCACGACGCTCGCGGACAAACACAGTCTCGCGCCCGCCGATTACGCGGCGCACGGCGGCGCGTTTCCGCTGATCGTGAGCCATGTCGGCGTGATCGGTTCGGTGACCGTATCGGGCCTGCCGCAACGAGGCGATCACGAGCTGGTGGTGGAAGCGCTGTGCGCGCATCTGGGTCTCGACTACAGCAAGCTCGCGCTTGCAAAGGTCTGATCGATGCTGCGTTTGCCGCCCTATGCATTGCTCGCGATCGCCATCGTCGCCGAAGTGATCGCGACTTCCGCGCTGCGCGCGTCGGAGGGATTCACGAGACTCGTGCCCGCGGTCGTCGTGTTGATCGGCTATGGCATTTCGTTCTACTGCCTCTCGCTGACGCTGCGCAGTCTGCCGGTCGGGATCGTGTACGCGATCTGGTCGGGTGTCGGCATCGTGCTGATCACGCTGGTCGCGATCGTGCTGTACAAGCAGGTGCCGGATCTGCCAGCGATCATCGGGCTCGCGTTGATCGTCGCGGGCGTTATCGTGCTGAACCTGTTTTCGAAAATGCAGGCGCATTGATGGTGTGCGTGCGTCGCTTCGTTGTAGCGGGACGTGTCGGTCGATGCGTGCCGCGCGGCGAACCTCGCGGCACGTGCGCTACTCGCGCCGCTATTTACACCGCACCACCATCGACCGGTTCTTCACGTTAGCCGACACGACGTTCGTGACGCCGCCGCCCGCGGCGCCGCCTTCGTCGCCGTCCTTCGACACGATGTCGTAGCCGCCGGCGCCGCATGCCTTACCGGCCTGCACGTAGCACGATGCCCAGCTCGATCCTGCGTCCGCGCCGCTGCAGTTCACCGCGAAGCCGGTTTCGCCGTTCGGCAGATTGATCAACGACGTCGTGTTCGACGACGCGCAGCCTGCGAGCGCGACGGCCGAAACGGCGACGAGCGCAGCGACACGTAGCGTGGCGGCAGATAAAGAGCCAGATAAAGCGACAGACAACGGAGCAGACCGACGCAAGCGCCGCGTAAGGTACTTCATGGCGTGTCCTCTCGAGGTGCGATGCCGGCGAGCGTCAATCGACGCTGGTTTCGATGCGGATCCCCGCACGGCCGACGATGCGGCGACTCTCGTCGCCGGTTTCGGTTGCAGCGTCTTCCCAGATGCTGATGGCTTTCGGAATATCGATGCCGTGATTTCCGGCGTAGGCGAACCATTGGTTCGCCGCTTGCGGTTCGGGAACGGCGAGGTCTTTGACGAAGTATTTTCCCATATCCCCAATCTCGGGTAACTCATACGGATGCCGGGCCGTTGCGATGCGGCCGGGCGCTTCATGGGTTCGACCGCGATCGCGCGCACAAGTGCGATGCGGCGTGCCGATCGCGGAGGGCCGCTTGCAGACGCGCAGAACTTATTGCGCTTCGACGCGCCTTATAGAAACGGCGTCGCACAGCGGGCATCGGAATGATCGAGTCTGCGTGTGACTGCGCATTCGGAGGACGATATGGCAGAGCGTGTCAGCGGTCCGTACCGCGGTTATTACATCAGCGTGTCGGCGCGGCTTGTGCCGGCGCGGAGCGCGGCGAGCCAGCCGGCGATCGGCGAGGGCATTTATGTGGGCGCGGTCAGCGTGTCGCAGCGTGGTCCCGACGATCCGCACCGGATCGAAACCCTGCTGGAACTCGGCGATGAACGCCGCTTCGCGACCGAGGACGATGCACTGCTGCATGCGGAACAGGCCGCGCGCGATTACATCGACCGGTTGCTTGCGGTCGCGTGACGTGCCCCGATTATTGCCCGTTCCGATACTGGACCTCGCTCGACGACGGCGAGTACGATGAACCCGACCGCAACGGTTTCGCAGTGCCACACCGTCGCCGGTTCTTTCACACGATTTCCCGATGAGGCGATCATGGAAATTCGTTTCCCCTCAGATGCACCCGCCTGGCGCAGCTCCAATCTGACCGTCGTGTTTCCGGCGCTCGTCGACGGCGAGCGTGTGCCATGCGCGATCTCGGTCGAAGCGCTTGAAGACCACTTCGGCGTCGCGTCGAAAGATCGCGAGGGATGGATTCACGCGTTCGATGCATGGCGTCCTCGCATCGAGGCCGTCGCACGCGATCATCTGCAAATCAGCCATGGCACGCCCGTTCTGTTGAAGAGCGGGCACTTTCCACCGGGCAGCGTGGCGCGCGAATAAGTGCGGTAATTGCAGCCGGGCTTCTCGCCGTGAAGGCCGCATGTTGCGAGCCTGCCAGGCACGCACTCATGCCGCTGCCGCATGCTGCCGCTGCGCCGCTTCGAACGACAACCGGATGCCTTCGTCGTAAGGTGTCTTCGCGATCGGTCCGATCAGCACGCGGAGTGCGGAATCGTCGAGCATCACTGGATCGGTAAGCAGGTAGTGCATCTCGACCAGTTCTCGCATGATCGGATCGAACAACCCCAGCATCCGCAGCATCGATTTGCCCGCGACCATCAGTTTCGGTTTGCGGCCGGCAAGCGCATACGCGCGCGTCGCGACCTCACGTTGCGTGATCGGGCCGGCGCCCGCGAGATGCAGCACGCGGCCGAACGCTTCGGGCGTGCGCGTCAGCTTCTCGACAACCGGACCGACGTCCGGCATGAACACGAATTCGTGCGGTACGTCGATCGGCCCGACCATTTGTGCGCGCGTCCCGCGTGCTGCGCCGTCGAACGCACCGTGCAGCAGGCTGCGCTCGACACCCGGGCCGTAGAAATCCGGCAACCGCAGCACCAGCGTCTCCAGATCGCCGCGACGATGCGCGTCGAGCACGAGGTTTTCCTGTGCAAGCCGCATTTTCCCCTTGAACGTGTGCGGTTCGCGCGGGTGATTCTCGGCGACCGGGTTGCTTTGCGCGCGACCGTACGGATAGACCGTGCCGATCAGGATCAGCCGTTGCACGCCCGCCGCGACGAGGCCCGCGAGCGTTTTTTCCATCAACGGCGGATGCGACGCGAACTGGTTATACGGCACGCCGACCAGATACACCGCAGTGTGCAAACCCGCCGCCGCCGCGACGATCGATTCGTGGTCGTCCGGATTCCAGGTCGCGATCTCCGCATGCGGATCGCGGCCATACGCAGCCTCGAGCGGTGCGCGCGAGCGGCCGATCACCCGATAGTCGCGACCCGCCGCGCCGAGCGCCGCCGCGATGCTGTGCCCAGCCGCGCCCGCGGCGCCGAACAGACCCGTTTTGCCGATGGTTTCCATGTGATTCTCCTGATCGAAAAGCAGGGACGCAGAGCGTCCGATTGATTGTCTGAAAATTTATGAACAGTGTTCAGTAAACGGTGTTCAGTTTAATTTGACTTTTCAGTTTGTCAACCGGAAAATGCAGGCCATGGGAATCACTGAACGAAAAAGCCGCGAGAAGCAGGCACTGCGCGAACGCATCCTCGATGCGGCGCGCCGCATCGTGATGCGTGACGGTTTCTCCGCGCTGTCGATGCGCAAGATCGCCGACGCGATCGAATACTCGCCCGCGACGCTCTATCTGCACTTCGAGAGCCGCGACGAAATCGCGCGTGCGTTATGTGCCGAGGGTTACGCGCAGTTACAGGAAAAGGTCGCGCCGCTCGCCGACGTTGCCGATCCGGCCGGGCGTCTGAAGGCCATCGGCCGCGCCTACGTTGCGTTCGGCGTCGCGCATCCGGAAACCTACCGGCTGATCTTCATGGAAGATCCGTCGTACACCGACGCCGCGTTCGTACGTACCGTGGCCGAAGAAGCGAGCGGCGACGCCGCGATGCAGTTGATGGTCGATTCAGTCGGGCAGATGAAAGCGGCGGGGGGCCTGCCGGCATCCACGGATGCAGCGGTATGGGTCGAGGCGTTCTGGGCGACGTTGCACGGGATCGTCGCGTTGCGGCTGACTTGCCCGCTGTTTCTGCGTACGCAACTCGATACGGTGGTCGATACCGCGCTCGACGCGTGGCTCGGTGCCACGTCGCAGGCTGCCGTGCCCACGGAGCCCGAGGCGGCAGCAGAACCCACCACGAACGACACCACCCCCGCAAAAACCACCAAACGCGTAGCGACGAAGCGGGCCTCCGCGAAGCCGAAAGCCGCGCCGGCGTGATACCGTTCAGCTTCCGCCGGTCGCCGGTCACCCGTTCTTTCCCGCCATGTCCTCCGTTGCCACCGACCTCGCCAGCGACGAAGTCCTCGCCACCGTCGCGAACCGCATCGGCTTCATCGAACTGAATCGCCCGAAGGCGCTGAACGCGCTGTCGACCGGCATGATCCGCGCGATTCACGACGCGCTCGAACGCTGGCGCGAAGATCCCGACGTGCTCGCCGTCATCGTGCGCAGCCCGCACGAGCGCGCGTTCTGCGCGGGCGGCGACGTCCGCTTTCTGTACGACGCGGCCCGACGCGGCGACCGCGATGCGCTCGATACGTTTTTCACCGACGAATACCGGCTCAACCACGCGATCTTCACCTATCCGAAGCCGTATATCGCATTGATGAACGGCGTCGTGATGGGTGGCGGCATGGGCATTTCGCAGGGCGCGCATCGCACGGGCGGTCTGCGGGTGGTGACGGCGTCGACGAAGATGGCGATGCCCGAGACGCGCATCGGACTCTTTCCCGATGTCGGTGTCGGCTGGTTCCTCGCACGCACGCCGGGTGCGCTCGGCCGCTATCTCGCGGTGACGGGCGCGACGATCGGTGCCGCCGACGCGCTGTACGCGGGTCTCGCCGATGTCTTCATCGACGAGGCGGCGCTGCCCGCGCTGCTCGAGTCGCTGCAGCGCGAGCCGTTCGAGCGCGGCACGGACGTCGTGACACGCATCGTCGAGGAGTCCGTGCGGCACAAGGTCGTGCCAACGCCGGACACATCATCGCTCGCGGATGCGCGCGCGCTGATCGACCGGCATTTTGCGAAGTCGACGATGACCGAGATCGTCGCGTCGCTCGACGCGGAGAGCGACTGCGAAGGCGCGGAGTGGGCCGAGCAGACGGTCGGCATGCTGCGCGACCGGTCGCCGCTGTCGATGGCGGTGTCGCTCGAACTCGTCGCACGGTCGGAAGGGTCGATGGCGGATTGTCTGCGCCGCGACCTCGATCTCACGCGCTCGACGTTCGAGCGCGGCGACGTGATGGAAGGAATCCGGGCACGCATCATCGATAAGGACAACCGTCCGGCGTGGCGCTTCGCACGTATCGAGGATGTGCCGGCCGAGGAAGCAGCGGGGATGTTCGAGAGCCCGTGGTCAGTGACGGAACATCCGTTGAGAGATCTGCAGGGCTAAAAGACTGAAGGGCAGCAGAGCATGGCGACGCCGAAGCGTCGCGTGTTCAGTCTTCGGTATCGTCGGTCATGAACGCGCGCATGAACACCAGCGCGCCCCAGCCCCACACCGCATTCGCCGCGAACCCGACCGCAAGACGCGGCAGCATGTTGCCGGTCGGCCAGATCCCGCGCAGCGGATCGACCACGAACACGCTCGCCGCCGTCAACACGACGCCGCCGAACACGAACGCCTGAACCCACGGCGCCGCGCGTTCGGGCGACACGCGCAACAGCCACGCCATCAATACCGCCCATACCGCGCTCCAGATCGCATTCACGATGAACTCGGGCATGCCGAGCGGCAGGAACGGCGCGGTTGAAAATCCGCTCGCGTCGATCAGGGCGGCGGCGTGCAGCAACGCGAGCGTCGCTTCGCGAAAGAACAGCGAAGCAAGAAAACCGGACACGAACGGCAAGATCAACTTTTGCATGCAGTGCATCGCCTGAGGTACGGACGCGGCGCAATGCCGCCCACACCGGATTATCGGAAAGCGTGCGCCATTATATAGACGGGTTGCACGGACACCCGCGCGATGCGCATCGCACGGACCGTATGCTCGAGCGTCGGGCTAATCACGAAAGTGGAAAACCTAAGCTCAAAAAAATCGTTCAAAAGCCCAGGCCCCGTCCATAGACTGTTTCCCCATGTAGACGGCATTGCCGTCGTCCGTTCGCTGGGTGCACATGGTGCGCATCGCAGTGTGCATATTTTGTCGAGGGAAGCTGTCGCGATGTCCTGCCAGATTCAGCGTGTGTCTGTCCTCACCGTGCCGGGCGCGCTGTCGTGCCGCACGTGCGCTGTCGTTCTGCTGACGCGCTGTCGGTCCTGAGCGCGTCGTCCCGATCCGTCGTTCGATGTGCGACACGTTGTCGTGTCGCGCGGTGTCGCCGTGCGCGATCGTGACGCAGCAAGACCACGCACGCCCCCTATGACGAACGGCTCGTCGACCTACCCGATCCATCAGTCTCGAACAGGCAGGAGCAGCAAATGAATGTGTTCTGGTTCATTCCGACTCACGGCGACAGCCGTTATCTCGGGACCACCGAAGGCGCGCGCGCAGCAGGTTTCGACTACTTCCAGCAGATCGCCGTCGCCGCCGATACGCTCGGCTACGAGGGCGTTTTGCTGCCGACCGGCCGTTCGTGCGAGGACGCGTGGGTCGTCGCGTCGAGCCTGATTCCGGTCACGAAGCGGCTGAAGTTTCTCGTTGCGATCCGGCCGGGTATCGCATCGCCGGGACTGTCGGCGCGGATGGCGTCGACGTTCGACCGGTTGTCGAACGGCCGGCTGCTGATCAACGTCGTGACGGGCGGCGACCAGGCGGAACTCGAAGGCGATGGCCTCTTCGCCGATCACGATACGCGCTACAAGATCACCGACGACTTCCTGCACATCTGGCGTCAGCTGCTTGCCGCGTCGCATACGAATGAAGGGATCGACTTCGACGGCGAGCAGTTGCAGTCGAAGGGCGGCAAGGTGCTGTATCCGCCGGTGCAGCATCCGCATCCACCGCTGTGGTTCGGCGGCTCGTCGCCGGCTGCGCACGACATGGCCGGTCAGCATATCGATACCTATCTGACGTGGGGCGAGCCGCCCGAAGCGGTCGCGAAAAAGATCTCGGACATCCGCGCCCGCGCGAAGGCGCACGGCCGCGAGATCAAGTTCGGCATCCGCATGCACGTGATCGTACGCGAAACCGAAGACGAAGCATGGACTGCCGCCGATCGCCTGATCAGCCGGCTCGACGACGACACGGTCGCGCGTGCACAGGCATCGTTCGCGAAGATGGATTCCGAAGGGCAGCGACGCATGGCCGCGCTGCACGGCGGCAAGCGCGGCGGACGCGAACAGCTCGAGATCTATCCGAACCTGTGGGCAGGCGTCGGCCTCGTGCGCGGTGGCGCGGGGACCGCGCTCGTCGGCAATCCGCAGCAGGTTGCTGAGCGGATGAAGGAGTACGCGGACCTCGGCATCGATACGTTCATCCTGTCCGGCTATCCGCATCTCGAAGAGTCTTACCGCTTCGCCGAACTCGTGTTTCCGCTGCTGCCGAACCGGCAGCGCGCACGTGCGACCGGTCCGCTGTCGGGGCCGTTCGGCGAGATCGTCGGCAACAACTATCTGCCGAAGGCGAGTCAGAGCTAAGCATCGGTATTGGCGAACAGGAGCAGCCCGTCATGGCTACATTCGATCTGAAACAGGGCGGCGCGGCGCGCCGGCTTGCCGCGCACGCGGCGCCATGGATCGCGCCACTCGCGATCCTGCTCGCGTGGGAATTCGCCGCGCGCAGCGGCGTGCTGTCGACGCGCGTACTGCCCGAGCCGATAGCGGTCGTGAAAGCGGCGTGGTCGCTGATCCAGTCCGGGGAAATGTGGGCCGACGTGAAAGTGAGCACGTGGCGCGCGGTGTCCGGCTTCGCGATCGGCGGCAGCATCGGGCTTGTGCTTGGTCTCGCGACAGGGCTCTTCAAACCCGCCGAGGTCGCGCTCGATTCGACCGTGCAGATGATCCGCAACATCCCGTCGCTCGCGATGATCCCGCTCGTGATCCTGTGGTTCGGCATCGAAGAGCAGGCGAAGGTGTTTCTCGTCGCGCTCGGCGTGTTCTTTCCGATCTACGTGAACACGTTCCATGGCATCCGGTCGGTGGATGCGAACCTGATCGAGATGGCGCGCAGCTACGGCGTGAAGGGACTCGCGCTGTATCGCGATGTGATTTTGCCGGGTGCGTTGCCGTCGATTCTCGTCGGCGTGCGTTTCGCGTTCGGCTTGATGTGGGTCACGCTGATCGTCGCCGAAACGATCTCCGCGCAATCGGGCATCGGCTACATGACGATGAACGCGCGCGAATTCCTGCAAACCGATGTAGTCGTGGTCGGCATCCTGCTGTACGCCGGGCTCGGCAAACTCGCGGACATGCTCGCGAAGGCGCTCGAACGCGTCACGCTGCGCTGGCATCCCGCGTATCAACGAGGAGCGAAGACATGAACGCGACGACTCTGGCGGCTTCGTGGAGCGGCATCGCGGGCAGCGATCTCGAAGCGGAACTGGTGCAGCCGCGCACGCACGATCGCGATGCGGATGAAGCGGCTGCGTTCGACGGGCGTCGCGTCGCGGGCGCGACGCCGCTTGCACGCGATGCGGGGCGGTCGGGTGGGTCCGATGCATCGAACGATTACGCCGTCGAACTGAGCGGCGTCGGCAAGCGCTACGGCGAGCGCACGGTGCTCGAGGACTTCGACCTGTCGATCGAGCGCGGCAGTTTCGTCGCGATCGTCGGACGCAGCGGCTGCGGGAAATCGACGCTGCTGCGTCTCGTCGCGGGCCTCGAGGCAACGACGGCCGGTAAGCTCGACAAGCGCGGCGCGAACGGCGCACCGCTTGACACGCGGATCATGTTTCAGGACGCGCGGCTGCTGCCGTGGAAGACGGTGCTGCAGAACGTGATGCTGGGTCTCGGCCGAGGCGCACGCGACGATGCGCGCGCAGTGCTCGCGGAAGTCGGACTCGAAGCGCGCGCGAACGACTGGCCCGCGCAGCTGTCGGGCGGCCAGCGGCAGCGCGTTGCGCTCGCGCGTGCGCTGGTGCATCGGCCGCAACTGCTGCTGCTCGACGAACCGCTCGGCGCGCTCGATGCGCTGACGCGGATCGAAATGCATGCGCTGATCGAACGGCTGTGGCACGAGCACCGGTTCACCGCGCTGCTCGTCACGCACGACGTACACGAAGCCGTCGCGCTCGGCGACCGCATCCTGCTGATCGAAGAAGGGCGCATCGCGCTCGATCAGCCGGTACCGCTCGCGCGGCCGCGGGCCCGGTCATCGACCGGTTTCGCCGAGCTGGAAGAGCACGTGCTGCAACGCGTGCTGAAGACGGCGCCGAACGACGACACCCAGCCATTCCATGTACGCGATGAACGCGATGGACGCGACGAGCGCATCGCGCGGCCGACCGAAGTGCGCTGGGCCATCTGATGCATGTAAAGCACTGCGGACGCAAACGTCCGCCCGATTTTCTGTCGATCCACTGGAGCCACTCGCTATGAGCATTTCCGCAATCAACGTACGCAATCAGTTCAGGGGTAAGGTCAAGGAGATCATCCGCGGCCCGGTGGTCTCGGAAGTCGATGTCGATACGCCGTTCGGCGTCGTCACGTCGGTGATCACGACGCGCTCGATCGACGAGCTCGAACTCAAGGTCGGCGCGGAAGTCGTCGCGCTCGTGAAGTCGACGGAAGTGTCGATCGCGCGGCTCTGATTTCAGCGAGCGTCCGCGCCGCTGGTGTTACTTCGCGTTGGCGGCGCTGGCGGGCGGCGTGCGCATCATCTTCTCGTTGGTGGGCTTGCGCGGCCGCTCGATCGGCATGTTGTCGGGGTTGTGCGGAGTCGCGCCGTCGACGGTTGCCTGAGGAGGCTTCGCCATCGAGGCGCCGTCCGGCACGTTGGCCGATTGTGCGAACGCGCTGCCGCTGCCGGCAATCATCAGGATCGACGCGAGTGCGGTGGCGGTGGCGACGATGCGACGTGGGTTGATGCGACTGGGTCTGTGCAGTTTCATCCGGTCCTCCTGTACGGCCGTATCGGGCCGTCTGTCACGGATAGACTGCGCGCGCCGCCAAAAATTCGACGGAAGGCAGGTTCTCGTCACGTTCCAGAAACGACAAAGCCGGAGGTTCTTGATGAACCTCCGGCTTTTTACTGCTTGCTGCTTTTACGGTAGGTCTGCTTCGACCCGCCGTACGATCATCGATTAATGACCGAAGAACACCGAGCCCGGGCCCGTTGCGGCTGCACGGGTACCGGCTTGCGACGACGTGTCGCTCACGCCACCGTACGACGTTGCCGTGTTCGAAGCGGCTTGACGCGCTTCAGCGGCGAGCGTTTGCGAGTTCTGGCCTTGTTGCGAAGCCGGAGCGCCCACCGCCGGACGGTAGAACGGTGCCGGGCCGTAGCCGCTGGCGAAAGCAGGAGCCGCGATGGCGGCGGAAGCGGCGATCAGTGCTGCAGCGATAAGCTTGGTCTTCATGATGTAACTCCATTCGGTTCGTTCAGAAAGACGTTGCGGCAGGATTGGGTTCTGGTTGCAACGTCGATGGAGCTAGTGTATTCCCTTACTATCAAAAATCTATGCCGATAATCCGAAATTACTTTTCTCAAAATCGGAATAATGCTTTGAGGCCTGTCCGGCGGGGCTTTGCGGCCCGGCAGGGTCGCTGACGAGGCCGCCGGTGGCCGGTTGGGCGGGTTGCGGTAAAATCGCGGTTTGATCCATGCGGCCTGCGCCGCCCCAGCCGTCTCCATGTCCCACGCCCCGTCTTCCAGTCCCAGCCCCCGCCGCGTCAGCGTTGCGCCGATGATGGACTGGACCGATCGTCACTGCCGCTCGTTTCATCGCGCGTTGTCGCGCCATACGTGGCTTTACACGGAAATGGTGACGACCGGCGCGCTGATCCATGGCGACGTCGCGCGGCATCTCGCCTTTACCGCGGACGAAGCGCCAGTCGCGTTGCAGCTCGGCGGCAGCGAACCGGACGATCTCGCGCGTTCGGCGAAACTCGGTGAGCAGTGGGGCTACGACGAGATCAACCTGAATTGCGGCTGCCCGTCGGAGCGCGTGCAGCGCGGTGCGTTCGGCGCATGCCTGATGAACGAACCGCTGCTCGTCGCCGATTGCGTGAAGGCGATGCGCGACGTGGTCTCGGTGCCGGTCACGGTCAAACACCGGATCGGCGTCGATGCAGTAGAGGAATACGGCTTCGTGCGCGACTTCGTCGGCACGATCGCCGACGCGGGCTGCACGGTCTTCATCGTGCATGCGCGCAACGCGATTCTCAAAGGACTGAGTCCGAAAGAGAACCGCGAGATTCCGCCGCTCAAATACGACTACGCGTACCAGCTGAAGCGCGATTTTCCGCAGCTCGAGATCATCCTCAACGGCGGCGTGAAGACGCTCGATGAAGTGGACGAGCATCTGCGGCACGTCGACGGCGTGATGCTCGGACGCGAGGCGTATCACAACCCGTTCGTGCTCGCGGACGTGGACGCGCGCTTCTACGGCGCAGCGGATCGCGCACTGACCCGCGAAGAAGCCGAAGCGAAACTGATCGACTACTGCGCAGCCGAACTCGCGCGCGGCACGCAGCTCAGCTCGATCACGCGGCATGCGCTGGGTCTTTATCGCGGCGTCGCGGGTGCGCGTGGCTGGCGACGCGTGCTGTCCGACAACAAGAAGCTTGCCGCCGCCGATCTGTCGATCTTCGACGAGGCGCGGCAGTATCTGCGCGAGTCGGCCGAGATGATTGAATAAAGGGCTAGGCAAACGCGGGTCATGTTTGTATAATCTCGCTTCTTGATCGGCAAGCCAGTTCTTGGTGAGCCAAAGAGATGTTTCAGTGGTGGCTGTAGCTCAGTTGGTAGAGTCCAGGATTGTGATTCCTGTCGTCGTGGGTTCGAGTCCCATCAGCCACCCCATCGTTTCTCTTCTGCAGCAAATCCCTACGTCAAAAGTTTTCTCAGCGCGCTTGAACATTGCGTGATGTGTCGTCGTGTCTGCATCGCTGAGACACGCAGCCCAGCCATTCGTCCCATAACGAACGACGCATTCCCGGACACCCATACCCGCATGCATCCTTCAAGACATCGGACGTCGAACGCACGCGGATATCCCGCGCACCCGACGACCGTTTCTCAAGGAGATCAGCATGCCGCAACAAGACATCAATGTAGAAACGACGGTCGCGTTCGACTTCGGTCAGCATTCGCCGGTGACGTTCACGAATCTCGGCCCGGGTAACGTCGACGTGCATGTGGACTACAACCGCGGCACCGCGACGAATCCGCAGTGGAGCAGCGCGCTGACCGGCGCGTCCGGGATTCCCAATCCGAAGAGGCTTGCGAGCGGTGCGAGCTTCGTCGTGCGACGCACCGACCTCGAAGCCGACCATGTGCGGCTCGGCGTACATGGCGACACCAGCGCAGGTGTGCGGATCGTCTGGTGATGTTCGTGTGCGGGCGACGTGCGTGCATGAGGCGCACGTCGTGTGCGTCGCAGACGTCACGCATGAAGCGCGGAGAACGTCAGCGCTTGCGCAACGGATCGAGCAGGCCCTTCAGTCCGTTGTGATCGATCTCCTGCATCAGCGCGAGCAGTCGCCCGAGTTCGCCCGACGGAAAACCTTCTTTCGCAAACCAGTTTAGATAATGCCCAGGCAGATCCGCGAGCACGCGTCCCTTGTATTTGCCGTAGGGCATCACGTACGTGACGAGTCGTTCGAGATGTTCGGGATTCATGGCTTGCCAACCTTATGCGTTGCGTCGCGCGCGTCCGCTTACGTGCGCGCCGGCGTCGCGATCGAGCGAGAACACGTCGAAGATCGCGACGACGCCCAGCACGGCGACCAGCAGGAACGCGACGCTGAAATCGGCGGGCGTCACGGACTGCGCCGGATGTCCGTGCAGCCACGCAGCGATGCGCAGCGCGATCGCACCGGCTGCGACGCCCATGCCCATCGTCATCTGCGTGAGCGTGCTCGATAACGTCGACGCGCCGCTCATCTGCGGCTTCGGGACATCGGCGAAACTCAGCGTGTTGATCGCGGTGAACTGCAGCGAGCGCGCAAGGCCGCTGACGAACAGCACCGCGACGATCCACACGTACGGCGTGGTCGGCGTCAGCAGGCTCATGGCCGCGAGCGAGATCGCCGCGAATGCACCGTTGACGACCAGCACCGGACGGAAGCCGAAGCGCCGCATCACCGGAGTCGTGACGAGCTTCATCGCGAGATTGCCGGCGAACACGGCGAGCGTCAGCAGCCCGGAGCGAAACGCGTCCATCCCGAAGCCGACCTGGAACATCAGTGGCAACAGGAACGGCACCGCGCTGATCGACACGCGAAACAGCAGCCCACCACCGTTCGCGACCGCGAACGTTTTCACACGAAACGCAGACAGATCGATGACCGGATGCGCCGTGCGGCGCAGGTGAAACAGCGCAGCCGCGCCGGCCGCGCAGCCGACCACGAGGAACGCGAGCGCCTGCCGCCACGGTGCGTCGGCGCGGCCGGTCAGCTCCATCGCGTACATGATCGCGGTGCCGGCGATACCGCACAGCGCAAAGCCGATGCCGTCGAACGGTCGCCGTTCGGGTTCTTTGGCGTTGTCGAGAAAGCGCCACGCGAGCACGAGACCGATCAGCCCGAGCGGCACGTTCAGATAAAAGATCCAGCGCCACGACGCGTGCGTCGTGATCAATCCGCCGAGCGGCGGTCCGATCACCGGCGCGACGAGTCCGGGCCACGTGATGATCGAGATCGCGCGCATCAGATCGTCTTTCGGTGTGGCGCGCAGCACGGCGAGCCGGCCGACCGGCACCATCATCGCGCCGCCGATCCCCTGCAGCACGCGCGTGGCGGTGAACGCGACGAGTCCGTCGGTGATCCCGCAGAGCATCGACGCGCCCGTGAAAACCGCGATCGCCGCCGTGAACACGGTGCGCACGCCGAAGCGGTCGGCGATCCAGCCGCTGATCGGGATGAACACGGCGAGCGTCAGCAGGTAGGACGTGATGCCGATGCTGAGGTCGACCGGATGTACGCCGAACGAGCGCGCCATCTGCGGTAGCGCGGTCGCGATGATCGTGCTGTCGAGGTTCTCCATGAAGAACGCGGCGGCGACGAGCGTGACGATCAGCGACGAGCCGGCGGGGGGCGCGGCAACGGACGGCGATTCTGACATCGGCACGACACTCCCAAAGGCAAGACTGGCTGACGGAAAGCTTCACATTCTAGCGGCGCTGCAGACGCCGTGCTGTCATGGTAACTTCGACGCTTTCCGCATATTCGCGCTTATTCAACCAACAGGAACCGTTCGATGGAATACCGCAGACTTGGCGATACGGACGTGCAGGTCAGCCTGATCGGACTCGGCACCATGACGTGGGGCGAGCAGAACACAGAGCAGGACGCGCACGCGCAGATCGATTACGCACTCGACCAGGGCGTCACGCTGATCGATGCCGCCGAAATGTACCCGGTGCCGCCGCGCGCCGAAACGCAGGGCCTGACCGAGCGCTACATCGGCACGTGGATCGCGCAGCATCGCAGCGCGCGCGACCGGATCGTGCTCGCGACGAAGATCGCAGGTCCCGCGCGTCAGCCGCACAATCCGCGGCATATCCGCGGCGAGGGCAACCAGTTCGACCGCAAGAATCTGACCGAGGCGCTGAACGGCAGTCTCGAGCGCCTGCAGACCGATTACGTCGACCTGTACCAGCTGCACTGGCCGGACCGCAGCACGATGACGTTCGGTCGCAACGTTTATCCGTGGCTCGAAGACGCGTACACGGTGCCGATCGAAGAAACGCTGTCGGTGCTCGCGGACTTCGTGAAGGAAGGGAAGGTGCGGCATATCGGCGTGTCGAACGAAACGCCGTGGGGTGTCGCGCAGTTTCTGCGGGCGGCCGAGAAGGTCGGTCTGCCGCGCATCGTATCGATCCAGAATCCGTACAGCCTGCTGAACCGCACGTTCGAAAGCGGTCTGTCGGAATTCACGCATCGCGAACACGTCGGGCTGCTCGCGTATTCGCCGCTCGCGTTCGGCTGGCTGTCGGGCAAGTATGAAGGCGGCGCGCGGCCGGCAGGCGCACGCATCACGCTGTTCGAACGGTTCGCGCGTTACAGCAAGCCGCATACCGTGCAGACGACGAGCCGTTACGTCGAACTCGCGAAGCGGCATGGTCTGTCGCCCGCGCAGTTCGCGCTCGCGTTCGTCAATGGCCGGCCGTTCGTCACGAGCAATCTGATCGGCGCGACGTCGCTCGAGCAACTGAAGGAAAACATCGGGAGCGTCGACGTGAAGCTGTCGCCCGAAGTTCTCGCCGAGATCGACGCGCTGCACGAACTGCAGCCGAATCCCGCGCCTTGAGCGTGTAGTACGCGTAGTGCTCGTAGTCCTTGTGGGTCCCGAAATGCTGGTCCGTATGCGACCGGTGTTTCGGGACCCGCGCCGTTTCTACACGGCTCGGCCGTGCCCCACCTGCGGGGGCGGCGCTTATTCTTCCTCAGTCGACTCTGTTGCCGTCCACGCACGTCACGGGTAAATCTCCCTGCGCGGATTGCCAATCGCGACCTAAACTGGGTAAGGCTATCCGGCGCGACATGTGCGGCTCGAGCCCAACAGCTAGTGAGCCGGCCCCTGTTGCAATGGTACGATTCAGTCGCGATGCGTATTTTTACGCGTGTCGCGCGGCGCCTTTGCGCGCGACCGGCGAATGACGCCGGCGTGCCGCCGCTATTACGTTATCGGACTCAGGACATCGAATGGCCCAACAAAAAACCAATCCGAAACTCGAACAGGCGCTGACGCGCGGCGATCTTGCGATCCGCCAGGCGAACTCGGCGCGGGCTACCGCATTACTGCGCGCGCTGGGCAAGATGATCGTCGAGGCATCGGCGACGATCGGCGTCGAAGCGTTCACGCTGATTCACGACGGCGACCGCATCTACGATCCGGCTGATGGCTTGTGGCCGCAGGCACTGCTGGTATCGCTCGACGGCACGGTCGAGGAAGCCGATCCGGACGAACTGCGCACGATCCGGCTGATGGCCGACGATCCTTCGACGGTGTTTCGCGTCGAATGGCAGCGCGCCGACGGCAAGATCGGGCGCCAGGAAGGCGGTCCGTTCGCGACGGTCGCGTTCATTTCTGATGTCGATATTCCGTGGACCGACGACGAAGACTGAATCGCGATCCCCATTCCGATCACAACGCCTGACGGCTACGCGATGCGTCGCCGTTAGCGCATCATCCGCCGCTTGAACAGCACCGCCGACACGCAGAACGGCACGACCACATAGGCCACGAGCACCGCGACGTGCAGCGTCGCATGCTCGACCGGCCGACCGAGCATCGCGGCCCGGATCAGTTCGACCGCATGCGCTAGCGGCAGCAACTGCGTGATGTGCTGCGCGATCGACGGTAGCTGTGTGACCGGAAAGAACACGCCGGACAGCAGCATCATCGGCGTGAGCACGAGCGTCTGATAGAACATGAAGAAATCGTAGGACGGCGCGAGCGCGGTGACGATCATCGCGACGCTCGCGAACGCGAGCCCCGCGAGCACGACGACCGGCAACGCAAGGAGTACCGACGGGAAGCTCGCATAGCCGAGCGCACCGGCGACCAGCATGATCGCCGCACCCGACAACACGGCCTTGCAGCCCGCCCAGATCGTTTCGCCGAGCACGATGTCGCCGAGCGTGAGCGGTGTGTGCATGATCGCTTCCCACGTGCGCTGCACATGCATCCGCGAAAATCCCGAATAGGTCGCCTCGAAGCTCGCCGACATCATCACGCTCGACCCGACCGTGCCGGCCGCGAGGAACGCGATGTACGACACGCCGTCGACGTGCCCGACCATCAGCCCCAGGCCGAAGCCGAGTCCGAACAGATAGATCATGGGATCGGCGAGATTGCCGAACATCGATGCGAGCGCGAGCTTGCGCCACACCAGATAGTTGCGGCGCCACACCGCGACCCAGTTCACCGCGTTCGCGGGCAGCGCGGCGAAGCGTGCGGCGGTCGGTGCCTGATCTTGAGCGGGTGTATCGAAACGGCTTGCGTCCATGATGCGGATTTGTCTCCATGGGACTCAGGTGGTCTGCGTCCGTGTGTTGTGTCGCGTCTCGTCTTGTCTCTTTAATCCGGCGATCAGTCCTGCATCTCGCGGCCGGTCAGACGCAGGAACACGTCTTCGAGATTCGCCGGGCGATGCAGGTAACGCAGATCGGTACGCTGTGAGAGTTTTGCATGTACGGGCTGTGCGTCCTCGACATAGCAGAACAGCGTCTCGCCGCTGATCTCCGTGCGCACCGCGAGTGGCGCGAGTTCGTCGCGTAGCGCGATCGGGTCCGGACCGTAAATCTCGACCACGTCGCAGCCGATCTCCGACGCGATCAGTTCCGACGGCGCGCCTTCGGCAATCTTGCGTCCTTCCTCGATCACGCACACCCTGTTGCAGAGTCGCTCGGCTTCTTCCATGAAGTGCGTGGTCAGCAGGATCGTCTTGCCGCGGACGAGCAGCGAGCGCAGACGCTCCCAGATCAGATGACGCGCCTGCGGATCGAGACCGGTGGTGGGCTCGTCCATGATCAGCACGTCGGGATCGTTGACGAGCGCGCGTGCCAGCGTCAGACGTCGCCGCATCCCGCCAGACAATTCGCTGACGCGCGCGTGTGCCTTGCTCTCGAGTCGCGCGAATTCGAGCAGCGACGGCACGAGCGCGCGCGTCTGCGCGGCGCTCAGGCCGAAGTAACGGCCGAACACCAGCAGGTTCTCGCTGACCGTGAAATCCGGGTCGAGGTTATCGAACTGCGGCACGACGCCGATGCGCATCCGCGCGAATCGCGCGCGTGCGGGAATCGGTTCGCCGCACAGGCGGATCGCCCCTGCATCGGGGGCTGCGATGCCGAGCAGCATCCGCAACGTGGTCGTCTTGCCGGCGCCGTTCGGGCCGAGCAGACCGAAGCACTCGCCGGTCCGCACATGAAACGACAGGCCGTCGACGACCGTTTTCTCACCGTAATGCTTGCGAACCTCGTGAAACTCGATGGCGGTATCCGACATGGATGACGAAGACTCCGGAAACGATGCGCCGGCGCAACGCATCAGATGACGCTGCGGGTGCCGGCAAGGCTTGCCATTCTAGGGCATCGACGGATCGGTCGCGGCGCTCGTTGGGCGGCCGAGGGCGTGCGTTGCGCGTGCTTTTGCAGTGCCGCACGCCCCATATCGGGGCCGGACGTACCTGGCGTTTTCCATCCCTTGCAACCTGAATTGCGGCGCACCATGATTGAATCGAAGCCCGCGATTGGCGCGGACGGAGATCATCATGGCGAGCTACCAGAAAATCCTGTTGTGTTACGACGGCTCCCGAGAGGGTCGCAAGGCATTGCGCTGCGGCGCTGATCTCGCGCTGGATCTGAAAGCCCAGACGCACTTGCTATCCGTGGTCGATATGCGGTCCAGCATCGCGCAGAGCGCCGGTTTGCTGACCGACGTGGCGTGCGGCAGTTTCGAGAAGACTGCGCGCGACATTCTCCAGGAAGGCGTCGACTGGCTGACCGAGCGCGGTGTAACTGCGCAGGGGCATTTCGCGTTCGGCCATCCGATCGACGAAATCGCGAATCTCGCTAACGAACTGCAAGCCGATCTGGTCGTCGTCGGGCATCGCTGTCGCACGGGCCTGTCGCGATGGTGGATGGGCGCGGGTAATACGCAACTGCTCGACCGCGTGTCGTGCAGCATTCTGGTGGCGTGCTCGTCGGTGGAGGAGCAGCGCGCGGCGGCTTGAGTCTGCTGCTAGCTGAGACTGAGGCTAGTGACCGTTCAGATCGACGGCCGCCAGCTTCCACGAAAACAGCCCTTCCCGATGCAGGATCGCGGAGTAGCGCGTGTCGCCGACACCGTGCTGATACGTGATCACGAATTCGTTCAGGCTGCGATAACCCGCCGTGGTTTGCGGAGGCTGTGGCGGTGACGACGCATCTTTCGCGACAGGCGGCTGTGGCTGTGGCGGTTGTGTCGGAGCGGCATCGGCTGGTTGCGGAGTTGACGGAGGCGGGGGAGGACGCTCGCCCGGTTCGCCACGCGGCGGAATACCGTTCAACAATGCGGCGACACCGTCCGGGGTCGCATATGAATCGACGAGCGGACTAATCAACGCGACACCGATCATCGCACCGAGCGCCGCTAGCGGATTGCCACTGTTTTTGACATCGAGACGCCGCGCGAGCAGCGCGGTGACCTGCTGCTTGAGACTCTCACGCAATGCAGGGAAATCGACGTATTGATTGACCGTTGCCGCATCGCGCGCATCGGCCGCACGCTTCAGACGATCGAGAGCGACATAAGGCGATGCGTAGCCGTATCCGATCAGCGCGATCACCACAATCACGACGAGCGCAATGATCGACGACTTGCGGAATCCTCCGCGCTCGGCGCGACGGGTCATGCGGACGGAACCAGCCATTGCGCAATGCTCTCCAGTGAAACGACGGGGCAGCCTGTGACGACAGGCTCAACATGATGTGGACCGTGCGGGCAACAAAAAATATCCCGAAGCCGGCACTCGATCCACGTTCATTGTGATGACTGTCCCGTTGGACCACGCACAACGTTACTCAAACAACGCGCCTTGCATGCCCGCGTTTTCTTCTGCGATTGCACGATCGATCATCCGGCATACCGCGTCGACCGTGCCCACCATGATGAGTCGCTTCGGTCCGTGATAGACGCGAACCGGTGCACGTCGAGCCGGCTCGGTGTTCAGCGATGCATTCAGCGACACGCGAGCAAAGGCCGGCAGCGAAGAAGGCAACGCGGACTGGCCTGACGGCTCGCTGTCGAACAGCGACGACGTGTCGGCTGCTTCGAGCGGTGCGCACGGGACGACGCCGCGCAAATGACGCAGACGTCCGAACTGGCGAAAAGGCAGCAGGCGGGCAAGGCGTTCCATGAATCTCTCCAGGCGACAGTTCAGAATTCGGTGGGCCGGATCAGCCCAACCGCGATGCCTTCGAGCGCGAAGTCGCCACTCCCGGCTTCAACAAAGATGTTTTCGTAATCGGGGTTCTCGGCGATCAGCTCGATGCCGTTCGGCCGGCGCTTCAGGCGCTTCACCGTGACGTCGTCGCCAAGCCGCGCGATGATGATCTGGCCGTCTTTCGCCTCGCTCTTTCTCTGCACGGCGAGCAGGTCACCGTCGAAGATGCCCGCGTCGCGCATCGACAGCCCGCGCACTTTCAGCAGGTAGTCGGGCTTGCTCGAGAAGAGCGCCGGGTCGCACGCGTAGTGCTGCGAGATATGTTCCTGCGCGAGGATCGGGCTACCGGCTGCCACACGGCCGATCAGCGGCAGCGACAGTTGCATCAGGCTGTTATGCGGCAGCGTGAACTGGTGCGGCAGATCGCCCGGTCCGGGCACGAGGCGGATGCCGCGCGACGCGCCCGCCGCCAGCTCGATGACGCCCTTGCGCGCGAGCGCCCGCAGATGCTCTTCCGCGGAGTTGGCCGAACTGAAGCCGAGCTCCGCAGCGATTTCCGCCCGCGTGGGCGGGAAGCCGGTGCGCTCGATGGCGCGGCGGATGAGTTCGAAAACTTCTTGCTGTCGTGCGGTGAGTTTGGTCATGGCGCCACTGTATGGATAGACAGGTGACTGTATTTTTATACAGTATCGGGCGCATATCAAGCGTTACTTTAAGTTCGTCGCCGCAGCCCGCTGTTCGAGCGTCGGAATCGGCTGTCAGAACACCCGTTTTCGTGCCGCAACGCCACGCCCAGCCGTCATTACCACTTTTACGTATTAAAAAATGAACAAACATTATTTTTAATGATGAAAGCCCTTCGATAGACTGGTTTCGACCTGCTGGACGGGCGCACTGGACGGCATAGACCGCGCTCAGAACAACGGCACCGGCACACACCACACCACGGAGAAAGCGGATGGCTTATCGGATTACGGGGCTCGGGCAGAGGGCAACACAGCGGGCAACAAACAAGGCAAGGCATTTCATCGCGACGCTGGCGCTCGGCGCCGCGGCGGCAATCGGCTTCGTGCCGCACGCTCATGCCGCCGACACGACATTGCTGAACGTGTCGTACGACCCGACGCGCGAGCTTTATCAGGACATCAATCAGGCATTCGGCAAGGAGTGGAAGGCGAAGACCGGCGAGACCATCACGTTCAAGCAGTCGCACGGCGGCTCGGGTGCGCAGGCGCGCTCGGTGCTCGACGGCCTGCAGGCCGACGTCGTCACGCTCGCGCTCGCCTACGACATCGATGCGCTCGCGAACAAGGGGCTCATCGATAAAAACTGGCAGAAGCGTTTGCCGGACAACGCATCGCCGTACACGTCGACGATCGTGTTTCTCGTGCGCAAGGGCAACCCGAAGCACATCAAGGATTGGGACGATCTGACGAAGCCGGGCGTGTCGATCGTCACGCCGAACCCGAAGACGTCGGGCGGCGCGCGCTGGAACTACCTGGCCGCGTGGGCGTATGCGCTGCATCAACCGGGCGGCAACGAGCAGAAGGCGAAGGAGTTCGTGTCGAAGCTGTACAAGAACGCCGGCGTGCTCGACTCGGGCGCGCGCGGTGCGACGACGAGTTTCGTTCAGCGCGGGATCGGCGACGTGTTGATTGCGTGGGAAAACGAAGCGTTCCTGTCGCTGAAGGAGTTCGGTCCGGACAAGTTCGAGATTGTCGTGCCGTCGGTGAGCATTCTTGCCGAGCCGCCGGTCGCGGTCGTCGACAAGGTGGTCGACAAACACGGCACACGCAAGCTCGCCGAGGCGTATCTGAACTTCCTGTATAGCGACGAAGGGCAGGAGATTGCCGCGAAGAACTTCTACCGGCCGCGTTCGAACAAGGTTCCTGCGTCGCTGACCGACAAGTTTCCGAAGCTGAAGCTGTACACGGTCGACGACACGTTTGGTGGCTGGACGAATGCGCAGAAGACGCACTTTGCGGACGGCGGCGTATTCGATTCGATCTACCAGTCGCAGTAACGCAATACGGCAGGCGCAACACCGCAGTACATAAAGAAGCGGAACGCGGAGAGCCGGACGACATACACGGCGACCCACGCGACGACATCAGGCAAGCGCGCCCCCGGGCGCGCTTTTCGGCCAGATGGGTCGCGCGATTCGACCTGTATAACACCGGCCCCGACGGGTCCGCGGCACCCAACCCTGACAGAGTATCGGCATGACGACGTTTACTTTCCGCAAACCGAGCGCATTGCCCGGTTTTGGCGTGACGCTCGGCATCACGGTGGCGTATCTGAGCCTCGTGGTGCTGATTCCGCTTGCGGCGACTTTCCTGAAGACGGCGACGCTCGACTGGGCGCAGTTCGTGCGCGCAGTCAGTTCGCCGCGCGTGCTCGCGTCGTACCGGCTGACGTTCACGTCGGCACTCGGCGGCGCGTTGATCAACGCGGTGTTCGGTTTTCTGGTCGCGTGGGTGCTGGTGCGCTACTCGTTTCCGGGCAAGCGGATCGTCGATGCAGTGGTGGATCTGCCGTTCGCACTGCCGACGTCCGTCGCGGGCATCTCGCTCGCGGCCGTGTATGCGGGCAACGGCTGGATCGGCCAGTTTCTTGCGCCGCTCGGCATCAAGATCGCGTTCACGCCGCTCGGTGTGCTGGTCGCGCTGACGTTCATCGGCTTGCCGTTCGTCGTGCGCACGGTGCAGCCGGTGCTCGAGGAATTCGAGCGCGAGCAGGAAGAGGCCGCCGCGTGCCTCGGCGCGTCGCGTTGGCTGACGTTTCGGCGCGTCGTGTTGCCGGCTGTTTTCCCCGCGCTGCTGACCGGCTTCGCGCTCGCGTTCGCGCGTGCGCTCGGCGAATACGGCTCGGTGATTTTCATCGCAGGCAACGTGCCGATGAAATCTGAGATCACGTCACTGCTGATCATCACGAAGCTCGAACAGTACGACTATGCCGGCGCAACGGCGCTGGCCGTCGTGATGCTGGTCGTGTCGTTCGTGATGCTGCTGCTGATCAATACGTTGCAGTGGTATCTGCAACGTCGTACTGGACGTGGCCGCACGGCACCGTCGAATCCTGCTGCTAGCACGGGTACAGCAGTTACCGCAGGGGGCGCGCAATGAGCGGCGAATCCACGCTTCAACAAGGCAACGTCGTACGCCGTCCCGATCCCGTCACCGAATCGCGCGTCGTGCGCTGGCTGTTGACCGGCATCGCGCTGCTGTTTCTCGCACTGTTTCTCGTCGTGCCGCTCGTCTCCGTGTTCGTCCAGGCGTTCAGCAAGGGCGTCGATTTCTATTTCGAAGCGCTCGCCGATCCGGATGCAGTATCCGCAATCAAGCTCACGCTGCTGACCGCGGCGATCGCGGTGCCGCTCAATCTCGTGTTCGGTCTCGCGGCGTCGTGGGCGATCGCGAAGTTCGAGTTTCGCGGCAAGGCGCTGCTGACGACGCTGATTGATCTGCCGTTCTCGGTGTCTCCGGTGATCTCGGGTCTCGTCTACGTGCTGCTGTTCGGCGCGCAGGGCTGGTTCGGTCCGTGGCTGCAGGATCACAACGTGCAGATCATTTTCGCGGTGCCCGGCATCGTGCTCGCGACGATCTTCGTCACGTTCCCGTTCGTCGCACGCGAGCTGATTCCGTTGATGCAGGCGCAGGGCAACGACGAGGAAGAGGCCGCGCATGTGCTTGGCGCATCGGGCTGGCAGATCTTCCGTCGCGTGACGCTGCCGAACGTGAAATGGGGGCTGCTGTACGGCGTGATCCTGTGCAATGCGCGCGCGATGGGTGAGTTCGGCGCGGTATCGGTGGTGTCCGGCCACATTCGCGGACAGACCGACACGATGCCGCTGCACGTCGAGATTCTCTACAACGAATACAACTTCGCGGCGGCGTTCGCGGTGGCCTCGGTGCTTGCGTTGCTCGCGCTTGTGACGCTCGGTCTGAAGCTGCTCGCCGAGCGGCATATGTCGGCAGAATTCGCCGATTCGCGGGCTGTGCCCGCACATGCGGGACCGGCGCTGGCGTCGGCTTCAACATCGGCGAGTCCGGCCACGCGGTCCGCATCCGCAACGAAAACCTCGCAGCAGGCAGTTCAGAAAACGGTTCAAGGGGAGTGGTAAGTCATGGGCATCATCGTTCGTAATCTGCAAAAGCGCTTCGGCGATTTCGTCGCGCTCGACAACGTATCGCTCGACTTTCCTCCGGGCGAACTCGTCGCGTTGCTCGGACCGTCCGGCTGCGGCAAGACCACGCTGCTGCGCGTGATCGCAGGGCTCGAATACGCGGACGCGGGTCAGGTCGTGTTGCAAGGGCAGGATGTCGCGACCGTCGGCGCACGCGAGCGTCAGGTCGGCTTCGTGTTCCAGCATTACGCGCTGTTCCGTCACATGACGGTGTTCGAGAACGTCGCGTTTGGTCTTCGCGTGAAGCCGCGCAAGGAGCGTCCGTCGGAAGCCGTGATCCGCGAGAAGGTGCACGAACTGCTGAAGCTCGTGCAGCTCGACTGGCTCGCGCAGCGCTATCCGTCGGAACTGTCGGGTGGTCAGCGGCAGCGGATCGCGCTGGCCCGTGCGCTCGCCGTCGAACCGAAAGTGCTGCTGCTCGACGAACCGTTCGGCGCGCTCGATGCGAAGGTCCGCAAGGAACTGCGCGGCTGGCTGCGTCGTCTGCACGACGACCTGCATATCTCGACGATCTTCGTCACGCACGATCAGGAAGAGGCGCTCGAAGTCGCGGACCGCATCGTCGTGCTGAACCATGGACACGTCGAACAGGTAGGCAGTCCGCAGGACGTGTACGATCATCCGCAGACGTCGTTCGTCTACGAGTTCCTCGGCGCGGCGAACCGGTTGCGGGGCAGCGTCGGGCAGGGCGGCGGTTTTGTTGTCGACGGCGCAGCGAAGCCGATCGCGACCGAAGCCACGTTCGAAGGACCGGCGCTTGCGTATGTGCGACCGCACGACCTCGTGCTGTACCCACAGGCCGCAGGCCATCGCGACGGCATCGTGGTCGACGTGCGACGCGTGGTGACGCTGGGCGGATCGGTGCGCGTCGAGCTCGAAGGCCAGGCCGGCCACGTGCTCGAAGCGGAACTCGATCGCGAGACGTGGCGCGAGCTGCAGCTCGGCATCGGCGACGGTGTGACTGCCGTGCCGCGCGCGCTGCGCGTATTCCCGGCGCCTTGATGTGAACAGGCAAACGCGCTAACCCGATAACTCCTCCTACTCTGGCCGAACCGGAGACACACAGATGAACTTCCAGCAATTGCGCTTCGTGCGCGAGGCCGTGCGCCAGAACATGAACCTGACCGAAGTCGCGAACGTGCTGTACACGTCGCAGTCGGGGGTTTCGAAGCAGATCAAGGATCTCGAGGACGAACTCGGCGTCGACATCTTCATTCGACGCGGCAAGCGTCTGACCGGACTCACCGAGCCGGGCAAGGCAGTCCATCAGCTGATCGAGCGGATGCTGCTCGACGCGGAGAATCTGCGTCGCGTCGCGCGGCAGTACGCGGATCAGGACAGCGGCCATCTGGTCGTCGCGACGACGCACACGCAGGCGCGCTACGCGTTGCCGAAGGTGGTGCGCCGTTTCACCGAGATCTATCCGAAGGTGCATCTCGCGCTGCGTCAGGGCAGCCCGCAGCAGATCGCGCAGATGATCATTAACGGCGAGGCGGACATCGGCATTTCGACCGAAGCGCTCGACCGTTATCCGGACATCGTCACGTTCCCGTGCTATTCGTGGCATCACGTGGTGGTCGTGCCGAAGGACCATCCGCTCGTCGGTAAGGAAAGTCTGTCGCTCGAAGAAATCGCCGAGTACCCGATCGTCACCTACGATCAGGACTTCACCGGCCGCTCGCACATCGATCAGGCGTTCGCGAAAGCAGGCGCATTGCCCGACGTCGTGCTGACCGCGATCGACGCCGACGTGATCAAGACCTACGTCGAGCTCGGCATGGGTATCGGCGTGGTGGCTGCGATGGCCTACGATCCGAAGCGCGACAGCGAACTCGTGGCGCTCGATACGCAGCATCTGTTCGAGGCGAGCACGACGCGCGTCGGTCTGCGCAAGGGCGCGTTCCTGCGCGCGTATGCGTACCGACTGATCGAAATGTTCGCACCGCATCTGACCGAAGCTGAAATCGCGGCGCAGCTGCGCGAAGTCGCTTGAGGGACGTGGCCGCGCTTCGCTTACAATCGCGGCCATGAATACCTCTATCTCTTCCTCTGCATCCGCGTTGCCGCGTATTACCGTGCTGGCTACGGGCGGCACGATCGCCGGTTCGTCGGCGGATGCGACCAGCACCGCGGGTTATCAGGCCGGTGTCGTCTGCGTCGGGCAATTGCTCGGCGCGGTGCCGTCGTTGTCATCGGTCGCGCAGATCCAGTCGGAGCAGGTCGCGAGCATCGACAGCAAGGACATGTCGCTCGCGCTGTGGAGCACGCTCGTGCAACGCGTGAACGCGCTGCTCGCCACCGATGCGGTCGACGGCATCGTCATCACGCACGGCACCGACACGCTCGAAGAAACCGCGTACCTGCTGCACCTGACCGTGAAAAGCACGAAGCCCGTCGTGTTGGCGGCGGCGATGCGGCCATCCACGGCTTTGTCCGCCGACGGTCCGCTCAATCTGCTGAACGCGGTGACGGTCGCGGCGAGTCGCGCGGCGCACGGGCAGGGCGTGCTCGTTGCGTTCAACAACCGGATTCACTGCGCACGCGACGTCGTGAAGACAAGCACGTATGCGATCGATGCGTTTCAGTCGCCGGAGATTGGTGCGCTCGGCTGGGTGCAGGACGGTCGCGTCGATTTTCAGCGTAGCGCGCTGCGGCCGCATACGGTCGCGAGCGAATTCCAGGTGAGCGCGGTGAGCGCGAACTGGCCGCAGGTCGAGATCGTGTCGAGCTATGCGGGTGCGTCGCGCGTGCCGGTCGATGCGCTGGTCGCTGCGGGCGTGCGCGGGATCGTCATTGCGGGCACTGGCAACGGTTCGATTCACAGCACCGTGCAGCAGGCACTCGTCGATGCCGTCGCGCGTGGCGTCGCGGTCTTACGTGCATCGCACGTCGGCTCGGGCCACGTGATGCGCAACGGCGCGGCATCCGACGATACGCTCGGCTTTGTCGCAGCGGGTTCGCTGAATCCGTACAAGGCACGCGTGCTGCTGATGCTCACGCTCGCGATGGGCACGAACGGAGCGACGGCGCTGCAACACGCGTTCGATACGTATTGATTTGAATTGACGCGGGAGCGGGGCACTTGCCGCGCGTGCGATACGTGGGCCTAGACACGTACCGCACGCGGGATGAACAACAGCGGGACGTTACTGCGCAGCCGGAATCACCAGCACCTGACCCGGATAGATCTTGTCCGGGCTCTTCAGCATCGGTGTGTTGGCCTGAAAGATCACGTCGTTCTTCGCGCCGCTGCCATAGTACTTTTCTGCGATCTTCCACAGATTGTCGCCCGACACGACGGTGTAGTACTGCGGTTCCGGCGTGGCGTTCGTGACGGTCAGCTGGTCGTCCACCTTGTCGACGTTCTGCACGTTGCCGGCCGACACGAGGATCTTCGACTTCGTGTCCTGATCCGCTGCGTTACCCGATACGGTCACGGTATGGCTCGAGCCGTCGTAGGTGACCTGCAGGTTGTCGGCGTCGAGACCTTGCGCGCGGATGTATGTGGCGATCGCGTCGCCGGCGGTCTTGTTCAACGCATCCAGATCGGCTGGCGCGGCTGCGGCTGCTGCGGGCGCTGCTGCAGCGCCGAGCAGTTTTTCGCCGGCTTCCTTGATGAAGCTGAGAATACCCATCGATCATTCTCCTAACGAGGTTGAAAAGACTCGGGAAATCTGCGGCCCGATAGGCTTTGCGCACAGCGCAAAGCCGGTTTGAAGCCGTTCGATTGTAGGAAGAATGTAGGCGAGGGTCTAGCGAGATAGTGTGAACGTTTGTTAGACCGCGCGATGCGAACCGGCGATATGCGGAAGTGTTGAAGTGCGTATGTGCACACCCCGACGTTGCCACATCGAGATTGTGGCAACGTGATGAAATCCGACAGCCGGACACCCGACGACGACGTCTGACCGACCAAGGCTTCCCCGGCATCGCCGGGTGCCGCTGCGGACCCCACTAACCGCTCTCAGCCCAGAGCGGTTTACTTACCTGCTGACATCATGCGTGCCGCATTCCATCAGCAGGCGCCCCACCTGCGCGCTACCGGAAGCGCTCCGGCAGCTACGAGTACTACGCGTGTGCTACTTCAAGCTCAAGCCGCCTTCGCTTCCTGCGGTGCCTGCGCGATCTCAAAGTTGCCCATCAGTTCGAGTGCGCGAATCATCGCCGAGTGATCCCAGCTCTTGCCGCCGTTCGCTGCGCATACGCTGAACAGCTGCTGTGCGCTCGCGGTGTGCGGCAATGCGATGCCGAGCTTGCGCGCGCCGTCGAGTGCGAGGTTCAGATCTTTCTGATGCAGCTCGATGCGGAAGCCCGGATTGAACGTGCGCTTCGTCATGCGTTCGCCGTGCACTTCGAGAATTCGCGACGACGCGAAGCCGCCCATCAACGCACGACGTACACGTTCCGGATCGGCGCCCGAGCGCGCGGCGAACAGCAGTGCTTCCGCGACCGCTTCGATGTTCAGCGCGACGATGATCTGGTTCGCGACCTTGCACGTCTGACCCGCACCGTTGTCGCCGATCAGCGAGATGTTCTTGCCCATCAGATCGAACAGCGGCTTCGCGAGATCGAACGATTTTTGCGGACCGCCGACCATGATCGTCAGCGTCGCTTCGCGTGCGCCGACTTCGCCGCCGGAGACCGGCGCGTCGAGATAGTCGCAACCGAGCGCGTTGATCTTCTTCGCGAACGCCTGCGTGTCGAGCGGCGAGATCGAGCTCATGTCGATCACGAGCTTGCCTTTCGTCAGCCCCTTCGCGACGCCGTCGTCGGCGAACAGCACGTTCTCGACGTCGGGCGTGTCCGGGACCATCGAGATCACGATGTCGGCGGCCTGCGCAACGGCGGTCGAATTCGCGACGACGGTCGTGCTCGTCTGCAGATCTTCAGGCACCGGATAGGCGCCGTTGACGATCAGCGTGTGGCCGCCCTTCAGAAGGTTGCGCGCCATGTGCGCGCCCATGATGCCGAGGCCGATGAAACCGATGGTTGCCATGCGTTGAGTCTCCAGAGTAGGGGTGTTCGATCGTGTCCGATGCGAGCCGTACGGTGCGCTGTCAGACGGTGGCGTGCGCGTTTTTCGCCAGCTTCGCGACGCGCTGCAGCCAGCCGAGGCCCTCGGAAGTGGTGGTGCGCGGTTTGTATTCGCAGCCGACGTAGCCGTCGTAGCCGAGCGAATCGAGCAGATCGAACAGGAACGGGTAGTTGATTTCGCCGGTGCCCGGTTCGTTGCGTCCGGGGTTGTCGGCGAGCTGGATGTGAGCGATCTGCGGCAGGTTCTTCTTGATCGTCGCCGCGAGTTCGCCTTCCATCCGTTGCATGTGATAGATGTCGTATTGCAGGAACAGGTTGTCCGAGCCCACTTCGCGGATCACGTCGAGTCCCTCGGCCGAGCGGTTCAGCGCGAAGCCGGGAATGTCGTACGCATTGCACGGCTCGACGAGCAGCCGGATGTTTTCTTTTTTCAGCGCCTGCGCGGCGAAGCGCAGATTCTCGACGATGGTCTTGCGCGCGGCATCGCGCGTTACGTCCGCAGTCGGAATGCCGACGAGGCAGTTCAGTTGCGGTACCTTCAGCGCTTTCGCGTAGTCGATCGCGCGGCTCACGCCTTCCTGAAACTCGGCGACGCGCGACGGCAGGCACGCGATCCCGCGTTCACCTGCTTCCCAGTTTCCAGCGGGCAGGTTGTGCAGCACGAGTTTCAGACGATGCCGTTCGAGCCGTTCCGCCAGTTCGTTGACGGCGAACGGATACGGGAACAGGAACTCGACAGCATCGAAGCCGGCGTTCGCTGCGGCCGCGAAGCGGTCGAGGAACGGGACTTCGTTGAACAGCATCGTCAGATTGGCAGCAAATTTAGGCATGTTGCGGGTTCTCTCTGGTCGGTCAGCGGTTATTCAATTGCAGATGCGTTCAGCTACGTTCAGTCGGGCAGGCTGACCGCGGTCGGCGCATCTTCGCGCGTCTCGGCCAGTTCCTCGAACTCGTTGATCGCATCGATCTCGGCGCCCATCGAAATGTTGGTGATGCGCTCGAGGATCACTTCGACCACGACCGGCACGTTGAACTCCGACAGCATCGACTGCGCTTTCTTCAGTGCCGGTCCGATCTCTTCCGGCTTGAACACGCGCAGTGCCTTGCAGCCGAGACCTTCGGCTACAGCAACGTGGTCGACGCCATAGCCGTTCAGTTCGGGCGCATTGATGTTCTCGAACGCGAGCTGCACGCAGTAGTCCATGTCGAACGCGCGTTGTGCCTGACGGATCAACCCGAGGTACGAGTTGTTCACCACCACGTGCACGTACGGCAGCTTGAACTGCGCACCCGCTGCGAGTTCTTCGATCATGAACTGGAAGTCGTAGTCACCCGACAGCGCGACGATCGGCCGTTGCGGATCCGCGGCACGTACACCGAGTGCAGCAGGAATCGTCCAGCCGAGCGGGCCCGCCTGACCGCAGTTGATCCAGTTGCGCGCCTTGTACACGTGCAGGAACTGCGCACCGGCGATCTGCGACAGACCGATCGTGCTCACGTAGCAGGTGTCGCGGCCGAACACCTTGTTCATTTCTTCGTACACGCGCTGCGGCTTGATCGGCTCGTTGTCGAAGTGCGTCTTGCGTTGCATCGTGCGCTTGCGCTGCTGGCATTCCGCGACCCATGCGCTGCGATCCTTCAGCTTGCCGTCGCGCTTCCATTCCTGCGCGACCTGCACGAACAGTTCGAGCGCGATCTTCGCGTCGGACACGATGCCGAGGTCCGGTCCGAACACGCGACCGATCTGCGTCGGTTCGATATCGACGTGCACGAACTTACGGCCCTTCGTGTAGACCTCGACGCTGCCCGTATGGCGATTCGCCCAGCGATTGCCGATGCCAAGCGCGAAGTCGGAGGCGAGCATCGTCGCGTTGCCGTAGCGATGCGACGTCTGCAGACCGACCATGCCGGCCATCAGCGGATGGTCGTCGGGAATCGCGCCCCACGACATCAGCGTCGGGATCACCGGCACGCCGACGGTTTCGGCGAACTGCACCAGCAGATCCTCGGCTGCGGCGTTGAGCACACCGCCGCCGGAAACGATCAGCGGCCGGTCGGAATCGTTGAGCAGCGTCAGCGCTGCTTCGATCTGTTTGCGCGTTGCTGCAGGCTTGTAGATCGGCAGCGGTTCGTACGTGTCGATGTCGAACTCGATCTCCGCGACCTGCACGTCGATCGGCAGATCGATCAGCACTGGACCCGGGCGACCCGAGCGCATCAGATGGAACGCCTGCTGGAACACGCGCGGCACGAGCGCGGGTTCGCGCACGGTCACCGCCCATTTCGTCACCGGCTTCGCAATCGATTCGATATCGACTGCCTGGAAGTCTTCCTTGTAGAGACGCGCGCGCGGTGCCTGACCGGTGATCGCGAGAATCGGAATCGAGTCGGCCTGCGCCGAGTAGAGACCCGTGATCATGTCGGTGCCGGCCGGCCCCGATGTGCCGATGCACACGCCGATGTTGCCCGGCGCGGCCCGCGTGTAACCCTCGGCCATGTGCGACGCGCCTTCGACGTGACGGGCCAGCACGTGGCTGATGCCGCCGCCTTTACGCAGCGCGGAATAGAGCGGGTTGATCGCGGCGCCCGGGACACCGAACGCTGTGTCGATGCCTTCCTTTTCGAGCACGAGCACTGCTGCGTCGACGGCTCTCATCCTGGTCATGGAATGTCTCCTGAAATAACGCTTTACGTTGCAAATACGGGAAATGCCTGCGAAGGCTGTTGAACGCACTTTAGGCCCCACTCAAAGGTTTGATAAGATCAGCGCGGGTTGTGTGTTTCGAAACAAAAAGTATGGAATTACAGTGAGGTCGGGGTGGCAGCGGTCGTGAGAGCCGACGCCCGGCCCAGCACCGACAGGCAGGAGACAAAACATGGACCGCTTCAAGCAGATCGAAACCTTCGTGCGTGTCGCCGACGCCGGCAGCCTTGCGGCCGCGGCGTTGGAGGAGGGCGTGTCGCCGGTGATTCTCGGACGGCGTATCGACGCGCTCGAGAAACGGCTCGGCGTGAAGCTGATGTACCGCTCGACGCGGCGGCTCGTCGTCAGCGAAGAGGGCGCGGCGTTCCTCGAACGGTGCCGCGGGCTGCTCACCGAATGGGATCAGGCGGAGAACGAACTGACGGCGGGGCGGAGAGCGGTCAGCGGGCATCTGATCGTGTCGGCGCCGGCCGCGTTCGGCCGCAAGCACGTCGCGCCGCTCGCCCCTACGTTTCTGGCCGACAAGCCGGAGTTGCAGGTGTCGTTCAATCTGACCGACCGCGTCGTCGATCTGGTGCGCGAAGGCTACGACCTGTCGATCCGGATCGGCGGATCGGTCGATCCGAACTTCGTCGCGGTGAAGCTCGCGACCAACCGGCGCGTGGTGTGCGGCACGCCGGAGTACTTCCGCAAGCACGGCAAGCCGCGCTCGCTCGACGATCTGCCGCAGCACAACTGCCTCGCGTTCAACCTGCAGGGCGGTCAGAACCGTGGCTGGTATTTCCGCCGCAACGGCAAGCTGGTGACGGTGCGGGTCGGCGGAACGCTCGACTGCAACGATGGCGAACTGCTGCATCGCTGGGTGTCCGAGGGGCTAGGGCTGGGCTGGCGCTCGACGTGGGAGATCCAGCAGCAGCTCGTGCGCGGCGAACTCGAAACGGTGCTCGACGACTACGCGCTGCCGGACTACGACATCCTCGCGGTGTACCCGCAGCAGCGCTACGTGCCGGCGAAGGTGCGCTATTTCATCGACTATCTGAAGGACGTCTATGCGCGGGCGGATTACTGGAGCAGCGTCGGGTAGGGAGGACGGTTAATGGGGAGCAAGCTGGGAGCCTTCGCCAAGTCGTTGAAAATACGGCCGAAACAGGCGTCCTGAGCAACATAAATGTTGCCTTCGACGACGCAGGCGGGTTAAACTCTCGGGCTTCTCACTTGCCACACCGGTTCCGACGCCCGGGTGGCTTTAATCCACAAGGAGTGTGTATGCGTCATTACGAAATCGTATTCATCGTGCACCCCGATCAGAGCGAGCAAGTGCCCGCCATGATCGAGCGTTACAAGTCCACGATCACGTCGCACGGTGGCCAGATCCACCGCATCGAAGACTGGGGCCGCCGTCAGCTGGCCTACATGATCGAGAAACTCGCGAAGGCTCACTACGTCTGCATGAACATCGAATGCGACCAGGTCACGCTCGACGAACTCGAGCACGCATTCAAGTTCAACGACGCCGTTCTGCGTCACCTGATCGTCAAGCAGAAGAAGGCCGAAACCGGCCCGTCGCCGATGATGAAGGAAGTGCAGCGCGAAGAAGCCAAGAAGGCGGCTGCCCAGCCGTCCGAAGCGCAGGCTTAAAGACACAAGCCATCAGGAAAACGCGTCGCTTACGTGAACAGGCTGCAGCTTAAGGCAAGCGTCGTCGAACGCGAAACGGTGCGGTACACCCCCGCCGGCGTTCCGATCGCAAGCTGTACGTTGCACCACCGCGCAGAAGTCGTCGAAGCCGGCATTACCCGGCAGATCGAACTGACGATGCAGGCGGTGGCCGCCGGCGAAGCGAGCGGCAAGCTGGAAAACTGCGCGATGGGCGTCGAAACGCTCTTCACCGGTTTTCTCGCGAAGAAAAGCCGCAACGCGAAAACCCTGGTGTTTCACATCACAGAATTGCAGGACACAGGAAAGGACTAATCATGCCCCGCCCGACTGGTAAGAAATTCGACAAGCGTCGTCAGCAACAAAACCCGCTCTTCAAGCGCAAGAAGTTCTGCCGTTTCACGGCTGCCAATGTCGATCAGATCGACTACAAGGACATCGAAACGCTGAAGGACTTCATCGGCGAAAACGGCAAGATCACGCCGGCGCGTCTGACGGGTACCAAGTCACACTATCAGCGTCAGCTGGACACGGCTATCAAGCGCGCGCGTTTCCTCGCGCTGATGCCGTACACCGACCAGCACAAGGCTTAACCCGACGACGCTACAAGGAGCATCCGAATGCAGATCATTCTTCTGGAAAAAGTCGTCAACCTGGGTAACCTGGGCGACATCGTCAAGGTGAAGGACGGTTACGCACGTAACTTCCTGATCCCGCAAAAGCAGGCTCGTCGTGCGACGAAGACCGCGATCGCCGAATTCGAAGTCCGCCGCGCGGAACTCGAAAAGGTCGCCGCTGAAAAGCTGGTAGCCGCTCAGGCGCAAGGCGAAAAGCTGGCCGGTCTGACCGTCCAGATCGCGCAGAAGGCCGGCGTCGACGGCCGTCTGTTCGGCTCGGTGACGAACGCCGACATCGCCGCAGCACTGGGCAAGCAAGGCTTCGCTGTCGAAAAGGCGCAAGTGCGTCTGCCGGAAGGCCCGCTCAAGCTGGTCGGCGACCATGCCGTGCAAGTCTCGCTGCATACCGACGTGCTGGTCGACGTTACGGTGTCGGTGTTGGGCGAACACGCGTAAAGCGGCTTGCGCCGGCTGTAGCCGGCGCGATGCACAGGCAGTATCTGCCGGCCAACGGGCCGGCACAGGGCAGAGGCCGGGAAACCGGCCTCTGCCTTTTTTGTTCCCGGCCGGTTCGACGTGTGGACCGCAGCTCGATCGCGAAGCATGTCGCGCATCTTCTGAAGGCATTCCGCGCAGCGGATATTTGCCCGATAATTCCCCTCCATGAACGCACCGAAAGATCCCCAAGTCGAATCGCTGAAAGTCCCGCCGCATTCGATCGAGGCCGAGCAGTCGGTTCTCGGCGGCTTGCTGCTGGACAACGCCGCATGGGACCGCATCGCGGATTTTCTGTCGCAGAGCGATTTCTATCGCTACGACCACCGGATCATCTACGAGCACATCGGGCGCCTGATCGCCGCGACGCGCCCGGCCGACGTGATCACCGTCTACGAGGCGCTCGGCACGTCGGGCAAGGCGGAGGACGTCGGCGGTCTCGCGTATCTGAACGCGCTCGCGCAAAACACGCCGAGCGCGGCGAACATCCGGCGCTATGCCGAGATCGTGCGCGACCGAGCAGTGCTGCGCAGACTCGTGTCGGTCGCGGACGAGATTTCCGCCGACGCGTTCAATCCACAGGGCAAGGAAGTCCGGCAGCTACTGGACGAAGCGGAATCGAAAGTGTTCTCGATCGCCGAAGATGGCGCGCGCGGCACGCAGGGCTTTCTCGAGATCGGGCCGCTTTTGACGCAGGTGGTCGAGCGTATCGACACGCTGTATCACACCGCGAATCCGAGCGACGTGACAGGCACGCCCACTGGTTTCGTCGACCTCGACCGGATGACGTCGGGCATGCACGGCGGCGAACTGATCATCGTCGCGGGGCGGCCGTCGATGGGCAAGACTGCGTTCTCGATGAACATCGGCGAGTACGTCGCGGTCGAGTACGGACTGCCGGTCGCGGTGTTCTCGATGGAAATGCCGGGCACCCAGCTCACGATGCGGATGCTCGGTTCGGTTGGTCGACTCGACCAGCACCGTATGCGGACCGGCCGCCTGACCGACGAGGACTGGCCGAAGCTCACGCACGCAGTGCAGAAAATGAGCGAGGCACAGATCTTCATCGACGAGACCGGCGGCCTGAATCCGATGGAACTGCGCTCGCGTGCGCGTCGGCTGTCGCGGCAGTGCGGGAAGCTCGGGTTGATCATCGTCGACTACCTGCAGCTGATGTCCGGTTCTTCTTCTCAGGGCGAAAATCGGGCCACCGAAATTTCGGAGATCTCGCGTTCGCTGAAGAGCCTCGCGAAGGAACTCGACGTGCCGGTGATGGCGCTGTCGCAGCTGAACCGTGGCCTGGAGCAGCGTCCCAACAAGCGTCCGATCATGTCCGACCTGCGCGAATCGGGCGCCATCGAGCAGGACGCGGACATCATCCTGTTCATCTACCGCGACGAAGTCTATAACCCGGACAGCCCCGACAAGGGCACCGCCGAAATCATCATCGGTAAACAGCGGAATGGCCCGATCGGCCCGGTGCGGCTGACGTTCCACGGCCAGTTCACGAAGTTCGACAACTTCGCGGGCGCGCAGAATTTCTACGGCGGCGACTGACGCACCAGCCTCGATCCGGCCGGGCCACAAACCCGGCCGCGTCTTTCCCATCGCGCATATCACGGAAAGGAGTGCCGCAATGGCGTCGCGACGGTACAATGTTGCCGTTTTGTGACAGCCACTGACCCCTTCCCAGGATTTCCATGTTCGGTCGATTCATGCCCACCGAGGGCAAGTTCTTTGAAATTTTCAATCAGCACGCAAAGTACATCGTCTCGGCAAGCCAGGAACTCGAGTTGCTGATCGATAACCTCGCGGACGCGGAAGTGCACAAGCAGAACGTGCAGACCGCGGAAAAAGCCGCGGACAAGCTCACGCACGAAACGATCGATCTGTTGCATAAGACCTTCATCACGCCGCTCGATCGCGACGAAATCCACAAGCTGATCACCACGATGGACGACATCCTCGACCTGATGGAGGACGTCGCGACCGCCGTGTCGCTGTACGACGTGCAGTCCGTCACGTCCGAGGCGAGCCAGCTCGCGCACATCTGCACGGCGACGTGCCGACACGTGCAGGGCGCCGTCGCGATGCTGTCCGACATGAAGCAGGCGAGCCAGATCCTGAAAGCATGCGAGGAGATCGACCGGCTCGAATCAGAAGCCGATCGCGTGCTGCGCTCCGCGATCTCGAAGCTGTTCCGCGAAGAGGACGACGTCAAGACGCTGATCAAGCTCAAGGCCATCTACGAATTGCTCGAGTCGATCACGGACAAGTGCGAGGACGTGGCGAACATCCTCGAAGGCATCGTGCTGGAAAACGCCTGATGCACTCGATTCAACTCGCCATCTGGGCCGTGGTCATGCTCGTGGCCGTCGCGCTCGTATTCGATTTCATGAACGGCTTCCACGACGCCGCCAATTCGATCGCGACCGTCGTGTCCACCGGTGTGCTGAAGCCGCAGCAGGCCGTCGCATTCGCGGCTGCGTTCAACGTCATCGCCTATTTCATCTTCCACCTGAAAGTCGCGCAGACGGTCGGCAAGGGCACGATCGATCCTGCCATTGTCGATCACTACGTGGTGTTCGGCGCGCTGGTCGGTGCGATCGGGTGGAACATCGTCACGTGGTACTACGGCATTCCGTCGAGTTCGTCTCATGCGCTGATCGGCGGCCTTGTCGGTGCGGCGCTCGCGAGTTCGGGGTGGCATTCGCTCAACGTCGACGGCCTGCTGAAAACCGTCGCGTTCATTTTCCTGTCGCCGCTGCTCGGTTTCGTGCTCGGCTCGTTCTTCATGCTGGCGGTGTCGTGGATCTATTTCCGCACGCCACCAAGCAAGGTCGACCGGCGTTTTCGACGGCTGCAACTGGTGTCGGCGGGGCTTTATAGCCTCGGGCACGGCGGCAACGACGCGCAGAAGACCATCGGCATCATCTGGATGCTGCTGATCGCGACGGGCTATGCATCGGTGAGCGCGGATGCGCCGCCGATCTGGGTGATCGGCGCGTGCTATCTGTCGATGGGACTCGGCACGCTGTTCGGCGGCTGGCGCATCGTGCGGACGATGGGGCAGAAGATCACGAAGCTGAAACCGGTCGGCGGTTTCTGCGCGGAGTCGGGCGGTGCGATCACGCTGTTCCTTGCGTCGTGGCTCGGCATTCCCGTATCGACGACGCACACGATCACCGGCGCGATCGTCGGCGTCGGTGCGACGCGCAAGCTCAGCGCGGTGCGCTGGGGCGTCGCCGGCAATATCGTGTGGGCGTGGGTGCTGACCATTCCCGCATCGGCCGCGATGGCTGCGGCCGGGTGGTGGCTCGGTCACCGGTTCCTGTAAGCGATGCGGCCCGTCGATCGCGGGCCGCGCATCAACACCAGCAGTCTTCAGATCAGCGGCGTGCTGCCGCCATCCATCGGGACGATCGCTCCCGTCACGTAGCTCGCACGGTGGCTCGCCAGAAACAGCGCGACGTCGGCGATTTCTTCCGGCTTCGCATAGCGCCCGAGCGGCACTCGCGCTTCGCCGCGCGCCTGTGCCTCGGCCATGTCGACGCCCTGAGCGTTCGCTTCCAGTTTCAGCGCTTCCTCGACCCGCTCAGTCAGCGTCGCACCCGGATTGATCGCGTTGATCCGGATCCCGTAGCGCGCGTAGTAGTGCGCAAGACCGACCGTCGCGAGCATCAATGCCGCGTTCGCCGCACCGCCGGCGATATGGATATCGCTCGCAAATTTCCCGCCCATACCGATGATGTTCACGATCGTGCCGGGCTCGGACCCGTCGCCGGCCTTCGCGCGCTCGGCCATCCGGCGCAGCACTTCCTGCTGCGGATAGATATACGGAAAGTACTTCGCTTCCATCGTCGCCTTGAACGCGGCGGCGTCGAGCGTTTCGGGGTCGTAGCGGCGCGCGGCGCCCGCGCTGTTGATCAGGATATCGATCGGACCGAGCGCGGTAGAGGCTTCCTCGATTACATCCGCTGCGCTGTGCGGATCGTGTAGATCCGCGCGGGTCAGATGGATGTGCAGTCCTTCCTGCGCGAGCTGTTCGCGCGCCTTCGCGAGATTGGCCGGATCGCGCGACACGATCGCGACTTTGGCGCCTTCCACGGCAAACGCGCGGGCACATGCGAGGCCGATGCCCTTGCTGCCGCCGGTGATCAGAACAACCTTGTTTTTGAGCCCGAGATCCATTGCCGCTACTCCGTTCGAATCGAATGATATCGACGACGATAGCAGACGCGTGCGAGTTGCGTGCGTACGTTGGCCATGCGGACAAGGATGGGACGAGGAAAGCGGAGCTTAGTAGCTGCCGTTCGCGAAGCGGGCGATCGGATCGTCGCCGGTCTGGGTTGGAGCGGGCATCGGTCGCGATGCGGTCGATGCTCGCATGATCTGCACGGCTTCCGCATTCCCTTCCTGCCGTGCCTGTTGAGCCTGACGGGCGGCGACAGCGGCGGGCGGGGGCGGTTCGAATGCGTCGGCGGCTGCGTCGATCGGATCAGGCGACGACGGACGAGTAGCTGCGACCGACGACGGACCCGGTTCGGCGCCGGATGTAGCGATCACGGGAGCCTCGGCAGGTTGAACCACTGCCGGAGCTGCAGACACAGTCGCAGGCGTCACGGCACCGGCCGCGCGAGCCTGCATCTGTGCCGCGCTCATGCCGGGCGGTGGCGGTTCGAATTGATCGGCGGCTGCAGCGGCGGCCACTGGTTGCGGCGACGGTGCGACGCTCGCCGTTAAAGGCGGCTGAGACTGCATGACCACAGCACGTGGCGCAGGCACAGCGGCCATCGCCGGCGCGGCCACAGAGGCCGGAGCAACGGCCTTATCAGGCACAACCGACGCCTGATAAGTCGGCGTATCGAACGGCGTGGTCTTCGGCGGCGCGACCCGACGGATGCCGTCGAAGCGCTTCGCCCAATACGGGTTGGTCACGTAATCCAGCCGCACGGTGCCACCGGTCGACGGCGCATTGACGAAGCGCAGATTGCCGACGTAGATGCCGACGTGCGAGTGCGGACGACCGGTCGTGTTGAAGAAGATCAGGTCGCCGGGCGCGACTTCGTCCGGATTGATCGATTCGCCTCGGCTGCTCATGTCGGCGGTCGTGCGCGGCAGATTGACCGACGCGGCGCGTTCGACCACATAGCGCACGAGCCCGCTGCAATCGAAGCCGCTTTCCGGCGTATTGCCCCCCCAGCGATACGGAATGCCGACGAGGCTCATCGCCTGGATCGAGATTTCCTCGCGTCCGACACTGTGATCGACGAAGCGGGGGAAGCCGGGCGGAGCGGTGCGATACGCGTTGCCCGCGACCGGCGCGCTGACGGACCCGCGCGACGTGCTGCGCTGAGGCGCGCTGGAGCACGCAGCGAGCAGCATGACGATCAGCAGCGGGAACGCGAGTCGGCGCATAAAGACGTGAGCGTGCTAAACGCTCGCTTAAAGCAGACGATGAGCGGATGGTAGCCCGTCGGCAGCGGCCGGGGCAAGAATTGTTGATACTTTACTTGAAGTTCGTGCGCTAAGTGTTGCTCGACCGGCACGCGGCGGCGCCCGCGGCCAATTGGGGCCGGGCAAAGCGACATGCGGCGACATCCCGGACGGAAATAAAAAAGCGCCCGGCGGATAAGGCCGGGCGCTTTTGCGGACAACAGCTCGCTGCACGACCGGTCAAACCGAACCGGCCGCGAGCCACAGACGCTACAGAATATCGGACGCGTAATCGGCAAGCCGCGAACGCTCGCCACGCGCGAGCGTCACGTGACCGCTGTGTGCCCAACCCTTGAAGCGGTCGACGACATACGTCAGTCCCGAACTCCCTTCGGTCAGATAAGGCGTATCGATCTGTGCGATGTTGCCGAGACAGATGATCTTCGTACCCGGACCCGCGCGCGTGACCAACGTCTTCATCTGCTTCGGCGTCAGGTTCTGCGCCTCGTCGATGATCAGGTACTTGTCGACGAACGTCCGGCCGCGCATGAAGTTCATGCTCTTGATCTTCAGTCGCGAGCGGATCAGTTCCTGCGTCGCGGCACGGCCCCATTCGCCGGCTGCGTCGTCGGTTTTCTGCAGGACTTCGAGGTTGTCGTCGAAGGCGCCCATCCACGGCTGCATCTTCTCTTCCTCGGTGCCCGGCAGGAAGCCGATGTCTTCGCCGACCGGCACCGTCGCGCGCGTGACGATGATCTCGTTGTAGCGCTTTTCGTCGAGCACCTGTGCGAGGCCGGCCGCGAGCGCGACCAGCGTCTTGCCGGTCCCGGCCTGGCCGAGCAGCGTGACGAAATCGATGTCCGGATTCATCAGCAGGTTCAGCGCGAAGTTCTGCTCGCGGTTGCGCGCCGTGATGCCCCACACGTTGTTCTTGTGATGGCCGTAGTCGCGCAGCGTCTGCAGCAGCGCGGTCTTGCCGTTCAGCTCGCGCACCAGTGCATGGAACGCCGGCTCGCCGTTCTGCGGCTCGAGAAAGACGAACTCGTTGACGAGCATCGACGCGCACAGCGGACCCGTGACCCGGTAGTAGGTCGTGCCGGTCTTCGTGTCCTGCCAGCTCTCCATGCCCTTCGCGTGCTTCGTCCAGAAGTCCTGCGGCAGCGCACGGATACCCGTGTAGAGCAGATCCTTGTCTTCGAGAACCTGGTCGTTGAAGTAGTCTTCAGCGGGCAGGCTGAGCGCGTGCGCCTTGATCCGCATGTTGATGTCTTTCGACACCAGCACGACCTGGCGGTCCGCGCGGTCGCGCTGCAGTGCGCGCACGACGCCGAGAATCTGGTTGTCGGCCTTGCCTTCCGGCAGACCTTCGACCGGCTCGATGGCCGCCAGTTTGGTCTGGAAATACAGATTGCCGGCGGCTTCGCGGCTGCCGAGGCGCGACAGCGGAATGCCCTCGGAGATCGTTCCGGAGTTCGCGACCAGCGCGTCGAGCGTGCGGCTCACCTGACGAGCGTTACGCGCGACTTCCGACATCCCCTTCTTGTGGTTGTCGAGCTCCTCGAGCGTCATCATCGGCAGATAGACGTCGTGCTCTTCGAAGCGGAACAGGCAGGTCGGATCGTGCATCAGCACGTTCGTGTCGAGCACGAACAGCTTGCGGATCTCGACCGCGTTCGACTGACGGCTGCCTTTCTGTCCGCTGCCACGCGGCGCGGGCGTACGGGCGGCGGGTGTCTCGGCGGCAGGCTGGCGCGACGGCGACCGCGCGACGGCTGGTTCAGCGGGTTGAGCAGCAGGCGCGGCGGGCGCGGTGGGTTGCGCGGCCGGCACCGGCTGCAGCAGCGCGGCGGTCTGACGGCTCTTGCGGCCACGGGCGGGCGCGGCCGAATCGGTCGCATCGTCCGCGGCAGGAACAGGGCGCAACGTCGTCGCGGCGTTGGCCGCGTGGGTCATCGGAGTGGCGACGTTCGCCGGAGCATATTCGGTCGACGCTGCCTGCTCTGCGGCGCTGCCCGCTTTCCTGGCGGACTTTGCCGGCTGGGCTTTGGCCTTGTATTCGTCAGGCGGCAGCAGATTGCCGAGCTTGCTGGGCGGGGTAGGCAAAGGCATGGTTTCCCTCGAAGAAATCGGGTCGCATATCGTGCGCCGCCTGTCGCATCCTGCCGGTGCCTGTGATGTGCACGCAGTTTGCGCCCGGTGGCGCGCTTCGGTTTAGAGATGCCGGTTCGCCTGGTCTTCGATCGACTCCTTGACGAGCGTGCGCGGGCGCAGGAAAGAACGGCTGCGCACAATTAAAAAAGCCGCCGCCCCGGCAACCGGGACAAGCGGCTCGACTTCGGTAATCACGGTGCGCCTCGCGATCTCGACGCTGGCAGCGCGAAATCCGGCGCAACGGTGAAAAGAATGGGGTGGACAGGCACTCATTGCGGCCCAATATAACGCGCCTCACAGCGCTTGTACAGCCTCCAGAATCTGATCGACATGACCCGGCACCTTGACGCCGCGCCACTCCTGGCGCAGTACCCCGGCGCCGTCGATCAGAAACGTGGAGCGCTCGATTCCACGTACCTGTTTGCCATACATTTTCTTCATTTTGATGACGTCGAAGAGAGAACACAGCGCTTCGTCCGCATCGGACACCAGCGGGAACGGCAATTCGAGCTTCGCCTTGAAGTTGTCGTGCGAGCGGATACTGTCGCGCGACACGCCGACGATCTCCGCGCCGGCCTTCTTGAACTTCGGGTACAGATCGCGAAACTGCAGACCCTCGGTCGTGCAGCCCGGCGTGTTGTCCTTCGGATAAAAGTACAGCACCACCTTCTTGCCCCGCAGACCGGACAGCGTGAAATCTCCGCCGGTGGCGGGCGCGGTGAAGTCGGGGACGGGTTGGTCGACTGCGATGGGCACGAGGTTCTCCGTTTATTCCGTTTGTTATGGCCCGCGCCACCGGTTTCGTGCAGCGGCGCGCGGCATGAGCATCGAGATCGAGAGGGGCGGGTCAGCGGAGACCGGCTGCGCGACGCATCCGGTCCGGCGAAACGATCAAACGATCAGTCGGGCTGGACGATCAGTTCGCCGGAGCGGCCGGGAATTTCACCCCAGGTCACAGGGTACGATGGCAGCGTGTTGCGGTCCAGCGCGGCATGATAGTCGCCCATCGTCGCAAACGTATGACCTTGCGCGCGCCAGCCGTCGAGCAGCTGTTCGAAGATCGGCGCGAGTTTCTGACCTTCGAGTTCCGCGTGCAGCGTGAACACCTGGTCGCACGGATTGTTCTCGGTGCGCTTCAGCATCCATGCGGCGACGTTGTCCGTATCGATGTCGTCGACGCCCAGCACTTCATCGAGCGTCGGCAGCGTGGTCGGCATCTGCACATGGTTCAGCGTCTTGCCGCCGACGACCGGAAAGTACGGCGTATGGCCGCGCCCGTCGGACGCGTAGCGCATGCCCCACGCGTCAATCTGCTCGAACGCGTGCGCGTTCATCTGCCAGCCGGCTGCGCCGTGCGTGACCGGAGGCGTGCCGAAGATGTCGGCGAAGCGCGCGTGGCTCTTCTGCATCTGCGCGACGGTCCAGTCGCGTGCGCGGGTGCGCACGTTGTCCTGCCAGTACACGTGATCCCACGTGTGGATCCCGCATTCGAAGCCGGCTTCGTGGATTGCGCGCATGTCGGCCGCCGCGCGCCGTCCGATGTCCGGACCGGGCAGCAGCACGCCGTACATCAACTGACGCACGCCGTAGTGCTCGACCACGGAAGTACGCGACACCTTCTGCAGAAACCCCGGCCGCAGCACGCGACGCATTGCCCAGCCGGTGTGGTCCGGCCCGAGGCTGAACAGGAACGTGGCGCGTGCCTTGAAGCGGTCGAAAATGCGCGCGAGATTCGGCACGCCTTCGCGCGTGCCGCGCAGCGTGTCGACGTCGATCTTCAGAACGATGCGGGCCAAGCGTGCGCTCTTACTGTTGTTCGACGAGCGCGCGCGCTTCGCCGACGTGGCCGCGATACGCTTCGAAGATCTTGCGCAGCGCTTCGTCGAACGTCGACTTCGGCGCCCAGCCGAGTTCCTGCATCGTGTTGTCGATCTTCGGCACGCGGTTCTGCACGTCCTGGTAACCCGAGCCGTAGTACGCGCCCGAGGTCGTTTCGACGAGTTGCACGGTCTTCACGGAATCCGCGTACTCGGGGATGCTGGCTGCGAGCGCGAGCATCTTGTGCGCGAGTTCGCGTACCGAGAAGTTGTTCTTCGGATTGCCGATGTTGTAGATCTTGCCCGACGCGATACCGTTCTTGTTGTCGATGATCTTCATCAGTGCGTCGATGCCGTCGTCGATATCGGTGAACGCGCGCTTCTGTGCGCCGCCGTCGACGAGGCTGATGTTCTCGCCGCGCACGATGTGGCCGAGGAACTGCGTGACGACGCGCGAGCTGCCTTCCTTCGGCGTGTAGATCGAGTCGAGGCCCGGGCCGATCCAGTTGAACGGACGGAACAGCGTGAAGTTCAGGCCTTCCATCCCGTAGCCCCAGATCACGCGGTCCATCAACTGCTTCGAGCACGCATAGATCCAGCGCGGCTTGTTGATCGGGCCGTACGACAGTTGCGATTCTTCCGGATCGAACTGCTCGTCGGCGCACATGCCGTACACCTCGGACGTCGACGGGAAGACCAGATGCTTGCCGTATTTCGCGGCCGAACGGACGATCGGCAGGTTCGCCTCGAAGTCGAGTTCGAACACGCGCAGCGGCTGCTTAACGTAGGTAGCCGGCGTGGCGATCGCGACGAGCGGCAGGATCACGTCGCACTTCTTCACGTGATACTCGACCCACTCCTTGTTGATCGTGATGTCGCCTTCGAAGAAATGCATCCGCTCGTGATTGACGAGGTCGCCGAGGCGTTCGGTCTGCATGTCCATGCCGAACACTTCCCAGTCGGTCGTTTCGAGAATGCGCTTGGACAGGTGGTGGCCGATGAAGCCGTTGACACCCAGAATCAGGACTTTTTTCATGAATGGCGAGGGGAATGAGTGAGCTGCGTAAATTCGGCTGGGGAGACGACGTGGCTGTCGCCGTCGTGCGGCGTGCGTCGTTCGTGCCAGAGTTCGTGGATGGCGATTGCCCGGCCGTCGCCGCATATCGCGAGGAACGCATTATCGCTTACGTGCAGGCCGGCGGGCAAATCCGACGGGAGTGCGCCGGGCTGCACGAGGCGCGCACGCGCGACGATGAAGCGTTCGCCGGCGATCTCGGTGAACGCGCCGGGATAGGGCGGCGCGACCGCGCGGATCAGGTTGTAGACGCGTTGTGCGGGCTGCGTCCAGTCGATCCGGCCGTCCTCCGGCTTGCGGCCGCCGAAGTAGCTGCCGTGCGCGAGATCGTTCGGCAGATGCGGCGCTTCGCCCGCGAGCAGCGCGGGCAGCACGCGCCATAACGTCTGTTCGGCGGCGACGGTGACCTTGTCGAAGACCTGCGTGGCCGTGTCGTCGGGGAGGATCGGCACTGGCGTCTGCGCGAGGATCGCGCCGGCGTCCGGTTTCGCGGCCATTTCGTGCAGCGTCGCGCCGGTTTCGGTCTCGCCGTTCAGCACCGCCCAGTTGGTCGGCACGCGGCCGCGATACTTCGGCAGCAGCGAGCCGTGCATGTTGTACGCGCCGCGCGCGGCGATCGCGAGCAGATCGACAGGCAGCATGTGGCGGTAGTAGAACGAAAAGATGAAGTCGGGCCGCGCGGCGCTGACTGCGGCACGCAGTTCGGCGCTCGTCGGATCGGCCGGCGTGACGGTCGCGATGCCATGCTCCGCAGCGACTTTCGCGACGCTGCCGAACCAGATGTTCTCGTGCGGATTGTCTTCGTGCGTGACGACGAGCGCGACATCGACACCTCGTGCGAGCAGCACCTGCAGGCAGCGCACGCCGACGTTGTGGTACGCGAATACGACGGCACGCGGTTTCATCGCGACTGGTCCCTGTTCAACGGTTGATCGAGCACCTGCGCCGGCTGCACGGCTTGCACGAACGACTGACGCGGGGCGGTCTCGACGGCTTCGCCGTTGCGCTCTTCGAGAATCGTCTGCACGAGATAGCGGGGCCGCGCACGCACCTGTTGATAGATACGTCCGATGTATTCGCCGAGCAACCCGAGCGCGAAGATGATCACGCCAAGCAGGAAGAACGTGATCGCGAACAGCGTGAACACGCCTTGCACTTCCGCGCCGATGATGAAGCGGCGAATCAGCAGCAGCACGAACAGCGCCGCCGATCCGATCGACAGGATCACGCCGATAAACGACAGCCATTGCAGCGGCACGACCGAGAAGCCGGTGACCAGATCGAAGTTCAGACGGATCAGGCTGTACAGCGAGTATTTCGATTCGCCGGCGAAGCGTTCTTCGTGCGCGACGTCGACCTCGACCGGATTCTGCGCGAACGTGTACGCGAGCGCCGGAATAAACGTGTTGATCTCGCCGCAGCGGTTGATCGTATCGACGATATGGCGGCTGTACGCGCGCAGCATGCAGCCCTGGTCGGTCATCTTGATGCGCGTGATGCGTTCGCGTAGACGGTTCATCGCGAGCGATGCCTTGCGGCGCCACAGGCTGTCCTGACGCTGCATGCGGATCGTGCCGACGTAGTCGTAGCCTTCGCGCATCTTCGTGACGAGCTTGACGATTTCTTCCGGCGGATTCTGCAGGTCGGCGTCGAGCGTGATGACGATCTCGCCGCGCGACTGCTCGAAGCCCGCGAGGATCGCCATGTGCTGACCGTAGTTGCCGTTCAGCAAGATCGCGCGCGTCGTGTCGGGCCGCGCATGGAACTGCTGCGCGAGCAGCGCGGCGGATTTATCACGGCTGCCGTCGTTGATGAAGATCACTTCGTAGGTCGTGCCGAGCGCATCGAGCGCCGGGTAGAGCCTCGCAAACAGTTCGCCGAGCCCGGCTTCCTCGTTGTAGACCGGGATCACGACCGAGACTTCCGGCGTGTCGGCTGCTCGGGAGTGATGTTCCGTTTGACTCATATCCGCTTATTTTCCGTATTGTTCGCAAATTTCATTGACCGCGCGGCATACGCGCGCGACGTCGGCTTCGGTCAGCAGCGTGAAGAGCGGCAGCGTGACCGTCGTCGCGCCGAAGCGCTCCGCGTGCGGGAACATTCCTTCGTGGAAGCCGCGCGCGCGATACAGCGTGAACAGATGGATCGCCGGATAGTGGACGCCCGAGCCGATGCCGCGCTCTTTCAGTTGCGCCATGAAGCCCGCGCGATCGAGCGACAGCTTTTCGAGCGGCAGCGTGATCTGGAACATGTGCCAGTTCGAGTGCTCGAAATCCGCGACCGGCAGACCGATGCCGAGCCGCACTGCAGCACCGCCTTCAAGACCCGCGAAATACGCGCGCGCCAGTGTCTTGCGTTGCGCGAGGAAGCGATCGAGGTGCTTCAACTGACCGAGGCCAACGCGCGCCGCGACGTCGGTGAGGTTGTACTTGCCGCCGAGCAGATCGCAGTCCATTCCATCGAAGCCCGTGCGCGTCACGCCTTGCAGCCGGTACTTCTGCGCGAGCAGTGCTTCGTCTTCGTTGTTCAGCACGAGCGCGCCGCCTTCGATCGACGTGAGGTTCTTGTTCGCGTGGAAGCTGAACGACACGATGTCGCCGAACGCGCCGATGCGCTTGCCGCGCCACGTCGAACCGAACGCCTGCGCCGCATCTTCGATCACGCGCAGCTTGTGCGCGCGCGCGATGTCGTACAGACGGTCCATGTCGACCGGCATGCCGGCCAGGTACACCGGGATGACCGCTTTCGTGCGCGGCGTGATCGCTTTTTCAAGCAGGTCGAGATCGATGTTGCGGGTGCGCGGATCGATGTCGACGAACACCGGCGTCGCACCGGTTTCGATGATCACGTTGCTGGTCGCGACCCACGATGCGGGCGTCGTGATGACTTCGTCGCCGGCACCGACGCCGGCGATCCGCAGACCGATCTCGAGGGTTGCCGTGCCGGAATTGAACGTACGCACCGGACGGCCGCCGCAGAACGCGGACAGTTCGGCCTCGAACTGCTGGTTTTGCGGGCCGGTGGTGATCCAGCCGGAGCGCAGCACGTCGGCGACGCCCTGGATCGTTTCTTCATCGATTTCCGGGCGGACGAACGGCAAAAACGGTACGGATGACTGGGACATGAAGGCTTCGCTCAATGAGAAAGGGCTGCAATGTACACGGATGCTTAAGTCGCGTCGGGCGCCGATGCGTCGGGCGTCGATACGTCGGGCGCCATCAAGGCAGGCAGCCTCAACTGCGCGCCAGCACGAACACGCCGACGAGAATGATGCCGATGCCGATCAGCTTCTGGACCGACAGCACTTCGCCGAATAAATACCACGCTGCGAACGCGTTGACGACATAGCCGAGCGACAGCATCGGGTACGCGATCGACACGTCGACCCGCGACAGCCCGACGACCCACACGCCGACGCTCACCACATAGCACGCCAGCCCGCCGATGATCGGCCACTGCGTAGCCAGCCGCCAGCCGATGGGCAGAATGTTCGCACGGGTGAATTCGAAGTGTCCAACGGCATTCGTGCCGGCCTTCAGCAGCAGTTGCGCGCAGGCGTTCAGCGTGACGCCAGCGAGGATGCAGAAAAGCGAGATCGGGTTCATCGTCGGTTCGGTTAATGAGCGGGGCTGGCTGGCTGTTATGTCTTACGGCAGCTTACTTCTACTTACTGCTGAGGCTTCTCGACGATCACGCGACGCTGGTCGCGCGCGACCACTTCCATCGGCAGATGCTGCTTCTCGAGTTCGGCATAGCGCGACGGCGACATCAGCGCGAGCGCATAGCGGTCGGTCTTCCAGCGCGCGATCCATGCATCGACGGTCGGCAGCCATTTCTGCGGTTCGACCGTGACGCCGAACGTCAGCTCGTCCGAATGCTGGACCATGATCATCGTGTGGCCGACGTAGAACGGCATCGTGTGATCGAGGACGTCGACCGAGTAGAACGGGGTGTCGGGCGGCAGCTTCGCGAGCGCGGCCTTCACGGCGGGCGCGAGCTGCACGCCGGAACTGAGCCGGCCGAACACGTCGTGTCCGGTGCCGGCAATGGTGCCGAGCAGCAACCACCCCAGGCCGAACGTCGCGATCGCGCGGACGATGCCGTTGCCGTTGTTGCCATTGTCGTTACCGCCACGGCGGCACATCGCGAACGCAACGAGCGTCAGCACGAACGCGACCGCGAGACCCGCATAGACCCACTCCTGGAACGCGCGATACAGCGCGTTCGGATTGCGCGCGTCACCGGCCCAGTGCAGGAAAATCGCGCCGAACGCAGCGACCACGAGGAACACCGCATAGCCCGCGAGATGGCGGCGCAGTGCTTCGCGCGACACGAGCGGCAGATACATGCCGATCAGCAGCGCAAGCGCGGGCGCGATCGGCAGCGTGTACGACACCAGCTTCGAATGCGACGCGCTGAAGAACAGGAAGATGAACGCGGACCACACGAGCATCACGAGTGCCGGAGAGAAACCGTTCGGCTGACGCGGCATGCGCACCGCCTGGCGGATGCTCTGCACGGCGATCGAGAGCCACGGCAGGAAACCGATCAGCATCACGCCCGCGAAGTAGTAGAACGGGCCGGGGCGATTCTGTTCGGGCGTCAGATAGCGGTCGAACTGCTGGACGATGAAGAAGAAATTGAAGAACTCAGGGTTGCGCTGCTGTACGAGCACGAACCACGGCGTGACGACCGCGAAGAACAGGATCAGCCCGCTCACCAGATAGAGACGCTTCCACAGCGCCCAGTCGCGCGCGACGAGCGTGTAGATCACGAGCGCCGCGCCCGGCAGGATCAGGCCGATGAGGCCCTTCGACAGCACTGCGAGCGCCATCGAGATCCAGCACGCCCACATCCACAGACGCGCCTGCGAGCCCGGCAGGTTCGGCCGCTGCGCGAGCAGCAGCGAGCACAGCGTGAGCTCCATCCAGAACGACAGGCCCATGTCGAGCGTGTTGAAGTGGCCCATCAGGTTCCAGTACGGCGAGCTCGCGAGCACGATCGCGGCGAACACGCCGGTCGCCGCGTTGAACACGCGCGCGCCGGTATAGCCGATCAGCAGCACGCCAGCGAAGCCGGTCAGCGCGGTGTAGAGCCGCGCCTGCCACTCGCCGATGCCGAACCACGCGAACGTCAGCGCATTGGCCCACGTTTGCAGCGGCGGCTTCTCGAAGTACTTGTAGCCGTTGTAGCGCGGCGTGATCCAGTCGCCGGTCGTGAACATCTCGCGCGCCATTTCGGCGTAGCGGCCTTCGTCGCTGGGGATCAGATGACGCCAGCCGAGCGGCACGAACCAGATGAGAGCGAGTGCGATCACGAGCAGCAGGATCGCGGTGCGGTTGAGCGGTAGCCTCGACGGCGTATCGTTCATGGAATTACCTGTCTTGTCGACGCCGCCTGCGCGGACGTACGGAGATTGTTGAGAGCTTCGGCGCATCTGCTGCTTCTGCTGCATCTGCTACGGCGATCGGCCGCGACCCGCGAGGACACGTGTGCGATGGCCGTCCTGCGCCGCCGCGCAGTGTACGCTATCGACCTTAGCCGAACCTTAGCCGGATTCGATGTGCCCGATGTGCTGAAAGGGCCGGCTCAGCGGTCGGACCAGCGTGTTCCGTTTCGGGCCGCCTCAAGCCGCTGCGGCCCGCTCAGCTTTCGATCAACAGGGCGGCCGCGACCTTGCGGCCCTCGGCCATCAGGATGTTGTAGGTCCGGCAGGCCGCCTTGAAGTCCATGGTTTCGACGCCGATCCGCTTCGCGGTCAGCGCGGCAGTGATGCGCGGGTGCGGGAAGCGCAGCTGTGCGCCGCTGCCGAAGATCACGACTTCCGGCGCTGGCCCGACCAGCAGTTCGAAGTGTTCGGGAGCGAGCGCGTCGAACGAGGCAACCGGCCACGGGATGACCGGGGAGCCCGGCAAAACGATGATGCTGCCCAGATGGCGCTCGAGATTGATTTCGACATAGTCGGCGCCATAACCGGTCACGGTGTTGAGGGCGCCGCTTGCATCCTGGTGTAATTTCAAATCGTAGTTCCGAGATCGTGAAGCATCGTGCGCGAGGTGCCTGCCGTGCTGCCGGCCGCGCGGGGCGACGATCGAAGCAGGGCGGCAAGCCGTGCGCAACGGACACGGGCATGGCCGACGGGGCCCGCGGATGCAGTTGGTGCATTGCGGAAGTCGGCCAAAATCCGCTAAATTATAGCTTTTTAGCCGACCTGCGGCGCCCCTCGCCTGTCGCGCCGCCACGAGCCGCGCGAATAATGTGCAGACCGGCAAACCTGTCGCCGGTTCAATGCGGGTCGGTCCGATGTCCGACGGGCGCCGCGAGATGCCCGCGCGAACGGGCAGAACCACCCTGGGCGCTGTAGCGGCACGGCTGGTCTCCGTTGGTTATGCGTAGATCTCCATGCCGCCCATCTACGGCTCGTATGCCTCGCGCAATCCGCGAGTCCGTGCCGGGCGTTCCGGCGACACTGCGACAATACCGACGAAGCTTTACCCTGCGGCCACCATTTTCCTGCCTTCGGGCTTGCGCCTACTTACCTGGATGAAGTGCCCGCCGTGAAACCGATCCTGAAATCCAACAAGCTGCTGAACGTCTGCTACGACATCCGCGGGCCTGTCCTCGAACACGCGAAGCGGCTCGAGGAAGAGGGCCATCGCATCATCAAGCTGAACATCGGCAATCTGGCGCCGTTCGGTTTCGACGCGCCCGACGAGATCGTTCAGGACATGATCCGGAACCTGCCGGGTTCGTCGGGTTATTCCGATTCGAAGGGGGTGTTCTCCGCGCGCAAGGCGATCATGCATTACGCGCAGCAGAAGGGCGTGAACGGCGTCGAGCTGGACGACATCTACATCGGCAACGGCGCGTCCGAGCTGATCGTGATGGCACTGCAGGGTCTGCTGAACGACGGCGACGAGGTGCTGCTGCCCGCGCCCGACTATCCGCTGTGGACTGCGGGCGTGAGCCTATCGGGCGGCACGCCGGTGCATTACATCTGCGACGAGTCGAATCGCTGGATGCCCGACCCCGACGACATCCGCCGCAAGATCACGCCGAACACGCGCGCGCTCGTCGTGATTAATCCGAACAATCCGACTGGCGCGCTGTATTCCAACGAACTGCTGCTCGAGTTGATCGACATCGCGCGCGAGCACGGTCTCGTGATCTTCGCGGACGAGGTCTACGACAAGATCATCTACGACGGCAAGACGCACACCGCGATCGGCTCGCTTGCCGACGACGTGCTGACCGTCACGTTCAACAGCCTGTCGAAGAGCTATCGCTCGTGCGGCTATCGCGCGGGCTGGATGTTCGTGTCGGGCATGACCGGCGAGAACCGCCGTCGCGCGAAAGACTATCTCGAAGGCCTCGGCATCCTCGCGTCGATGCGGCTGTGCCCGAACGTGCCGGGCCAGTACGCGATCCAGACCGCGCTCGGCGGCTATCAGAGCATCAACGATCTGATCGTGCCGACCGGCCGGCTGTACCGGCAGCGCGAGCTCGCGTACGAGATGCTTACCGCGATTCCGGGCGTTACCTGCGTGAAGCCGGAAGCGGCGCTCTACATGTTCCCGCGCCTCGACCCGAAGATGTACCCGATCGAGAACGACCAGCAGTTCATTCTCGATCTGCTGCTCGCGGAACGCGTGCTGCTCGTACAGGGCTCAGGGTTCAACTGGAAGACGCCGGACCATTTCCGCGTCGTGTTCCTGCCGAACGTGGACGATCTCGCCGATTCGATCAACCGGATCGCGCGCTTCCTCGACGGCTATCGCAAGCGTCACGCCGCATGAAGCCTGCGGGCGGCGACGCCCGCAGGCCCCCGTTTCTCAATCCTTACTCGAACACACACGCTGCATGGAACCGATCAAAGTTGGACTGCTGGGCTTCGGCACGGTGGGCAGCGGCACCTTCACGGTACTGCGCCGCAACCAGGAAGAAATCAAACGTCGCGCGGGCCGCGGCATCGAGATTGCGCGCATTGCCGTGCGCAATCCGGCGAAGGCCACAGCGGCGCTCGGCGCCGACGCGGGCAGCATCGCGCTGACCGACGACTTCAACGCGGTCGTCGACGACCCGTCGATCTCGATCGTCGCCGAGATGATCGGCGGCACGGGCCTCGCACGCGATCTCGTCCTGCGCGCGATCGCGAACCGCAAGCATGTCGTGACGGCGAACAAGGCGCTGCTCGCGGTGCACGGCACGGAGATCTTCCAGGCGGCGCGCGCGAACGGCGTGATGGTCGCATTCGAGGGCGCGGTCGCGGGCGGCATTCCGATCATCAAGGCGCTGCGCGAAGGGCTGACGGCGAACCGCATCCAGTACATCGCCGGCATCATCAACGGCACGACCAACTACATCCTGTCGGAGATGCGCGACCGCGGTCTCGACTTCGCGACCGCGTTGAAGGCCGCGCAGGAACTCGGTTACGCGGAAGCGGACCCGACGTTCGACATCGAAGGCGTCGACGCCGCGCACAAGGCGACGATCATGAGCGCGATCGCGTTCGGCGTGCCGGTGCAGTTCGATAAGGCGTACGTCGAGGGGATCAGCAAGCTGGCCGCGATCGATATCCGCTACGCGGAAGAACTCGGCTACCGGATCAAGCTGCTCGGCATCACGCGGCGCTCCGACAAGGGCATCGAACTGCGCGTCCATCCGACGCTGATTCCGGCCAAGCGGCTGCTCGCGAACGTGGAAGGGCCGATGAACGCGGTCGTCGTGCACGGCGACGCGGTCGGCACGACGCTGTACTACGGCAAGGGCGCGGGCGCGGAGCCGACCGCATCGGCGGTGGTCGCCGATCTGGTCGACGTGACCCGTCTGCATACGGCCGATCCGGAACATCGCGTTCCGCATCTCGCGTTCCAGCCGGACAGCCTGTCGAGCACGCCGATCCTGCCGATCGACGAAGTGACGAGCGGCTACTACCTGCGGCTGCGCGTCGCCGACGTGACCGGCGTGCTGGCCGACATCACGCGCATTCTCGCCGACGGCGGTATCTCGATCGACGCGCTGCTGCAGAAGGAATCGGAGCAGGTCGACGTGTCGCGCAAGGGCGAGACGGACATCATCCTGATCACGCACGAGACAGTCGAGAAACACGTGAACGCGGCGATCGAGCGCATCGAGGCACTGCAGACCGTGGTGTCGAAGGTGACGAAGCTCCGGATGGAAGCACTGAACTAGGCGAGACTGATGAACTACATTTCCACTCGCGGCGCTGGCATCAGCGAACGCCATTCGTTTTCGGACATCCTGCTCGGCGGTCTCGCGAAAGACGGCGGTCTGTATCTGCCGGCCGAGTATCCGCGTGTGTCGGCGGACGAACTCGCGCGCTGGCGCACGCTGCCGTACGCCGATCTCGCATTCGAGATCCTGTCGAAATTCAGCGACGACATTCCCGCTGAAGACCTCCGCGCGCTGACGCGCCGCACGTACACCGCGCAGACGTACTGCAACGTACGCGGTGACGACGCCTCGGCGGCCCCGCTCGCCGCGCAGATCACGCCGCTGAAGACGCTCGGCGTCGAGAACGGTGCGCCGCTGTCGCTACTCGAACTGTCGAACGGTCCGACGCTCGCGTTCAAGGACATGGCGATGCAACTGCTCGGCAACCTGTTCGAGTACGCGCTCGAGAAGCACGGTGAAACGCTGAACATCCTCGGCGCGACGTCGGGCGACACCGGCAGCGCGGCCGAATACGCGATGCGCGGCAAGCACGGCGTGCGCGTGTTCATGCTGTCGCCGCACAAGAAGATGAGTGCGTTCCAGACCGCGCAGATGTACAGCCTGCAGGATCCGAACATCTTCAACGTCGCGGTCGAAGGCGTGTTCGACGACTGCCAGGACATCGTGAAGGCCGTGTCGAACGATCACGCGTTCAAGGCGCAGCATCGCATCGGCACCGTCAATTCGATCAACTGGGCGCGTGTCGTCGCGCAGGTGGTCTACTACTTCAAGGGCTATTTTGCTGCGACGAAGTCGAACGATGAGCGCGTGTCGTTCGCGGTGCCGTCGGGCAACTTCGGCAATGTCTGCGCGGGACACATCGCGCGGATGATGGGCTTGCCGATCGAAAAGCTCGTCGTCGCGACCAACGAGAACGACGTACTCGACGAGTTCTTCCGCACCGGTATCTACCGCGTGCGCAAGGCGGCCGAGACATATCACACGAGCAGCCCTAGCATGGACATCTCGAAGGCGTCGAACTTCGAGCGCTTCGTGTTCGATCTGCTGGGCCGCGATCCGGCGCGCGTGTTGCAGCTGTTCCGCGACGTCGAGGAGAAGGGCGGTTTCGATCTCGCCGCGAGCGGCGATTTCGCGCGCGTGCAGGCGTTCGGTTTCGTGTCGGGGCGCAGCAGTCATGCTGACCGCGTCGATGCGATCCGCGATGTGTTCGAGCGTTACGACACGATGATCGACACGCATACCGCCGATGGTCTGAAGGTCGCACGTGAACATCTGCAGCCGGGTGTCCCGATGATCGTGCTGGAGACTGCGCAGCCGATCAAGTTCGGCGAGACGATCCGCGAAGCGCTACATCGCGAACCCGAGCGGCCTGCGGCGTTCGCGGGTCTCGAAGCGCTGCCGCAGCGTTTCGAGGTGCTGCCCGCCGACGCGCAGCGCGTGAAGGACTTCGTCGCCGCACATTCGGCGGACTGACACCGGCGCCGGGGCATGTTCGCGGCCGTGACGCAGCGCGCGTCACGGCCGTTTTTCATGGGGATGTCTGCGCGTGCGGCTGCAGGCTGTCCAGAGCGCCTAAGACGACCATAAGTGCGGTGCGCGCCCGTCGCTCGCGTCCGGCCGCTACAATAGTTCTCTCGACCCCACACGCCGCCCCGATCGATGTCCACGCCTCTGTCTTCCGCGCCTCGTGCGCCGATGCTCTCGACTGCCGACGCCCTTGCCACGTTGCTTGGCGCGGCTGCACCGGTCGCGGGTACCGAATCGCTGCCCACGCTCGACGCGCTGAACCGCGTGCTGGCCGCCGACGTCGTTTCGCCGCTCGACGTGCCGCCGATGAACACGAGCGCGATGGACGGCTACGCGGTCCGTATCGCCGACCTGTCGCATGGCGATCGTCGTCTGCCGGTGTCGCAGCGCATTCCTGCTGGCCATGCGCCGCAACCGCTTGCAGCCGGCACGGCCGCGCGCATTTTCACCGGCGCGACGGTGCCGCCCGGTGCCGACGCGATCGTGATGCAGGAGCAGACCGAGGCCGCCGGCGACGAAGTGACGATCCTGCACGCGCCGAAGGCCGGCGAGTGGATCACGATGCAGGGCGCGGATATTCATCGCGATGCGGTGATCCTGCCGGCAGGTACGCGGCTCACGCCGCAGGCGCTTGGGCTCGCGGCATCGGTCGGCTGCGCGACGCTTGATGTCGTACGTCGCGTGAAGGTCGCGGTGTTCTTCACCGGCGACGAACTGACGATGCCCGGCGAGCCGCTGAAACCCGGCGCGATCTATAACTCGAATCGCTTCACACTCTGCGGGTTGCTGGAAAAGCTCGGCTGCGACGTTACCGATTACGGCATCGTGCCCGACCAGCTCGACGCGACGCGCGCGACGCTGAGCGAAGCGGCTCGCGCGCACGATCTGATCCTGACGTGCGGCGGCGTGTCGGTGGGCGAGGAAGATCATGTGAAGCCGGCCGTCGAAGCGGAAGGCCGGCTGTCGATGTGGCAGATCGCGATGAAGCCGGGCAAGCCGCTCGCGTTCGGCGCGGTGCGCCGGGGTGCAGATGCGGATGCTAACGCGGCGAGCGAGACGTTTTTCATCGGCTTGCCGGGCAACCCGGTGTCGAGTTTCGTCACGTTTCTGCTGTTCGTGCGGCCGTTTGTGTTGCGGCTCGCGGGTGTGCGCCACGTCGCACCGCACGCGCTGTCGCTGCGCGCCGATTTCTCGCAGCAGAAGGGCGACCGGCGCAACGAATTCCTGCGCGCACGGGTCAATCCGGCGGGCGGCCTCGATCTGTTTCCGAACCAGAGTTCCGCCGTGCTGACATCGACCGTGTGGGGCGACGGGCTGATCGACAATCCGCCGAATCACGCGATCAGCGCCGGCGAGACCGTGCGCTTCATTCCGTTTTCCGAATTGCTGAACTGAACCGGACGATCCGGTGGACGTATAGATGAAGATCCAGTTGAAGTATTTTGCGAGCGTGCGCGAAGCGCTCGGTCTCGCGGACGAATCGGTCGATCTGCCGGATGGTATTGCGACCGTCGGCGACGTGCGCGGATGGCTGCGCGCACGCGGCGGCGTGTGGGCCGAAACCTTGACCGAAGGCCGTGCGCTACGGATGGCCTGCAATCACGTGATGACCGACGCCGGCACGCGCATCACCGACGGCTGCGAAGTCGCGTTCTTTCCGCCGGTGACGGGCGGCTGAGGGACCGGGGACGAGCAATGACCGTACGCGTGCAGACCGAAGATTTCGACCTGACCACGGAAGTCGCCGCGTTGCGCGCGCGCGATCCGAAGGTCGGCGCGGTTGCGTGCTTCGTCGGAATGGTGCGCGATCTGAACGACGGCAGCGCGGTCGAGACAATGGAGCTCGAGCACTATCCGGGGATGACCGAGAAGTCGCTCGAGCAGATCGTCGATGCGGCGCGCGAGCGCTGGCCGGGAATCGACGTGCTGATCGTGCATCGCATCGGCAAGCTGTATCCGCTCGACCAGATCGTGCTCGTTGCGACAACGTCTGCGCATCGCGGCGACGCGTTCGCGTCGTGCGAGTTCGTGATGGATTATCTGAAGACCCAGGCGCCGTTCTGGAAGAAGGAAAAGACCGAACACGGCGAGCGCTGGGTCGATGCCCGCACGACCGACGATGCGGCACTGGCGCGCTGGGGTATCAAACCAGACGATACGAACTCGCAGTGACAGCGATGTTCGCCGGGCTGCGCGCCCGAGCGTTGCCGGCTAATCGCCCGAGCGACCGATAATCGGCACCGGAAACGGCTCACCGGGTTTGTGATTCGCCTCGCGGGCGTCCAGTGCATTTTCCCGCCCGCGCTTCGGCGCAACGCGATCGAGCAGCGCCTGCTGCTCGGCCGGCACCTGGTAGTCCCATCCGAAGCGGCTCAATTGCAGGCTCTGCGCGATCCGCAGCGCGGGCTCCATGAAGCGCACGGCTGCCGCAGGCTCGTAGCGCGACTCGACGGTATCGAGGAACAGATACAGCCAGTGGCTGAAATGCTTCGGCTCGATGCCGGGCAACGGTTGGTGCGCCTGCTGCACATTGCCGCGATACGTCTTCGCGCCAAGCACGATGCCGGACCAGAACGCGCACATCTTCGGCAGATGCTCGTCCCACTTCCCGCCGAGCTTCTGCTCGAAAACCGGACCGAGCAACGCGTCGGCGCGCACGCGGTCGTAGAACGCGTAGACCAGTTCGCGGATATTCGCCTCGGTCGGTTCGGCATGGCGGGGATGGGAGGCGGGCGAATTCATTCGGAAGACTCGACGTTCGTTTGATATGACTAAAGCGGGCGATGTTTGGGGCAGGCCACGAGGTGAGCCCGTATCCGGTACGCATCGCCGGCCAGCTTTTCGCATGCCGGTCGGCGACAAAACCGGGGTGTCTTAAAGTGCTCCACAATTGCCGACTGCTGAACGGTCAAACATGCTCAAGCCGTGCATGTTAGAACCCAATCCACGGACCGGCAACCCTTGCAGCGTCGCGGTCATAGACCAACCGCGCGTCACCGATTGTTTTTCGCGAGCCACAGCGCCATGAGACTAACCGACTATACCGACTACTCGCTGCGCGTGATGCTGTACCTCGCCGTCTGCGGCGAAGGGCTCTCGACGATCCAGGACATCTCCGACGCGTACGGCATTTCGCGCAACCATCTGATGAAGATCGTCCAGCGACTCGGCGATCTCGGTTGGGTCGACACGGTGCGCGGCCGCAACGGCGGGCTGCGGCTCTCGGGACGCTCGCGAGCGTTGACGGTCGGTCAGGTGGTGCGCGCGACCGAGAACGATTTTGGACTGGTCAGCTGCCTGTCCAGCGAGGATGCCGCGCACCGCAGCTGCGCGATCCAGGCGGAGTGCCAATTGCGACACGTGTTCGGCGCCGCTCGCGACGCGTTTATGGCCGAACTCGACCGTCATACGATCGATGAAATCTCCCAGCCGGCGTCGCCGCTCGCGGCATTGCTGGGTCTCGGGCAGGTCATTCAGATCGTGCCCGCGCAAAGCGGCGGCTAGGCACGCCGGCGGCGCCGCTGCCGCGTGTCATCGTAAAATTCGCCTGAAAACTCGAAAAAGCGCTTGAAACTCGCACGAAACACCTCATTTTGGTGATATTCGAAATCGGAGCTGCTTAATGAGAGTCGACAAACTCACCACCAAGTTTCAGGAAGCACTCGCGGACGCGCAGAGCCTGGCTGTCGGCCGCGACAATCAATACATCGAGCCTGTCCATCTGCTCGCGGCGCTCGTCGCGCAGCAGGACGGCGCGGCGCGCTCGCTGCTGTCGCGCTCGGGCGTCCACGTGCAGGCGCTGCAAACGGCGCTGAACGATGCGATCCAGCGTCTGCCGCAGGTGCAGGGCACCGACGGCAACGTGCAGATCGGGCGCGATCTGACGGGTCTGTTGAATCAGGCCGACAAGGAAGCGCAGAAGCTCAACGACACCTACATCGCCAGCGAGATGTTTCTGCTCGCCATCGCCGACGACAAGGGCGAAGCGGGCCGGGTCGCGCGTCAGCACGGTCTCACGCGCAAGTCGCTCGAAGCGGCGATCGTCGCCGTGCGTGGCGGCGCGCAGGTGCACAGCCAGGACGCCGAAAGCCAGCGCGAGGCGCTGAAAAAATACACGGTCGACCTGACCGAACGCGCGCGTGCGGGCAAGCTCGATCCGGTGATCGGCCGCGACGACGAAATCCGCCGCTCGATCCAGATCCTGCAACGCCGGACCAAGAACAACCCGGTGCTGATCGGTGAGCCGGGCGTCGGCAAGACAGCGATCGTCGAAGGGCTCGCGCAACGGATCGTCAATGGCGAGGTGCCGGAAACGCTGAAGAACAAACGCGTGCTGTCACTCGACATGGCGGCGCTGCTCGCGGGCGCGAAGTATCGCGGCGAGTTCGAAGAGCGTCTGAAGGCCGTGCTGAACGACATCGCGAAGGACGAAGGGCAGACCATCGTCTTCATCGACGAAATTCACACGATGGTCGGCGCCGGCAAGGCCGAAGGCGCGATGGACGCGGGCAACATGCTGAAGCCGGCGCTGTCGCGCGGCGAGCTGCACTGCGTCGGCGCGACCACGCTCGACGAGTACCGCAAGTACATCGAGAAGGACGCGGCGCTCGAACGCCGGTTCCAGAAAGTGCTGGTCGACGAGCCGACCGTCGAGGCGACGATCGCAATCCTGCGCGGGCTGCAGGAAAAGTACGAGCTGCATCATGGCGTCGATATCACCGACCCGGCAATCGTCGCGGCCGCCGAGCTGTCGCATCGCTACATCACTGACCGCTTCCTGCCGGACAAGGCGATCGATCTGATCGACGAAGCAGCGTCGAAGATCAAGATGGAAATCGATTCGAAGCCCGAAGAGATGGACCGGCTCGACCGTCGGCGCATCCAGTTGAAGATCGAGCGCGAAGCGGTGAAGAAGGAGAAGGACGAGGCGTCGCAGAAGCGGCTGCAGTTGATCGAAGAGGAAATCGATCGGCTCGATCGCGAGTACGCGGACCTCGAGGAAATCTGGACCGCCGAGAAGGCTGCGGTGCTGGGCAGCGCGCAACTGAAGGAAGAGATCGAGCGTACACGCGCCGAGATCACGCGGCTGCAGCGCGAAGGCAAGCTCGAGAAGGTCGCGGAACTGCAGTACGGCAAGATGCCGCAGCTCGAAGCGCAACTGAAGCAGGTCGCGCAGGCGGAGGCGCAGGAGCAGAACAGTCCGACGCGTCGGCGCCTGCTGCGCACGCAGGTCGGCGCGGAGGAAATCGCGGACGTCGTGTCGCGCTCGACCGGCATCCCGGTGTCGCGGATGATGCAGGGCGAACGCGAAAAGCTGCTGCAGATCGAGGAAAAGCTGCACGAGCGCGTGGTTGGGCAGAACGAGGCGATCAGCGCGGTGGCCGATGCGATCCGTCGTTCGCGCGCCGGGCTGTCGGATCCGAACCGTCCGTACGGTTCGTTCCTGTTCCTCGGACCGACGGGCGTCGGCAAGACCGAGCTGTGCAAGGCGCTGGCCGCGTTCCTGTTCGATTCGGAAGAGCACCTTATTCGTATCGACATGAGCGAGTTCATGGAGAAGCACAGCGTCGCGCGGCTCATTGGCGCGCCGCCGGGCTACGTCGGCTACGAGGAAGGCGGCTATCTGACGGAAGCGGTGCGTCGCAAGCCGTATAGCGTGATCCTGCTCGACGAAATCGAGAAGGCGCATCCGGACGTGTTCAACGTGCTGCTGCAGGTGCTCGACGATGGCCGCATGACCGATGGGCAAGGGCGTACTGTCGACTTCAAGAACACGGTGATCGTGATGACGTCGAATCTCGGCTCGCAGGTGATCCAGTCGATGGTCGGCGAGAGCGAAGAAGCGGTGAAGGATGCCGTGTGGGAAGAGGTGAAGCTGCACTTCCGGCCGGAATTCCTGAACCGGATCGACGACGTCGTCGTGTTCCATGCGCTCGACCGTGGGAACATCCAGTCGATCGCGAAGATCCAGCTGCAACGGCTGCACGAGCGGCTCGCGAAGCTCGACATGCAGCTGGTCGTATCGGATGCGGCGCTCGAGCAGATCGGCAAGGTCGGCTACGACCCGCTGTTCGGTGCGCGGCCGCTGAAGCGCGCGATCCAGCAGGAGATCGAGAATCCAGTCGCGAAGCTGATTCTCGCCGGCAAGTTCGGTCCGAAGGATGTGATTCCGGTCGAACTGCAGGACGGCAAGCTGGTGTTCGAGCGCGTCGTGCATTGAGTGCATTGAGCGGCGCTGCGGCGCCGGTATGACCTGGAAGGGCAACGAAGCGATTCGTTGCCCTTTTTCTTTAAATTTATCCTTGTGATTGCAAGGATAATGGATCATATGGCCTATTGTTGATTGAAAATCCGTACGATTGCATGGATTTTTCTATAGGCACACGGCTTGGATCGATAATCCGTGCAATCGTACGGATTATTGGTTTTCGGTCTGCTAAAATAGAAAAATCCGTGTAAATGCAAGGATTCACGATGAAAACGGACATTGAAACACCACGCGATCTCGGCATCGCGATTCGCGCGGCCCGCAAGGCGCAGCGCCTGCGTCAGGACGATGCGGCGGGCAGTATCGGCGTGAGCGAGAGCTTCCTCGGCAAGGTCGAAAACGGTGCGGAAGGCGTGCACTGGGGCAAGCTCTTTCGCGTGCTCGAATCGTTGGGCGTGAAGGTGAGCGTCGATCTGCCGGACGCGGCGGCTGCGTTGCTCGCGCACGAACGCGATAAGCTCGCGAAGCGCGAGGCGCGTGCACGGCGACGTCCTTCCGGGGATGCGGCATGACGGCGGACGAACACACAACGGAGAATGCTCCGCTGGCGCGTAGCCTTGTCGCGAGCATCAACGGTATCGACGTCGGCGTGCTGCGCGACGACGGCGATATCTGGAGCTTCACCTATGCCGCCGACTGGCTCGCGCGCGCGGACAGTTATCCGCTGAGCCCCGCGCTGCCGCTTCAGTCCGAAGCGCTGCGCGACGGCAGCAGCCGTCGGTCGGTGCAATGGTATTTCGACAATCTGTTGCCCGAAGAAGGACAGCGTGCACTGCTTGCGCGCGATGCGAATATCCGCAACGAAGCCGATGCGTTCGCGCTGCTCGCGCACTACGGTGCCGAGTCGGCGGGATCGGTCACGCTGTTGCCGCCGGATCCCGCAGGCGCTCGCACGACTCAAAGCGAAGGACTGCGGCCACTCGCCGACGCGGATCTCGCCGCGCGGATCGACGCGCTGCCACGCGTGCCGCTCACGCACGCTGCGTTGAAGCGCATGTCGCTGGCCGGCGCGCAGCACAAGCTGGCGGTCGTCCTGCAAGACGACCAGCTGTTCGAGCCGGCCGGTGCAACGCCGTCGACGCACATCCTCAAGCCGAATCATCAGGAAGAGGGCGACTATCCGCATTCGGTCATCGACGAATGGTTCGTGATGACGCTTGCCGCGCGGCTGAAGCTGGAGGTGCCACCCGTGCATCGGCGCTATGTGCCCGCGCCGGTGTATCTGGTCGATCGTTTCGACCGGACCGAGCGCGATGGTGAGTGGCAACGCCTCCATACGATCGATGCGTGCCAACTGCTCGATCTCGCGCGCACGTTCAAGTACGAGCAGGGCAGCGTCGAGCAACTCGCCGCGATTGCGCACGCGTGCCGCAATCGCGCGGCGGCGAGAACGCGGCTGTTTTCGTGGCTGGTGTTCAACGTGCTGATCGGCAACTCGGATGCGCATCTGAAGAATCTCAGCTTCTTCGTGTCGCATGAAGGCGTTCAGCTCGCGCCGTTCTACGATCTGCTGAGCGTCGCAGCGTGGAGCACGCCGACGTATCAGAAGCGCGACTGGCCGGAGCGCGTGTCGTTCGCGTGGGACGTGCTCGGCGTGCGCTATTACGCGGACATGAACCGCGAGTTGATGCTGCGTTCCGCCGACGTACTCGGCATCGCACGAGGCACTGCGGTGCGTCTGCTCGATGCGCAGGTGAACGCGATCGGTCGCGCTGCCGACGACCTTTACGCCGAAGTCGAAGCGGAGAACGCGCGGCTTGCCGCTGGCGCTTCTGTGCTTGCCGCGACACTGGGTGGTGAAGCGATGTGCATGCGGGTCATCCGGCACACGATCATTGCCGACATGGTGAGGAAGCTGTCGGCAGCGGGTGCTTGAGCGGGGGCGTACAGAAGACGAAGGGCCGTCGCGAGGACGGCCCTTGAGGCTGCAGAGGTGATACAGGGAGCACGAGACGCTCCCTTTTTGCAGCGTTAAGCGGTCGGCGTGCCGCCGCCCTTGCCGAGCAGCGACGCGAGGCCGCCCAATGCGCCGAGCACGCTTTCGCTGTTCACCTTGCCGTCGGCGGGCACTTCGCCTTGCGGCGTTGCGGTGTTGATCACGTGCGGCAGCACTTGCGACAGCAAACCTGCCGCCTGCTGCGGATCGACGCCGATTTTCGCGGCGAGGCCGCTCACCGCGTCCGAACCGAGCACGCTATGCAGCGTGTCCGGCGAGATCGCCTGATTCTCGCCGTTGCCGACCCACGAACTGATGACGTCGCCGGCGCCTTTTTCCTGGAATTTCTGGATCAGGCCGTTCAGGCCGCCCGGCTGGTTGTTGACGAATTCGAGAGCGGCGGAAATCAGGGCTGTCTGGCCGCCGCCGCCTTCGGGCGACTTGCCAAGCAGGGAACCGAGAGTGTCGAGTAGGCTCATGGCGGTCTCACTGGAGAGCCGGCCTGCGGGTTTCGCAGTTGCGAGGCGCGGACCGGCGGGGGAAAACGCCGCGCAGGGGCGCGGCACGGATAAATCTCGATGCGTTAGCCGCCTGAAGCCGCTGCCGCGGAAGCGGCCTTGCTCTTCTTCGACTTCTTCGTCTTCGTGGCCTTGCCGTCCGACGTTGCAGCAGCCGGCGCAGCGGCAGCCGGTGCCGCCGACGACGCGGCGGCTGCATCGGACGCAGCCTTGCTCTTCTTCGACTTCTTCGTCTTCGTGGCTTTGCCGCCCGACGCATCTGCCGGCGCGTTGGCGGTGGCCGTCGTCGTGGCTGCGGGCGCAGGCGTCGGAGTAGCGGGAGCGGCGGCCGGCGCTGCTGCGGTCGTCGTCGACTTCGTCGCGGCCTTGGTGTTAGCCGATGCAGCTGGCTTTGCCGTGCCGGCTGGCGGCGGCGTGGATGAACCGTTGATGGTCAGGCCGGCGGCTTCGAGATTCGTCACGGACTTCGTACCGATTCCCTTGACGCGGGTCGCGAGGTCGGCGGCATCTTTGAACGGGCCGTTTTTCGTCCGTTCGTCGATGATCGCTTTGGCATGGACGGGACCGATGCCCTTGACCGATTCGAGCGCCGTCTGATCGGCGGTATTGACTTCGACCGCGGCGGCGGCAAAGCCGGCGGAGATCGACAGCACGAGGGCAACGCACAGCATCAACAGCTTCTTCAGCATGGCAGGCACTCCATTGAGGGCAAGAAAAAGTAAGCCGGGAACGGATCGCGCGCATCCAGTCAGCAGGCGCTGGGCTTAAGCATAGGACAAATTGCGCGCCCTTTTTATGAAAGGCTTTCGATTTATACCGATCGATTTGTCGCAAGTAAATCACCGGAGAGGTGATTTAACACTGGTTAAATCTTTGACGGTCTGTGAGTGGAAGGGCGTTGGCGCGCGGGTTGTGCGAGGGCGATTCGATGCGAAACGGGTTGCGCGGAGAGCGACGGCTTCGATGTGCTCAGGCGGCAGGGTCCGGCTGCGCAACGCGCGAGCGCCCATAGCGCGTACTGACGACGCGCCAGTACAGCAGCAGCCCCGTACCGGCTATCGCGAGGCTCGTGGCATTCGCGACCCAGAAGCCGTGCGCGCCGGTGAGCCATGTCGGCACACCGCCGCCGACGTCGTAACCGAGCAGATAGCCGCCGCCGAGGCCGACGCCCCACAGCGCGATCGCATAGATCACGGTCGGCACCACCGCGACGCGGTATGCACGCAGCACGAACGCGGTCGTGACCTGCAGCGCATCGAACAGGTGATAGAACACGACGATCAGCACGAGCGGCATCGCGGCGGCGACCACCTGCGGGTTGGGTGTGTAGCCGGCGACGATGAACGGTCGCAGCGCAAGCACGATCAGACCGTAGCCGCATGCAAGCGTGACTGCCATCAGGATGCCGTGTCGCGCGAGTGTGCGCGCGGCGTCGTAGCGATGCGCGCCGAGTGCCCGCGCGACGAGCGTGGACGCAGCAACGCCGATCGACAGCGGCGTCATGTACAGCACCGCGCTGACGTTCCCCGCGATCTGATGCCCGGCGAGCGTCGTCGTACCGAAGCGCGCGATGAAGAGGGCCATGAACGTGTACGACGTGACCTCGATCAGGTACGACAGTCCCATCGGAATACCGAGCCGCAGTTGAGCGAGCTGTCGTTGCCACACCGGCCAGCAGAAGCGCGAGAAGATCGCGAATGGCCGGAACACATCGAGCCTCGCCAGCACGGTCATGCCGACGGCCGCGAGCGTCCAGTTGATCAGTGTGCTTGCGAGCGCGCAGCCGGGGCCGCCAAGCGCCGGTACGCCGAGGCCGCCGAAGATCAGCCATGTGTTCAGCGGAACCTTGATCAGCAGCCCGCCGATCTGCAGGATCATCACGAGCCGTGGCTGGCCGACCGCATTGGTGAGCGAACTGTAGACGCGAAACGCGAGGCTCGCGGGCAACCCGAACGACAGGATGCGCAGATACGAGACGGTCAGTTCGCGCAGCGTGTCGGGCACGTGCGCGAGCCGCAGCAGCGGCCCTGGAAAATACAGCAGCGTGAAGCCGAGCGCCGCGAGCACGACTGCGAGCCACAGCGACTGGCGCACCTCTTCACCGATTTCGTCGTAGCGTCGCGCACCGTGCAGTTGCGCGGCGATTGGTTGCAACGCGGTGACGATGCCGGTCAGGCCGATATAGACGGAAACGTAGATCGACGAACCGAGGCCGAGCGCGGCCAGATCGACGGCCGAATAGCGGCCGACCATCGCCGTATCGATCACGCCGAACGCGATGATCGCGAGCTGGCCGATCAGCACGGGCCACGCGAGCCCGGCGATTTTCCGTACGTCCTCGAACATCGTCAGTCGGGCTGGCGGCGCGGCGGACGGCGTTTGACCGGTGGCTTCGGACGATCGATGCGGACGTACAGCCGGAAGCGCTCGTCGCGGTCGGCGACACGGCGGCCTTCCCAGACCAGCTTCCAGATATACGCCGGCATCGAACTCGGTTCACCGAAGTCCTGCGTGTCCTGGCGGAGGATCACGTCGCAGTCTTCGTTGAACGAGAAGTGCATGTCGCCGAAATACGCGAAGGTCGCGATCTGCGCGTTACCGAGCCGGACCGGCGAGATGCAGCTGTAGTCGTCCGGCAGATGGCTTGCGATCTGTTCGGCGACGTCCTTATAGGTCCGGCTGTAGTTGACGAGCGGCAGCCACAGCGTCATCAGCAGCACCCACATCAGTGTCGTGCCGGCGCTCGACAGCACGACGCTGCGCCACAGCACCTTCGGATGGCGCGACAGCCGCCAGCGCGCGAGCGCGAACCAGCAGACAGTCACCGCAACCGCGCAGACGAAGGACAGGATCTTGAACTGCGGCGTGAAGCCCGGCGCGTAGCGCGCGAGGTTGCGCGCGAGCGGCGCGGGGAAACCGGTGAGGCCCGCGAGCCAGAACAGCCAGACGGCCGAGCCGATGATCGTGAAGCTCAGCATCGCGAACCAGTCGATCGCGTTGATCGCGCCGCGCTTCAACGTCGGCAGTGCGAACGTGGCGAGTACCGCGAGCGCGGGCAGCAGCAGCATGTAGAGCCGGTTCGACTGATGGCTTTGCAGCACAACGAGAATCAGCAGCGGCGCGATCACCGACAGCGGAATCGCGACGTGCGGCGCGCGCCGCAATCCGGCCCAGCTGAAGAACGCCCACAGCGCGAGCGGCCACGCCGGCCACGTGAACAGCGGCAGGTTCTTCAGCGCATAGCGCAGCACCGGTTCGGGCGAGCCGCCGAACGAGTTGATGCTGCTGTGCATCCACTGGTTGAGGAACCATACGGCGTCGTCGGGGAACATCGAAAGCGCGACGAGCGGCCACGACACCGACAGCGCGAGCGCGACCGGCAGTCCGGCGAGCAGCAGCCAGCGCGAGCGCGTCTCGCGCACGATCACGGTCATCGCCAGCGTGCCGACCAGCAGCGCGATGACCAGCACGGGACTGCTCGACAACGTCACGAGTCCGAGCGCGAACCCCCAGACGAGAGCCCCCTGGATGGGCTTGTCGATCATCCGCACGAGGCCGTAGACGAGCATCGCGACGCAGACGAACTGCATGATCTGCGGCGTCGTTTCGTGGCCTCGCTCGGCGAGGCCGAAGCACGCGAGCAGGATCAGCAGTGCGCCGTCGGCGAGCGTGCGGCCGAAGTCGCGCGGTTCCGGTTCGCCGCCGAACGCATATTTGAACGGCTGCACTTCGGGACGGCGGCCGAGCAGATACGCGGCATACCAGACGAACGCGCACGCCGTGCAGAACAGGAGCCCGGTGAACACGCGCGACGCGTTGCTCGCGTCGACCCACGGCGCGAGCGCGCGGATCGAGCCGGCACCGAGCCAGTAGCCGAGCGGGCCTTCCGACGTGATGTATTTGCCGACGAGGTTCGGCAGCAGCCAGTCGCGCACGTGGCCCGTCGCCATCGTCCACATCACGCCGAAACCGGCTGCGTCCTCGTTCTTCCACGGGTCGCGGCCGAACAGACCGAACGACGCGTAGACGATACAGATGGTCAGCAGCAACCAGCGCGGTAGTGCGCTGGTCGCGGAGGCGGTGAGGCGAACGACAGGTCTCATGCAGATGTCTGGATAGCGGAAAGGCAGGGCGGTAAGCCGCGAGAAACGATGACCGGGACGGTGGCCGGTCTGGAGCATCCGGCATTGTAGACGGGCGCTGCGCCGCGCGTCACGGTCGCGTATGACCTTGAGTCTTGCGGGTGCTTACGGGCGTTGCAGGTGTCGCGCGTACGGTGGAGTGGGAGATCGCGCCGGGCACCGGCCGAAACCATCGTCAGAGGACAGCACCGAAAATAGCCGGCGATAAAAAAGGGCAGCTTGCGCTGCCCTTCGTGCTTCGTTCCGGTCGCCATCGATCGAGGCCCCGGGAACGCGGCTTTTACTTCACTGCCTTGCCGGTGGCACGCGTGCCGAACTTCTTGTTGAACTTCTCGACACGGCCGGCCGTGTCCATGATCTTTTGCTGACCCGTGTAGAACGGGTGCGATTCCGACGACACTTCGATCTTCGCGAGCGGGTACGTCTTGCCGTTGAATTCGGCGGTTTCGCGCGTATGGATGGTCGAGCGGGTCACAAACTTGAAGTCGTTCGACATATCGATGAACAGGACTTCGCGGTAATCGGGGTGGATGCCTTCTTTCATGGTCTTTCCTTTAATCTGGCGGTAGCCAACCCGCGTTAGCGCGAGCCACTTGCCTACGGTCGAAAAACGGCGATTATGCCAGAAAATCAGTCGGTTGGCGACTTTTTCGCAGGGCCTTTCACAGGCCCGCAACCCTTTCAGCGCGTGCCTGTCGCACTTTCAGCGAGCGCACCGGTGCCGGCGGGATCCTGCCGGTAATAGCGGGCCAGTAGCCGGTACAGCTCGGGATATTCGGCCTCGAACGCCTTTGGCCTGACGAACAGCGCTTCGCTGCAGACCGCGAAGAATTCCGATGGGTGGTCCGCCGCATACGGGTCGATCAGCGATTCGCGTTCGAAGCGCGCCCAGCGACGCTCCGGCACCGCATCCACGCGCGCGCAGAAGCGGTCGTACGCGTGGTCGAACACATCGGCCCACGCCTGCGAATCGAGCGGTGCGTGCAGTCGGCGAAAGAGCGGCGGATGGCCGTCCGCTTCGCCGTTCAGCATGTCGATCTTGTGCGCGAACTCGTGGATCACGACGTTGTACGCGTCGCTGCCGTCGGTCATCTGCACGTCTTCCCACGACAGCACCACCGGGCCGCCCTCCCATGCCTCGCCGCTCGCGTCGTGCTCGACCTCATGGACCACGCCGTCCTCGTCCTCGACGGTCTTGCGGATCACGAATTCGCCTGGATAGACGGTCACGCCGACCCAGCCGCGATACAGGTCGAGACCGAGATTCAACACGGGCAGGCTCGCCTGCGCGGCGATCGCGACGGTCATTGCGTCGGTGAGTTCGAGATCGTGGGCGGTCGAGAACTGCTTCTGCGCGAGAAACAGGCTGGTCGTTTCGCGCAGCCGCGCGAGGTCCGTCGCATTCAGATAGGAGAAAAAAGGCAGGCCGTCGAGTGTTGACTGCCACAGCGCGTCGGAGATCGCGTGAGTGCGCAGCGCGCGGTCGCGGCGGCGGGTGTCGAGCCAGTGAGTGAGTTTCGAGAGCATCGGTCAATCGATCTGTTTTTGCCACGCGGCGAAAATACCGCCGCACACGGCGACGCCGATCAGGAAATAGAAGCCGTCGAGCGACGTCAGGAAGCTCGCCTGCTGCGCGACCATTCTGGCGACTTCGACCGTCGCGAGCGCGCGTGCTTCCGCGGGCGGACGGCCGGTCGCCGCGAAGCCGTTCGTCAGTGCCGCGATCGTACTCTGGAACGCGGGATTGAACGCATTCGCGAATTCCGCGAGCCGCGACTGGTGCAGCGCCTGACGATGCTGCTCGACGATGATTACAGAGGCGGTCGCGAACGAGATCGTCAACTGGCGCACGATGTTCTTCAGCCGGTAGCCGTGCGTGAATTCCTCGATCGCGAAGATTCTGAACGTCAGATTCGCGACGGGCAACACGATGAACAGCAACAGCAGCCCGCGCAGCAATAGCGGCACGATTAGCGCCGTTTCGCCGACGGCGGGCGACATCCGTGTCATCCACGCGGCGGCGAACGCGGCGATCGCGAAGCCGGGCACGATGATCCATTTCTTGCGCGGCAGCAGTTTCGCGTAACGCAGGTAGATGAAGAGCGCGCTTCCGGAAATCAGCGACGTCACGCCGACGAGTCGGCCGGTGTTCTCGACCGGATAGCCGAGTCCGCCTTCGAGAAAACGCGAGATCAGATAGCTGAATGCCGTCGACTCGTAGTAGTAGAACATGTACAGCACGAGCCCCATCTGGAAGGTCTTTTCGCGCAGCGCGTGCAGCCGCACCAGCGGGGACGGGTGATGCCACTGCTGGTAGATGAACCACACGAGCGCGCCGACCCCGGACACGGTGAGCACGACCAGTGCGGGCGACGTCGTGAAGAGCTGGAAGCGCACCTGCTGCATCACGATCTGCAGCGCGCCCTGTGCGAACGCGAAGATCAGGTACGGCCAGAAGTGTGTCGCGCCGCGCTCTTCGGGCTGCAGGCCGCCGGAATCGGGAAGGGCGAGCAGCGCGAGAATCGCGAACAGCACGCCGACGGGCGCGGTGCAGGCGAACAACGCGCGCCAGTCGAAATGCGCGACCAGCAAGCCGCCGAGCAACGGCGCAAGCGCGCTGCCGAGCAGAATCAGGATCAGGAACGCGCGCGTCGCGACAGGGCGCTGCTGCGGCTTGAAGCTGATCTGGATCAGGATCCGGCACGTGCCCATCATCGGGCCGATGAAGTAGCCCTGAAAGCCGCGCGCGAATGCGAGTTCGACCGACGTCTCGCAGAGCGCGGCCGCGACCGCGCCGGCCGAGTAGAGCAGCATGCACCCGGCCACATAGCGCCGGTAGCCGAACCGCTCGACCCACCATTGCTGCTGCAGGATGCCGAGCACCGCAGCGACCGCGTAAGCACTCGACGACCAGACGAGCTCGTCCGGCGACGCGTTGATGCCGCCGGCGATGTAGCTGGCGAAGAACGAGAAGATCGCGTTGTCGAAGTAATCGAGACCGGTGACGACCGCCAGCACCCACGGGAAGAAGTCGCCGCGCAGCTTGTCGACGCTGAAAAGCGGGACGCGGGACGATGCGACGTTCATGCCGATGGAGCCTTGGGCTTCGCGCGTTTTGCGGCGGCGGTCCGCTTGCGCACGAGTTCATCGCGCCGCTGTTCGAGCAGCGTGTCGGCGCTTTCGCCGGCGACGCGTCGCGCGACGTAATCGAGGTCGTGGCTCAGTTCCGTGCGCAGCGTGCGCGCTTCCTTTAACTCGCGACTGACGGATTCGATGCGTGCGTCGAGTGCGTCGATCTGCTGTGTCAGCGCATCGCGGATTTCGCGCAGCGACGCGTCCGACAACCGGCTGCGGCCGCCTTCGTGTCGTTCGAACGGTCGCTTGAGCATTTCGGTAATGCCCTGCAGCGAGAAGCCGAGCGAACGCAGCCGCAGAATCCGCGCGAAGCGTTCGAGATCGTCGCTGTCGTAGAGCCGGTAGCGGCCTTCGCTGCGGGTCGGCGTGACGAGCCCGCGTTCCTCGTAGTACTTGAGCGTGCGTGGCGTGACGTGCAGACGCTTCGCGGCGTCCTGCACGGTGAGCAACGGTGGATCGACGGGATCTTTGGCCATGGCGGCTTGTATCGTGAGCAGATGGTCGTCATTGTAGATCAACGTGGACGTTCACGTACAGGTTCGGGCGAACGTGCAGGTGCACGATACGGTTGCGATGGACGAAAAAAAACCGTCCGCACGAGGCGGACGGTTTGTATTGCAGCTCTGATTCGAGCGATACAGCGCGGCGTATCAGTTGTTGCCGCGACGCATCATGTCGAAGAACTCGGAGTTGCTCTTGGTCTGGCGAACCTTGTCGAGCAGGAATTCCATGGCTTCGACTTCGTCCATGTCGTGGATGAACTTGCGCAGCACCCAGATCTTTTGCAGGATTTCCGGCTTGATCAGCAGTTCTTCGCGGCGCGTGCCGGACTTGTTCAGGTTGATCGACGGATAGACGCGCTTTTCCGCGAGGCGGCGCTCCAAGTGCACTTCCATGTTGCCGGTGCCCTTGAACTCTTCGTAGATCACGTCGTCCATGCGGCTGCCGGTTTCGATCAGCGCGGTGCCGATGATCGTCAGCGAACCGCCTTCCTCGATGTTACGTGCCGCGCCGAAGAAGCGCTTCGGGCGTTGCAGCGCGTTCGCATCGACACCGCCCGTCAACACCTTGCCCGATGCCGGGACGACGGTGTTGTATGCACGGGCGAGACGCGTGATCGAGTCGAGCAGAATCACGACGTCGTTCTTCATTTCGACGAGGCGCTTGGCTTTCTCGATCACCATTTCGGCGACCTGCACGTGACGCGCGGCGGGTTCGTCGAACGTCGACGCGATCACTTCGCCTGCGACCGAGCGCTGCATTTCCGTCACTTCTTCAGGACGTTCGTCGATCAGAAGCACGAACAGGATGACGTCCGGATGATTCTGTTTGATGGCGTGCGCGATGTGCTGCAGCATCACCGTCTTGCCGGACTTCGGCGACGCGACCAGCAGGCCGCGCTGGCCCTTGCCGATCGGCGCGATCATGTCGATGATCCGGCCCGTCACGTTCTCCTCGCCGCGCATTTCGCGCTCCAGCAGTAGCACCTTGTTCGGGTGCAGCGGCGTGAGGTTTTCGAACATGATCTTGTGCTTCGACGCCTCCGGCGGCTGGCCGTTGACCTTGTCGACCTTCACCAGCGCGAAATAGCGTTCGCCGTCTTTCGGCGTGCGCACTTCGCCTTCGATCGTGTCGCCGGTGTGCAGGTTGAAGCGGCGGATCTGCGATGGACTGATGTAGATGTCGTCCGTGCTCGCGAGGTAAGAGGTTTCCGGCGAACGCAGGAAGCCGAAGCCGTCCGGCAATACTTCGAGCGTGCCGTCGCCGAAAATCGTTTCGCCAGTTTTGGCGCGTTTTTTAAGAATGGCGAACATCAGTTCCTGCTTGCGCAGGCGGTTCGCACTTTCGATCTCGAGGCCATTGGCCATCTCGATCAATTCAGACACGTGCAGTGTCTTGAGCTCGGATAAATGCATACGGAGAACCCGCGGGAGAAGGTGCGACGAAATGAAATCTGGGAGGAGAATTGAGCGGAACCGCTCAAGGACTTACACGTCTTTTCGACGTTTTGTGGATTCTAGCATAGCACACGCCGGATTCCGCCGACGTGAGGCAAGTGCATCTGCGAGCCGGTCGTGTTGTCGGTGGACAACACGACCGGTGCGACTCACGAGGAGCCGGATGCTTTACAGGTTGCCGTCGAGGAACGCGGTCAGTTGCGATTTCGACAGGGCGCCCACTTTCTGTGCAGCGACCGCGCCGTTCTTGAACAGGATCAGCGTCGGGATACCACGCACGCCAAACTTGACCGGCGTCGATTGATGCTCGTCCACGTTGATCTTCGCGATCTGCACGCGACCGTCGTATTCCTTCGCGACTTCGTCGAGGATCGGGGCGATCATCTTGCAGGGACCGCACCATTCGGCCCAGAAGTCGAGCAGTACGGGTTTATCGGATTTCACGACGTCCGTTTCGAACGATGCGTCGCTGATGTGCTTGATTTGTTCGCTCATTGTATGAATACCTCTTTAGGGTCGAGGCCGGCCTGAATTAATTGCTCGCCACGATACACCAAAACCGGAAAAACTTCTGTTCGTGTAGCCGCACGCCGAGCCCCGGTCGAACCCGTTCGAGTACCTGCGAAGGCAGCCTCGGAAGGGCGCTATGGGGACCTGTATTGCGGGACATCTGGCCGCCAGTTTAGCTTAATTCGCTATGCGTTGCCCGCCGCGATAGTAGTCATCAGGACAGTGGGGCTTTATCCTCGCGCGGGAATTTCCACGACACGTATCTGGTGGTTTTAACGGTAAACACAAGAGGCACTACCAGGCGCGCGACGCCTTTGCGGGTGGGCGTTACGCGAAGGTCGTTCACTTTAACTGTCGCGCTGCAGCAGCACCGATGATAGAATGCGACGTGACGGGCCTCCTCGCATGGAGGGGCGGTCAACCTGGTCAGGTCGGGAACGAAGCAGCCACAGCCGTTTTCCACCAGTGCCGAGGGTCAGGCTCGTCACCTTCCACTTTTTCTCCGCTGTTCTTCCGCTGGTTTGAGTTGCGCAATTTCGCTTGTTGCTCAGCTTACTGCTCATTTTCAGCACATCAGTTTTCCAATTTCAGCTACACCCAATCGACGAAATTTCTATCGTGCGGCCACGGGTTCGTACCGTCCGGTCCGACGCTTTCGATTCGTCTGTATGGGACGACGTTGCTGATACAATTTCCGGATGACCTATCAAGTTCTCGCACGCAAATGGCGGCCGAAGGATTTCGCTTCGCTCGTCGGACAGGAGCACGTGGTGCGCGCGCTCACGCACGCCCTCGACGGCGGCCGTCTGCACCACGCCTATCTGTTTACCGGCACGCGCGGCGTCGGCAAGACGACGCTGTCGCGCATCTTCGCGAAGGCGCTGAACTGCGAGACCGGCATCACGTCGACACCGTGCGGCGTGTGCCGCGCGTGTCGCGAGATCGATGAAGGGCGGTTCGTCGATTACGTCGAAATGGACGCGGCGAGCAACCGCGGCGTCGACGAGATGGCGGCGCTGCTCGAACGTGCGGTCTACGCGCCGGTCGATGCGCGCTTCAAGGTCTACATGATCGACGAAGTGCACATGCTGACCAACCACGCGTTCAACGCGATGTTGAAGACGCTGGAAGAACCGCCGCCGCACGTCAAATTCATTCTCGCCACTACCGATCCGCAGAAAATCCCGGTCACCGTGCTGTCGCGCTGCCTGCAGTTCAATCTGAAGCAGATGCCGGCGGGGCACATCGTGTCGCACCTGGAGCACATCCTCGGCGAGGAACAGATCAGTTTCGAAGCGCAGGCGCTGCGGCTGCTCGCGCGTGCCGCAGACGGCTCGATGCGCGACGCGCTTTCGCTGACCGATCAGGCGATCGCCTATTCGGCTAATCAGGTGACCGAGGAGGCCGTGCGCGGCATGCTCGGCGCGCTCGATCAAAGTTATCTGGTGCGTCTGCTCGACGCGCTGGCGGCAGGCGACGGCGCCGCAGTGCTCGCGATTGCCGACGAGATGGCACTGCGCAGCCTGTCGTTTTCGACCGCGCTGCAGGATCTGGCGAGTCTGCTGCACCGTGTCGCGTGGGCGCAGTTCGCGCCGGCGTCGGTGCTTGACGAATGGCCGGAGGCCGGCGATCTGCGCCGCTTCGCCGATGCGCTGAGTCCGGAGCAGGTGCAGCTTTATTATCAGATCGCCACGATCGGCCGCAGCGAACTCGGTCTCGCGCCGGACGAATACGCGGGCTTCACGATGACGCTGCTGCGGATGCTCGCATTCGAGCCCGCGCCGAATGGCGGTGGTAACGGTGGTGGCACGGTGCCGGCCGCGCGGCCGTCGACATCTTCATCCGCCGACGCGCGGCGTGCGTCCGCGCCGGTGCAAGCTGCGGGCAATGCCGCGCAGACGCAAGCGATGCCGGCGGCGAAAACGGTGCAGCCGGCGCCGGCCGCAGTCGTGCCGCAGGCGAGTGCCGAAACGCAGAACGTGCGAGTCGGCAAGATCGACGATGCCCTGTCCGCGAGCGTAGCGCCTCAGATTCCCCGGAGCGCGACTTCCGGTGACGCGATCGTCGAACCGAAGGCTGCGACTTTGCCGGAAACCGCTACGCCGATCGAGGCGAAAGCCGAGTCGCAAGCCGACACCATCAACGCATCGCGCGATGATGGTGCGGTCGAAGCGCAATCGCAGCTCGCCGAAACGACCGCGCTGCTAGCGGCGGAAGCTGAGGCCGAATCACAGCCTGCGGCCATCGAACCTGCAGTCCACAACAAGCCCGTTAGCGAAGCGCCGGTCCCAACCGGAGCGGCAGCAACCGATAAAGCGGAAAGCGCCGAGCGCGCACCAGCAGTCGACTCGCGTCGCCCGGCAGGCGGTGCAAGCGCTGCGCTCGACGTACTGCGCAACGCGGGGCTCAAGGTTTCGTCGACGCGTGACCGGGTGGCTGCCGCGCCTCAAGCGGCATCGACCGCTGCGCCCAAAACGGCCGCACCGCGTGTCGCCGTGCCAGTGCCGGTACCGTCCGAGGCACGCCGCGCTGCGCAGAGCGAACCGGCGGCCCGTCCGAAGCCCGCCCAGGACAAGCGCGAACAAAGCGCCGCATCGACCCCGCCATGGGACGACATACCGCCCGACGACTACATCCCCGTCTCAGGCGACGATGCATTCTTCGCCGGCCCCGACGACGGCTTCGTACCGGTCTTCGACAGCGGCCCCGACGACGTCCGCGTCAACGGCGGCGCAGCGTCCGCACGCACCGAAGCGCCGGTGGTCGTCGATACGCGTCCGCTGCCGCCGGCCGTGCCGCTCAATCCGCTCGGCTTTGAAGGCGACTGGCCGGCGCTTGCCGCCGGCTTGCCGTTGAAGGGCATTTCGTACCAGCTGGCATTCAACAGCGAACTGATGGCGCTCGACGGCGCGACGCTGCGGCTCAACGTGCCGGTGCCGCAATACGCGGAAGCGTCGCAGGTCGCGAAGCTGAAGACCGCGCTTGCGGAGCGCCTTGGCCGGGACGTCGACGTGCAGGTGGAAGTCGGCCCCGCGCGCCGCACGGCCGCTGCGCTCGATGCCGCCACGCGCGCGCAGCGTCAGAAGGAAGCCGAGCGCGAGATCGGCGCCGATCCGTTCGTGCAGTCGCTGATCCGCGAATTCGGCGCGAGCATCGTGCCGGGTTCGATCCGGCCGATCGCACAGGATGGCGCAGCATCAGCGCACTGACATCGAGCGCAGTCGGCACGTCACCCCATAAAACACCACCGCTTTAACGATCACGATCCACAAGGAGTACATCCATGATGAAAGGTCAACTCGCCGGCCTGATGAAACAGGCCCAGCAGATGCAGGAAAACATGAAGAAGATGCAGGACCAGCTCGCGCTGATCGAGGTCGAGGGCCAGTCCGGCGCCGGTCTCGTGAAGGTGACGATGACCTGCAAGAACGACGTGCGTCGCGTGTCGATCGACCCGAGCCTGCTCGCCGACGACAAGGACATGCTCGAAGATCTGGTCGCCGCTGCGTTCAACGACGCCGTGCGTAAGGCAGAAGCCACCGCGCAGGAAAAGATGGGCGGCATGACGTCGGGTCTGCCGCTGCCGCCGGGATTCAAGCTGCCGTTCTGAACCCGCACCCGGACGGCGGCCTGCATCGAGCATCGCCGTCCACTCTCCATTCGATCCTCTTCCGCGCCGTCGCCGTCATCGCATGAAACAACCGTCCGCCCTGTCGGCACTCGTGGAAGCGCTGCGCATCCTGCCCGGTGTCGGGCCGAAATCCGCGCAGCGCATGGCGTATCACCTGATGCAGCACGATCGCGAGGGCGCCGAAAAGCTCGGCCGTTCGCTGCTGTTCGCGACCGAGCATCTGCAGCACTGCGAGAAGTGCAACACCTTCACCGAAGCGCAGATCTGCGAAGTCTGCAGCGATGAAGAGCGCGATCCGACGCTGCTGTGCGTCGTCGAAACACCCGCTGACCAGATCATGCTCGAGCAGACGATGACCTACCGCGGTCTCTACTTCGTGCTGATGGGTCGTCTGAGTCCGCTCGACGGCATCGGTCCGAAGGAGATCCATTTCGACCGGCTTGTGAAGCGTGCGTCGGACGGGATCGTCAAGGAAGTCGTGCTCGCGACCAATTTCACGAACGAAGGCGAAGCGACCGCGCATTACCTCGGTCAGACGCTGAAGGCGCGCGGTCTCGCGGTGACGCGGCTTGCGCGCGGCGTGCCGGTCGGCGGCGAACTCGAATACGTGGACGCGGGCACCATCGCCCGCGCGATGCTCGACCGTCGCTCGCTGTAGCGGCAACCGCGTCGCGCGATGCGTCGGCGGACGCAGTTCATGTCGAGCACATCGCAGCCCGGCGAACCCACGCGAAAAACCGAAGGAGACAGATGAACACGACGACCCCCACCGCCAAAGCGGCCGGCCCGCTTGCGGGCGTCAAGGTGCTCGAACTCGGCACGCTGATCGCCGGCCCGTTCGCCGCGCGCTTTCTCGGCGAGTTCGGCGCGGACGTGATCAAGATCGAAGATCCGAAAGGCGGCGACCCTCTGCGCAAGTGGCGCAAGCTCTATCCGGAAGCGGGCGGCACGTCGCTGTGGTGGGCCGTGCAGGCGCGCAACAAGAAATCGGTGACGATCAATCTGAAAGCGGAAGAGGGCAAGGAGATCGTCCGGCGTCTTGCGCGCGAAGCCGATATCGTCGTCGAGAATTTCCGGCCCGGGCTGCTCGAAAAACTCGGCCTGGGCTACGACGTGCTGTCCGCCGAGAACCCCGGTCTCGTGATGGTGCGTCTGTCCGGCTACGGCCAGACCGGCCCGTATCGCGACCGGCCGGGCTTCGGCGCGATCGCCGAATCGATGGGCGGGTTGCGGCATATCACCGGCTATCCGGACTTGCCGCCGCCGCGCATCGGTATCTCGATCGGCGACTCGATCGCCGCGCTGCACGGCGTGATCGGCGCATTGATGGCGCTGCATCACAAGAACACGAATGGCGGCAAAGGGCAGATCGTCGACGTCGCGCTGTACGAGGCCGTGTTCAACATGATGGAAAGCGTCGTGCCCGAGTACGGCGTGTACGGGATGGTGCGCGAGCGCACCGGCGCATCGCTGCCGGGCATCGTGCCGTCGAATACGTACCCGTGCCGCGACGGCAGTATCGTGATCGGCGGCAACAGCGATCCGATCTTCCGCCGGCTGATGCTCGCCATTGACCGCGCCGATCTCGCCGACGATCCCTCGCTCGCGCACAACGACGGCCGCGTGCCGCGCACCGCGGAGATCGACGGCGCGATCGCCGCGTGGCTCGCCAGCCGCACGATCGACGAGGCGCTTGCGGTGCTCAACGCAGCGGACGTGCCGGTCGGGCGCATCTACAGCGTCGCGGACATGTTCACCGATCCGCAGTATCTCGCGCGCCAGATGATCCAGCGCTTCAAGTGGCAGGACGGCCGCGAGATCGCGTTGCCGGCGGTCACGCCGAAGCTGTCCGACACGCCTGGCGACACGCGCTGGCTCGGTCCGGAACTGGGTGAACATACCGATGAAGTCCTGCAATCGCTAGGTTATGATGCACAGCACATCGCGCGGCTGCACGAACAACAGATCGTCTGATTACTAACGACGGCGGCTGGCAGCAACGGCAGGCGCGACGCGTGCCGGTTTCATCGCGCACACGAACAACAACGACAGGAGACTTCGACGATGCAACGCAGACGCTTTCTCGCCGGTACAGCCGCGGTCGCGGGCGCGGCTTTCGCCGGTACGCCTTTGACCTTTGCACAAGGCACACAGGGCAAACCCGAAACGCAGAAGGTCGCGATCGCGGTGGGCGGCAAGAACCTCTTCTACTACCTGCCGCTGACGATCGCCGAGCGGCGCAATTACTTCAAGGACGAAGGGCTCGACGTCGAGATCTCCGATTTCGCGGGCGGCTCGCAGGCGCTGAAGGCTGCAGTCGGCGGTAGCGCTGACGTGGTATCGGGCGCATTCGAACATACGCTGCTGCTGCAGGCGAAGAACCAGTCGTTCCGTGAATTCGTGCTGCAGGGCCGTGCGCCGCAGATCGTGCTCGCGGTGTCGAAGAAGACGATGCCGAACTACAAGTCGATCGCCGATCTGAAGGGCAAGAAGATCGGTGTGACGGCGCCCGGTTCGTCGACGTCGATCATGGCGAGTTTCGTGCTCGCGAAAGCCGGTTTGAGCGCGAAGGACGTCGCGTTCGTCGGCGTCGGCGCGGGCGCCGGTGCGATCGCCGCGCTGCAGTCCGGGCAGATCGATGCGCTCGCGAATCTCGATCCGGTGATGACGAAGCTCGAACGCTCGGGCGACGTCCGCGTCGTGTCCGACACGCGCACGCTCGCCGATACGCACACGGTGTTCGGCGGCAACATGCCGGCCGGCTGCCTGTACGCATCGCAGTCGTTCATCACGAAGAATCCGAACACCACGCAGGCACTGACCAACGCGATGGTGCGCGCGCTGAAGTGGCTGCAGGTCGCGACTGGCAGTGAGCTGATCAACACGGTGCCCGAGTCGTATCTGCTCGGCGATCGCGCGCTGTATCTGGCGGCATGGGAGCACGTGAAAGAGGCGATGTCGCCGGACGGTCTGATGCCCGCCGACGGCCCCGCGACGTCGCTGAAAACGCTGCAGGCATTCGACGAGTCCGTGAAGGGCAAGACGATCGATCTGTCGAAGGCATGGACCAACGACTTCGTGAAGAAAGCGCTCGCGACCGTCAAGGCATAGCGTCCCGCCGTCTGCTACCCGAAGCTACCCAAAGCTACCTGAAGCTATCCGAAGGAAGCCGAACGATGACCGTTGCCGCTCTCGCGCTCGACAACATTACCTGCACATTCGCAGCGCGTGATGACCGCTCGCAGCGCTACACCGCCGTCAGGGACACCACGCTGCACATCGCGCCCGGCGAATTCGTGTCGGTCGTCGGTCCGACGGGCTGCGGCAAGTCGACGCTGCTCAATGTCGGCGCGGGACTGCTGCAACCGTCGTCGGGCACGGTCAGCGTGTTCGGCGAACCGCTCACCGGATTGAATCGTCGCGCTGGCTACATGTTCCAGGCCGACGCGCTGATGCCGTGGCGCTCGGCAATCGACAACGTCACGGCAGGCCTGTCATTCCACAATGTGCCGCGCGACGAAGCGCGCGCCCGTGGCGACGAGTGGTTGAAGCGCGTCGGGCTCGGCGGCTTCGGAGATCGCTATCCGCATCAGTTGTCCGGCGGGATGCGCAAGCGGGTCGCGATGGCGCAGACGCTGATTCTCGACCCCGACATCATCCTGATGGACGAGCCGTTCTCCGCGCTCGATATCCAGACGCGTCAGCTGATGGAAAACGAGCTGCTCGATCTGTGGGTCGCGAAACGCAAGGCGGTGCTGTTCATCACGCACGATCTCGACGAGGCGATCGCGATGTCGGACCGCGTCGTCGTGCTGTCGGCGGGACCGGGCACGCGACCGATCGGCGAATTCGCGATCGACCTGCCGCGCCCGCGCGACGTCGCCGAGATTCGCGCGCATCCGCGCTTCGTCGAACTGCATGCGCAGATCTGGAGCGTGCTGCGCGATGAAGTGCTCAAGGGTTATCAGCAGCAACTGACTGCAGTGTGAGTGTCGTGCTTCGCGTGAGCGCGAGGCTGACCGACAACCAAAGCACCGACCGCGGTCGACAAGAGATAAGAAGGGAAGGGGGTAACCGTTCCATGTGGAAAACACTGCGCCCGAACCGCGCAAATCTGGTGATCTGGCAGTGGGCGCTGCTCGTGCTGTGCTTCGTGCTCTGGTACGTGCTGACGAGTCCGACGCTGCTGCCCGCGTTCTATTTCGACGATCCGAACAAGGCCGCGTTCTTCTTCGGCGAGCCGCAGAAAGTGCTGGTGCAGATCTGGCAATGGTTCACGTCCGGCGAAATCTATCTGCACCTGTGGATCACGCTGATCGAGACGGTGCTCGCGTTCGTCATCGGCACGGCGCTGGGGCTCGGCTTCGGGCTGTGGCTTGCGTTGTCGCCGATCGCGAGCGCGCTGTTCGACCCATACGTGAAGGCCGCGAACTCGATGCCGCGCGTGATCCTCGCGCCGATCTTCGGCGTGTGGTTCGGACTCGGGATCTGGTCGAAGGTCGCGCTCGGCGTCACGCTGGTGTTCTTCATCGTGTTCTTCAACGTGTACCAGGGCGTGAAGGAAGTGAGCCCCGTCGTGCTCGCGAACGCGCGGATGCTCGGCGCGAACCGCAAGCAGTTGCTGCGTCACGTGTACCTGCCGAGCGCGACGAGCTGGGTGTTCTCGAGCCTGCATACGTCGGTGGGGCTCGCGTTCGTCGGCTCGGTGGTCGGCGAGTATCTCGGTTCCGCGCGCGGCGTCGGCTATCTGATCCTGCAGGCCGAAGGCACGTTCGATATCAATACCGTGTTCGCCGGCATTCTCGTGCTGACCGCGTTCGCGCTGGTGCTCGATGCGCTCGTCGGATTGATCGAGCGGCGTTTGATGAAGTGGCAGCCGAAGAGCGGCGATACCGAAAAGATGTAAGCGCGTTTCATGCGGCGCGTCGGTGCACCGCGCGCCGCATGAAACGAAACACGCTCAAGGCTCGATCACGATCTTTCCCGTCACGCGCCGCTCGGCCATGTCGCGCAGCGCTCGCCCCGTGTCGGCGAGCGGATAGCGTGCCGACACATACGGACGCAGTTTGCCCTGCTTGATCCAGCCCATCAGTTCCTTGAACGCGGCCAGATTGCGCTCCGGTTCGCGCTTCGCAAAATCGCCCCAGAAAACGCCGACGATGCTCGCGCCTTTCAGCAGCGCGAGGTTCAGCGGCAGCTTCGGAATCTCGCCGTTCGCAAAGCCGACGACCAGATAGCGCCCACGCCAGCCGATGCTGCGAAACGCCGGCTCCGCGTAGACGCCGCCGACCGGGTCGTAGATCACGTCGGGTCCCTTGCCGTCGGTCAGTGTCTTGATGCGTTCGCGCAGATCGTCGCGTGTGTAGTTGATCGTCGCGTCGGCGCCGTTTTCGACGCAGATGGCGAGCTTGTCGTCGGACGACGCGGCCGCGATCACGCGCGCACCGAGCGCCTTGCCGATCTGTACCGCAGCCAGACCGACGCCGCCCGCGGCGCCGAGCACGAGCATCGTTTCGCCGGCCTTCAGCGCCGCGCGATCGACCACCGCGTGATGCGACGTACCGTACGCAAGCTGGAACGACGCTGCGAGCGCGAAGTCGACATCGTCGTCGAGTGGCACGCAGGCGGCGACGGGCGCGGCGACCTGTTCGGCGAAGCCACCCGAGCCCGTGAACGCGACGACGCGCGCCCCCGGCTGCAATGCCGTGACGCCTTCGCCCACCGCGCGCACGATGCCCGCGACTTCGGAGCCCGGCGTGAACGGCAGCGGCGGCTTGAACTGGTATTTGTTCTCGATGATCAGGACATCGGGGAAGTTGACGCTTGCCGCGCGCACGTCGATCACGACTTCGCCGGCCTTCGGTTGCAGATCGGGCAGGTCTTCGACGGTCAGGGTTTCGGGTGGGCCGTATTGATTGCAACGAATCGCACGCATGCTGTCTCCGTGAGCGGGCAAAGGTGATGGGATGGTGGAGCGATGAAGCAGCAATGAAGCAGCAATGAAGCAGCGCCCCAGTTCGCCAGGCATTTAACGCAGTGTAAAACATGCCGAACGACCGTCCGTTTCGATCGCAAAAATACGATCGCGCGAACGCGTCCCGGAGTGTCGTTCGCGTGCCTTCCTTCCTCGGTTACAATCGTCGGATGCGAATCCTACTCAGCAACGACGACGGTTATCTGGCACCCGGCCTCGCCGCGCTCTACGAAGCGCTGAAGCCGCTCGCCGACGTCACCGTGATGGCGCCCGAACAGAATTGCAGCGGCGCATCGAACTCGCTGACGCTGTCGCGGCCGCTGTCGGTACTGCGCTCGTCGAACGGCTTCTACTACGTGAACGGCACGCCCACCGATTCCGTCCACGTCGCACTGACCGGCATGCTGGACCACACGCCGGACCTCGTCGTATCGGGCATCAACAACGGCCAGAACATGGGCGAGGACACGCTGTATTCGGGCACCGTCGCCGCCGCGACCGAGGGCATCATGTTCGGTGTGCCGGCCATCGCGTTTTCGCTCGTCGACAAGGACTGGGGACATCTCGAAGACGCGACGCGCGTCGCCGCCGAGATCGTCGCGCATTATCTCGAGCATCCGCTGCCAGGCCATCCGCTGCTGAACGTCAACATTCCGAATCTGCCGTACGCACAACTGCGCGACTGGCAAGTTACACGGCTCGGCAAACGCCATCCGTCGCAGCCGGTGATCCGGCAGACCAATCCGCGCGGCGAACCGATCTACTGGATCGGTCCGTCGGGCAGCGCTCGCGATGCAAGCGAAGGCACCGATTTCCATGCTGTCGCGAACGGTCACGTGTCGATTACGCCGCTGCAACTCGATCTGACTCACACACACATGCTGCCCGCGGCGCGCGAATGGGCGCGCGCCGGGAGCGGCGCTTCATGACCGGCGAGCGCGCCAAGCGCTTTCCGCTCGGGCTCGAGGATCTGGTACGCGAGCCGCGCAAGGCCGAAGGCCGGGCAGGCGAGCTGCGCGCGGCGAACGTGTCGAGCGGGACGGGCGCAGCGGGTCATGCAGGCACGGACACACGCAAAGGCCTCTCCCGTACGACCGCACCCGCGTCGGCATCCGTATCCGCACGCGGCGACGCGACCGGTTATCGCGCCGCGCGTCAGCCGGCGAACGGCGTCGGCAAGGCCGCCACAGTCAAGACTACCGAGCGCGCCGGCGCACCCAACGTCGCGTTGAACGGCGCAATGGCGCTGACGTCGGAACGGGTTCGCGAACGGATGGTCGAACGCCTGCGTACGAACGGCGTGACCGATCCGCGCGTGCTGCATGCGATGTCCGTCGTGCCGCGCCACATGTTCATCGACCCGGGGCTCGCCACTCAAGCCTATGAAGATGCGGCGCTGCCGATCGGTCATCACCAGACTATCTCGAAACCGTCGGTGGTCGCGCGGATGATCGAACTGGCCGCGGCCGGCCGCACGCTCTCGAACGTGTTGGAGATCGGCACGGGTTGCGGCTATCAGGCGGCCGTGCTGAGCCAGGTTGCGCGCGACGTGTATTCGATCGAGCGGGTCAAGCCGTTATACGAACGCGCGAAGATCAATCTGCGTCCGCTGCGCATTCCGAACATCCGGTTGCATTACGGCGACGGGCGGCTCGGTCTGCCGTCGACCGCGCCGTTCGATGCGATCGTGATCGCGGCCGCCGGTCTCGACGTGCCGCACGCGTTGCTTGAACAGCTCGCGATCGGTGGGCGGCTCGTTGCACCAGTCGGCGCGCAGGATGGTCAGACGCAGGTGCTGACGCTGGTCGAGCGCACGGGGCCCGCGCAATGGCGCGAGTCGCGGCTTGATCGCGTTTTCTTTGTACCCTTAAAATCCGGAGTGATTTGAAACCGATGAGTATGTTGAGCTCGATGACAAGAACCCGCCTCGATGTCCGCCTGACCGTAGCCCAGCGTTGCGTGTGCGTGGTCGCGCTCTCGCTGTTGACGGCCTGCGCGACACGGCTCGATCAAGCGCCAGTCGTCGACCGCTCCGGCACGCTCGGCACGCAGGCGACGCAGCCTCCCGTGCCGCTCGGTCCGCCGCCGCCGGGCTACTACCGCGTGAAGCCAGGCGATACGCTCTATCGCATCGCGCTCGAGAACGGCCAGAATTATCGCGATATTGCGACGTGGAATAACCTGACCAACCCGAACCAGATCGAAGTCGATCAGCTGTTGCGTGTCGCGCCGCCGGGTGCAAACGTGGCCGGGCTGACGCCGGGTGTCGCGACGTCGCCGGTCGGTGCGGGCGGCGTGCAGAGCGCACCGCTCGGGTCGAGCACGGCGCCGGCAACGACGGGCGCCGCAACCGGCGTCATGCCGGCACCGCCGGTCTACGGCTCGGGTACGGGCGCGACGACGGTTTCGCCGCAGACGGGCGCAGCAGCCGGCAGCGATACGGCAGCAGCGGGCGGTCCGATCGCATTCGCATGGCCTGCGCGCGGTCCGATCCTCGGTACGTTCGACGACGCGAAGAACAAGGGTGTGAATATCGGCGGCGCGGCAGGCGATCCGGTGACGGCATCGGCCGATGGTCGTGTCGTTTATGCCGGAAACGGGCTGCGCGGATACGGCAATCTCATTATCATCAAGCATGACGCGACTTATCTCACGGCGTATGCACATAACCGCGCTTTGATGGTAAAAGAGGGTGACGCGGTGACCAAAGGGCAGAAGATCGCCGAAATGGGCAACACCGATTCCGACCGCGTGATGTTGCACTTCGAAGTTCGCCGGCAGGGCAAACCTGTCGACCCGCTGAAGTACCTGCCGCCTCGCTAATCGATTACGACCATGCCGAAACCGAAGCGCCGTTCGCAGCAAGCAGAGACTGAGAAGGTCCGCCGCGCAACGCGTGTGCCGGTGGAGGGCGAAGCCGTTTCGGAACCGGATGAAGAGAACGTCGACGATCTCGATACACACGATCAGGACGATGCGGCAGCAGTCGCCGACGACGCGGACGAGGCGAGCGAAAGCCGCAGCGCCGCGCCCGCCGATGCAGACGATTTCCGCGCGATTTTGCAGGCCGAACTCACGGCCGATACGATCCAGCACTATTTGAATCGCATCAGCGTGAAGCCGCTGCTCACCGTCGAGGAAGAGCAGCGCTATTCGCGGCTCGCCAAGGCGGGCGAATTCGAGGCGCGGCAGGTGATGATCGAGCGCAATCTGCGGCTCGTCGTGAGCATCGCGAAGGGTTATCTGAATCGCGGCGTGCCGCTGCTCGATCTGATCGAAGAAGGCAACCTCGGGTTGATGCACGCGATCGAGAAATTCGATCCGACGCGCGGCTTCCGTTTTTCGACCTACGCGACGTGGTGGATTCGTCAGAGCATCGAGCGCGCGATCATGAATCAGGCGCGCACGGTCCGGCTGCCGGTTCACGTCATTCGCGAACTGAACCAGGTGCTGCGCGCCAAGCGGCATCTCGAAAAGAATTCGATGAATGCGGGTGAAGCGGCGGATCGCCGCGACGCGAGCATCGACGACATCGCGTATCTCACCGGCAAGACCACCGAGGAAGTCACCGACATCCTCGCGCTGAACGAGCACACCGCGTCGCTCGACGCGCCGCTCGATCTCGACCCGGCGAGCAGCCTGCTCGATCTGCTGTCCGACGACCAGAGTCAGTCGCCCGACGCGGAAGTGCAGCATCGCGAACTCGAAACGCTGACGCGCGCGTGGCTCGCGCGGCTTTCCGACAAGCACCGCCATGTGATCGAACGCCGCTTCGGCCTGAATCACATCGAGCCCGCGACGCTCGAAGAACTGGCGGATGAAATGGGCCTCACGCGCGAACGCGTGCGGCAGATCCAGCAGGAAGCGCTGGTGCGGCTCAAGCGCTTCTTCGCGTCCAACGGCGTGCGCAAGGACGCTGTTCTGTAAAAACCGATGACACCGATTCTTGTTTTCGACATCGAGACGATTCCCGATGTCGCCGGCATTCGCCGCCTCGACGATCTGCCCGCGACGCTGACCGACGCCGAAGTCGCCGAGCACGCGTTCGCCGCGCGGCGTGAGAAAACCGGCAGCGATTTTCTGCCGCACCACCTGCAGCGCATCGCTGCGATTTCCTGTGTGTTTCGCGATAACAGCGGCTTTCGGGTCCGTTCGCTTGGCACGCTCGAAGACGGCGAGGGCGCGCTGATCCAGTCGTTCTACCGGACAGTCGAAAAATACACGCCGCAGCTCGTGTCGTGGAACGGCGGTGGCTTCGATCTGCCGGTGCTGCACTATCGCGCGCTGCTGCACGGCGTGCGCGCGTCGCGCTACTGGGATCTCGGCGAGGACGATCGCGAGTTCAAGTGGAACAACTACATCAGCCGCTATCACTCGCGTCATACCGATCTGATGGACGTGCTCGCGATGTATCAGGCGCGCGCGAACGCGCCGCTCGATGCGCTCGCGAAGCTGTGCGGCTTTCCGGGCAAGCTCGGGATGGACGGCAGCCAGGTGTGGCATGCGTTCGAGGAAGGGCGCATCGAAGAGATCCGCAATTACTGCGAGACCGACGTCGTCAACACGTACCTGCTGTACTGCCGTTTCCAGTTGATGCGCGGCGGACTGTCGGCAGCCGAATACGACGACGAGATCGCACTCGTGAAAAACTCGCTCGCGGTCGAGCCTGCGCCGCACTGGGCGCAGTATCTGGCTGCATTCGACGCGTAGGCCCCGTAGACATATCGCGCGGGATCGGCTCCCGCGCTGTTGCACGTTCCCTCCGATCAATCGAGCGGCCGAATCCCCCGTCGCGGGTTGCCGTTCGTCTACAATCTCGCCTTCCCCATCAGTCTGTCAGGAAGCCGCAGGTGTCTGAAACTGCTCCCCATCACGTGCGCAAGGGCAAGAGAAGGTCTGCTCGCACGAACCGCAACGCCAACGCTGTCGTCGCCGACGGTGCGGCCCCCATTCTGGAAATCGAATCGCTCGACATGGAAGCGCGCGGCGTCGGTCGCACGGTCGGCGAGGACGGTGCGCCGGGCAAGGTGATCTTCGTCGAGGGCGCATTGCCCGGCGAGCGCGTCACGTATGCGAGCTATCGCAGGAAGCCGAGTTTCGAACAGGCGGAAGTCGTCGACGTGCTGCGCGAAAGCGTGATCCGCACGAAGCCGAAGTGCGCGTTCTTCGGCACGTGCGGCGGCTGCTCGATGCAGCATCTGGACGTGCGCGCGCAGATCGCGGTGAAGCAGCGCGTGCTCGAAGACAACCTCGCGCATCTGTCGAAGCTGCGCGCGGAAACGATGTTCCGGCCGATTCACGGGCCGTCGTGGGGCTATCGATATCGCGCGCGGCTGACCGTGCGCAACGTCGAGAAAAAGGGCGGCGTGCTGGTCGGTTTCCATGAGCGCAAGAGCAGCTACGTCGCCGACATGACGAGCTGCGAGGTGCTGCCGCCGCATGTGTCGGCGATGCTGGTGCCGCTGCGTCGACTGGTCGAAGGGTTGTCGATTCGCGATCGCATGCCGCAGATCGAACTCGCGGAAGGTGGCTCGGTGACGGCGCTGGTGCTGCGCGTGCTCGAACCGATCAATGCAGACGACGAGCAATTGCTCCGCGATTTCGCCGATGCGCACAACGTGCAGTTCTGGCTGCAGTCGAAGGGCCCGGATTCGGTCGTGCCGTTCTATCCGCTCGACGCAGTGCTTGACTACACGCTGCCGGAATTCGCGATCCGGATGCCGTTCAAGCCGACCGATTTCACGCAGGTCAATCATCAGATTAACCGTGTGCTGGTGGGGCGCGCGCTGCGGTTGCTTGCGCCCTCGCGTACGGACCGCGTGCTCGATCTGTTCTGCGGGATCGGCAACTTCACGCTGCCGCTCGCGCGGGTTGCGCGTGAGGTGGTCGGGATCGAAGGCAGCGAGGTGCTGACCACGCGCGCGCTCGAGAATGCGCGGGAAAACGGTGTCGACGCGCATACGTCGTTCGCGTGCCGCAATCTGTTCGAAGTCAGCGCCGACGACATCCGCGCGCTCGGCGCATTCGACAAGTACCTGATCGATCCGCCGCGCGAAGGCGCGCTCGCGGTTTCGAAGGCGCTCGCCGAGATCGCGCAAAGCGGCGATGCCGACGGTGTATTGCCGAAGCGGATCGTCTATGTGTCGTGCAACCCGGCGACGCTCGCTCGCGACGCAGGTCTGCTCGTTCACGAAGCCGGCTACCGGTTGAAGGGCGCGGGCGTCGTGAACATGTTCCCGCATACGTCGCACGTCGAATCGATTGCGCTGTTCGAGCGCGACTGATCGATATCTGCAGCAGGTACAAACAAAAACGCCACGACAGAGTCGTGGCGTTTTTTTATCGTGCAGCTGAACGTGTGCGGCCTAGAACTGCCACCACGATTTTTCCTTACCCGGTCGCGCATGGCCCGTGATGTACGGGCTGTCCGGGAAGGTACCGGCGAGCACGCGTTTCGTATCGTCGGCGAGCTGCGGTTCATTCAGCTTCTGATACGACAGCACCATGATGTGCAGTGCGTCTTCGATCGCGGGTGCGTTCTTGTATTCCTTGATAGCCAGTTGCGCGCGGTTGATCGCCGCAACGTATGCACCGCGCCGGTAGTAGTAATCGGCAGCGTGCACTTCGTGCGAAGCGAGCGCGTTGACGATGTAGCGCATCCGCTGCGCGGCATCCGGCGCGTACTTGCTGTTCGGGTACTTGTCGACGACGACCTTGAACGCGTCATACGATTCGCGCAGCGACTTCGGATCGCGTTCGCTCATGTCCTGCCCGGAGAAGCGGCCGAACAGACCGAGGTCGTCGTTGAAGTGGATCATCCCCTTCAGGTAGTACGCGTAAGGGATGTCCGGATGATCCGGGTGCAGCTGGATGAAGCGGTCCACGGCTTGATCGGCTGCGGCAGTTTCGCTGTCTTTCCAGTTGCAGTACGCGACGTTGATCTGTGCCTGCTGCGCGAAGTGACCGAACGGATCGCGGCCTTCGAGCGCTTCGAAGTATTTCGCGCACTTGCCCCAGTCGCTGCCGTTCAGCGCGTCCTGCGCCTCCGTATATAATTTGGCGTTCGGCCACGCGGCGGTTTCGTCGGTCTTCTGCGGCAAACCGTGGCAGGCCGCGATCAGCAGGACGGCCGCAGTGCACGCGATATGGCGGGCCATTTTCATGATCGTCTTTCGGGCGGTCGTTGCGCGGGCGGCCTGCAGTGCGGTCGACATCTCCCCGTCCGCCATTTCTTTGCCTGCCATGTCGCTGCCCGCCGTGTCTCTGCCCGCATTCATAATGGTGTTCAAGGCTCGCATTTCCCAGTCTAGCTTTACGTCCAGGTGACCCAGACTCGATGACCCGCTCTCATACTCCGGTTGCCGCTGCCGGCGTCCGGAACAGCAACAAAGATTATAGCCCAAGCAAAGAGCCCGCCGACGCTACGGCCGGTGAACCGGTGCGGGACGACCTCGCCGCGGGCGACCCGCTCGACGACGACCTCACCGGCGATGCGCTCGCGCCGGCCGCGCTGAGCGTTGCATCGCGTGCGCGCGCCGCCGTAGACGCGGAGCCGCCGCGCGTCGTCACGGTGCCGCCGGAACTCGCCGGCGAACGGCTCGACAAGGTGCTCGCCAAAATCTTCCCCGAGTTTTCGCGCAGCCGGCTGCAAAGCTGGATCGAAGCGCAGCGCGTGCGCGTCGACGGCGTGCCCGCGAAAATCCGCCAGCCGGTGCCGCTCGATGCGACGATCGAGCTCGTCCCCGATCTGCTTCCCGAACAGCTCGCGTTCACGCCGGAGCCAGTCCCGCTGTCGATCGTCTACGAAGACGATGCGCTGGTCGTGATCGACAAGCCGGCCGGAATGGTCGTGCATCCGGCGGCCGGCAACTGGAGTGGCACGGTGCTCAACGGTCTGCTGCATCGCTATGGCGACGCGGCGGCCGGGCTACCGCGCGCGGGTATCGTGCATCGGCTCGACAAGGAAACGTCGGGTTTGATGGTGGTCGCGCGCACGCTCGAGGCGCAGACCGATCTCGTGCGGCAACTGCAGGCGCGTACCGTGAAGCGTCGTTATCTCGCGCTGGTGTGGGGCGGGATGCCGGAAGAGGGCACGATCGATGCGCCGATCGGCCGCGATCCGCGCGAGCGTACGCGCATGGCGGTCGTGACCAGCGCAGCGGGCAAGCCGGCGCGCACGCATTTCCGGCGGGTCGACAGCGTGGTGTGGGAGCGTCAGCCGGTGTCGGCGATTCACTGCGATCTCGAAACCGGACGCACGCATCAGATCCGCGTGCATTGCGCGCATATCGGCCATCCGCTGCTCGGCGATCCGGTGTATGGCCGTGCGCGCGGCAAGCGGTCGGTGGCGCCGCTGCCGGGCGACTTCGCGCGCCAGGCGTTGCATGCATGGCGTCTCGGGCTGATCCATCCTGTTACGGGCCGCACGATGCAGTGGCGCGCGGCTGTACCGGACGACATGGCGGCGCTGTCGGAAGCGCTCGGCTTCGGGCAAGGCGACGCGAGCGACTACGACGAGATGGGTGAGTTCGACGACGACGGATACGGCGAATATATCGAAGACGGCGACGACGGATACGACGATGAACACGACGCATCGTCCGGTCATGACGACGATGATGAACACGATCCGAAGGACAAGCGCGGATGACTTTCCCCGACCTGATGAAGACCGACGTGCTCGAACCCGGATGGCGCGTATCGCCGCGCGTGCGCTCGCTCGTGACGACGCGTAACGGCGGGGTGAGTCTGCCGCCGTTCGGCCGCTGGCAAGAGGGTGAGGATCGACCGGGCGGTTTGAACCTCGGCAAGCGTTCGGGCGACGATCTCGCCGCCGTGCAGGAAAACCGCGCGCGGCTGTTGCGCTTCGCGGATATCGATAACGTCGCGTGGCTGCAGCAGGTGCACGGTGCAGACGTCGTGCGCGCGGACGACGTGCTCGCGCGTCAGCGTGCCGACGATACATCGACGCTCGCCGACGCAAGCGTCACCGACACACCGGGCACCGTGTGCGTCGTGATGATCGCCGATTGCATGCCGGTGCTGCTGTGCGATCCCGACGGCCGAGCGGTGGGCGCCGCGCATGCGGGCTGGCGCGGACTCGCCGGCGGTGTCGTCGAACGGACCGCGCAGCGTGTCGCGGAACTCGCGCATATCGATACGTCCGCATTGCATGCGTATCTCGGTCCGTCGATCGGTCCGCGTACCTTCGAAGTCGGTGCAGATGTGCGTGACGCGTTCATGAATGCGGCTGCATCCGCGGAACGCGAAGCGACGGCGCAGGCGTTCGTTGAGCATCCGACAGCAGGCGACAAGTATCTCGCCGATCTGCGCGCACTCGCGCGCATCCGGTTGCAGCGTCTGGGCATCGCGCAGGCTCAGGTGAGCGGCGGCGATCGCTGCACGGTGACCGAACGCGAGCATTTCTATTCGTACCGGCGCGATCGCGAGACCGGGCGCATGGCCGCGCTGATCTGGCTGACCGAATAATCGTGGACGCTGGCTCGTTGCAAGCACCAATACCGCGTGATTCGCGCGACAAACGACGCGGCGTCGACACGGCGTCGACACGTCATGCAACGAAGGAAACTCGCGTTGCAACCCACGCATTTCATCGTTGTGGCGAAAGACCCGGCACCGTCGTCACATGACGCACGACACCCTCGTTCGGCGAGCATTTTGTGCACCGAATCGTGCGTTTTGACTTTACATTTTCAGTGCTGCGATCGGCTGCAAAGCCGCGCCACAAGCCGTACATCGGGAAAACGATAATTATAAAAATATCGCACTGCGGCAAAATCGGGCACAAGCATTGACATGCCTTGCGATGGGGAGCAAGAATGTTTCCCACACACGGGACAGGGCGTGACGAGGTTGCGAGCAATCGCCCACCACGTGCGCAAGAAACCTGCCTCTCAACCGTCCGCAAGGACTCACCGGTCAAAAGCAGGTATGGCTGCATCACAACGATCCCCGTCTTCTTCCCGTGCAGATAAAACGGAACGCGATACTAAGGCCCAGGCCCAGCCCCAGTCCGCGAATGCTGCGGCTGCAGGCGCTCAGCAATGGTTCGATGCGTGGATGAATGCATGGCGTTCGGTTATCCCGGCCGGCGCCGCACCGTTCGCAACGATGCCGGGCGCACCTGACGCCAGCGCATTCCAGTCTTTCGCACAACCCTTCGCGCAACCTTTTCCGCAATCTTTTACACAGCCCTTCATGCAATCGCTTGCGCAACCGCTCGCGGGCATGAAGCTGCCGGGCGCATCGATTCCGCCGGAACGTCTTCAGCAGTTGCAACAGGACTATTCGCGTGAAGCGATGCAACTGATCCAGCAGGCATCCAACACGAAGCCTGCCGCTCCCGAACTGAAGGATCGACGCTTCGCCGCGCAGGCCTGGAGCGAGACGCCCGCCTATGCGTTCACCGCTGCATGGTATCTGCTGAACGCGCGCTATCTGCACGAACTGGTCGACGCGCTCGACACCGATCCGAAGACCCGCGAGCGCATCCGTTTCTCGGTGCAGCAATGGACGGCGGCAGCGTCGCCGAGCAACTTCTTAGCGCTCAATCCGGAAGCGCAGAAAACGTTGCTCGAGAGTCGCGGCGAAAGCCTGAAGCAGGGCGTGATGAATCTGCTCGGTGACTTGCAGCGCGGCAAGATTTCGCAGACCGACGAATCGGGTTTCGTCGTCGGCAAGAATCTCGCGAATACCGAAGGCACGGTCGTCTTCGAGAACGAGCTGATCCAGCTGATTCAATACAAGCCGCGCACGGCGACCGTGCGCGAACGGCCGCTGCTGATCGTGCCGCCGTGCATCAACAAGTTCTACATCCTCGATCTGCAGCCCGAAAATTCGCTCGTCGCGCATGGGCTCGATTCGGGGCATCAGGTGTACATGATTTCGTGGCGCAACGCGGATACGTCGATTGCTCATAAGACGTGGGACGACTACGTCGACGAAGGCGTGCTCACCGCGATCGCCACGGTGCGCGCGATCAGCGGCCGCGAGCAGATCAATACGCTCGGCTTCTGCGTCGGCGGCACGATGCTCGCGACGGCGCTGTCGGTGGCGGTCGCGCGTGGCGAACATCCGGCCGCGTCGATGACGTTACTCACCGCGATGCTCGACTTCTGCGATACCGGCGTGCTCGACGTCTTCGTCGACGAGTCGCACGTGCAGATGCGCGAGCAGACCATCGGCGGCAAGAACGGCACGCAGCCCGGCTTGATGCGCGGCATCGAATTCGCGAACACGTTCTCGTTCCTGCGTCCGAACGATCTCGTATGGAACTACGTCGTCGATAACTATCTAAAGGGTCGCACGCCGGTGCCGTTCGACCTGTTGTACTGGAACAGCGATTCGACCGGGCTGCCTGGTCCGATGTACGTCTGGTATCTGCGCAACACGTATCTCGAGAACAAGCTGCGCAAGCCGGGCGCGCTCACCGTGTGCGGCGAAGCGGTCGACCTGTCGCGTATTGACGTGCCGACGTTCGTCTACGGATCGCGCGAAGATCACATCGTGCCGTGGAAGACCGCGTATGCATCGGTGCCGCTGCTCGCTGGGCCGTTGAAATTCGTGCTGGGTGCGTCGGGCCACATCGCGGGCGTGATCAATCCGCCGGCGAAGAACAAGCGCAGCTACTGGGTCGTGAAAGAGGGTGCAAAGGGCGAACACAACGCGCTTCCCGAAACGGCGGACGACTGGTTCGACGTCGCGGAAGAAGTGCCGGGCAGCTGGTGGCCCGAATGGACGAACTGGCTCGACCAGTACGGCGGCAAGAAAGTGAAGCCGCGCGCGGAACCCGGCTCGGCCGATTATCCGGCGATCGAACCCGCGCCCGGCCGCTACGTGTTGAAGCGCGACTGACGCATGAGCATCAACCGCGCGTGCGGGTGGCAACACCGGCACGACGGAGAAGTAAGTGACAGGGTGTGGTTTTTTAACTTGACGGGTGGCGGAGCAACCAGCCGCGGCATCCGGAGGAAACGGAAATGACTGATGTAGTGATCGTATCGGCAGCCCGTACGGCAGTCGGCAAATTCGGCGGGTCGCTTGCGAAGATTCCCGCACCCGAACTCGGCGCCACGGTTATCCGTGCAGTCCTCGAACGTGCGGGCATGAAGCCCGAGCAGGTTAGCGAAGTCATTCTCGGTCAGGTGCTGACCGCGGGTTCCGGCCAGAATCCCGCGCGCCAGTCGCTGATCAAGGCCGGGCTGCCGTCGGCAGTTCCGGGCATGACGATCAACAAGGTGTGCGGTTCCGGTCTGAAGGCTGTGATGCTCGCGGCGAACGCGATCATCGCGGGCGACGCGGACATCGTGATCGCCGGCGGTCAGGAAAACATGAGCGCGGCACCGCACGTGCTGCCGGGTTCGCGCGACGGCTTCCGGATGGGCGATGCGAAGCTGATCGACAGCATGATCGTCGACGGCCTGTGGGACGTATACAACCAGTACCACATGGGCGTGACCGCCGAGAACGTCGCGAAGGAATACGGCATCACGCGCGAGCAGCAGGATGCATTCGCCGCGCTGTCGCAGAACAAGGCGGAAGCCGCGCAGAAAGCAGGTCGTTTCGACGCCGAAATCGTGCCGGTCGAAATCCCGCAACGTAAGGGCGAACCGCTGCGCTTCGCAACCGACGAGTTCGTGCGTCATGGCGTCACCGCCGAATCGCTCGCGGGTCTGAAGCCGGCGTTCTCGAAGGAAGGCACGGTGACGGCAGCGAACGCGTCGGGCCTCAACGACGGTGCCGCTGCGGTCCTCGTGATGTCGGCGAAGAAGGCGGAAGCGCTCGGTCTCACGCCGCTCGCGCGGGTCAAGGCCTATGCAAGCGCCGGCGTCGATCCGAAGGTGATGGGCATGGGTCCGGTGCCGGCATCGCGCCGCTGCCTCGAACGCGCGGGCTGGACGCCGGGCGATCTCGACCTGATGGAAATCAACGAAGCGTTCGCCGCGCAGGCGCTGGCCGTGCATCAACAGATGGGCTGGGACACGTCGAAGGTCAACGTGAACGGCGGCGCGATCGCGATCGGTCACCCGATCGGCGCGTCCGGCTGCCGGATCCTGGTGACGCTGCTGCACGAAATGCAGAAGCGCGATGCGAAGCGCGGCCTGGCGTCGCTGTGTATCGGCGGCGGCATGGGTGTCGCGCTCGCGCTCGAACGCGCGTGATCGTAGTGCGTCCGGTGGCCTCGGGCGCATTCATCCGGCAGGAGGCGGCGGTCTGGGTAGCAGGAAGACCGCCGGTGCAGTAGCCGGAGCAGTAAAGGTGAGGACAGGGGTTGCCGGGCGGCAACCCCGCAAAACGATAATGGAGTGAGGTTTATGTCTCAGCGAATTGCGTACGTAACGGGCGGCATGGGCGGCATCGGCACGAGCATCTGCCAGCGCCTGCACAAACAGGGCTTCAAGGTGGTGGCCGGCTGCGGACCGAACAGCCCGCGACGCGTGAAGTGGATCGAAGAGCAGAAGGCGCTCGGCTACGATTTCGTCGCGTCGGAAGGCAACGTCGGCGACTGGGATTCGACCAAGGAAGCGTTCGACAAGGTCAAGTCCGAAGTCGGCGAAGTCGACGTGCTGGTCAACAACGCGGGCATCACGCGCGACGTCGTGTTCCGCAAGATGACGCGCGAAGACTGGACCGCGGTGATCGATACGAACCTCACGAGCCTGTTCAACGTGACGAAGCAGGTGATCGACGGGATGGTGGAGCGGGGCTGGGGGCGCGTCATCAATATCTCGTCGGTGAACGGCCAGAAAGGGCAGTTCGGCCAGACCAACTATTCGACCGCGAAGGCCGGCATTCACGGCTTCTCGATGTCGCTCGCGCAGGAAGTCGCGACGAAGGGCGTCACCGTGAACACCGTGTCGCCGGGCTACATCGGGACGGACATGGTCAAGTCGATCCGCCCCGACGTGCTCGAGAAGATCGTCGCGACGATTCCGGTGCGCCGTCTCGGCCAGCCGGAAGAAATCGGCTCGATCGTCGCGTGGCTCGCGTCGGATGAGTCGGGTTTCTCGACCGGCGCCGATTTCTCGCTGAACGGCGGCCTGCACATGGGCTGATCCATGCGGCGCCCAACGGGCGCCGGGTGGTTCAGATGTTTCCGGCGGCGTTTCGCACGCACGACGATCGGTCGTGTGTGGCGGGGCGCCGTCATTGCGCTTTATCGGCGCTCAAGGGCGTTAAATGACGACTACTACAAAGAAGACGGCCGAACGACTCATCAAGAAATATCCGAACCGTCGGCTGTACGATACCGAAACGAGCACCTACATCACGCTGGCCGACGTCAAGCAGCTGGTGCTCGATCAGGAGGACTTCAAGGTCATCGATGCGAAGAGCAACGAAGATCTGACGCGCGCAATCCTGCTGCAGATCATTCTCGAAGAGGAAAGCGGCGGCCTGCCGATGTTCTCGTCGTCGATGCTGTCGCAGATCATCCGTTTCTACGGACACGCGATGCAGGGCATGATGGGCACGTACCTGGAAAAGAACATCCAGGCGTTCATCGACATCCAGAACAAGCTCGCCGACCAGTCGAAGAATCTGTACGAAGGCAAGGCGATGAACCCCGAGATCTGGTCGCAGTTCATGAACATGCAGGCGCCGATGATGCAGGGCATGATGACCAGCTACATCGAGCAGTCGAAGAACATGTTCGTGCAGATGCAGGAACAGATGCAGAGCCAGGCGAAGAACATGTTCAGCAACTTCCCGTTCACACCGCAGGGGCCGAATGCGGCGGAGCCGGAGAAGAAGTAGCAGGGCGCTGTCTATGGGTTGTCTGGTTTGACGGTTTGACATGAGGTGACGGGTATTGCCGGCGCGCGATCAGCGTGCGCGGATGCCTGTGCGTGCGAGACGGATTGCGCGTCGCCGCCTCTTCCGCTCTTCCGAATTTCGCCCGGAACGCCGAACGTATCGGTCTAACGATACGTTCGGCGTTTGCTTTTTCTGCCGGGCAAAAAGCTGTTCGTATCGACAGAAGAACAGCGTGACAACCCCGCCTCGTTGCCGACCGCGGATCCGGTTTCGCGCGGCCATCCTTGAAGTAGCGCAGATATATTGGGGAGCGCCCTACACGTGACGGGCAGTTGTCACGTCAATACAAAATTCTGTATAATTTCCCTTATGGTCGAACCTAAGCCGGTTGTTTTCACGGGTTCTTCGCTTGAAGACCTGCGTGCCTTTCCTGAAAACGCGCGTCGAGAGGCGGGCCATCAACTGGACCAGGTGCAGCGTGGGTTCGAACCGGACGACTGGAAGCCGATGCCGACTATCGGAGAGGGTGTCCGCGAAATTCGCATTCGCGACAAGACCGGCGCGTTCCGTGTGGTTTATGTCGCGAAGTTCGAGCGCGCGGTCTACGTGTTGCATTGTTTCCAGAAGAAATCGCAGAAGACCGCACAGCAGGACATCGAACTTGCCTCGCAGCGCTTTCGCGAATTACGCAGGAAAATAATCAAACTGTATGAGGTGAGTCCGTGAGCAACGAACGCAACAAACAATTTGCCAGCGTCTGGGATGCGATCGAAGACTCGCCCGCCGAGGCAGAGAACATGCGGCTGCGCTCGGAACTGATGATCGCGCTGAAGCGGCAGATCGAGGCTGCGGGCATGAGCCAGTCGGATGCCGCGAAGCTGTTCGGCGTGACCCAGCCACGGGTGTCGGATCTGGTGCGCGGCAAGATCAATCTGTTCGGACTCGATGCGCTGGTGAATATGGCAGCGGCAGCGGGGCTGCATGTCGTGATGAAGGTAGAGCACGCGGCATAGGGCGGCACCGCCGCTACACCCTACCGGTCAAAAAATCTTGAGGGGCGCTTTTCCCGATTCGACGGTCTCTGTGCGCCGCGAAGGTAAAATAGCGGGAATTCACAAGCCGTCGGCGTCGCCGCACGGCCCCCCGTACAGAACTGGATGTGACCGTTGAAAACCCAACTCGAATCAAATGCCAAACCCGCTTCGCCGCCGAAAGTGGGTTTCGTCAGTCTTGGCTGCCCGAAAGCGCTCGTCGATTCCGAGCAGATCATCACGCAGCTGCGCGCCGAAGGCTATGAAATCTCCGGCACATACGACGGCGCCGACCTCGTCGTCGTCAACACCTGCGGCTTTATCGACGAGGCCGTGCAGGAAAGCCTCGACGCAATCGGCGAAGCGCTGACCGAGAACGGCAAGGTGATCGTCACCGGCTGCCTTGGCGCGAAGAAGAGCGCGAGCGGCACGGGGCTGATCGAGGAAGTGCATCCGAAGGTGCTCGCCGTGACCGGCCCGCACGCGCTAGGCGAAGTGATGCAGGCGGTGCACAGCCATCTGCCGAAACCGCACGATCCGTTCGTCGATCTCGTGCCGCCCGCCGGCATCAAGCTCACGCCGCGCCACTACGCGTATCTGAAAATCTCCGAAGGCTGCAATCACCGCTGCACGTTCTGCATCATCCCTTCGATGCGCGGCGACCTCGTGTCGCGCCCGGTCGCGGAAGTGATGCTCGAAGCGGAGAACCTGTTCCGCTCCGGCGTGAAGGAACTGCTAGTCATTTCGCAGGACACGAGCGCATACGGCGTCGACGTCAAATATCGCACCGGTTTCTGGAACGGCAAGCCGATCAAGACTCGGATGACCGACCTCGTCGCCGCGCTCGGCGAACTCGCCGCGCAGTACGGCGCGTGGGTCCGGCTGCACTATGTGTACCCGTACCCGAGCGTCGACGAAGTGATTCCAATGATGGCCGAAGGTCCGTTGAAGGGCCACGTGCTGCCGTATCTCGACGTGCCGTTCCAGCACGCGCATCCGGAGGTGTTGAAGCGGATGAAGCGTCCTGCGAACGCGGAGAAGGTGCTTGAGCGGGTACGCGCATGGCGCGAGATCTGTCCGGACTTGACCATTCGCAGCACGTTCATCGCGGGCTTCCCGGGCGAAACCGAAGCGCAGTTCGAAACGCTGCTCGATTTCATCCGCGAGGCGGATCTGGATCGCGTGGGCTGCTTTGCGTATTCGCCGGTCGAGGGCGCGAGCGCGAACGAACTCGACGGCGCGTTGCCTGACGACGTCCGCGAAGACCGTCGCGCGCGCTTCATGGAAGTCGCGGAGGAAGTATCGGCGGCCCGCATGCAACGCAAGGTCGGCCGCACGCTGAAAGTGCTGGTCGACGAGATCAACGAGAACGGCGGCGTCGGACGCACAGCGGCCGACGCGCCGGAGATCGACGGCGTCGTTTATATCGACCCGGCGAAGAAAGCATCGAAGCGCTACAAGGTCGGCGACTTCGTGTCGGTGAAGATCACCGGCGCGGACGGCCACGATCTGTGGGGCGAGGTCTGATCGATGGCGTCGACGGTTAATCCGCAATCAGCCGAAGCCGAAGCATTGCCGCAGATCCTCGCGCTCGGCGAGGCGATGATCGAATTCAACCAGGCGTCGAAAGACGAACCCACTTATCTGCAAGGCTTCGGCGGTGACACGTCGAATTTCTGCATCGCCGCGTCGCGGCAGGGTGCGTCGACGGGCTTCGTGTCTGCTGTCGGCGCCGATCCGTTTGGCCGTCTGTTGCTCGATCTGTGGAGCCGCGAGCGGGTGCAAACGTCGTTCGTGCGCGTCGATACCGCTGCGCCGACCGGCGTCTATTTCGTTTCGCACGGCCCGAATGGGCACCAGTTCGACTATCTGCGCGCCGGCTCGGCCGCGAGTCGCTACGCGCCCGCTGACCTGCCGCTCGACGCACTCGCGTCCGCGCAGGTCGTGCATCTGTCGGGCATCAGCCTTGCGATCAGCGTGAGCGCCTGCGATGCAGCGTTCGCCGCGATCGCGCATGCCCGGGCGAACGGCGCGCGCGTGAGCTTCGATACGAATCTGCGGCTCAAGCTGTGGCCGCTCGCGCGGGCGCGCGCGGTGATGCTCGAAGCGATTCGCCAGACCGACATCTGTCTGCCGAGCTGGGACGACGTGACTGAATTGACCGGCCTCACGGGCCGCGACGAGATCGTCGATTTTCTGCTCGCACAGGGTCCGCGCGTCGTCGCGTTGAAACTTGGCAAGGAAGGCGCGTATGTCGCGACGCCGGACGAGCGTCGCGTGGTGTCGGGCTATCCGGTGAATGCAGTCGATGCGACCGGCGCCGGTGACTGCTTCGGCGGCGCGTTCATCGCGCGGATCGTCGCGGGCGATGATCCGTTCGCAGCCGCACGCTATGCAAACGTCGCCGCTGCGCTGTCGACTCGTGGTTTCGGCGCGGTCGCGCCGATTCCGCTGCATGATGAGGTCAATGAAGTACTGATGCGCTGACGCGGGATGTGCGCACTGTCCGGAACGATCTGCGAATCGCGGCTATCTTGTATGGGTTCGTATAAGCGCTGAGAAACCAGAGATCAACAGGGAGAAAAACGATGCAACGTGAAGTGGTGGTGGCAAGCGGTGTACGCACCGCGATCGGCGACTTCGGCGGCAGCCTGAAGGATTTCTGTCCGACGGACCTCGGCGCGCGCATCGTGCGCGAGGTGCTGGCGCGTGCGAACGTCGCCGGCGACGAAGTCGGCCACGTCGTGTTCGGCAACGTCGTGCATACCGAACCGAAGGACATGTACCTCGCGCGCGTCGCCGCGCTGAACGGCGGCGTCGCGCAGCACGCGCCCGCGCTGACGGTGAACCGGCTGTGCGGCTCGGGGCTGCAGGCGATCGTATCGGCGGCGCAGGGCATCCTGCTCGGCGATGCGGACATCGCGATCGGCGGCGGCGTGGAGAACATGAGCCGCGCGCCGTACACGATGCCGGCCGCGCGCTTCGGGCAACGCATGGGCGACGCGAAGATCGTCGACATGATGCTCGGCGCGCTGAACGATCCGTTCCAGTCGATCCACATGGGCGTCACCGCCGAGAACGTCGCGAAGCAGTACGGCATCGGCCGCGACGCGCAGGACGCGCTCGCGCTCGAATCGCACCGGCGCGCGGAGCACGCGCTCAAGTCCGGCTACTTCAAGGAACAGATCCTCCCGATCACGATCGCATCGAAGAAGGGCGACACGGTGTTCGACACCGACGAGCACGTCCGTATCGGCGCAACCGTCGACGACTTTTCGAAGCTCAAGCCCGTGTTCGCGAAAGAGAACGGCACGGTGACGGCCGGCAACGCGTCGGGTATCAACGACGCAGCCGCGGCCGTCGTGCTGATGGAGCGCAGCGTCGCCGAGCAGCGCGGCGTGCGGCCGCTCGCGCGGCTCGTCGCGTACGCGCATGCGGGTGTGGACCCGGCGTACATGGGCATCGGTCCGGTGCCGGCTACGCGCAAGGTGCTCGAACGCGCGGGGCTGACGGTCGCCGATCTCGACGTGATCGAAGCCAACGAAGCGTTCGCCGCGCAGGCGTGTGCGGTCACGCAGGAACTCGGTCTCGATCCGGCGAAGGTCAATCCGAACGGTTCGGGCATTTCGCTCGGCCATCCGATCGGCGCGACCGGCGCGTTGATCACCGTGAAGGCACTGTACGAACTGCAACGCATCGGCGGACGCTATGCGCTCGTCACGATGTGCATCGGTGGCGGGCAGGGTATCGCGGCGATCTTCGAACGGATCTGAACGACGTACGGCCGTGCGCGATGCACGCGCACGGTTGAATCCAAGCGAGGAAAGCCAGACATGCAGGATCGGAAGTCGATTAATCGTGGGAAGGTAGTGCGCGTCGTTGCAGCGTTGAGTATCGCATCGTGCGTTGCGTTTGCTACCGCGCCCGTTCACGCGCAGAGCGACGCGGTGAAAGAACTCGCCGCGCCTGCGCCGATTCAGTTGCCGCTGAAACCGAGCGCCGAGTTTGCCAGGTTCCCGCGCTACGCGGGCACGCTCGGCGGCCGGCAGATCGTGCTGCGGATCGGTCCGAAGAGCGACGATCCATCGGGCGTGCACGGCGAGTATCAATACACCGATACCGGCGAGGTCACGCTGATCGCCGGCGATCGCGTCGACGATACGCTCGAAGTCGAAGAGTCGAACGACGGCACGCATATCACCGGCAACTGGGTCGGCAAGTTCGCGCCGGACGGCTCGCTCGCGGGCGACCGGATGAACGTCGACGATTCCGATCCGAAGCCGTTCGATCTGCGTCCGCTTGCGGCCGGACAGCCGGTGCCGGCCGCTTCCGCTTCGTCCTCGACCATAGCTCCTGCGGCAAAAGCAGTCAGCCCCGCGCCGACAGGCCACGCCGTCGGCGGCGTCAGCAACCTGACTACCGGCGATTGACCGGCACAGCGCACGTCCCGCCACCACCGGAATTTTTCATACCGAACTCACCATGACGAAACCTTCTTCTCCCCGCGACCTGCAGACCCGTATCGTGCATCCCGAAGACGATCTGCCGCCGGGCTTCGAATCGTTCTCGGTGCCGGTGGCGCGTGCGTCGACGGTCGTCTTTCCGGATCTCGCGACGCAGCGCGCGCTCGACTGGCGCAACGACGCCGCGTGGCGCTACGGCCTGCACGCGACGCCGACGTCGATGTCGCTCGCGCAGCGCCTCGCCGCGCTCGAAGGCGGTGAGCATGCGTTGCTGCAACCGTCCGGGTTGTCGGCGATCTCGAACGTGTACTTCGGCCTCGTGAAAGCCGGTGACGACGTGCTGATTCCTGACAACGTCTATTCGCCGAACCGCGATCACGGCGACTGGCTCGCGCGCGATTTCGGCATCACCGCGCGTTACTACGATCCGATGATCGGCGCAGGCATCGCCGACCTGATCCTGCCGAACACGCGGCTGATCTGGGTCGAGGCCCCGGGCTCGGTGACGATGGAAGTGCCCGACGTTCCCGCGATCACGACGGTCGCTCGTGCGCACGGCGTCATTACGGCAATCGACAACACGTGGTCGGCAGGCTTGGCGTTCCGGCCGTTCGATCACGGCATCGACATCTCGGTGCAGGCGCTGACGAAATATCAATCCGGCGGCGCGGACATCCTGATGGGCGCGACGATCACCGTCGATCGCGAGATCCATCTGAAGTTGAAGCTCGCTCGGATGCGCCTGGGTATCGGCGTCTCGGCCGACGACTGCTCGCTCGTACTGCGTAGCCTGCCTTCGATGAAGGTGCGCTTCGAGCAGCACGACCGCAGCGCGCTCGCACTCGCGCAGTGGCTGAAGACGCGTCCGGAAATCGCCGCCGTGCTGCATCCGGCGCTGTCCGATTGTCCGGGACACGAGAACTTCAAGCGCGATTTCACCGGCGCGGGTGGGTTGTTCTCGGTGGTGTTCGATGCGCGCTATAGCCCGGCGCAGATCGATACGTTCTGCGAGTCACTCGATCTGTTTGCGCTCGGCTGGAGCTGGGGCGGTGCACAGAGCCTCGCGATGCCGTACGACATCACTTCGATGCGCACCGAGGCGCAATGGCCGCATCGCGGCACACTGGTGCGGTTCTACATCGGGTTGGAGACGGAAGCGGATTTGCGCGCGGATATCGAGCGGTGTCTGACGGCGCTGGCGTAACGATGTAGTTTGGCGGCAGCAGCGTAGGGCCGTGGACGTGGAGCTCGCGTTGCGGTCCACGGTTGCCGCCGGTGGTGTTCCTCGTGGTACTTCTCACTGCAGCCTGCAACCGGTGACCACCAGGTCGGCCACCGGATCGTCTTCCGCGTTTTAGAACAACCTCAACAACCCATCCAGTCCCACGTAGTTAAACGCGACGCTCGCCGCCTCGCGCACCACCGGCTTCGCACGGAACGCCACGGAAAGGCCCGCCGCGGCCATCATCTTCAGATCGTTCGACCCATCGCCCATCGCAATCGCACGCGAAGGCTCGATGCCGAGCTGCGCACAGGTCTCGCGCAGCGTGCGCGCTTTCACCTCTGCATTGACGATCTCGCCGGTCACGCGGCCGGTCAATTTGCCGTCGACGATCTCCAGCGTATTCGCGAGCGCGAAATCGAGGTTCAGGCGCGCGCGCAGCTTCTCGGTGAAGAACGTGAAGCCGCCGGATACGAGCAGCGTCTTGATGCCCGCAGCCTGTACGCCCGCGAGCATCTTTTCGGCACCCGGCGACAGTTGCAAGCGTTCGTCGTACACGCGCTCGAGCGCGGATGCGTCGAGCCCGGCGAGCAGCGCGACACGTCGCGTCAAACTTTCGTTGAAGTCCTTGATCTCGCCGCGCATCGATGCCTCGGTGATCGCCGCGACTTCCGCCTTGAGTCCGCAGAAATCGGCGATCTCGTCGATGCATTCGATCGTGATCAGCGTCGAGTCCATGTCCATCGCGACGAGGCCGAAGTCGCGCAACTGCCGGCCCGGCTCGACGAACGCGTAGTCGAGCGAATGCGTGCCGCAGTACACGTCGAGGTCGCCGCGCTGCGCCGGGTCCGCGCCTTCGATGCGCCAGGCGCGGTCGTCGAGCGGTGTGACGCGGGTGCCGCGCGCGAGTCCGACGAGCGGTCGGCGATGTTCGTCGGCGAGGGGAGCGGGACTCTGGATGACGAGATTCATGAAGGAGCGAAAGAGACCGGAGCGACCGGCAGTGCAGGCCATAAACCTGGAAGCCGGGAAACCGACGCGGGATGCGCGGAAGGTCCGGCTATTGTACCGGGTGCGGAGCGGCAGGCCGAAGCGGACCGGACCACCGATGCGCGACCCGCGCGGCCGGTTCATACTGGCGCATCGAAAGGCGCCGCCGATGAAGACAGCGCGCGCGTGACGACACACGATACAAACACGACGCATGCCACGACATGCACGACGGAGACACGTATGACCGCGCAACCCACCGCCGGAGCCGCGCAGACCGATGCGCGAGACAACAGCGACGACCGCATGCTCGCACGCGATTTCGATCTGCGTCATCTGAGCCCGTCGTTTCACGCTGACCCCTACCCGGTGTACCGGGCGCTGCGCACACACGAGCCCATCAAGCGGATGCCTGACGGCTCACTCTTCCTGACCCGCTACCGCGACGTGCAGGCGGTGTATCGCGATCCGAAGACATTCACGTCCGACAAGACTGTCGAGTTCAAACCGAAGTACGGTGCCTCGCCGCTCTACGAGCATCACACGACGAGCCTTGTCTTCAACGATCCGCCGCTGCACACGAGGGTGCGCAAACTGATCGCCGGTGCGCTGACCGCGCGCGCGATCGCGGCGATGGAGGCGGGTCTGGTGCGGCTCGTCGATGGCCTGCTCGACGCAGCCGATGCACAAGGGCATCTCGATCTGATCGCCGGTTTCTCGGCGGCGATTCCGGTCGAGGTCATCGGCAATCTGCTCGCGGTGCCGCACGACGAACGCGCGCCGTTGCGCGACTGGTCGCTCGCGATTCTCGGCGCGCTCGAACCGACGCTCGACGCGCAGCAGCTCGAACGCGGCAATCGCGCGGTCGATGGGTTTATCGCGTATCTGCGCGATCTCGTCGCGCGGCGTCGGCGTGCGCCCGGCGATCCACAGCACGACGTACTGACGCGTCTGATCGAAGGCGAGGTCGACGGCGAACGGCTCTCCGAAATGGAGCTGCTGCACAACTGCATCTTCATCCTCAACGCAGGTCACGAGACGACGACCAATCTGATCGGCAACGGCCTCGTCACGCTGGCCGCATGGGAGCCCGCGCGCGCCGCGTTGCTCGCCGATCCCGCGCTGATCGACGGTACGATCGAGGAGTGCCTGCGCTTCGAAAGCTCGAACCAGCTCGGCAACCGGATGGCGAGCGTCGACACGCGGATCGGCGAGATCGACGTCGCGCGCGGCACGCCGGTGACGCTGTGCATCGGTGCGGCGAATCGCGATCCCGAACAGTTCGCGGACCCCGACTGCTTCGACATCCGTCGCGAACCGAACCGGCATCTCGCGTTCGGCTTCGGCGTGCATCAATGCGCGGGACTGTCGCTTGCGCGGCTCGAAGCGCGGATCGCGATCGGGCGTTTCGTCAGACGCTTTCCGTCGTATCGCGTGAGCGGCGAGCCGGTGCGCGGTGGGCGCGTGCGGTTTCGTGGGTTTGCCGAGGTGCGTTGCGAGGTGAGGTAGGCTAAGCCGGCGATGATGGGTTCTCGCGCAAGCCAGCGCGCTTTTGATCGAACGGTCGCTCCCAGTAGGGAACATGTTTGTCCGCAGAGGTGAACTGCTCGCGAAGGTGATCGATGAACAGTCTGGCTTTGCGCACACCACGCCCCGGCATTCGCACAGCATGAATACCTGACATCGAAACAGACGGTTCGCGAAGCTCGCTGTCGAACAACACGACGAGGCGTCCCGCAGCAATTTCGTCGCCGACCAGCCATGTCGCCAGATGCGCAACGCCAACGCCGGCCAGCACCGCTTTCAGCAGCGATTCGCTGTCGTCGGTACGCAGATTACCGCCGACATCGAGTGGCTTTCCGTCGTTCACACCGGCGAACTGCCACCATCCGGCGCGTGCACCATTGAGGCCGTGCGACAGACAGTTGTGCGTCATCAGATCGATGGGCGAAGCCGGTCGGCCCGCGCGTGCCAGATATTCCGGGCTCGCGACGGCCACCCTGCGCTGCGGCGCCAGCTGGACGGCGAGCATATCGCTATCGTCCAGCACGCCGATGCGAATGGCAACATCGACGCGTTGATTGACCAGGTCGACCATCTCGTCGCTGACATGCAGATCGATCTGAATCTGCGGATAGCGAAGCAGGAATGTTGCGACAGCAGGTGCGACGTGCTTGCGGCCAAAGGTGGCCGGCACCGTGATCGTAAGGAGACCCTTGGGCTCGGTCTGGATCGACTCGATGGCGTCGCGGACATCGGACAGCTCGGCAAGTATCCGGCGGGCCGCACCGACGAACTGCAGCCCCGCGTCGGTCAGATGTACGTGACGCGAACCGCGATTGAAGAGTGCGAGCCCGATCTCCTGTTCCAGCAGATCGATCTTCCGCGTCACCGACGAAACCACGACGTTGCGCGATCTGGCCACCCGCGAAAAATTGCCGAGCGTCGCGACAGACAAAAAGATCTCGAGTGCGTCGGTTTCCATGCTGAGGTGTGCCCCGGGGCTGCGGGTTGGGATGTGCGAGGGCGCTGCGTTCCATGCTCATGTTAGCAGCCATCCTTTGCGCGGCCGCGGCCGTCGTCGACGCTCCAGTCAATGCGTTCGCGCTGCCTCGACGATGCAGTTCACCACGTCGTGTGGGTGAGACACCGGTACGGCGTGAGAGGATCTGACCTCGCGCACGGTCGACTGCGCGCGCGCGGCCATGAAACGTAGGGCGGCAGGGGGAATGGACTGATCGTCGGTGGCAACGATGGCCCACGACGGGATGCCGCGCCATGCGGGTTCGCCTTCCAGCTTTTCTTCCATCGCGAGGGCATCGACCGGTCGCTGTGCTGAAGCCATGATCGCAATGGTCGCCGGCGACAGATCGCCGGCATAGACATCGTGAAAGCACTCGGGTTTCAGATACAGATCCGTGCCGGTCGGCGTTGGCACGAATGCAAGGGTATCCGGTCCCAGTTTGCTACCCGGAAAGCGGCCATTGAGTTCGCCTGCGCTCTCTCCCGTGTCGGGTTGAAATGCGGCGACATAGACCAGTGCCCGTATCTGATTCTCGCGACGCGGTGCATGAGAGATCACCGAGCCTGCGTACGAGTGACCGACCAGCACGACCTCACCGTCGATGCTGGCGAGAAAACTGTCGAGGTAGGCGATATCGGTGGTCAAGCTGCGCATCGGCAGTGCCGGAGCGAGCACGCGATAGTTTTGTAGCTGCAATTGCGCGATGACCGACGTCCATATTGAAGCATCGGAGAGTGCGCCGTGCACGAGAACGACAGTGGGATTTTTCATGGTCATGTCGATTGGGAAGTTAAGGGGTTTGCGTTGCTTGACCGTGGAAGCGATATCCCGGGTAGCGCGTCGATTTTCATAAAAGGAGAAGGACGGAACAATCGTCTGATTTGCAAACCCGTTTTGCGTACGCCGCAAAGCCCGCCGTTTTCTCGCAGCAGCCGTAGATTTTTCCTCCACCGTCGCAAGAGTTACAGGACTGGCGCGTAACGCTGCGCGCCACGCGCACGCGGCATGGCGCGCAGCCTTGGCACGCTTGCTGCTGCGCTACAGGTCCCGCACCCCGGAGCACTCGCGATGGCTCACATGATCTGGAGAGGCGCAATCAGTTTCGGCCTCGTGCACGTGCCGGTGCAGCTCTATCCGGCGACGCAGTCGGAGAAGGTCGGTTTCAATCTGCTCGACAAGCGCTCGATCGATCCGATCGGCTACCGGCAGATCAACAAGCGCACCGGCAAGGAAGTCACGCGCGAGAACATCGTGCGCGGCTTCGAGTACGAGAAGGACCATTACGTCGTGCTGTCCGATGCCGAGATCCGCTCGGCGAATCCGGAGTCGACGCAAACCGTCGACATCCTCGCGTTCGTCGATGCGCCCGACGTGTCGTTCCTGTACCTCGATACGCCGTACTACCTCGCGCCGGACCGCAAGGGCGAGAAGGTCTACGCGCTGCTGCGCGAGGCGCTGAAGGCGTCGGGCAAGATCGGTATCGCGAACGTCGTGCTGCACAACAAGCAGCATCTCGCGGCGCTGATCGCGGTCGGTCCGGTGCTTGCGCTGAATACGCTGCGCTGGGTCGACGAAGTGCGCGACGTCGACGAACTGAAACTGCCGCCCGAAAGCGATCGCAAGGCCGGCGTCACCGCACGCGAACTCGCGATGGCGAAGAAGCTGATCGACGACATGAGCGATACGTGGGACCCCGCGCAGTATCACGACACGTTCCGCGACGACATCATGGCGCTGGTCGAACGGAAGATAAAGGCGGGCAAGACCGAGGAAATATCGGAGGTGGACGAGCCGCGCGAGACGCGTCGGTCGGCGGAGATTCTCGATCTGTCGGATCTGTTGAAGCGGAGTCTTGGGCGGGGGCGGGGCAAAGCGGCCGCGAACGGGCATGGACGCAACGCATCCGCGTCGGTTGAGTCCGATGATGAGGACGAAGAGGGAGGCAGTGGTCGCAGCACTTCCCGTAAGGTCGCCGCTCGCAAGACCACGTCCCGGGCAAAACCCGCGAAACGCAAAAGCCCTGCAGCGAGCCCATCGCGAGAAACGTCGCATCGCAAACGCCGCGCGGCGTGAGCGGGCGGACTCTCTTTAGCGAACTGACATGGCGGACCGACTCGATACCTATCAGCGCAAGCGTCGTTTCGACGAGACACCGGAGCCGTCGGGTGCTGCTACGCGTCGTAGACGCGGCTCGTCGGGAAAACGCGCAGCCACGCACGCACTCGCGTACGTGATCCAGGAGCATCACGCGCGGCGCCTGCACTACGATTTCCGGCTTGAACTCGATGGGGCGTTGAAATCGTGGGCGATTCCGAAGGGGCCGAGCGTTGACCCGTCGGTGAAACGGCTCGCGGTCCACGTCGAGGACCATCCGCTCGAATACGGATCGTTCGAAGGCGAGATTCCCGAAGGCAATTACGGTGCGGGCACGGTGATCGTCTGGGATCGCGGCACGTGGGAACCGGTAGGCGGCGTCGATGCTGCACGCGATGCGTACCGCGCGGGCAAGCTCAAGTTCCGGCTCGACGGCGACAAGCTGCACGGCGGTTGGGCACTGGTGCGCAGCACGATGCGCGGCAGCGGCGACAAGGAGCAATGGCTGCTGATCAAGGAACGCGACGACGACGCGCGCAGCGAAAGCGAGTTCGATGTGCTCGACGCGCTGCCGGGCAGTGTGATGGAGGGAGAGGGCGAGAGTTCGGAGCGCGTAAAAAAGGCCGCAAAACGCACGGCGCGTGATGTGGACATTGCGTATTCATCGACGAAGAAAACCCGCAGCACTGCTGCCGCCCACGGAACCGACGTCACGCATCCGTCGACGAAGAAAACCCGCAGCACGACCGCCGCCCATCAAACCGACATCGTCGCGAACCGCACGACGGAATCGCTGCGCACGCTCGCTGTCGAACCGGCAATCGAAGGCGCACGTAAGGCCGTGTTGCCCGCGACGCTCGCGCCGCAGCTCGCCACGCTCGTCGATGCGCCGCCCGCCGGCGAAGCCTGGGCGTATGAGATCAAGTTCGACGGCTATCGCGTGCTCGCGCGGATCGACCGGCACGCAAAGCGCGCGGCCGGTCGCATCGCGTTGCATACGCGCGCGGGAAACGACTGGACCGCGAAGTTCTCCCGCCAGGCGAAAGCGCTCGAACAACTCGACGTCGACAGCGCGTGGCTCGATGGAGAGGCAGTGGTGCTCGATGCCGACGGCGTGCCGAGCTTCCAGAAGCTGCAGAACGCACTCGATGCGAATCGTCCGCAGGACATCGTGCTGTATCTGTTCGACGTGCCCTATCTGAATGGCTATGACCTGCGTCATGTGCCGCTCGTGCAGCGTCGCGCGATTCTGCGTGCGTTGCTGGAGCCGCTTGCGTCGCGTGATTCGAAACATGGAGACGCGCTGCGTTTCTCCGACGACTTCGGTTTCACTGCCGACGCATTGCTGAAAAGCGCCTGCGACATGGCGCTCGAAGGGATCATCGGCAAGCGCACGGATAGCGTGTACCGGTCTGGACGCTCGCCGTCGTGGATCAAGCTGAAGTGTCGACGGCGTCAGGAGTTTGTGATCGGCGGCTATACCGAGCCGGCGGGGAGTCGTAGTGGTTTCGGTGCGTTGCTGCTCGGCGTGTACGACGCGAAGGGCAAACTGCGTTATGCCGGCCGCGTCGGTACCGGTTTCGATGCGGCGTTGTTGCGTTCGGTCAAACGTGAACTCGATGCCCGTACGGCTGCAAAGATGCCGTTCGCCGAGGCGCCGCGCGAACGCAGTCGCACGCCGGTTCACTGGGTGAAGCCGGAACTCGTCGCGGAATGCAACTTCGCGGAATGGACCGATGAACGCATCGTGCGTCAGGCGTCGTTCGTTAGCCTGCGCGACGATAAACCCGCGCGGCAGATCGTCAGGGAAGCACCGCGCAAAGGAGCCGACGTGCAGCAGGAAAGCGCTACTGAAGAAGCCGATATGGGTTCACGTGACGCAACGTCGCCCCGAGCAAAAGCGACGAAGCGAAGGACCTCGACGCGGGAATCCGTGAAGGAGTCATCGAAGGTGTCGTCGAAAGGGGCTGCGCGGGGAGCTTCGAAGACGTCGGCGAAGAAATCGGTGAAGACGTCAGCTAAAACATCGGCGAAGACAGCAGCGAAAGGGACTGCGAAAGCCCCAGCGAAGACGTCAGCAAAAACGTCAACGAAGACGCCAGCGAAAAGGTCTACTAGGACCCCAACAAAGACGTCAGCACAAGCGCCTGTGAAAGCGCCCGCAAAAACCCCACGCCAATCCACCCCAACACCGACCACCATCGCCGGCGTCCGCATCTCGCACCCCGATCGCGTGATCGACAAAACCACGCATACGACGAAGCTCGATCTCGTGCGCTACTACGAATCGGTGGCTAAGCAGATGCTGCCGCATCTGCGCGATCGCCCGGTTGCTCTGGTGCGAGCGCCCGAAGACATCGGCGGCGAGCTGTTCTTCCAGAAGCACAGCCAGAAGCTCGCGATCCCGCACGTGACGCAGCACCCCGGGCTCGACCCGGAGCATCCACCGCTGATCACGATCGAAAGCGTCGACGCATTGATCGGCGCCGCACAGATGGGCACCGTCGAGCTGCATACGTGGAATGCAGTCGCGTCGAACATCGAGAAGCCTGACCGCGTGGTGTTCGACCTCGACCCGGACCCGGCGCTCGGCTGGGAACGGATGATCGAAGCCGCGCAGCTGACGCGCACGCTGCTCGACGAACTCGGTCTCGTATCGTTCTGCAAGACGAGCGGCGGGCGAGGGCTGCACGTCGTCGTGCCGCTCGTGAAGCACGCGGGCTGGGACGACGTGAAAGCGTTTTCGCAGGCGGTCGCGCAGCACATGGCCGCGACGTTGCCGCAGCACTTCTCCGCGAAGATGGGCAAGCAGAACCGGCGTCGCAAGATCTTCGTCGACTATCTGCGTAATGGCCGTGGGTCGAGCACGGTTGCTGCGTATTCGGTGCGGGCGCGGCCGGGCCTTGGTGTGTCGGTGCCGATCGCGTGGGACGAACTCGAACAGACGCAACGTGGCGATCAATGGACGGTCGCAAACCTGCATGAAAGGCTCGCTGCGTTGAAGCGCGACCCGTGGGCCGCGTATGCGAAGACGCGTCAGCGGATTACCACGGAGATGCGCAAACGGCTCGGCCTGAAGCCTTAGATGAACGTCCGAACCCGAACAGGAGGAACCAATGAAATCATCGACCGAAGTATCGACAGGCAGTGATGCTAAACGTCCGCAGCGTGACGGCGAACCGTCGCGTTCATCGAAGGACGAATCGGCGCCGCTGCCGCATGAAACCGATCAGCAGCCGGAGTCGCAACATGAGGGCAATCCGCGCGACGTCGGCAGGCAGGCGCACGAGGATATCGAGCGCGGCCTGGAGGATACGGACCGTCGTGGCGGCGACGACTATCAGACGCGCACGCAGAACGACGCACATGCGAACACAGCGGAGAAGAAGCCGGAAAAGAAACCGCAGCGGAAATGATCAGCTCGACGGCTCGCGATCCCAATACGGCGGATCGCCAAAATGCGCGGCAAGGAAATCGACGAACGCGACCGTCTTCGGCGGCACGAATGCGCGGCTCGGATAGACCGCCCAGATCGCGACGATGTCCGCGAGCGGATAGCTGTCGAGCACGCTCACCAGTTCGCCGCTGCGCAGATACGGCGCGACGTCCCACGTTGATTTGAGCGCGATGCCGAAGCCCGCGAGCAACGCGTCGCGGATCACCTCGCCGTTGTCGACGTCGAGCCGCCCGCCGACGCGCACGCCGACCGTGCCCGCCGGCGTGACGAACGACCAGTCGCGTTGATTCGACAGCACGATGCATTCGTGCGAGGCGAGATCCGACGGATGACGTGGCGTCCCATGCTCGGCGAGATACGCGGGCGAGCAGCAGATCACGCGTCGATTCGTCGCGAGCCGTCGCGCGACCAGCGATGAGTCCTTCATCGCGCCGAGCCGGATCGCGACGTCGATGCCCGCGTCGACGAGATCGACCAGTTGATCGGTGATGCGCAGATCGACGCTGACGCCCGGATGCTGCCGCAGGAATTCGGGGATCACCGGCGACACATGCTGCCGCCCGAACGACGACGACATCGCAACCCGCAACCGTCCCTGCGGTTCGGCCCGTCCGCGTCCGACCGACGCGCGCGCGGCGTCGGCGGTGTCGAGCAGCGTCTGCGCCTGCGTCATGAAGACTTCGCCGTCCTGCGTGAGACTGATGCGGCGGGTGGTCCGATGCAGCAGCCGCGCGCCGAGCAGTTTTTCGAGCTGCGCGATCCGCGCGCTTGCGACCGCCGCCGACAGCCCGAACTCGCGTCCCGCCGCCGACACGTTCGCGAGCAGCGCCGCGCGCACGAACAGCGCGACATCCAGCAGATCGAGCCGATCGCGCTCGATACGGCCCGAGGCAGCGGACGATACAGAGGAAGAGGAAGTCGCCATTCTTCTGAAAACCAAAAAGATGTTTTAGCGATTATGACGGTTTTAAAAGAATAACGAACGGCCTACGATGACGGTCATCCGGTCGGCGCATGGACGCAGACATACGCCGGCCAAGGGTCCAGCTATCCATTCCGTTATTCGCATCACGAACCAGGAGTCATCATGAAAGCCGTCGGTCTGCATCGTTATCTGCCCATTGACCATCCCGAAGCGCTGCTCGACGTCGAGTTGCCGCAACCGCAGGCCACTGGCCGCGATCTGCTGGTGAAGGTGGAGGCGATCTCCGTGAATCCCGTCGACTACAAGGTCCGCTCGCCGAAGGACACCGTCGAGAAAGCGCCGCGCGTACTCGGTTGGGACGCGGCCGGCACGGTCGCGGCGGTCGGTCCGGACGTGACGCTGTTCAAGGTCGGCGATCCGGTGTTCTACGCGGGCAGCATCACGCGGCCGGGCGCGAACAGCGAATATCACCTCGTCGACGAACGGATCGTCGGACGCAAGCCGGCCTCGCTCGACTTCGCGCACGCGGCCGCATTGCCGCTGACCGCGATCACCGCATGGGAAGCGCTGTTCGATCGCCTCGGCGTGTCGCCGCAGGGCGCGGACGAAGGGCGCTCGGTGCTGATCATCGGCGGAGCGGGCGGTGTCGGATCGATCGGCATCCAGCTCGCGAAGCAGCTCGCCAGGCTGAAGGTGATCGCGACCGCGTCGCGTCCCGCATCGGCGAAGTGGGCGACCGAACTCGGCGCGGATCACATCGTCGATCACTTCGGCGACATGCCCGCGCAGTTGAAAGCGCTCGGCATCGAGCAGGTCGATTACGTACTGATCTTCAACGACACGGACACGCATTTTCCGGCGGCGGCCGCCGTCATCAAACCGCAGGGCGGCATCTGCACGATCGTCGAGAACGCGAAGCCGGTCGCGGTCGAACTGCTGAAGGCGAAAAGCTCGGCGTTCCACTGGGAGTTCATGTTCACGCGCTCGATGTTCGGCACGCCCGACATGATCGAACAGCACAAGCTGCTGACCGAAGTCGCGCGGCTCGTCGATGCGGGCACGCTGCGCACGACGGTCGGCGAGAACCTCGGGCCGATCAATGCGGAGAACGTGCGTCGTGCGCATCGTCTGCTTGAGGAAGGGCGCGCGATCGGCAAGCTGGTGTTGAGCGGGTTCTGAGCGTCGGCGGGGCGGCTTTGCGGAGCGGTGGGCTCGTCGCGATTGCGTTGCAACTTCGTGGCAAGCTCGCGGCAACGGCGTGGCACTTCCGTAGCAGCCCCGGTGATGTCGAGCGGTTGGTGACTGGTCGGCGCTACGGCTTCGCGTAACAACAAGCTCGCAGTAACTGCGCTGCAACTGCGCAGCCACTTCGTAGCCACTTCGTAGCCTCATTAACGAGATACCAAACGACGCAACAGGAAAACGCGCGGCCGCAAGCGGGGTAACACCTGGCGCCTCTCGAGGCGCACAACGCAGCGCCTCGCGGTAGACTGGCAGGGCATCATGCTCGAGACAGCCGCGCGGCCTCGATGGACCGCGCGGCGGCACAACAACGAGGTGACAGTATGAGCCCCAGCTTCAGACTTTTCGCCGCTCCCGCCGTTCGCGTTGCCGCTTCGTTTGCGTTTTCGCTCACCGCCTGCTCACTGGTCGCGCTCGCGCCCTCCGGAGCGCTGGCTGCTCCACCCATCAAGATCACCTCGCAGGCCGCCACCGACGGGCCGATCCGCTACACCGTCAAGGTCACGTCGAAGCAGTTCGGCAATGCGCAGGACACGCGCACGATCCGCTCCGGCCAGTCCGACGACTACACGTGGAAGATGACGCCGCCCGGTGGTCCCGTCGCCGCGCCCGAACAGTGTCCGGATTATTCGTCGCTGGCACTCGATGCGAACGGCGCGATGATCCGCCAGATCCAGGTGCGCATCGCACCGGTCGTCGCCGATGACGGCACCGCGAACGTTCAGTTAAGTTTTCAGGCACAGACGCCGCACGGCACCAAGGCCGTGACGAAGGCGGGCAAGGCGCTGAAATGTCCGAACGCCGCATCCGTGAGCCAGGTCACGCACTTCATGATGCCGACCAACGGCAGCACGAAGACGCTGACGCTCGCCGACGGTACGCAGATCGCGGTGTCGGCGCGTAGGTAAAGCGTTTGGGTGGTCGCGATCCAGTAGGGCGGTTTGACGAGGACGCGGTCGAGCGTTCGGCGTTGCATTGACGCTGCGCGCCCGATCAACCGCTCGCTAAATAGTCGCTCCGTCGAGCACGTTCGCTTCACCGACGCGTTCGGCGCCGGCCCCCTCTCGCGCGTTCGATCAAATCAATCGTCGCGACGGAAACCGATCCTCCGCGAAGTACACGCGCTCTTCAGGCTATCGATACTCCGTCGCCGACGTTCACCTCCGTCTCTAAGTCTCACGCTCGATCAGCTTCGACGCCAGAAACCGGTGCTCCGCCGAAAACACACGCCGGTAAGTCATCAACACCGCGCCAACCGTGCCGAGCGCCGACGATGCAGCGATCAGAAACATGATGACGATTTGATAGCGGACGGCCTGCAACGGCGACTGACCGGCCAGCACCTGGCCCGTCATCATGCCGGGCAAGCTCACGATGCCGACCACCGCCATCTGGTTCAGCGTCGGAATCATTCCCGCACGCACCGCTTCGCGCGCGGGCCCTTGAGCCGCTTCCCAGCGCGTCGCGCCGAGCGCGAGCGCCATGTCGACGCGATCGCGTCGCGCGGTCAGTTCGCCGAGCATCCGTTCGATGCCGAGCGACACACCGGTCAACGTGTTGCCGAGGATCATCCCGAGAATCGGAATCGCATACTGCGGCTCGTACCAGGGATGGATGCGGATCACCGCGAACAACCCGACCGCAGCGACGAGCCACGAACTGATCCAGATCGACACGATGCTGTCCACGCGCTGACCCGCGTACGTGCGTGAACCGCGCTGCGCGCCTGCGAAGCCGGCGATCAAGGTCATCAGCGCGATCAGCGGCAGCACGACGTACCAATGGCCGTAGCGGAACACCCAGCCGAGCACGTAGCCGATCGCGAGTAACTGCACGACGGTGCGCACTGCCGCCCACGCGAGCTTGCGTTCGAGATCGAGTTTCAGCACGACCGACAGCGCACCGTTCACGACGATCAGCAGCGCCGCGATGCCGAGGTCCCAGAGGCTCAGGTTTTGCAGCGTCATCGAATGGATTCCTCGGTGGTGTTGGCGGTTTCGCCGAGCACGCCGGCGTTCATCGTCAGATGGCGCGAGGCCATGCGCAGCGCTTGCGCGGGGTCGTGCGAAATCCATAGCGATGCGTGCCGGGTTGCGTCGGCGGCGAACCACGTATCGATCAGTCCTTCGATCTCATGCGACGACGCGGGGTCGAGCGATGCGGTCGGCTCATCGAGCAGCAGCACGTCGGGATCGAGTTGCAACACGCGGATCAGTGCGGCGATCTGCGCTTCGCCACCGGACAGCTCGCTTGCGCGCTTCGCGAGGAAGTCGCCGGGACGACCTGCCTGCGCAGCGAGCGACGCCGCGCGCTCGCGATCGAAGCGCACATCGTGATACGCGCGCAGCGTGTACGGATAGCGCAGGTTGTCCTCGACGGTGCCGTCGATCAGCGCAGGCCGCTGCCGGATATACGCGACGCTGCGCCGGTAACGCGGAATCGCGGCTCGCCCTATGGCGTTGCCGCGAAACAGAATCCGTCCGCCGTCGAGTGGATCGAGCAATGCCAGCGCGCGCATAAACACGCTCTTGCCCGAGCCCGACGGCCCGGTGATCGATACGCGTTCGCCGCCGTGAACTTCGATGCGCGTCGGATGCAATAGCCACTGGCCGCGCTGCGGGTCGCGTCGTGCGATATCCTCGGCGGCAATCAACGGAGTGGTGGGAACGACTGCGGTCATAGGGCCTGGCGCGACTTTTGCGGTGCGCCGCGCAACTTTCCGCGAACTGGGCACGTGGCGTGCTGTCGTACCTGTCGTACGAATGACGAGAAAAACAAGGGAGTGTTCATGACGTCGTCGCGCAATCTCGGAAAAACGATGGGCAAGATCATCGCATGGCTCGTCGCGATTATCGTGGTCATCGTCGCCGCGCTTGCTGTATTCATTCTGACGTTCGACTGGAACCGCGCGCGGCCGTGGGTCAACGACAAGGTGAGTCAGGCAATCGGCCGGCCGTTTGCGATCGAGGGCGATCTCAAGGTGGGCTGGAAGCATCCGGTCGGCGAGACGGGCTGGCGCGGCTGGGTGCCCTGGCCACGGTTCTCGGCGGCCAACATCACGGTCGCCAATCCCGACTGGTCGAAGCAGAAGCACTTCGCGACGCTCGACGAGATCGATTTCGAGGTCGAGGTGCTGCCGCTGCTTGCGCACGACATCGTGATTCCGGAGATCAATCTGGTGAATCCGTCGGTGGATCTCGAACGGCTGCTCGATAACCGCAACAACTGGACGTTCAAGCTGCCCGCATCGACCGGGCCGTCCGAGTGGAAGCTCGACCTGCACGACATCGTGTTCGCGAAGGGCTACGTCGCGCTGTCCGACCAGAAGTCGAAGACCGACGTGCAGATGACCATCGATACGCTCGGTCAGCCGATCCCGCTCGGCGAAGTGATGAAGCAGCAGGAGACGGCGTCGCACAACGCGTCGGCGCAGGTGGTCGGCAAGCAGGGGGCGAAGCGGCTCGCGGCGCAGTCGGAAGCGGTGGCGGCTTCGGCGGCTTCGGCTGCGTCGGCGACTGACGCGGCCAGCGTCGCAAGTGCATCGGGGGCGTCGGTTGTTTCAGCGGCATCCGGCGCGTCCTCCGTCCCCGCGACGAAGAAACCCGACGTGCAATCCTATGCGCTCGGCTGGACCATCAAGGGCACCTACAATCACACGCCGTTGTCCGGCAGCGGCAAGGTCGGCGGCGTACTCGCGCTGCAGGACGCGGACCGGCCGTTCCCGGTCCAGGCTGACGTGAAAGCCGGCGACCTGCGCGTCGCACTGGTCGGCACGCTGACCGATCCCGCACATCTCGCTGCGGTCGACCTGCGTCTGTGGCTGCAGGGCTCGAGCATGGCGCATCTGTACGCGCTGACCGGTGTCACGCTGCCCGACACGCCGCCGTATGCAACCGATGGCCGTCTGATCGGCAACTTCAAGCGCGGCGGCAGCACGTTCCGCTATGAAAACTTTACAGGCCGGGTCGGCGGTAGCGACCTGAACGGCACGTTGACGTACACGCAGCGCGAGCCACGGCCGCTGCTGCAGGGCAAGCTCGTGTCGAATCTGCTGCAGTTCGCCGATCTCGCGCCGGTCATCGGCGCGGACAGCAACGCGAGCAAGGCGAAGCGCGGCGACGCGGCGAAGCAGCCGTCCGGCCGCGTGCTGCCGGTCGAGGAATTCCGCACCGACCGCTGGAAAGCGATCGACGCGGACGTCGAGTTCACCGGCAAGCGCATCTTGAAGAACGAGAACCTGCCGATCACCGATCTCTACACGCACGTCGTGATGACGGATGGGGTGCTGGCGTTGACGCCGCTGCGCTTCGGCGTCGCGGGCGGCACGCTCTCCACCGACATTCATCTCGACGGCAGCAGCGCGCCGCTGAAGGGCCGCGTATCGGCGTCGGCGCGGCATCTGAAGTTGAAGCAGCTGTTCCCCGGCTTCAAGACGATGCAAAGCGCGCTCGGCGAAATCAACGGTGATGCGGCGCTGTCCGCGACCGGCAATTCGCCGGCGGCGCTCGCGGCGACGTCGAACGGTGAAGTGAAGGCGCTCGTTACGCAGGGCACGGTGAGCCGCCTGCTGATGGAGGCGGCGGGACTGAACGTCGCGAACGTCGTGTACGAGAAGCTGTTCGGCAACCGCGATGTGCAGATCAACTGCGCGGCTGCCGACTTCGTCGCGACGAACGGCGTACTCGATTCGCGCGTCTTCGCGCTCGATACCGACGACGCGGTGATCAACATCGACGGTCACATCAATCTGCGCGACGAGTCGCTCGATCTCGGTGTGCATCCGCATACGAAGGGCTTCCGTGTGTTCACGCTGCGCTCGCCGCTGTACGTGAAGGGCACGTTCGCGAACCCGCACGTCGGCGTCGATGCGGCGGCACTCGCGCTGCGCGGCGGCGCGATGATCGGCCTCGGGCTGATCAATCCGTTCGCTGCATTGATTCCGCTGATCGCGCCGAGCAACAACAAGCCGCTGCCGTGCAACGAGTTGCTGGCTCAGGTGAATACGCGGACAACCGCGCCGCCGCCCGGTCAGAAGGAAAAGGCGCAGCCGCCGTTGAAGGGCGCACCGGGCAGCGCGTCGGCGTCGGCACCGGCTGCGGCGACGGGCAAGCCGGCTGCGAAGTCCGCCGCACCGCGTACGCTTTCGCCTGCGGAGGCATCGCAATACAAGGGGAGTTGAACTCGACGCGACGCAACGCAACGCATGGACACTGTGTGGTCTTGCGTTGCGACAGGTGATTGAACGGTGCGAGCAATCCAAACGGTCGCGTCGGCGCGGATTGTTCAACAACGGCAGAGAAGGGGATCTACAGGACCGGCGACGGGGCCGACCGCACCCCTCGAATGAACAGCACGGCAAGGCAGGCGCGCAGCGCCCGCCTGTGAGACAACCGTCTAGCGCAGCGAACGCGGCGTCGCGTCGCCGGCGGCATCGCGGCGCACGCCGCGCCGTGCACCGATGCCCGCTGCGCGGGTCGCGCCGAATTCCGGCAGGATGCGGGCGCGAGCCCGGCTCGCAAACACCAGGAAGCCGAAGCCGTCGGCCTCATACCAGTAGCCGCCGTTCTCGAGTCCATCGAGCGGCTGCTCCAGCGCATTCGCAATCGATTCGATGCAGCGCCGCCGTAGTTCGGCAACGGCCGGGTACGGCGGCTGTGCGCCGCGCACGCTGCACAGGAGCACGTCGAGCCCCGGCAGCACATGCGCATAGAGGACAGGCTCGTCCTGCGCACGGGCGCGCGTGATCTTCGTGTCGAGCTGGCTGAACGGCTTGAAATGTCGCAGCACGGACAGAAACGACTCGTCCCCGTCTGCCTTCGCACGCCTACGCTTCTTCGGGAAGGACATAAAAATTCGCCTGAAAAAGAATTGCACAAACCGCAGCGTTTTCATGCGACCACTCCCGGCTTCGCGCGCCGCACGTCGATCTTTTATAGCATACGGGAATGCCGGATTCACGGTCATTCGACGTTCCGCTACGACCCAATGCGAATCACGAGTCGCACGAAGCGTGCCGAACCAGTCGCGCCGCACGCTCGCGCCCCCGCATCCATTGTCTTCATAATAGACTCCCACACCGCGCATTGCCTTCCGTCACCGTAAAAAAATGCGCGGTTTTGTGTGCGCCGCCGCTTGTCCCGGTCTACGTTGAAATATCCCAAAATCACGTCGATAATGGCTCTCGATCCGCTGGTGCCCCGCGCGCGAATCCGCTGCGCGGTCAGCCTCGAGACTTGCTTTCGGCGTGTCGGCCGGGCGTCTTTTCGCGGTTCAGACGCGGCTCAAAAATCTGCCTGGCGAACATGAAACTTTTCACAAAAGGTCTGCTGCTGATCGCGGTGCCGAGCGCCGTCGAACTGGTGCTGCTCGGCGTCGTGTTCGACGCGCAGGAGCGCACGACGCAGGCCGCGCAGTGGTCGACCAACAGCAAGCAGATTCTCTATCAGGCGTCCTCGGTGATCGACCCGCTGTTGCGCCAGGCGGCGCGGGTGCGCACGGGGATCGTCGTCGGCGACGCGTCGTTCATCGACCGGCATGCGGTGTGGGTCGACCTGTCGGACCGGCTCACGCATCTGGAGCAACTGGTCGCGGACACGCCGCAGCAACTCGCGCGCGTGCAGCGGATGCGCGGCGAGATCGAGGCGTACCGCAAGCAGGCCAACGAAATCGCCCAGGCGTTGCGCGAAGGACGCAGCACGGCCCCGTTCGCCGCCGACGAGGGCAGCGACATGCCGACGCAGATCGCCGCGTTCCGCGACGAACTGAATACCCTGATCGCCGAGGAATCGCGGCTCGACGCGGAGCGCAGCGCGTCGCTTGCGCATACGCGCGAACGTCAGCAGTACGCGCTGATCGCCGCCGTGGTCGGCTCGATGCTGATCTGGGCGGCGACCGCAGCCGCGTTCGCGCGCAACATCGGGCGTCGGCTCGACGTGCTGACCGACAACGCGGCCCGGCTCGGCAGCGGCCAGCCGATGACCGCGCCGCTGTCCGGCAACGACGAAATCGCCGCGCTCGACACGGTACTGCACCGGACCAGCGCACGGCTGCGGGTCGCCGAGCGCGACCAGGCGGTGCTCAAGGCGCGGCTCGAAACGCGGGCCGCTGAGCTGGCCGGCGTCAACGAGGAACTGCGCCAGGAAACCCAGGACAACGAGATGTTCATCTACAGCGTGTCGCACGATCTGCGCTCGCCACTCGTGAACCTGCAGGGGTTTTCGAAGGAGCTGCAGGTGTCGTGCGACGAACTGAACACCGTGGTCGAGGCCGCACATCTACCGGAGACCGAGCACAAGCGCCTTGCGCGCGTGCTCGATGGCGACATCCGCGAATCGCTGCAGTTTCTGCGCACGGCGGTCACACGCGCAGCGTCGATCATCGATGCGCTGTTGCGCATCTCGCGCGCCGGGCGGCTCGAATATCAGTGGCAGCGGGTGAGCGTGGGTCGCGCGGTTGCGCGGGTCGTCGATGCACTGCAGAGCGCGATCCACGAGCGCGCCGCGCTCGTCACGGTGCGCGACCTGCCGCCGGCCTGGGGCGACCCGGCGGCGATCGAGCAGGTCTTCGGTCAACTGATCGACAATGCCGTGAATTTTCTCGACCCGGCCCGACCCGGCCGGATCGAGGTCGGCGCGCTCGAACCCGAAACCGCCGACGCACCGCCCGCCGGGTCACCGACACCTGGCCTGCAAGGCTCGCCCGGCTCGCTGATTCCTGCATCGACGCGCATGCGCACTTACTATGTACGCGATAACGGGCTTGGCATTCCCGCCGCCTACCTGTCGAAGACCTTCCGCGCGTTCCAGCGCCTGCACGGCGACGTCGCGAAGGGCGACGGCATCGGCCTCGCACTCGTGCGACGGATCGTCGAGCGGCATGGCGGGCGCGTCTGGGTGGAGTCGGCGGAAGGGGCGGGCTCGACGTTCTTCGTCGTGCTGCCCGAACAACCGGTGAGGTTCGCATGACCCGATCGATTACTATCGCGGCGCAGACAGATCAAAGCCACGGAGGCAGTTACATGACAACCACAAACGGGGACACGGTCGGCATCATCCTGATCGAGGACGATGACGGACACGCGACCCTGGTCGAACGCAACCTGAGGCGTGCCGGCATATCGAATGGATTCATGCGGTTTTCGGACGGGCAGGAAGCGCTCGATTATTTTTTCGGGGGAGCAACGGGTGGTACAGCAAGCGCGGCTGCAGGCGCCGGCGGTGGAGAAGCGGACTCGCGGCCGCCGCCCGCGCAGTTGACCAATTTCGTCGTGCTGCTCGATCTGAAGATGCCGCGCGTTGACGGCTTCGAGGTGCTGCGCCGGCTGAAGACGTCGCCGACGACCGCAGCGGTGCCGGTGATCGTGCTGACCACGACCGACGATCCGCGTGAGATCGCGCGCTGCTACGAACTCGGATGCAACGTCTACATCACGAAGCCCGTCGAGTACGACGCGTTTATCGAAGCTGTGCGGCGACTCGGCTTTTTCCTGCAGGTGGTGAAGCTGCCGCCCGGCCATCCGCTTTCGAAACCGTAAGCGCAAGCCGACCGCATTCCGCTACGCTATGAGTTGAACGGGGGCGTGGCGGTCTGTCCGGTGTGCGGCACGAGGCCCTGCCGCGCCGCTGCTTTTGCCCCTGCTTTTGCCCCGATCAACACCGGCCGACTCCGAGAAGAGCCCGCATGACCGAAGACGTTTTCACGCATCCCGCTGCCTACGTGCTTGTCGTCGACGACGACGAGGGCATCCTGCGGCTCGCGCGCAAGTCGCTCGAACGCGCGGGGTGTCGCGTGGCCGCGAGCCGTTCGGTCGGCGACGCGCGGGCGCGCATCGTCGACGGTGCGCCGGATCTCCTCGTGCTCGACTACCAGCTCGATGGGCCGGAATCGGGCCTCGATTTTTTCCGTCGTCTGCGGGGCGAGGGCGTGCGCATTCCGGCGATCCTCGTCACCGGTTTCACCGACGAATCGCGCGTGATCGAAGCGTTGCGCTCCGGCGTGTCGGACGTCGTGCCGAAGTCCGGCGATTATCTCGACTATCTGCCGGAAGCGGTCGAGCGTGTGTTGTCGCAGGTGCGTCTGCAGAAGGCATCCGCCGATGCGCAGATGCTGCGCGACCGCGAGGCGCATTACCGGACACTGTCCGAAGCGCTGCCTCACCTGGTACTCACCTGCGACGCGGAGGGCAGCTGCGATTTCGTGTCGAAGCAGTGGCGCGAATACACGGGCTTGAGCGACAGCATGTCGCACGGTCTCGCGTGGCTCGACGCGGTGCATCCGGAAGATCGCGACGAAATTCGCCGCACCTGGCTGAAGACCGTGCGCAGCGGCACGACCGACTATCAGCACGAATTGCGGATTCGTCGTCACGACAGCGCGTATCGCTGGTTCGATGCGCGCATCGTCGCGATGCGCGAGCCGAACGGCACTGTGACGCAGTGGTTCGGCAGCTGCACGGATATCCATCAGCAGCGTGAAGCGACCGAGGAGCGTGAACGGCTGCTCGAGTCCGAACAGGCGGCGCGGCAAAACGCGGAAGATGCGAACCGCGCGAAGGATCGTTTTCTCGCGATGCTGTCGCACGAACTGCGCACGCCGTTGACGCCGGTGCTTGCCGGCACGCGCGTACTCGAACTGATTCCCGAGCTGCCCGACAGCGCGCGCTCGAGCGTGCGGATGATCCGCCGCAACATCGAACTCGAAGCGCGTTTGATCGACGATCTGCTCGATCTTACGCGGGTGGCGAACGGCAAGCTGCGGCTGTCGCTGGAAACCGTCGACGTGCATGAAGTGATCGACAGCGTGCTCGAACTGTTCCGCAGCGAGATCCAGGTGAAGCAGCAGGACGTGCACATCGAGAAGCACGCGACGCATCACTACGTGCTCGCCGACCGCGCGCGGCTGCAACAGATGCTGTGGAACCTGATCCGCAACGCGGCGAAGTTCACGCCGGACGGCGGCCACATCTATGTACGCACTGTCGACGAGCGGATGCAGATCCATATCTCGATCGAGGACACCGGCATCGGCATCGAGCCCGAACAGATCGGCAAGCTCTTCAACGCATTCGAGCAGGGCAGCCAGCAGATGACGCGGCAGTTCGGCGGCCTGGGTCTCGGCCTCGCGATCACGAAGGCGCTCACCGACGCGCACGGTGGTTCCGTCACGGCGCACAGTCCGGGCGCGCATTGCGGTGCGACCTTCTCGATCACGATGCCGACCGCCGAGGCGCCGATCGAAGAGCCGGTCGTCGCGCCGCCGAGTGCGCCGCATCCGGCCGGTCTGCTGACCATCCTGCTGATCGAGGATCACGTCGACACAGCCGAGGTAATGGCACAGTTGATCCGCGGGCTCGGTCACGACGTGACGGTCACCGGTTGCGTCGCCGATGCGCTCGCCGCGACGCAGACGAATACGTTCGATCTCGTCGTCAGCGACGTGGGACTGCCGGACGGCACCGGCCTCGATTTCATCAAGGCGTATCGCGAGCATTCGAACGTGCCGGCAATCGCGCTGACCGGCTTCGGTACCGACGAGGATGTGCGGCGCTGTCTCGCAGCCGGTTTCAATTCGCATTTGACGAAGCCGGTTAACTTCAGCCAGCTCGAACAGCTGATCGAAGGCGCGGCCAATGCGAAGGCGCTGGAGAGCGGAGACGGCGAGGGGCAGAGCGCGACGGCTTGAGGCCGCAGCATCGACGGCACTGCATCCAAATAAAAAGGCCTGCCGCGTTCAACGCGAGCAGGCCTTCTTTTTTGAGATGCAGATGCAGCAGTAAAGCAGCAAGCAGACGTTAGCGCGGTGCCTTCAGTGCATCGCGGATTTCACGCAGCAGCACGACGTCTTCCGGCGGTGCCGGCGGCGGTTCGTCGGCCTTAGGCTTGCGCAGGTTGTTGATGAACTTGACCATCAGAAAGATGATGAACGCGAGGATGATGAAGTTGATCAACACCGTGATGAACGAGCCGTAGCCGAACACGGCGACGCCCGCGGTTTGAAGATCTTTAAACGATTCGGGGCTGCCCTTGAAGTTGTCGGGAATGCGACCGAGCAGGATGAACTTGTTCGAGAAATCGAGGCCACCGGTTACCACGCCGATGATCGGCATGATCAGGTCTTTCACCAGCGAATTGACAATGGTGGAGAACGCACCGCCAATGATGACCCCGACCGCGAGGTCCATCACGTTGCCCTTGAGGGCAAATTCCTTGAATTCCTTGACCATGCTCATATGGGGTTCCTCCCTGAAGTGGATGGCGCCATGATAGCCAACCCTCCACGCGACGGGTAGTGTTTTGCTGCGACCCCGTTGCGCGCGTGTGCTTGCGTGTGCGTTTGGGCACACGTCGCGCGCGCTCATTGCACGCTCATTGCACCTTACGTCCGCGTTCGATATGAGTCGCGAAGGTCTGCGGATCGGTATTCGTCCCGCATAGCAGGACACCGACACGCTTGCCCTGCAGCGTCTCGCGCAGCGGTCCGAGCAACGCGGCGGTCGCTGCTGCGCACGCGGGTTCGACCGCGAGCTTCAGTTGTGCGAACAGCGTGAGCATCGCCGAGCACAGCGCGTCGTCGCTGACGGTGACGATCCGGTCGATATGACGGCGGCACAGCTCGTAGCTGTATTGCTCGGTGTGCGGTGCCATTAGCGAGTCGGCGATGCCGTGCATCTGGCCCATCTTGATCGTGTGATTGGCCGCGAAGCTGCGGCTCATCGCGTCCGCGCCCTCGGGCTCGACGCCGTACACATGCACGCGCGGATTCGCGAGACGGAGCGCCGTCGACACGCCGGCTGCAAGGCCGCCGCCGCCGATCGGTACGATCACCGCGTCGAGGTCCGGCGTCTGCGTCGCCCATTCGTAGCCGAGCGTCGACGTGCCGAGCACGGTGCGATAGCCGTTGAACGGATGCACGAAGTAACGGCCTTCCTCGGCCTCGACACGGCGCACGATCTCGAACGCTTCGGCGGGATTCTCGGCGATCACGATGTCGGCCTTGTACGCCTTGCACAGCGCAACGCGCGCCGGATTCGCCGAGCGGAACAGCACGACCTTCGCGCTGATGCCAAGACGCATCGCCGCATACGCGACCGCGACCGCATGATTGCCGCCCGATACGCAGGTCACGCCCGCGTTGCGTTGCGCTTCGTCGAGTGCAAGCAGATTCGTGAATGCGCCGCGTGCCTTGAAGCTGCCGGCCGACTGCAACAGTTCGAACTTGAAGTTGACCACCGTGCCTTCGAGCGACGGAAAATCGAGCCGGTCGAAGACGGGTGTGCGCACGACCCACGGTGTGAGCGTGAAATGCTGCGCGGCGATTTCATCGAGCGTGGGGATCGGTTCGCCGTCGATGGTGTGGTCGGTGGGTTGCGGTGTGGCGGTGGACATGGTGCGGGTTCGGTTGCGAGGGCGTATGTGGTTCGAGCGTGTTTCGTTCCGGGCTGCGGCAACGGTCAGCGCGCGGCCGGAACAGCGGCCGGTGTGCCCCGGCCGCGTAGCGTGCGATGCGTTAGCGCGGATGCGCGTCGACGGACATGCTGTGCACGAACTTGCTCAGGAAACGCTCGCAGGCCGCGAGCTGTTCGAGCGCGACGAATTCGTTTGCCCGGTGTGCCTGCTGGATGTCGCCGGGGCCGCAAACAATGCTCGGAATGCCCGCGAGCGAAAACAGACCGGCCTCGGTGCCGTAGGCGACCTTGCGCTTTTCCTGATTCGCGGTGAGTGCGCGCACGAGCTGCGTGATCGCGGCCTGTTCGGTCGAATCGAGGCCCGGTGCCGATGAGATTCTCTGGAATTCGATCGCCGCCGACGGATGTTCGGCGAGCATTTTCGGCAGAAGCGTGTCGCGTGCGTACTCATCGATGCGTGCGAAGATCAGTTCCGGATCGAGCGCGGGCAGGTTGCGGAATTCGAACTCGAAGCGGCATTCGGCCGGCACCGTGTTGATCGCGTTGCCGCCTTTGATCATGCTGGTCTGCGCGGTCGTGAAGGGCACGTCGTAGAGTTCGTCGAACGGGCCTTCGGCGCGGAATTTGTCGGCCATGTCGCGGATGTAGCAGATGAGCCGTGCCGCGTATTCGATCGCGTTGAGACCCTTCGGCGTCAGCGACGAATGCGACGCCTGGCCGCGGATGCAGCACTGGTACGCATTGATGCCCTTGTGCGCGACGACCGGGCGCATGCTGGTCGGCTCGCCGACAATGCAGCCTTCGGGTTTGATGCCGCGTTTCAGCAAATCGGTGATCAGCAGCGGCGCGCCGACGCAGCCGACTTCCTCGTCGAACGACAGCGCGAAGTGGATCGGTTTCGCGAGCTTCGTTCGCTGCATTTCCGGCACGAGCGTCAGTGCCGCACCGATGAAACCCTTCATGTCGCAGGTGCCGCGACCGTAGAGCTTGTCGTCGCGCACTTCGGGCTTGAACGGATCGCTGTCCCATTGTTGACCGTCGACGGGCACGACGTCCGTGTGGCCCGACAGCACGATACCGCCGTTGGTCTCACCGTCGTGCGCGGGGATCGTCGCGAACAGGTTCGCCCATTTGCCGCTTGCGTCGTGCGTCAGCGTCGACTCGATGCCGTGGCCGCGCAGCGCGTCGCGCACGGTTTCGATCAGCCCGAGATTCGGATTGCGGCTGACCGTGTCCATCGACACGAGGCGGGTGACCCAAGGGAGCGAAGCAGGAGAGGATGAGGCAGAAACGGCGGCGGTCTGTGCGGATTCAACGACCTGAGACATGACGAAACTCCGGCGGAATGGTCTTTCGATCATACCCAAAAAGCGCGCCCCGGGCTATGTAACGCGCATGCAGCGCGCCGTTCTGGCGCGCTGCAGCATGCGTTTGAAATGGCTTGCGGTAGGGCTTGTGTGCAGCTTCGATGGAAGGCCGTTTATCCGACGGTTTATCGAGCCGCCGAGCGAGCCGGAGCCGCAGCCCGCGCGGGTGCGCCGAGCGCACGCAAGGTTTCCTTGACGGTCGCGACACGCACCGACAGATCAGGCGTGCGCGTCTCGATGCGCAGCTTGTCCTGGCCCGCGAGCTTGATGTGTTTGTGCTTCTGCACCATCTCGATGATTCGCATGCCGTCGACCGGCGGATTCGGAATGAACTGCAGGCCGATCACCGTTTCGCCTGCATCGATCTTCGAAATGCCGAGCGGTTTCGCAGCGAGCCGCAGCCGGTGCGTTTCGACGAGCGCCTGGGCCTGAGGCGGCAGCTTGCCGAAGCGGTCGATCAGTTCTTCCTGGATGCCGTCGATCGAATCGTCGTGTTCGCAGTTCGCGAGCCGCTTGTACAGCGACAGACGTTCCTGCACGTCGCCGCAATAGTCCGCGGGCAGGATCGCCGGTGCGTGCAGGTTGATCTCGGTCGTCGCGGCGAGCGGCGCGGTGAGGTCGGGCTCGCGGCCTTCCTTCAGCGCTTTCACCGCATCGTTGAGCATGTCGGTGTACAGCTGGAAACCGATCTCGTGAATCTCGCCCGATTGTTTATCGCCGAGCACTTCGCCGGTGCCGCGAATCTCGAGGTCGTGCATCGCGAGATAGAAGCCCGCGCCGAGTTCTTCCATCTGCTGGATCGCTTCGAGCCGGCGCTGCGCCTGCTTCGTGAGTCCCTGCGGATCGTGCACGAGCAGATACGAATACGCCTGGTGATGCGACCGGCCGACACGTCCGCGCAACTGGTGCAGCTGCGCAAGACCGAACTTGTCCGAGCGGTGGATCAGGATCGTGTTAGCGGTGGGGACGTCGATGCCGGTTTCGATGATCGTCGTACACAGCAGCACGTTCGCGCGCTGCGCGACGAAATCGCGCATCACGCGTTCGAGTTCGCGTTCGTGCATCTGGCCGTGCGCGACCGCGATGCGCGCTTCGGGCACCAGTGCTTCGAGCATCGCGCGGCGATTCTCGATCGTCTCGACCTCGTTGTGCAGGAAGTACACCTGGCCGCCGCGCTTCAGTTCGCGCAGCATCGCCTCGCGGATCACGCCGTCTTCCTCGCGACGCACGAACGTTTTGATCGCGAGCCGCTTCTGCGGCGCGGTCGCGATCACCGAGAAATCGCGCAGCCCTTCGAGTGCCATGCCGAGCGTGCGTGGAATCGGCGTCGCGGTCAGTGTCAGAACGTCGACTTCCGCGCGTAGCGCCTTCAACGCTTCCTTCTGGCGCACGCCGAAGCGATGCTCTTCGTCGATGATCACGAGGCCGAGCCGCTTGAACTGCACATCCGACGACAGCAGCTTGTGCGTGCCGATCACGATGTCGACGCTGCCGTCGTTAATCTGCTCGATCGACGCGTTGACTTCCTTCGTGGACTTGAAGCGCGACAGTTCCGCGATGCGGACGGGCCAGTCGGAGAAGCGGTCGGTGAAGGTCTGCGTGTGCTGTTCTGCAAGCAGGGTGGTCGGCGACAGCAGCGCGACCTGTTTGCCGCCCATGACCGCGATGAACGCGGCACGCAGCGCCACTTCGGTCTTGCCGAAGCCGACGTCGCCGCAGACGAGGCGGTCCATCGGTTTGCCGCTCGTCATGTCGCCGATCACGGCGGCGATTGCCGCGGCCTGATCGGGGGTTTCCTCGAAGCCGAAGCTCTCGGCGAATTTCACGTAGTCGCGCGGTTCGAGCGCGAACGCGTGTCCCTCGCGCAGCGCGCGGCGGGCGTACAGGTTCAGCAGTTCGGCGGCGGTGTCGCGGATCTGCTGGGCGGCCTTGCGCTTCGCTTTTTCCCATTGACCCGAGCCGAGCGAATGCAACGGCGCGCTATCGGGGTCGGCGCCGCTGTAGCGCGAGATCACGTGCAGTTGCGAGACGGGGACGTAGAGCTTGCTGTCGCCCGCGTATTCGAGGTGCAGGAACTCGGTCTCTCCTTCGCCGAGATCCATCGACACGAGCCCCATGTAGCGGCCGATGCCGTGTTGCACGTGAACGACCGGGTCGCCGATCTTCAGCTCGGACAGGTCGCGCACCATCGAGTCGACGTTGCTCGCCTGTTCCTGGCGGCGACGTCCTGTACGGCGCGCCAGCGGACCGTATAGCTCGGTCTCGGTGACGATCGTGACGCCTTCGCCGGGGATCGAGAAGCCGTTCGCGAGCGGCGCGACGCCGAGCGAGAAGCGTAAGTCGGAGGTGAGCCAGTCTTCGTAGCTGTCGCTCGAACCGGGGCGCAGGTGGTTGTCCACCAGCAGTTGCGCGATGGTCTCGCGACGTCCGGCGGATTCGGCCGCGAACAGCACGCGGTTCGGTGTGGTGTCGAGGTACGCGCGCAGCGCGGAGACGGGGTCGTCGGCGTGGCGGTCGATTGCGAGATTCGGCAGCGCTGCGGCCCAGCCTCCCGCAGCAGACGGCAGTGCGAGGCGCGCGAACGGCTTCGCGAACGCGAAGAAATCTTCGTCCGACAGGAACAGACGCGCGGGCTCGAGGATCGGCCGCTCGCGATCGTGCGACAGGAAACCGAAACGCTGCTTCGTATCCGCAGTGAAGCGACGGATCGCGGTCTCCAGATCACCGACGAACGCTAGCTGCGCGTGCTCGGGCAGATAGTGGAAGAGCGTCGCGGTCTCTTCGAAAAACAGCGGCAGATAGTATTCGATACCCGCCGACGGCACGCCATTGCCGATGTCCTTGTAGATCGACGCGCGGCTCGGGTCGCCTTCGAAGACTTCGCGCCAGCGGCTGCGAAATGCGGTGCGCGCGGTTTCGTCGAACGGGAATTCGCGACCGGGCAGCAGTCGCACGTCGCGCACTGGATAGAGGCTGCGCTGCGTATCGGGATCGAATGCACGGATCGAATCGACCTGGTCGTCGAACAGATCGAGCCGGTACGGCAGCGGCGAACCCATCGGGAACAGGTCGATCAGCGAACCGCGCACGCAATATTCGCCGGGCCGCACGACCTGGCTCACGTGCTCGTAGCCGGCGAGCGTGAGCTGCGCCTTTAGCTTCGCTTCGTCGAGCCGCTCGCCCTGCGTGAACGAGAACGTATACGCGGCGAGAAACGACGCGGGCGGCATCCGGTACAGCGCGGTCGTCGCCGGGACAAGCAGGATGTCGCAGCGCCCCTCGCCGAGATCGTGCAGCGTGGCGAGCCGCTCGGAAACGAGATCCTGGTGCGGCGAGAACGAATCGTAAGGCAGCGTTTCCCAGTCGGGCAGCAGACGGATCCGCGCCTGCGGCGCGAAAAACGCGATCTCCTGCGCGAGCCGCTGCGCGTCGACTGCGTTCGCGCACACCACCGCGAGCAACGGCATCTCCTGCCGGTACGCCAGGTGATAACGGGCGATCAGCAGGGCGTCGGACGAACCGTGCGTGCCGTCGAAAGCGAAACGCTGGCCGGCCTTGACGAGGGCGACGGGAGACGGGGAGTGCGGGGAAGCAGGGGTGTCGGGCATAAAGAAAAAAGCGGCCGGTGGGGGCGTTGGCGCAGCGAATGAGCGGGAAGTCTACGCGTGTTGCCCACGGATTGCCGATATTGCCGATGTTCGGGCGTGGACTCGAAGGACCTATTATAAAATCCGTCCTCTACTTTCACTCACGGCGTTTGCCTTTCGTGACTTCACGTCTCTTTGCCCTGATTCCGTGCGCAGGCACCGGTAGTCGTTCCGGCTCCACCGTGCCCAAGCAGTATCGGACCGTCGCCGGCCGCGACCTGCTGCATTATTCGCTCGCCGCGTTCGACGCATGCAGCGAATTCGCGCAGACGCTCCTCGTGATCGCCGCCGACGATCCGCACTTCGACGCTCGCCGCTTCTCGGGGTTGCGCTTCGCGGTGCGCCGCTGCGGCGGGGCGTCGCGCCAGGCAACCGTGCTGAACGGACTGCACGCGCTCGCGGAGTTCGGCGCACACGATGACGACTGGGTGCTGGTGCACGATGCCGCGCGTCCGGGCATCACGCCCGCGCTGATCCGCACGCTGATCGCGGCGGCGAAGGACGACCCGGTGGGCGGCATCATCGCGCTGCCGGTTGCTGATACGCTCAAGCGCATCGCGCCGGATAGCGATGGACGGATTGCGCGTACCGAAGCGCGCGACGGACTCTGGCAGGCGCAGACGCCGCAGATGTTCCGGATCGGCATGCTGCGCGACGCGATTCTCGCCGCGCAGCGCGAAGGCCACGACCTGACCGACGAAGCGAGCGCGATCGAATGGCTCGGTCATGCGCCGCGTCTCGTGCAAGGCAGCCTGCGCAATTTCAAGGTCACTTACCCGGAAGACTTCGGCCTTGCCGAAGCGATTCTCGGTCGGCCGGCGCCTTAGACCCCATCGGTTACTTCATCTTCAACGGACGGATTCACGCATATGGATTTCAGGATCGGACAAGGGTACGACGTGCATGCGCTGGTGCCGGGGCGGCCGCTGATCATCGGCGGTGTGACGGTGCCGTACGACCGTGGGCTGCTCGGCCATTCCGACGCGGACGTGCTGCTGCATGCGATCACCGATGCGCTATTCGGCGCGGCGGCGCTGGGCGACATCGGCCGTCACTTTCCGGATACCGACAAACAGTTCTTCGGCGCGAATAGTCGCGTGCTGCTGCGCGAATGCGCGGCGCGCGTCGCGAAGGCGGGGTTCTCGATCGTCAATGTCGACAGCACGGTGATCGCGCAGGCGCCGAAGCTCGCGCCGCACATCGATGCGATGCGCGCGAACATTGCCGAAGATCTGGGGTTGCCGCTCGATCGCGTCAACGTTAAAGCGAAGACGAACGAGAAGCTGGGCTATCTGGGGCGCGGCGAGGGCATCGAGGCGCAGGCCGCGGTGCTGTTGAATCGCGGTTGAAGCAAATTTGAGCCGCGTATAAGACGTGCTGCACGCGGGCCGCGCAGGCTCGTGCGTTTTGTGCGGAACACACGCTCCACGCGGCCGCTCATGCGGCGCTCCGGTTGCCGGTGCGCCGCTTGTTTCTCCACTTACTTCCCTTCAGCTTCGATCACCTGCGCAGCGGCATTGACGACCGCTGCGATGCGGCCGACGTCGCGCACCTGCGTCGAGCTCATGCCTTCGGCGAGTAGCGTGTCGAAGTGCGACTTCACGCAGAAATGGCACTTGCCGATGATCGATGCGGCCAGCGCATACATTTCGAAGCGACGCTTGTCGACGCCGCCGTGCGATGCGTAAGCGTTCATCCGCAGACCGGCCGGTTGCGACTTGAGGTCGGCATTGCCCGTCATCTCGACGTACGGATACCACACGTTGTTCATGCCCATCAGCGCGGCGGCGGTCAGCGCGCCATTCGTTTCTTCCGGCGACAGCACACCTGCATTGCGGATCGCGTCGATTAGCGTCTTGCTCTTCGCGGCGAACGCGGCGGCCAGCGCGACACCGACGGCGTCGTTGCCTTCGAGCGACGAGCGGCCGATCGTGCCGTCGAGGTTCAGACGGATGTCCTTTGCGTAGTCGGGGATGAGTTCCTTAATCGCGCCCAAGAATTCCATTGACTTCTCCTATCAATCTGTCGCAAAAAAAGCCCGCTGGCTCTTTCAAGCATAGCGGGCTCCGGGTGGCCACGCTTACAGCGTCGAGCCGCCGACTGCACGGTTGCACGGGCACAGTTCGTCCGTTTGCAGACCGTCGAGGATACGCAGGACTTCGTCCGGGTTACGGCCGACGTTCAGGTTGTTCACCGACACGTGCTGGATCGTGTTGTCCGGATCGACGATGAACGTCGCGCGCAGTGCAACGCCGGCTTCCCGGTCGCGAATGCCGAGCTGGTCGATCAGTTCGCCCTTGACGTCGCCGAACGAGTAATGGTTCAGCTTGTCCAGATCCTTGTGTTCGCGACGCCATGCGAGCTTCACGAATTCGTTATCGGAACTGCCGCCGAGCAGAACGGCATCGCGCTCTTCGAACTGCTTCGCGAGCTTGCCGAATTCGACGATTTCGGTCGGGCACACGAAGGTGAAGTCCTTCGGGTAGAAATAGAGGATCTTCCACTTGCCCGGGAACGACTGTTCGGTGATTTCTTCGAACGCCGACACGCCGTTTTCTTCATGGTTGTTGAAGCCCGGCTTCGCTGCGGTGACGGTGAAAGCTTCGAGTTTATCGCCGACGGTTTTCATGCGGATGCTCCTGTAGAAAGGTTGCAAATGGGTGAGTCAGACTGCCTGTTCAAGCTACCTGCACGGTGTAACGGAGGCGTTACATACCTGCAACTATAACTCTATTGACTAATAGAATCAATAGTTTTTATCTAATATGGTGGATAGCTTTTATTCAATGCGCCGATAGGGAACTTCGGCGCGACGCGCGGAGGGGCTCAATTTGAGAGAAAACGGCTCAGATCCGTCGGGCGGCTTGAGTGCTTAAGTGCCCTTGGCGAGCGGGAATTCGATCGTCACTTCGAGGCCCGGTCCCGGCGCGCGATTGCGCAGGCGGAGCGTGCCGCGATAACGGCTGACGAGCCGTTGAACGATCGCCATCCCGAGCCCCGTGCCGTTCGCCTGGGTACGCGCCGAATTGACGCGATAGAACGGACGCGTGACGAGCGCGAGCTGATCTTCGGGAATACCTGGACCCTCGTCGACGACCGAAAGCTCGACGCGCGAATGCGAGACCCGCGTTTCGAGGATCACGTGCGGAATGCCGTCGGCCTCGCTCAACCCGTACTTGCGCGCGTTCTCGACCAGATTGCCGACGACGCGTCGCATGTCCGTCTCGTCGGCCTCGATCACTGCCGATGGCGCGAGGCGCGTGATCAGACGCATGCCGTCCTCGTTCGACAGCCGCGCCGCGAGTTCGCCCGCGATCACCGACAGATCGACTGGTTCGGGCATCCGTTGCACCGGTCGTGCGTAGTCGAGGAAGCGGCCGATGATCATGTCCATCTGCTCGATGTCGTCGATCATCGCGTCCTTCGTCGTCTGGTCGGACGGGCTCATTTCGGTTTCGAGCCGCAGTCGCGCGAGCGGTGTGCGCAGATCGTGCGAGATCCCCGCGAGCATCAACGCGCGGTCGGCTTCCAGCTGCTCGAGGTCCTGCACCATCTGGTTGAAGCTGCGGTTGGTTTCGGCAGCGACACCCATGCCGCGCTCGGGCAACAGCTCGGGCGACTGTCCCGAGCCCACCTTGCGCGCCGCCAGTGCGAGCCGCGCGAACGGACGGTTCACGAGACTCGTGATGAACGCCGCGCCGAACAGCGACAGCGCGAGCGCGAACACGCCCCAGCCGGCCCATTGCAGACCTGTCGCGTTATCGAGCTGATCGCGATCGAGCGCGACCCAGTAATCGTCGTCGTCGATCTTGAAGCTGATCCACACGCCGGGAATGTCGTTGACCGACTGCGCGATCACGGTGTCGTCGCCGAGCCGGCCACGGATGTCGTGTTCGATCAGCCGGTTCAGCGCTTCGTCGGGCTGGAGCCGGTACTTGTCGGTGGTTTCGCGCGGATAGACGCGCACGCCCTCGTTGCTCTCCAGATCCTGCAGCAGCGCGCGCCGCAGGTCGGGATCGGAGTAGAGGAGCGCGGTGCGCGTGAGCTTCACGATGGCGACGAGCTGCAACGCGACCCGCTGTGCACGCGGCTCGCGTTCGATGACGCGGAAGCTCTGGAACCAGGCGGCGAGACTGACGGCGATCAGCAGCGCGATCAGTAAAAAAGTCCGCCAGAAAAGGCCGCCGAACGCAAGCGTCAGGAGGCGCCGGTCAATCCGCATGGGCCCTTCATGTCGAGAGAAAGCAAACAGACTCAGGCTGCGCCGTCAGGGATGAACACGTATCCGAGACCCCACACGGTCTGGATGAAACGAGGGCTGCCAGGATCGGGCTCGATCAGTTTGCGCAGCCGCGAAATCTGCACGTCGAGACTGCGGTCGAACACTTCGTATTCACGACCGCGTGCGAGCTCCATCAATTTTTCACGCGACAACGGCTGACGCGGATGACGCGCGAACACCTTCAGTACGGAGAACTCGCCGGTAGTGAGCGGAATTTCCTGACCGGCTTTAGTGAGCGTGCGCGTCGCGAGATTCAACGCGAATTCGCCGAACTCGAATACCTCGGTGGTTTCGGACGGTGCGCCCGGCAGTTCCGACGGCGACTGACGACGCAGCACCGCATGAATACGCGCGACGAGTTCGCGCGGATTGAACGGCTTCGGCAGATAGTCGTCGGCACCCATCTCGAGCCCGACGATGCGATCGACGTCTTCACCCTTGGCGGTGAGCATGATGATCGGCGTGCGATCGTTGCTGCCGCGCAAACGACGGCAGATGGAAAGCCCGTCTTCGCCTGGCAACATCAGGTCCAGCACGAGCAGATCGAAACGCTCGCGGACCCACAGCTTGTTCATTGACGGAGCGTTTTCGGCGACGTAGACATTGAAGCCCTGTTCACCGAGATAGCGGCGCAGCAAGTCGCGAAGACGCGGGTCGTCATCGACGACGAGGATTTTCGAAGGGTTTTTGGTTTCCATGGTCGGCATCTTAGCGCGATTAGAAAGAGGCGCGCGGTTGCAGCAATTGGCGGGTTACAGTCAGTTACAAAATTTACCCGCATGGTGGCACGACGTAAAGCGTCGACGCGTAGACTCCTTTACTGATTGCGGCTGTTCGGTGGATACTTCACACGACTAAAACTCTCGCACCCGGCTTTGCAGCGGGGTCTGTACACGCATTTGAGGTAGCCGGTTGCCGCGCGACGAAGGGAACAAGATGAAGGGAGGGGTTTGGCCGAACGTTCGGCTAAGCATCACTGCGCTGGCTGTAGCCGGCACGCTCGCAGGTACCTTCGGCCCGCAATCCGCCCGTGCGCAATCTCCCGATCACGCCGCGAGTTCTCGCGGCCCGTCGCACTTCAAGCTCAATCGTCAGTCACACAATCCCGATCGTTCCGCTGCCTCTGCATCGGAGTCGATGATGCGCCCAGTCGTTCCCCCCGATCTCGATCAACGTCGCCGCGATGGCCATATGACGCCTGAAGAGCGGCGTCTGTTGCGTCAGCATATCGAGGACGCGGTCCGCGAGTTGTACAAGCGATAGACGTTTCGCATCTGTCCGCGCCGTCAACGGAAGCACGCAACACGCCGTTGAATCCGGCAGACGAACGCATTGCCCGTTGCGCGGGCCCGAGCCGTCCAGCAGGACGGCGTGAACGGAACACGAACGATGAACCTCTGTCACCGGCTCGCCCGGTCTGCATTGACCGGTGTGCTCGTCGCGATAACCGCCGGCGTGCTTGCCGCGCCGCATCCGTCGGCGCATCGGGCCACGACAGCTGTACCTGCGAAAGTCACGTCCACTGAAGATCAAACGCTGCTCGACGCTGACGACGCGCGCTTCTTTCTCACTCGCGTCGGCTTCGCGCCGGACGCTACGGAAGTGGCGAACTACGTCGGCTTGACGCGTGAACAGGCGGTCGATCGCGTTCTCGCGGACACGCGAACCGATGCAATCACGCCGTTACCCGCCTGGGCGAGCGAACCGATTCCGACGCGCGCCGAACGCAATGCATGGACCTCCGACGAGCGTCGCGACGAACAGCGAACGCGCGGTGTGCATTACGAAGAGTTACGCGCGTGGTGGGTGCGCGAAATGGTGACGACGCCATCGCCGCTGACCGAGCGCATGACGCTTTTCTGGCACAACCACTTCACGTCGGGGCAGGACAAGGTCGCGTACCCGCAGTTGATGGCGAAGCAGAACGCGCTGTTGCGTCGCGACGCGCTCGGCAACTTCGGCGCGATGCTGCACGACGTCGCGAAAGATCCCGCGATGCTGCTGTATCTCGACGGCGCCGGCAGTCGCAAGGGCAAACCGAACGAGAATTTTGCCCGCGAGGTGATGGAGCTGTTCACGCTCGGCGAGGGGCACTACTCGCAGCGCGATGTGTCGGAGGCGGCGCGAGCGTATACCGGCTGGACACTTGATCCCGACACGCAGGCCTACGTGTGGCGCGCTGCCATGCACGACGACGGCATCAAGACCGTGCTCGGACAAAGCGGTACGTTCGACGGCGACGAGACCCTCGACATCCTGCTCGCGCGTCCCGAAACAGCGACGTTCGTCGTGACGAAGCTCTGGCGCGAGTTCGTCTCCGATACGCCTGATCCGGCGCAGGTCGCTGTTGTTGCCGGACGCTTCCGTGCGAGTCGCTACGACATCAAGGTGGCGTTGCGCGGGCTCTTTCTGAGCGACGCATTCTGGAGTGACGACAATCGCGGTGTACTCGTCAAGTCGCCGGTGGAATTCGTCGTCGGCGCGCTGCGCGCATTCGATATCGGTTACGACACCACCGCGTCGTTCGCCACGACGATCCGCAATCTTGGCGAGAACCTGTTCTATCCGCCAAACGTGAAGGGCTGGCCCGGTGGCGAGACGTGGATCAATAGCTCGACGTTGCTCGCACGCAAACAGTTCGTCGAGCAGTTGTTCCGTGCCACCGAGGGGGCTCGGCCGCCGCACGCAAAGACAGCCGGTGCTGGAATGCAGATGATGCAGTCCGGACCACACGCTGCTGCGCACGCGGAGCGCCGCGGAGTACGCTTCGATATCGACGGCTGGCTCGCTCACTACAATGCAACGCCCAGCGCGAAGGCGGGGCTGTCGACCGAATTGCAGTTGCAGCACGCGGTACTGCCCGTTGCGCCCGTCGATGCGATCGAGACGAATTCGACGGGCAGCACGTATCTCGAGGCACTGCTGATGGACCCCGCATACCAGTTGAAATGACGATCGCGATCATCGAGCCGATGACGACGATCATGGACGAGGCGACAGCATGAAGCGACGCAATTTTCTTTCGATGACTGCAGCGATGGGCACGTCGCTATGGCTGCCGGGCGCGTTCGCGGCACAGCAGACCGCGGCCACGCAAGCCGTCGGCGGCGCGATGGCACAGGGCTACGGCAATCTGTTGATCCTCGTCGAACTGAAGGGTGGCAACGACGGCCTGAATACGGTTGTGCCGTACGCTGACCCGACGTATTACACGTTGCGCAAGAACATCGGCATCAAGCGCGAACAGTTGATCCAGCTCGACGAGCGTACTGCACTGCATCCGTCGCTGAAGTCGTTGATGCCGCTGTGGCAAAGCAGGCAACTCGCGATCGTGCAGGGCGTCAGCTACACGCAGCCGAACCTGTCGCATTTCCGGTCGATCGAGATCTGGGACACCGCGTCGCGTTCCGATCAATACCTGCGGGAAGGATGGCTCACGCGCGCGTTTGCAGAGCGGGCAGCGCCGGCGGGATTCGTCGGTGACGGTGTGGTGATCGGCAGTGCGGAGATGGGGCCGCTCGCAAACGGCGCGCGCGCGATCGCCCTCGTGAATCCTGCGCAGTTCGCGCGCGCATCGCGACTCGTGACGCCAGTGTCGCTGCATGAGCGCAACCCCGAACTGGCGCACATCCTCGACGTCGAGAACGACATCGTCAAAGCGGCTGACCGCTTGAGACCGCGTGCCGGCCAGTACGCGCTGAAAACGACGTTCCCTGGCGGGGCGTTCGGGACGTCGGTGAAGACCGCGATGCAGGTGCTCGCCGCGAGCGGTACACCGCAGGGTACGCCGCTCGCGGGACAGGGCGTGGCGGTGATCCGTCTGACGTTGAACGGCTTCGATACGCACCAGAATCAGCCGGGACAGCAGGCCGCGCTACTAAAGCAACTCGCCGACGGGCTGGCATCGATGCGCGATGCGCTCGTCGAACTCGGTCGATGGAACAGCACGCTGGTGATGACCTATGCCGAATTCGGCCGGCGACCGCGCGAGAATCAAAGCAACGGCACCGATCACGGTACGGTCGCTCCGCATTTCGTGATGGGCGGCCGGGTGCGCGGCGGTCTTCATGGCGTCGCGCCGGTGCTGGCTCAACTCGACGGCAACGGCAATCTGCCGGTGGGCGTCGATTTCCGGCAACTGTATGCGACCGTGCTCGGGCCATGGTGGGGACTCGACGCGACGTCGATCCTGCAGCAGCGGTTCGAACCTCTGCCGTTGCTGCGGGTGTGAACGCGATCGCGAGAACGACGGTTCACGCGGCACGCCACGCGAGCCATAGTTTGCGAATCGGCGTGAGCGCGATGCGCTGATGTAGCACCTGGTAACCGTCGCTCTCAATTTCGTCGAGCAGCGCGAGGGAGAGCGCAGTCAGTGCGCGCAGCGTGCGCTGATTGCGACGCTCTTCGGGCGGCAGTGCAGATAGCGCATCTCGCAGCGCACCGCGAGCACGGTCGGTCTGGAAGCGCATCAATTCGGTGAACGCGTCGCTATAGCGGCGGTTGATCAGATCCGCAGCGGTCACGTTGAAGCGCTGCATTTCATCGATCGGAATATAGATGCGACCGTGGCGCGCATCGTCGCCGACGTCGGCCACAATTTGCGCGAGCATCAGCGCATGGCCGAGCGGCGCGGCCCATTGCGGTGCCTGCTCGGGTGCCTGTGCGGTTACACGTGCGACGAGCGACGCGAACGTGCCGCCGACGCCGTCGATATAGCGCCGCAGATTCGCGTAATCGAGGTAGCGCGCCTGATCCAGATCCATCTCGAAACCAGCAAGCAGCGACTGCAATGCGGGCAGTTCAATCGACACGTCTTTGAGATGAGCGGCCAGCGCTTTCGATACCGGATGCGACGGCGAACCTGCCCCGAGCGATGCAATTTCTTTTTGCCACCACGCGAGGCGAGTGCGCCCGACAGTCGGATCGCTGGTCTCCTTCACTGTTTCCTCGAACTCGCGACGCAACGCGAAGAGGGCGGTCAGCAATGGCTGACGCGCAAACGGCGCGCGGCGCAGCGCGTAATAGCTGCTCGATCCGGGCGGTGCCGCTTTTTGCTGGCAATAGTCGTCGAAATTCACTTGAGCGGGGACGTGTGGGGGCGCGGACGCAAGAGCGCGCGCAGGCGTTGTTTACTGCTCGATGTGGCCTACGGCGAGAGCCCGAAATTGTAGCATCGGACCCGGTCCGGACATGCAGACAAGCCGCAGACGATCAGTTAGAATTTCGCCCTTACGCTTTCGGGTGCCGCTTGCGGTGGCATCAGATGGCAAGCCAGACATCGGACGTACGGGTTGCATGCGTCGTCCGGCTGCGAGGATGGCGAAATTGGTAGACGCACCAGGTTTAGGTCCTGACGCCAGCAATGGTGTAGGGGTTCGAGTCCCCTTCCTCGCACCATACTTTTCTCGGAAAACCCGCCGGTCGACAGACCTGCGGGTTTTTTGCTTTTGGGGTGGATGAATCAACGGACATCCAGTTCTTGCAGGCGTGGCGCTCGATTCACATCACTTTAAGCAACAGTGAGTTTCATTGATAAGGGTTTACCCTATATCAATTCCTCTTTAGACTCCTGATATCGACGAAGGGCGCCAACTGCGAACTCTCCGTCTTAATAAAGAACCTGGAGGTTAAGAGTATGAAGTCCCTGTTTGAAGCCATTGCCATCGCCGCTCTGATTACCGCACCGCTCGCGGCATTCGCCCAGTCCACCAACCAGCCGTTGACGCGTGCTGAAGTTCGCGCGGATCTCGTGCGAGTGGAGCAGGCAGGTTTCGATCCGACCGATCGCGTGCATTATCCGCAGAACATTCAGGCCGCCGAAGCACGTATCGCCGCCCAAAACGCGGCGCATGACAGCGGCGTCGGCGCATCGACGAACGGTTCGTCGCAGTCGGGTCAATAAGGCGCGATTCGTTGTATCCGTTTTGTGCTGCGGATCCCGATCCAGGTCGTTGCGCGCGGGAACGTGTGGAACTGATAGGTAGGGATTCTTCAGCGGATTCGGTCATCGCGTGCAAGATCGGTGCTGCGGATCAATCTACGCAAAGCAGCAGGTGAGATTGACTGAGCTGTTGTCAGTTGCCGTGGTGGTTAGGGCTGTAAAGGTTTACGCAATTATTTCCGTTGCTTCGCTGCAACAAAATGCGTAATCGGTATTTGTACCCGTTGCTGTGAAATTGCCCGCCGTGCAATCTCGGTATGCCTTCCGAGGGCATGGGCATACGGAGAAGAAGCGCACAGCCATCCAGCCCGGTTGTAAATCCAAAAACGGTCGAGAGAATGCGAAAATGCGCCTCACCGCCCAATCAAGCCCGCTCCGCGGGCTTTTCTTTTTGGCTCGAAGGAATCTCAGTCGGGGACCGCTTTGCGACTCGTTCTGAGCCTCTCTGTAATTTCATTTTTGAGCGGCTTTGTCGCTGCCTGAGCGCGTTTCGCGACGATCGCGCCGTGGGCGACGCGCGCACGTCCAGAGGCAGGGCCGACTCAAGTGTGATCATCAACGATCCATGGTGCGATTTCAGTTAATCTCGTTGCACCAGCAACGAAGCGTGACCATTCTGTAGAATGAAGTAATCTGCCTTTCCATATCGAACAGAATCAGGAGACCGTCATGCAAGCCGTCGATTCCCCGTCCGCACGCACCGCCGGGAACTCCGATCCGGCCGACGACGAGCGTGCGCTACGCGTCCAGCTGGCCGGCACGTATCGTCTGTTCGCGATGCTCGGATGGACTGAGTTGATCTACAACCACATCACGGTCCGCATCCCCGGTCCCGAGACGCATTTCCTGATTAATCCGTTTGGCCTCCACTACACCGAGGTCACGGCGTCGAATCTGGTCAAGATCGATCTGGACGGGCGGGTGATCGGCGCGTCGGACTATCCGGTGAATCCGGCCGGCTTTGTCGTTCATGCTGCGATTCATCGGGCGCGTCCCGACGCGCACTGTGTGATGCACACGCACACGACGGCGGGCCTCGCGGTCGCGTGCTCGCAGGTGGGGCTCGAGAACTCGAACTTCTATTCCGCGCAGCTCTACGGAATGGTCGCGTATCACGACTTCGAGGGCATCACGATCCGTGCGGATGAAGGTCCGCGTCTCATCGAGCATCTCGGCGACAAGTCGTTGCTGATCCTGCGCAATCACGGGCTGCTGGCGGTCGGGACGACGATCGCGCAAGCCTTCTCGCGACTGTGGACGCTCAACCGAGCATGCGAAATCCAGCTGGCGACCGCCGGGCTTGGCGCCGCCCGCGTGATTCCGGACGATATCGCTGCGCGCTGCACACGCGATTCGCTGCAATTCGATCCGCGTCACGGCGCCGGTCGCGACGTGCTCGATGCGCTGCTCCGCCAGGTCGACCGGCTTGATCCGTCCTATCGAAATTGAGGCAACTGAGGCAAACATGAGCGTTTCTTCTCCCCGTACGGTGGTGGTCGGTGCAGGCGCGATCGGCGGTTTGATCGCGGCGGCGCTTGCGCGTGCCGGTCACACCGTCGGCGTGCTCGCGCGCGGCAAGACGCTCGATGCGATTCGCGCAGACGGCATCCGCGTGCTCGACGGCGATCGCGAATCGACGATCCCGGTTGCAGCCGACGACGATCCCGCCGCACTGGGCGTTCAGGATTTCGTCGTCGTCGCATTGAAGGCGCAGGCGTTGCCGGCCATTGCTGAGAGCCTGCGTCCACTGGTCGGACCGCACACCGTGATCGTCGCAGCGATGAACGGTTTGCCGTGGTGGTTTCTCGACGGTGTCGACGGGCCGCTCGCGGGCGAATCGATCGAAGCAGTCGACCCCGCAGGTGTCGTGTCGGCAGCGCTGCCGTGCGCGCAATCGATCGGTTGCGTCGTGCATCTGTCGTCGTCGACCGATGCGCCGGGTGTGATCCGTCGCGGCCGTGGCAATCAACTGATCGTTGGCGCTGTACGAGATGCGCTGGCCGACGCCGCCCGGGCGTTCGCCGCCGCGTTGCAGGAGGGCGGGTTTGACGTCACGGTGAGTGGCGATATCCGCACGGATATCTGGGTGAAGCTGTGGGGCAACATGAACATGAATCCGCTGAGCGCGCTCACCGGTTCCACGGCGAGCCAGCTACTCGACGATCCGTTCACGCATGCGCTCGTGCTGCGCATGATGGAAGAGGCCGATCAGATCGGCGAACGGCTCGGGCTGTCGACAGGCATGAGCGCGCCGGAACGTGTCGCCTTGACGCGTAAGCTCGGCGCGTTCAGGACGTCGATGCTGCAGGATTTCGAGGCCGGCCGAGCGCTGGAGATCGGTCCGATTCTTGGGGTGTTTCCTGAGCTCGGTCATCGGTTGAACGTGCCGACGCCTTATTGCGATGCAGTGCTCGGGTTATTGCGGCAACGGGCAGCGAATAGCGGACTCTGATTCCGCAGGCCGATCCAGTCGATTGCATAAGCCCGCGAAAGCGGGCTTTTTAACGTGCACGAAAAAGCGGCGTAAGTCGATTTTATTGCGCGCAATATCATGCCCTCCGTTAGTTATCTAGAAAATCGTCGGGCGGGATACGAGATATCCGCCATTGCCGGAACTGGACTGCCGCCAATAAATCAGTCATATTTCGACGCGTCGAAGAGGGCGCGGTGGACCACTTACTCATCCTGCCCGTCTGCATGGTTTGGCGGCCCACACGGCGCCGCTTCAGCACGACTCAAAACAACAACCGAAAAAAATCAGATAACGTCGATGTCAAGAACCGCACCGGCTAAAACACCGCTAATCGAGATACCCACGACATCGCGCGATTTTCCGTGCCGATTTTTCGCTGGACAGTCCAAATCCCGTCGGCACCCCGGCAGCGCATCTAAATCGTTGCGTCGGAATTTCCCGTGCTATCTCCATGCCCATTGAAAATATCGTGAATACCTGCGTTGTACATAGTGGGGTTTCGTGCCGCACGCATCTGCGGCATGCGTGTCACGACCAGCGGAGAGAACAACGATGATATGGATTCTGGGTATTGCCGGTCTCGTGATCGGCGCGATTGCTGCGTTCGTGAACGACTGGTCGTTAGGTGGCACGGCAGTGGTTGGCGCGTTCGCGGGTGCGCTGCTCGGACGTCTGCTGCGAGACCGTAAGACGGTGGATCAGCCATCGGTCGATACGGCGTCGACCGGGGCGACGCCAACGTCTCCCACATCCCGATCGGCGACGCGAGACGATTGGACCGCGTCCGGTTCGCTGTCCGCGCGTGTCGAACGACTCGAGTGGGAAGTGTCGACGCTTAAACGCGAACTCGCGCAACTGCGTGGGCTGCCAGGCGATGTGGAAGCACAAGAGGCCGCTCCACCTGAAGCGCCTGTGCTGCAACCGACCGTGCTTCCGATACACCAGCCTGTCGAAATAAAACCGGTGCCACTCGCCAACGCACCATCACCATCGCGCACGACGGCTGCCATACCCGCAAGCACTCCCGAACTGGCCAGAGAAGCCTCGTCCACATTCGACGACGCATCTCCGGTCACACCGGCATCCACTCCGCGCCCTCCGAAAGTCCCCGCCGGCCCGAGCCTTTTCGAACGCGCATTCAAGGCCGCCCGCGACTGGTTGTTCGGCGGCAACACGGTGGTTCGCGTCGGGATCGTCGTGTTGTTCTTCGGCGTTGCGTTCCTGCTCAAATACGCAGCCGACAACAACATGCTGCCGATCGAATTCCGGCTCGCCGGCGTCGCGGTCGCGGCGGCCGTGCTGCTCGGCATCGGCTGGCGGATCGGCGATCGTCGCGGGGCCTATGGGCTCGTGCTGCAGGGCGGCGGCGTCGGGGTGCTGTATCTGACCGTGTTCGCGGCGACGCGTCTGTATCACCTGTTGCCCGCGGGCGCCGCGCTTCCGCTGATGATCGCGATCTGCGCGTTGAGTGCGTTTCTCGCGGTGCGCCAGGATGCACGGTCGCTGGCGTTTATGGGCACTGCGGGCGGCTTCCTTGCACCGATACTGCTCGCGACGGGCGGTGGCAGTCACGTGATGCTGTTCAGCTACTACGCGCTGCTGAACGCGGGCATCTTCGCGATCGCGTGGTTCAAGGCGTGGCGTCCGCTCAATCTGCTCGGCTTCGCGTTCACGTTCGCGATCGGCACGGCGTGGGGCGTGACTGCCTATCGTCCGGAACTGTTTGCCAGCACCGAGCCCTTTCTGATTCTGTTCTTCCTGATGTACGTCGGCATCGCGCTGCTCTATGCGGTGCGCCGTGAGATCGCGTTGCTGCACTACGTCGACGGTACGCTGGTGTTCGGTACGCCGATCGTCGCGATCGGTTTGCAGGCCGCGTTGCTGAAGGGCGTCGAGTTCGGACTGGCGTGGAGCGCGGTTGCGCTTGCGGCGTTCTATCTGGCGATCGCCGCGTGGCTCATGCGTCGTCGCGATCGCCTCGGACTGCTGTTCGAAGCGATGCTCGCCGTCGCGGTGATCTTCGCAACGCTCGCGATTCCGCTCGCGTTTTCCGGCCCGACGACGAGCGCCGCATGGGCGATCGAAGGTTCGGCGATCGTGTGGCTCGGTGTGCGTCAGCGACGTCATGCGCCGCTTGGTTTCGGGCTCGCGATGCAGGTCGCGGCAGCCGGTGCATTTGCGGTGGGCATCGTATTTGATCATCCAGCGACGACACTACCGATACTGAACAGCGCGTACATCGCAACGCTGCTGATCGCGCTCGGCAGCCTCTTCACCGGCTGGTTGCTGCACGGAAGGAGCGACGCCCGTGCGTGGCGTGCATGGCTGCCGGACATCGGACTCGCCGCAGCCGTCTGGGGGCTCGCATGGTGGATCGGCGGCGGTGCGAACGAGATCGTCATCCACATACTGCAGCACGCGCCGGCCGACCCCGAGCACGCAACGACGAACGCTTTCGTGCTGTTCGCGTTGTTGACCGCGTGGCTCGCGCACACAGTACGTCGAAAGTTTGCGTGGCCACTTGCCGAATGGCCGGCGCTCGCACTCGTGCCGGTGCTCGCGCTGCTCGCCGCCAGCGAGTTCGTGACGGACGGTGCGCCGTTCGCTGTGTTCGGCTGGGCCGTGTGGCCGTTCGCGCTTGTCTGCGGCTATCTGCTGCTGTGGCGTCAGCAGCGCGACACCGGCGAACCGCTGCTCGCGCCGCTGCACACGCTGATGTTCTGGACGCTCTGCGGGCTGCTTGCGCTCGAGGGCTACTGGCAACTGCGCGCGTACGTGCCCGAAGGGACATGGAGCTGGAGCGCATGGGCGTACGGCTTCGGACTGCTGCTTCTGCTAGTCGCGGGAGTGGGTTCACGTCTGCGCTGGCCGGTCGCGCATTTCGCACGTGCTTATCAGCTATGGGGCGCGATACCGCTCGCCGCGTTGCTGTGGGGCTGGAGCATCGCGAGCACGATCAGCGATGGCGATGCGTCGCCGCTGTTCTGGTTGCCGATCATTAATCCGCTCGACGTCGCGCAGCTGCTGGTGCTGATGGCGCTCACGGTATGGCTGCGCCGGCTTGCCGCGCTCGGTGTGCGCTGGCATCCGCGCGCGTTCGACTACGTGGCGCTCGCGACTGTCTTCCTGTGGTTCAACGCGCTGCTGCTGCGCACGTTGCATCACCGGTTCGGCGCGGCATACGACATCGACGCGGTGCTCGATTCGTTCGGCTTCCAGCAGGTCTTCCTGGTCGGCTGGAGCGCGTTCGCATTCGCCGGCATGTGGCTCGCGCGCCGCGACAGTCTCGTGCGGCTGTTCGCGATCGCGTCGACGCCGCTCGTCGCCGCGATGTGGCTGTGGACGTTCTATGCCAACCTGACGCAGGACGGCGGCAACTGGGCGCGCGTCCCGTTGCTCAATCCGCTCGATCTCGTGCAGATCGTCGTCTACGCGGTCGCGGCGCTTTGGTTCGTACGGGTGCGGCGCCTGGGCGCGCCCGATCGCGATCCCTTGCAGACGTTCAAACTGCCGTTGCAGATACTCGTCGCCGCGACCGCGTTCCTGTGGCTCAACACGATGCTGCTGCGTACGCTGCATCACTGGACCGGCATTCCGTACGAGTTCGACGACATGGCGCAGTCGACGCTCGTGCAGGCATCGGTGTCGGTGTTCTGGACCGTCTGCGCGCTCGCGACGACAATCTGGGCGACCCGCAGCAAACGTCGCGCGCTATGGTTCGTCGGAGCGGGGCTGCTCGCGCTGACGGTCGTCAAGCTGTTCCTGTTCGATCTGTCGCACGTGACGGGTCTTGCCCGTATCGTGTCGTTCATCGGGATCGGTGTGATGCTGTTGCTGATCGGCTATTTTTCGCCGCTACCGCCGAAGCGTGTCGAACGTATCGGAAGTGGCGAGGCGGCAACCTCGACGGAGGAAGGGCATTGATGAAGGGTTTTCGTGGCGGATTCGCATCCGCGTTGGGACTGGTTTTCGCGTGCGCGGCTGCGTCGTCGCTTGCGATCGCCGCAGGTGAAGCAGGCGATGCAGCGAGCGCGCCCAACGTCTTCGCCCACCGGTATGCGCTCGATCTCAACGGCCAGGCCGCGTACTACACGCTGGCGCTGCCCGATGTGATCTATGCGGCGAGCCAGCGCGGCGACCTCGGCGACGTGCGCGTGTTCAATGGCGCGGGCGAGCCGGTGCCGTACGCGCTCGACATGCCGCTTGATCCATCGCTGGCAGGCACACCGGTACCGACCACGCTCCATTCAGTGAAGTGGTTCGCGCTGCCCGCATCGGCTGCGCAGGCGCCGTCGGTGCCGCTCGGCGTGACGATCGGTTCGGACGGATCGCTGCGCGCGTCGCCGGCGGCAACACGTGCGGCGGGGCGGCAGCTTGATCTCGTCGATCTCGGGTCGGGCGACGGGCCCGCAGTCGCGTTGCAGGTGCATCTGCGCAACGACACGTATCAGGGACGCGTCGGTGTCGATGCGAGCGACGATCTGCAGAACTGGCAGCCGCTGCCCGACGGACAGTTGCTGAAAGCGAGCCATGCGGGCGACACGATCGCACAGGAACGCATCGCACTCGACGGATTGCGACTGCGTTATCTGCGGCTACGCTGGCTCGACGATGCCCCCGATATCGCGTCGATCGACGTCGAAGTATTGCCCAGCGATGCTGCGGCGAAAGGGAAGGCCACCGACGCCGCCGCTTCGCGCCAGTGGCACGAAGGCATCGTCGCGCAGGCGGGTTCGGCGGTCGGCGAATACCACTTCGACACGGGCGGCGCCTATCCGGTCGACCGGCTGCGCTTCAGTTTGCCGCAGCCGAACACGGTCGTGCGCGCGACGGTGTATTCGCGACCCAACGCGCAGGCTTCGTGGCATGAAGTGTCCGACACGACACTGTATCGATTGCAAGGCAAAGCGGGCGAGCAGAGCAATGCACCGCTCGACTTTGCACCGGATGCCGATCGCGAGTGGCGTGTCGCGGTCGACATGCGCAATGGCGGGCTGGGCAGCGGCGCGCTGACGGTGGCGATCGGCTGGCGTCCCGCGTCGTTGACGTTCGTCGCGCGTGGGGCAGGGCCGTTCACGCTGTCCGTCGGCAACGCGGCGCTGCTGCCGGCTGCCGCGAAACGCGAGGACATCGTGATCGGCAAGACGGCGAATATTGCGACGGCGCGCATCGGCGGAGCGTTGGCGCCTCTGCCGCCCGCTGCGGCCGCGCCCGTCGACGATCACGACGCGACGCGTCGTTACGTGCTGTGGGCTGCGCTCGTGCTGGCGGTGGGATCGCTTGCCGCGATCGCGTGGCGTCTCGCACGCGGGACGCGGACGTAACGAGGTAAATTCGTTCGCGACACGGCACGCTGTTCGAGGTGCCGTGTCGCTATCTATCGCTACTCGTTGCGACCTTGCGCGTTGGCGATGGCCTTGTCGAGCGCGCGGCTCAGCACGACTTTTTCTTTTTCGTCGAGGCTGGCGAAAAAGTCTTCATTCCACTTGCGCGCGATCGGCATCACCTTGCGATAAAGCGCGCGTCCTTCAGGCGTCAGCGACACGAGGACGACGCGACCATCGGTTTCGCTCGATTCGCGTTGCACCAGACCTTGCTTGATCAGCGCCTCCGCGGCGCGGCTCGCCTGGCTCTTGTCGAGATTCGCGTGACGCGCGAGATCCATGATCGAGAACGGTCCAAACGATCCCACCGACGCGATCACGCGCGCTTCGGGCACCGTCACGCCGAGCTTCTCCTGATAACGCACGCCGATGCCTCGTTCGGAGAGCTTGTTCAATACGTGCAGTCGGTACGTCAGAAACTGGTCGAGTCCGGCTTTAGTGGAGGCCTTCATGGTCTTCCCGGGAGTGAGTGGTGGCGGATGGCGGTGTGATTGTTGCCGCATCCGCGCGGCCGGTCAACGCACCGCGCCCAGCCTCGCTCTACGGACTGCTCAACGTGTGCCGTATTTGAGATACGTCAGCTGTTCGGCTTCATTCGCGAGCAGGATCGCCGCGTCGCGAATCGCGACGTCGAGCGTGATCGGACCCGGCGCGGGTGAGAAGCAGCCGCTGAAATGCTCGGCGAGCCGAGGCAGTGCGGCCGGATCGACCGCGCCGGACAGCAGCGACGCCGGCACGCCCGCCGCACGTGCATGCCGGCATGCGATGAACGGCGCCTTGCCGTGCAGCGTCTGCACGTCGGAACGGCCTTCGCCGGTGATCAGCCAGTCGGCGCCCGCAAGTGCGGCATCGAGGCCGACCTGGCGCGCGACCACTTCGGCGCCCGCTTCGAACTGCGCGCCCAGCATGTGCAGCGCAAAGCCGAGGCCGCCGGCCGCGCCGGCGCCCGGCGCCTGACGTGCGGTGCGCGCGAGCGCCGGTTCGAGCAGGTCGGCGAAATGGGCGAGGGCGGCATCGATCGATTCGACCTGCTCGGCCTTCACGCCTTTTTGCGGACCGAAGACGGCCGTCGCGCCGTGCTCGCCGGTGAGCGGATTGTCGACGTCCGACATGCCGGTGAAGCTGGCTTCGGCGAGTCGCGGATCGAGTTGCGATGCATCGATGCGAGCAAGCCGGGGCAATTGGGCGGGCGTCGGCTCGAGCGGTTCGTTCTGTGCGTCGTACAGCCGCAGGCCCAGGCCGACGAGGAGGCCCGCGCCGCCGTCGTTCGTGCTGCTGCCGCCGAGCGCAACGAAGAAGCGCCGCACGCCCGCGTCGAGCAGCGCGACGATCGCTTCGCCTATCCCGCGCGTGCTGCGCGCATCGACGGGCACACCCATGCCGACCGGATCCGTGATGCCGACAACCTCCGCCGTTTCGACGATCGCGCTACCGTCTGCGAGCAGGCCGACTGCCGCATCGCGCAGCGCACCGGCCGCGCCGCGCACCGCCAGCAGGCGACGCTCGCCGCCGTGCGCGAGCATCGCATCGAGCGTGCCTTCGCCGCCGTCCGCCATCGGACACAGACGTGTCACCACGTCGGGGCGCGCGCGGGCGATGCCGGTCGCGATCGCCTCGGCGACCTGCTCGGCGCTGAGCGAACCTTTGAACGAATCGGGAGCGATGACGACGACAGGCGCGGACGGCGAATGCGGTGAGGGCATGGTGTCTCTGATGATTGGAATCGTGGCTCGGGCGGCAACTCGTTGGGTGCCGTGCGCCCGCTAGCTTATCAGCATGCCGCGCGCGATTGAATATGTGGGACGGCATGGCGGCCATCCGGTTGAGTGGCGGCAGCGGAAGCCGGCGTGCGATCGCGCGACAGGAAAAAGGGGGCGAGGAAATCGTGCGAACTGCGCGCGTGGATCGCGCCGCGAGATGGCAAAAAGCACTGAAAAACAGCATCGAAACCGATGAAACCGCGCTACAGCCACCGATTCCCGGCTGGCGGCACAAATAGTTTGCTAAAATATTCGGCTCTTTTGACCCAAACCGTGCTGCTGGCGGCCTGAGAGCCCGCGGCGACAGGCATACGATCGACGCGAGTCCATCCGGACCGACGCAGACATCGACAGACGGCACGGCAAAGATAACTGATTCGCTCGAATAATTTTAGGACGATTGAAGCCATGGCTAACGTTGTTGAAAACCTCGGCAAGCTCGAACGCCGCGTAACGATTTCCCTGCCGAAAGACACCGTGCAGAAGGAAATCGATTCCCGTATCCGCCAGCTCGCGAAGAACGTGCGGATGCCGGGCTTCCGGCCGGGCAAGGTCCCCCTCAAGATGGTCACCCAGCAGTATTCGGGTCAGGTGGAAGCCGAGGTGCTGAGCGACAAGGTCGGCAAGGAATTCTTCGACATCAGCCGCGCGGAGAACCTGCGCGTCGCCGGTCAGCCGAGCTTCAGCCCGAAGGCCGATGCCGCCGAAAGCGACTACGCGTTCGACGCGACGTTCGAGGTCTATCCGGAAGTGAAGCTGGGCGACGTCGCCACCGCTGAAATCGAACGCACGACGACCAGCATCACCGAAGCCGAAATCGACCGTACGCTCGACATCCTGCGCAAGCAGCGCGTGCATTACCACGCACGCGGCGAAGCCGGCGAACACGGCGACGGCGGCACGGACACCGCAGCGAAGGACACAGACCGCGTGACGGTCGACTTCATCGGCAAGCTCGGCGACGAAGCGTTCCAGGGCGGTACCGCGGAAGACTTCGCGTTCGTGCTCGGCGAAGGCCGGATGCTGCCGGAATTCGAAAAGGCGGCAGCGGGCCTGAAGGTCGGCGAAACGCGCGAATTCGACCTGACGTTCCCCGAGGACTATCACGGCAAGGACGTCGCCGGTAAGACCGCGCAGTTCACGATCACGATGAAGAAGATCGAGTGGGCGCACCTGCCGGAAATCGACGGCGAATTCGCGAAGTCGCTCGGCATCGCCGACGGCGATCTGACGAAGATGCGCGCCGAGATCAAGGACAACCTCGAGCGCGAAGCGAAGCGTCGCACGCAGTCGATCGTGAAGAACCAGGTGATGGACGCGCTGCTGAAAATCTCCGAACTCGAAGTGCCGAACGCACTGATCGAACAGGACCAGCAACGCCTCGTCGAGATGGCGCGTCAGGACCTCGCGCAACGCGGCGTGCCGAATGCCGACACCGCGCCGATTCCCGCTGAAATGTTCAAGGAACAGGCCGAACGTCGCGTGAAGCTCGGCCTCGTGCTGGCCGAGCTCGTGAAGGCGAACGAACTGCAGGCGAAGCCCGAGCAGATCCGCGCCGAAGTGGACGAATTCGCGAAGAGCTACGAAGACCCGAAGGAAGTCGTCCGCTGGTATTATTCGAACCAGCAGCGCCTCGCCGAGATGGAAGCGTACGTCGTTGAAGCCAACGTCGTCGACTTCGTGCTGGGCAAGGCCAAGGTGACGGACAAGGAAGTGAGCTTCGAAGAACTGGCAAGCGCGACCGCGCAGGCTTAAGCGGCGCTGAAACGGCGTGCCGGCTGTCGAAGCAGACAGTCTGCACGCCGTTTTTTCATGGGTGCGCGAGGTCGCGCTGTTTCGACTGTTCGTCTCCATGCGGGAAGTGTCGAAACCCGTAGTTCGCGCACTTGAATACGGCGTTGTCGCACTCACCTGTCCCGTCACGTACCGATCATCCCAACAAGGATCCATTGCATGACCTTTCGCGCCCAAATGCTGGACACGTTGACCTCCCAGTCGTCGAGGGATCTCGAAGCGCAGGCGCTTGGTCTCGTGCCGATCGTCGTCGAGACGAGCGGCCGTGGCGAGCGTTCGTACGACATCTATTCGCGCCTGCTGAAAGAGCGCCTCGTGTTTCTCGTCGGTGAAGTGAACGACCAGACGGCGAATCTCGTCATCGCGCAGCTGCTGTTCCTTGAAAGCGAAAATCCCGACAAGGACATCAGCTTCTACATCAACAGCCCGGGCGGTTCCGTATCGGCGGGTATGGCGATCTACGATACGATGCAGTTCATCAAGCCGGACGTGTCGACGCTGTGCATGGGGCTGGCGGCGAGTATGGGCGCGTTCCTGCTGGCAGCCGGTGCGAAGGGCAAGCGGTTCACGCTGCCGAATTCGCGCGTGATGATCCATCAGCCGCTCGGCGGCGCGCGCGGTCAGGCGTCGGACATCGAAATTCAGGCACGCGAAATCCTGTACCTGAAGGAACGGCTCAACCAGCTTCTGTCGCACCATACCGGTCAGCCGGTCGAGCGCATCGCACGCGATACCGATCGCGACAACTTCATGTCGGGCGAGGACGCGCAGGCATACGGCCTCGTCGATCAGGTACTGCACAAGCGTCCCTGATCGATCGAACGGATTGGATCTGGCACCAGTTGCCCGGTTTGGGGCAGCCGCCGGAGACAATCTCGCAACGAGAAGCCCGCCCCGAGCGCCTGCGGTTCACGCCGCCCTCGCTGCTGCCCGGTGCCTCCGCGACGATCGCGGGGGTAGGGCAAACGGCGTATCATGTCATTCGAGTGTCCGGAGGCTCATACATCTATGGCGGACAAGAAAGGTTCCAACAGCGAGAAGCTGCTGTATTGCTCGTTTTGCGGCAAAAGCCAGCATGAGGTCAAGAAACTGATTGCGGGCCCGTCGGTATTCATCTGCGATGAATGTATCGACCTGTGCAACGAGATCATTCGCGACGAAGCGGCAGGTGCAGGCGTCGAGGCGGGTTTGTCCCGTTCCGATCTGCCGAGCCCGCAGGAAATCCGCGAAATCCTCGATCAATACGTGATCGGCCAGGAACGCGCGAAGAAAATTCTCGCGGTAGCGGTGTACAACCACTACAAACGGCTGAAGCACCTCGACAAGAAAGACGAGATCGAGCTGTCCAAGAGCAACATCCTGCTGATCGGCCCGACGGGTTCCGGCAAGACGCTGCTCGCGCAGACGCTCGCGCGCCTTCTGAACGTGCCGTTCGTGATCGCCGACGCGACCACGCTGACGGAAGCCGGCTATGTCGGTGAAGACGTCGAGAACATCATCCAGAAGCTGCTGCAGAACTGCAATTACGAAGTCGACAAGGCGCAGCGCGGCATCGTCTACATCGACGAAATCGACAAGATCAGCCGCAAGTCCGATAACCCGTCGATTACCCGCGACGTGTCCGGCGAAGGCGTGCAGCAGGCGCTGCTGAAGCTGGTCGAAGGCACGATGGCGTCGGTGCCGCCGCAGGGCGGGCGCAAGCATCCGAACCAGGACTTCATCCAGGTCGACACGACGAACATCCTGTTCATCTGCGGCGGCGCATTCGACGGTCTTGAAAAGGTCATCGTCGATCGTACCGAGAAGACCGGCATCGGCTTCGGCGCCAGCGTGAAAAGCAAGCAGGATCGCGACGCCGGCGAAGTGCTGCGCGAGGTCGAACCGGAAGATCTGATCAAGTTCGGTTTGATTCCTGAGCTGATCGGCCGTCTGCCCGTCGTGGCGACGCTCGGCAAGCTCGACGAAGTCGCGCTGATGAAGATCCTTGTCGAGCCGAAGAACGCGCTCGTGAAGCAATATCACAAGCTGTTCGCGATGGAACGGGTCGAGCTGGAAATCCGTCCGGCGGCGCTGCAGGCTGTTGCGCTCAAGGCGATCCGCCGCAAGACGGGCGCTCGCGGGCTGCGTTCGATTCTGGAACAGGCCTTGCTCGAAGTGATGTACGACCTGCCGGCGATGAAAGGCGTCAGCAAGGTGATCATCGATGACAATGTCATCGAGGGAGACGGCAAGCCGCTGCTGATCTACGAAGACGCGCCCAAGGTCGCGGGATCGAATTAATTGATCGGCTTAAAGAGTTCCGGAAAAAAGCCGTTCATACGAGTGATGAACGGCTTTTTCGTTTATCTTGTGGTCGTGCAGTAAATTTTGTGGTCACTGAACTTTTCCCACCCGCGGAGGCTTGCAATCTTTTTTGCTGGCCTCAACTACCGAACGAACTGATTCCACTCATGGGGAAATGAAAATGTCAGGAACCCAACTCCTCCCGCCGGAACGCATCACGCTCCCGCTGCTCCCGCTGCGTGACGTCGTCGTGTTCCCGCACATGGTGATTCCGCTGTTCGTCGGTCGACCGAAATCGATCAAGGCGCTCGAAGTCGCGATGGAAGGCGGCAAGCACATCATGCTGGTCGCCCAGAAAACGGCGGCCAAAGACGAGCCGACTGAAAAGGACATGTATGAAGTAGGGTGTGTGGCCAACATCCTGCAGATGCTGAAGCTGCCCGACGGCACGGTGAAGGTGCTCGTCGAAGGGCTGCAGCGCGCGAAGACGCTTTCCATCGAAGAACAGGAAACGCAGTTCTCGTGCGAAGTCATGCCGCTCGAACCCGACCACGCCGACAGCGCCGAAACTGAAGCGCTGCGCCGCGCGATCGTGTCGCAGTTCGACCAGTACGTGAAGCTGAACAAGAAGATCCCGCCGGAAATTCTTACCTCGCTGTCGGGTATCGACGAAGCGGGCCGTCTCGCGGACACCATCGCCGCACATCTGCCGCTGAAGCTCGACCAGAAGCAGCACATTCTCGAAATGTTCCCGGTTATCGAGCGCCTCGAGCATCTGCTCGCGCAACTCGAAGCCGAGATCGACATTCTCCAGGTGGAGAAGCGCATCCGTGGGCGCGTGAAGCGTCAGATGGAAAAGAGCCAGCGCGAGTACTACCTGAACGAACAGGTCAAGGCGATCCAGAAGGAACTGGGTGAAGGTGAAGAAGGCGCCGATCTCGAAGAACTCGAGAAGCGCATCACCGCTGCCCGGATGCCGAAGGAAGCGAAGAAGAAGGCCGACGCGGAGCTGAAGAAGCTCAAGTTGATGTCGCCGATGTCGGCGGAAGCGACGGTCGTGCGCAACTACATCGACACGCTGATCGGCCTGCCGTGGCGCAAGAAGAGCAAGGTCAACAACGACCTCTCGAATGCGGAACGCGTGCTCGACGAAGACCACTTCGGTCTCGAGAAAGTGAAGGAACGCATTCTCGAGTATCTCGCGGTCCAGCAGCGCGTCGAAAAGGTCAAGGCGCCGATCCTGTGCCTCGTTGGGCCTCCGGGTGTCGGTAAGACGTCACTGGGCCAGTCGATCGCACGCGCGACGAACCGCAAGTTCGTTCGCATGGCGCTCGGTGGGGTGCGTGACGAAGCGGAAATCCGCGGTCACCGCCGGACGTATATCGGTTCGATGCCGGGCAAGATCCTGCAGAGCCTGACGAAAGTCGCAGTGCGTAATCCGCTCTTCCTGCTCGACGAAGTCGACAAGATGGGACAGGATTTCCGCGGCGATCCGTCGTCGGCGCTGCTCGAGGTGCTCGATCCCGAACAGAACCATACGTTCGCCGATCACTACGTCGAAGTCGACTTCGATCTGTCGGACGTGATGTTCGTCGCGACGTCGAACTCGCTGAACATTCCGCCGCCGTTGCTCGACCGGATGGAAGTGATCCGTCTGGCCGGTTACACGGAAGACGAGAAGGTCAGCATCGCGCAACGCTATCTGTTGCCGAAGCAGAAGAAGAACAACGGTCTGAAGGCGGATGAGATCGACGTCACGGAGCAGGCTATCCGCGACATCATTCGTTACTACACGCGTGAAGCGGGCGTGCGTTCGCTCGAGCGTGAAATTTCGAAGATCTGCCGCAAGGTCGTGAAGATGCTTCTGCTGAAGAAGGCGGAAGGCGCGGTGAAGGTCGACGGCACTAACCTCGACACGTTCCTCGGCGTGCGCAAGTACGACTTCGGTCTGGCAGCGAAGGAAAACCAGACCGGTCAGGTCACGGGCCTCGCGTGGACGGAAGTCGGCGGCGATCTGCTGACGATCGAAGCGGCGGTGATGCCTGGCAAGGGTAACGTGATCCGCACGGGTTCGCTCGGCGACGTGATGAAGGAATCCGTCGAAGCGGCGCGCTCGGTCGTGCGTTCGCGTTCGCGTCGTCTCGGTGTCAAGGACGAAGCGTTCGAGAAGAAGGACATCCACATCCACGTGCCGGAAGGTGCGACGCCGAAGGACGGTCCGTCTGCCGGCGTGGCGATGACAACCGCGCTGGTGTCGGTGTTGACCGGTATTCCGGTTCGCGCGGACGTCGCGATGACGGGCGAGATCACGCTGCGCGGCGAAGTGCTGCCGATCGGCGGGCTGAAGGAAAAGCTGCTCGCAGCGCATCGCGGTGGGATCAAGCTGGTGCTGATTCCGGAAGAGAACGTCAAGGACTTGACGGAGATTCCGGACAACGTGAAGAACTCGATCGAAATCGTGCCGGTCCGCTGGATCGACAAGGTGCTCGAACTTGCTCTCGAACGTGTGCCGCAACCGCTGCCCGAAGAAGAGCCGAAAGCCGCGGAAGCTGTCGCTGCGGAACCGGCAAAGGACAGCAGCACCGGCGAAGTCGTGAAGCACTGACGATCGCACGTCGTAGTCCAGAAACCCGCGGCCTCGTCCGCGGGTTTTTTTATGTCCGCAGATTTCTCGCACGATGTCCACATCGTGCCCGGATCCGTTGCACGTGCATCGGACACACGCAATATCCGGTGACGAAAACGCCTTCGCACAGCGCGCCGTATCAGGCTCAACCCCGCTTGACACAAGGGTTTCGGCCCATTCTAATTACCTGGCCCGGCGTTCGGGCTGGCCCAGCATTCGGGTTTGGGCCGGGCCACTTCAATATCTCTCCGGCGCACACATGCGCTGTCACGATTGCCCAAAACATTCTCGGGGGTTGGAATGAACAAAACGGAATTGATCGACCATATTGCGCAGCAAGCCGATATCTCGAAGGCCGCAGCAGGGCGCGCACTCGATGCAGTGATCGGTGGCGTCAAAGGCACGTTGAAGAAGGGTGGTTCGGTCACGCTGGTGGGCTTCGGTACGTTCGCGGTCGGCAAGCGCACCGCACGCACAGGCCGCAATCCTCGCACGGGCGCGGCGATCAAGATCAAGGCAGCGAAAGTGCCCAAATTTAGGCCTGGAAAAGCCCTGAAGGATGCGCTAAACTAGCGGGCTCTTGTCGCTTGGGTCGGGTGTTCAAGATCAGGCAGCAAGCGAGTAGCAAGCGCACCGCAGTATCGCGAAACGGGTGCTTAGCTCAGTTGGTAGAGCGGCGCCCTTACAAGGCGTAGGTCGGGAGTTCGAGCCTCTCAGCACCCACCAGTTTCGCGTCGCGACCGCACAGGCGGTCAGCGACAAGCAGGCGTAAAGGAGTGGTAGTTCAGTTGGTTAGAATACCGGCCTGTCACGCCGGGGGTCGCGGGTTCGAGTCCCGTCCACTCCGCCAGATAAAGCAGAACCCGCTGATGTCCAGCGGGTTTTTCTTTTTGGGCATCGCCAACATGCCCATCGTGCGGCCCGCCTGATACAATCGCCGAATTGATGAAGACGCGCCTGCGCAGGTGCGCTCCAGAGGGATTCGCCGGTAGCGGTCCTCTGCGAATCAATGAGTTAGGGTGGTCCGGGCGTGTCCCGTCCACTCCGCCCGTATTCTCGAAAGGCGAACTCCGGTTCGTCTTTTTTATTGCCCGCTGTTGTAATATCGGGCGTTCTGTTTTTGACACCCTCACGCATGCTCGATTTCTTCCGCAATCACCAACGCCTGATGATGTTCATGCTCATCCTGGTCATCCTGCCGGGTTTGGGTTTCGTGGGCATTCAGGGTTTCCGCGGTTTCTTCGACGAAAGCGCGAATGTGGCGAGCGTCAATGGCCACAAGATCGCGCGGGCCGACTACGACAACGCGATGCGTCAGCAACTCGACAATGCGCGTCAGCAGCTCGGTGCACGGTTCGACGCGAAGCTGTTCGACACGCCGGAGAGCCGCAAGCAGGTGCTCGACGGCATGATCCAGCAACGCGTGCTGGCCGACGAAACGCAGCGCCTGAATCTGACCGCCTCCGACGACGCCGTGCGTCGCGTGTTGTTGAACGACCCGATCATCTCGTCGATGAAGAAGCCCGATGGTTCGATCGACGTCGAGCGCTATACGCAGTTGCTCGCGATGCAGGGCATGACGCCTGATCAATATCAGGAGCGCGTGCGCTACAGCCTTGCCATGCAGCAATTGCCGTCGAGCATCGTGTCGAGCGCATTCACGTCGAAGACGCTGGCGCAGCATCTGACCGAACTCGCCGACCAGCAGCGCGAAGTGCAGGGCCTCGCATTCCACGCGAAAGACTACGCCGCGAAGGTCCAGCCGACCGACGCACAACTCCAGGCGTACTACGACGCGCATCACAACGATTTCGCGACGCCCGCGACGGCAACGATCCAGTATCTGGTGCTGTCGCCGACGCTGCTCGCCGCATCGGCTCAACCGACTGACGCCGATCTGAAAAAATACTACGACGACAACATCGCGCACTACCGCACCGAAGGCACCGTGCGCGCGAGTCACATCCTGATCGCCGTGCCGAAGGATGCAAGCGCAGCAGATAAAGCGAAGGCGAAGGAAAAAGCCGAAGCCGTGCTCGCGCAAGTGAAGGCCCATCCGGATCAGTTCGCGCAGATTGCGCAGCAGAATTCGCAGGACCCGGGCTCGGCATCGAAGGGCGGCGATCTCGGTTACTTCTCGCGCGGCATGATCGCAGGCGGCCAGGCATTCGACGACGCCGTGTTCAAGCTGAAGAAGGATGAGATCAGCGATCTCGTGCAGACGGACTTCGGTTATCACATCGTCAAGGTGACGGACGTGAAGCCGGCGGAAACTAAGCCGTTCGACGAAGTGAAAGACGCAATCGCGAAGGACGTGAAAGCGCAGCAGGCGACGAAGGCGTTCGGCGACGACGCGGAAGGCTTCACGTCGACGGTCTACGAACAGGCGAAGAGCCTGCAGCCCGCAGCCGACAAATACAAGCTGCAGATCCAGACCGCGACGGTGACGCCGCAGCCGAACGCGACGCTGCCGCCCGACAGCCCGCTGAACAACGCGAAGTTCCTCGCTGCCGTGTTCGCAAGCGATGCCACGAAGGATCGCAACAACACGCAGGCCATCGACGTCGGCAACAGCACGCTGATCGCCGCACATGTGACCGACTTCAAGGCGGCTGCCGTTCCTCCGCTCGATACGATCAAGGACGCGGTGCGTCAGAAAGTGATCGCGACGCAGTCGGCCGAGATGGCGCGCAAGGATGGCGCAGCGAAACTTGCCGAATTCGAGAAATCGAAATCGACCGCGGGATTTTCTTCCGCGCTGAAGGTATCGCGTAGCGATGCGCAGGGCGTTCCGCCTTCGGCACTGAGTGCAATCTACAAGGTCGACGCGCAAAAATTGCCGGCTTACGTCGGTGTGGATCTCGGCGACGACGGCTACGTGATCTATCGCGTTAATGCTGTGTTGCCGGGTGCCGCTGTCGATGCGCAACGTCTTGCCGGCGCGCAGCAGCAGATCGCGCAGGTCGAAGCGCAGTCGGAAGTCGAAAGCTATCTCGATGCGCTGCGTGATCGTTCGAAGGTGAAGACCTACGGTTCGCTCGACGGTTCGCAGAATGGTGGAGATCAGTAACGCGTCGACCGCATAACGATCAAGCCGGACAAACAAAAAGCCCCGCAAATGCGGGGCTTTTTGCTATGCAACGCGGCGTGCGCGTCGCACCGTCACACGTCAAACGTTACAGGCACGCGCTGATGCTGCCGGCAGCGCCGCCATCGGCACCACCGCCTGCGGAGCGGAAGCCCACCCACGAGCCCTGACCGCTACGCGACGGACGCACGACCGCTGCGGAACCGTTCGGTGGCTGCTGACCCGGCACATACACGTCGACAGCCTGATCGTTCGCAAGCGCGTCCTGCGACACGACCTGTTGCTGCGACGAATCAGCCCACTTCTTGGCGATGCACTGAGCGACCGCCCCCGGTGGCTGCTGACTTTGTCCGACGGACTGCACGGCCGGCTGTTGCGCGGCACACGCAGAGATTGCAACGGTCAGCGCGATAAGCGGTAAGTATTTCACGTTCTCTCCTTCAGGATCGCTCGAATCGAGCCGGATTTTCAAGGTCACGCGATAGAGTCAGATACAGCCTCACCGATCGTGTTCCTCCCATTTCGCAACAAGGTGTTAGCAGACGTTTCAGCGTGCAACGCCGGTACGGAGCAGCGGCTTGAGCGTCGGCCACACGTTGTCGAGTAGCAGGCGCTGTGCCTGCTCGTTGGGATGCATCTGATCGGCCTGAAACATCTCGGGCTTGTTTTCGATACCTGCGAGGAGAAATGGAACGAGCGACACATGCATCTGCTGTGCGATCGTCGTGTAGGTTGCGTGGAACTTCTGTGTGTAGTCCGGGCCGTAGTTGGGAGGCACGTACATGCCGACCAGCAGCACCTTCGCATGACCCTGCTGCGCGAGTCCGACGATCGTGCGCAGATTATCTGCGGTGACGGAGAGCGGCACGCCGCGCAGCGCGTCGTTCGCACCGAGTTCGACGATCACGATCGACGGCTTCAGTCGTTCCATCAGCGCAGGCAGACGTGCGCGGCCGCCGCTGGTGGTGTCGCCGCTGATGCTTGCGTTGGCGACGCTATAATCGACCGGCCTCTCCGCGAGACGCTTGCGCATCAGTGCAACCCAGCCGGTATCGCGCGGCAGACCGTATTCGGCCGAGATGCTGTCGCCGAGCACGACGATCACCGGCCTGGCGGGCGCATTCGCAGCAGCGGCCGCTGCGGGCGCCGTTGCCGCGAATGCCGATGCGGTGCTCGTGGCCGCGACCAGTGTGACCAAAGCGACCCGTGCGGGAACGCACGCTTCCAACCGACGCTTCAGCATGCAAAAGAAAATCGATCCAGTCATTGAAGTACGGGGCTTATGCAAGAGGGTCCAGGATGCGACGGGCGAACTGACGATCCTCGATGATATCGATCTTTCGATCGCACCCGGCAGCAGCGTCGCGATCGTCGGTGCGTCCGGTTCCGGCAAGTCCACGTTGCTCGGACTGCTCGCGGGATTGGACAGCGCAAGTGCGGGGTCGGTTCGACTGCTCGGGCGCGAGCTGACCGGGCTCGGCGAGGACGAGCGTGCAGCGCTGCGCAACGGCTCCGTCGGCTTCGTGTTCCAGTCGTTCCAGTTGATGCCGCATCTGACTGCGCTCGAAAACGTCACGTTGCCGCTCGAGCTGCAAGGCGGTCTCGCCCCGCGCGACACGGTCGCGCGTGCGCGGGCACTGCTCGAACAGGTCGGACTCGGCAAGCGTACGGGCCATTATCCGAAGCTGCTGTCGGGTGGCGAGCAGCAGCGTGTCGCACTGGCGCGCGCGTTCGTCACGCACCCGGCGATCCTCTTCGCCGACGAGCCCACCGGCAGCCTCGACGCAGCCACCGGTCACGCGGTGATCGATCTGATGTTCGAGATGAATCGGGCGAACGGCGCGACGCTCGTGCTGGTCACACACGACATCGAACTCGCGCGACGCTGCGACGCGACAGTGACGATCGAGGCCGGGCGCCTCGCATAAAAAATGGCCCACTCGATGGCGGGCCATTGCATCTTCCGATGACCGGCAGCGACAGCATCGAGATGCCGTCGCTGCACAAATATCACACGCTTACTTCTTCAACGCCGCCCGTGCACGCGCGATCAACGCGGACGTCGACGAATCGTGCTTGCCGCTGTCGGTGGTAGCCGCCGTCAGATCGGCTTCAACCACCTTGCCGAGGATCTTGCCGAGCTCGACGCCCCACTGATCGAACGGATTGATGTTCCACACCGACGCCTGCACGAGCACCTTGTGTTCGTACAGCGCGATCAGCGCGCCGAGCGAGCGGGCGGTGAGCGCGTCGACGAGCAGCGTCGTGGTCGGCCGGTTGCCGGGGAACACGATGTGCGGCACGAGTTCGGGCTTGTCCGGCCCCGCGACCTTCTTCGCTTCCTCGACAGTACGGCCGAGCATCAGCGCTTCGCTTTGCGCGAAGCAGTTCGCGAGCAGCTTCGCATGATGGTGTGGAAGCGGATGTTCCGGCGTGAGCACCGCGATGAAATCGATCGGTACGATCGTCGGGCCTTGATGCAGCATCTGGAAGAACGCATGCTGACCGTTCGTGCCGGGCTCGCCCCAGGTCACTGCGGAGGTCGGGTAGTCGACGAACGTACCGTCGAGGCGCGCGGACTTGCCGTTGCTTTCCATTTCAAGCTGCTGCAGGTACGACGGCAGGAAATGCAGCGCTTCCGAATACGGTGCGACCAGATAGCTCTGCGAACCGAAGAAGTTGCGATACCAGATGCCGATCATGCCGAGCAGCACCGGCAGGTTGCGCTCGAGCGGCGTCTCGCGGAAATGCCTGTCCATGTCGTTCGCGCCGGCGAGCAGTTCGTCGAACTGCTGCGGTCCAATCGAGATCATGATCGACAGACCGACCGCCGACCACAACGAATAACGGCCGCCGACCCAGTCCCACATTTCGAACACGTTCTCTTTCGCGATGCCGAACTTGACGACCTCGGCGGGGTTCGCCGATACGCCGACGAAATGTTTCGCGAGCGCGTCTTCGGGGCAGCCGTTCTGCGTGAACCAGTCGCGCATCGAGTGCGCGTTGGTCATCGTTTCGAGCGTCGTGAAGGTTTTCGACACGATGATCGCGAGCGTCTCTTCCGGATCGATGTGCTCGATCACGCGATAAAGATCCGCGCCGTCGACGTTCGATACGAAGTGCGCGGTGATGTCCGGTGTCGACAGATGCTCGAGCGCGTGCACGACCATCTTCGGCCCGAGGTCCGAGCCGCCGATGCCGATGTTCACGATGTGGCGGATGCGCTTGCCGGTATAGCCGGTCCATGCGCCGCTGCGCACCTGGTCCGCGAACGCGGCCATCTTCGCGCGCTCGGCGACGATCTCCGCGTGAAACGGCGCGTGCGGATCGGTGGCGCGCAACGCGGTGTGCAGTGCCGCGCGGCCTTCGGTCGGATTGACGACTTCGCCGGCGAACATCGCGTCACGGCGCTTCTCGACGCCGGCTTCGCGCGCGAGCTGCACGAGCAGCTTCAGGGTTTCTTCAGTGATGCGGTTCTTCGAAAAATCGGCCGCGAGACCGCCGCCTGCGAATGTGAAACGTTCGGCGCGGGTCGGCGCGGGATCGTTCTCGGGGGCAAACCAGTCGCGCAGGCGCGCATCGCGAATCTGTTCGTAATGGGCTTGCAGCGAGGACCAGGCGGGGAGCGAGTTCAGCGTCATAAACTGTCCGTCTAACGAAGAGGCAAGTGAAGGGCGGTGTGGCCAACCGACCGCCCGAGATGCGAAGCCGGTGCGTGCCTGCCCGATGGCGCGTGGAGTTTGCGTGGATATTGCATGCGTTCGGGCGGGCCGCATGAACCGGGCGGCGCAGTGTTCCAGTATAGCGGCGTTGGATCGCAGCGGGCAGCCGTGTCACACGATGTTCAAGCGTGCATGTTCAGGCACGCGGATAGAACAACCGGTTCAGCAGCGTGCGCACCATCGGCGCGAGTTCGCCGGCGGTGAGCCCTGCGGGACCGTCGCCGCGCGCGGTCAGCGTGTCGGCGGCGAGCCCATGCAGATAGACGCCTGCGAGCGCCGCTTCGTAGCGGGGCAGATGTTGCGCGAGCAGCGCGCCGATCAGTCCGCCGAGCACGTCGCCGGTGCCGCCTGTGGCAAGCGCCGCGTTGCCGGTGGGGTTGATTGCCGCGCGGCCGTCGGGTGCTGCAATCACCGTGCCGGTCCCTTTCAATACGACGACGCTCGCGAAGCGGGCCGCAAGCGTGTGTGCCGCCGCGAGGCGGTCGCGTTGCACGTCGCGTGCATCGGTGCCGAGCAGACGCGCGGCCTCGAGCGGATGCGGCGTCAGCACGCATGGGTCGCCCTGCGTGCCGCGTGCGCGCACTGCGTCGGCGAGCGCACTGTCCCGCGCGAGCAGATTCAGCGCGTCGGCATCGAGCAGCTTCGGCACGTCGAGCGGCAGTGCGTCGAACAGCACGCGCGTCGCGCGGTCGCGCGAACCCATCCCGCAGCCGATCGACAGCGCATCCATGTCGGCGAGCGGCAGATCGTCGAGCGCATGCAGCATCAACTCGGGATGCGGCGGATCGTAAGCAGGCGCGCCCGTGCCGAGAAACGCGACATGCACCTTGCCCGCGCCCGCATACAACGCCGCGCGCGCGGCGAGGATCGGCGCGCCGCACATACCCGTGTCGCCGCCGACCACCGCGAGACTGCCGAACGTCCCCTTGTGGGTCGCGAAATCGCGCGCGGGCAGATGCTCGGCGAACAACGCCGGTGCATTGAGCCGGGGTGCAGTGCGATGTTGATCCGCCGATGTCGATGCAGTAGCCGCGCTCAGTCCAAGCGGCGCGACGAGCACGTTGCCCGCGAGATCACGCCCGAGGCCCATGAAGAGCCCGGGCTTCGCGCCGATGAACGTTACCGTATGCGTTGCGCGCACCGACGGACCTTCGCCCGTGACATTGCCGGTGTCGCTGTCGAGCCCACTCGGCACGTCGAGCGCAAGCACGCGACCACCGTTGCGCGTACGTTCCGATAGCAGCGAGGCGAGCGTCGCGAATACACCATCGAGCGGTCGACCGAGCCCAATCCCGAACAACCCATCGACGAGCCATCCATACGCTTCGAGCGACGCCGGCACCGACGCTTCGATCGGCACACCCGCCGCGCGCGCTTCGTCGAGCGCCCAGCGCGCATCGTCGGGTTTGACGTCGACAGGCATGCATACCTGAACCGGAATGCCCGCGAGATGCAGCACCGTCGCGACGACGAGCGCGTCGCCGCCGTTGTTGCCCGGACCCGCCGCGATCCATACCCGATGCGGCGTGCCGGCATGCCCACCGTGGCCGATCTGTTCGAGCAGGAAGCGTGCAGCGGCGCCACCTGCGCGCGCCATCAACGCATGCGGCGGCACCGTCGCAGCCGCCGAGGTTTCGAGCGCGCGCAACGCGGCGACATCGAAGAGCGGCACCGGCAGTGCGTCGGGATCGAGCAGGGCGGAAAAAGAGGAAGAGGAAGCGTCGGTCATGGCGTGCACGAAAACCGGAGAGATCGGATCGTGCTCATGGTAGTGCGAACAGGGGTTCGCTGTCGCGTCGCTGGCCGACTGGATAAGCGGAGCGCAGGCCGATTGCCTCGCGCGGGACCTGAGAGGCAAGCCGCCCCGCTCAGCGCCCGAACCGCTCCGGCCGCAACGCGGCGATCGTATCGGCGGGAAGACCGGACGCAGTGCCCGACACCAGATCGGTGATCAACCGCGCCGATCCGCACGCAAGCGCCCAGCCGCTCGGACCATGCCCCGCATTGACGAAGAGCCGTGGATGCAGCGCATTGCCGACCGCCGGCAGCCCGTCGGGCGACAGCAGCTTCACGCCTTCCCACGGCAGCGCGGCTGAAATTTTCGCGGCGCCGGGAATCCAGTCGTGCGTCGCCTGACCGAGCAGCGCGAGCGCTTCTTCGGTCAGCGGTTCGCCGAGCGGCTTGTCGATCTGCGCGGCACTTTGCAGCACCGCGCCACCCGCGATCCGCAGTCGATGATGCGTCCGCGTGATCGTGATGCGCTTCACTGCATCGACCATCGTGATGTGCGGCGCGCATTCCTCATGCGCGATCGGCGCGACGAGCGTATGCAGACGCAGTGGATGCAACGGCAGACGCAGCCCAAGTCGTTCGAGCAACGGCAGGCTGCCGGCGCCTGCGGCCACGACGACCGCGTCCGCGCTGATCACGTCGACTTCGCGCGCGCGTCGCGGCTCACCCGCGCGCGGCGCGAGTTCGACTGCTGCGCGCTCGCCGTCGAGACGGATCGCCGTGACCTCGCGGCCGGTCTGGAACTGGACACCGCCTTGCGCATCGAGTGTCTGCTTGATCAGCTTCGCGAACAGCGGGCAGTTCGCGGTGCGCTCGGTATCGAACAGCACGCCGCCGGCGAACGCGGGCTCGAGCGGCACCGAATGTTCGAGCGCCGCGCATTCGGCCGGCGACAGCACGTGATGCGGCACTTCGAAACGGCGCAGCAGGTCGAGCGCGGGTTGCGTGCGTTCCCATTCGTCCGCGCCACGGACCAGATAAAGCTGGCCCATCGTCTGCTCGAATTCGAGACCGAAGCGTGCCTCGATGTCGACGAGGCTTTCGCGGGCCGCATCGATCAGCGGGCGCAGCAGCGTGTACTGACGGGCAAAGGCTTCGGGTTCGCGCAGCGCGGCGAGCTGTTTGACGAAGTCGCGCGCCGCACCGTTGAAGCCGGTCTTGCGGATCACGCCGTTCTTCGCGTCCTGACGATGCGCGAGGAAGGTGGGACCGAACCAGACGTCGAGCGGCGTCGGCAGGACGTTGCCGCTGTGCCCGTAGGTCGCGCCCTGCGCGACCGTGGCATGGCGTTCGACCACGCAGACCCGGTGACCGGCGGCGCGCAGCTGATAGGCGGTGGCGACGCCGACGATCCCGCCGCCAATGACGATGACATCCATGAGATTGTGCAAGTAGCCGGCACGACGCGAGACGTCCGGCGCTCCCCGTATTGCGTGGCCTGCCGGGCATGCGGCTGGCTGCTGCCCGATGTTCCGGGCGATGGCCGCGCAGTGTGCTGATGCGCCGGACGGTGAAAGGCCGAATGATAGCAGCCAAATGCGGCGTCCGGCGGCCCGAACGCAGGCAGCCCGCGGTCGACAGAAGCGGGCATACCGCCACGCCGCAATGCCGCTGCGGCGGTCTTCTGCGGGTCTTCCCGGGGTATAATCACGGACTTCACTTCCGCCTCACGTCGCCCCGCGCGCGACCACCGCGCGACCCTCGACGCAACTGAACGACGCAACGTCAAGTCCATGGCCCACTTCTCGTGTTTCCCCGGTGCTTCGGCCCTTTCCGATTTCCGCCAAACTCGCCTGCTCGACACGCTGACCCGCATCGACGCGAACATCGTCGGCGTGCGCGGCCAGTATCTGCATTTCGTCAACGCGCAGACGCCGCTCACGGCCGAAGACAGCGCGAAGGTCGAAGCGCTGATGCACTACGGCGATCCGTTCGAGCCGGCGAAGGAACGCGGGGCAGTCGAAACCTTCCTCGTGGTGCCGCGCTTCGGCACGGTGTCGCCATGGGCGAGCAAGGCCACCGACATCGCGCATCACTGCGGCCTCACGCAGGTGCGGCGCATCGAGCGCGGCATCGAGTACACCGTGACGCTGAAGTCGGGTCTGCTCGGCGGCAAGAAGGCGCTGTCCGATGAAGTGCGCGACGCGGTCGTCGCCGCGCTGCACGACCGGATGACCGAGAGCGTCGCGCCGTCGCGCGATCACGCGATGCATCTGTTCGACGAACTGCCCGCACGTCCGCTGCAAACCGTCGACATCCTCGCGCGCGGCCGCGCCGCGCTCGAAGCGGCGAATACCGAACTGGGCCTCGCGCTCGCAGACGACGAAATCGACTACCTGATCGACGCATTCACCACGCTCGGCCGCAATCCGACCGACGTCGAACTGATGATGTTCGCGCAGGCGAACAGCGAGCACTGCCGCCACAAGATCTTCAATGCACAGTGGACGATCGACGGCGAAGCGCAGGACATCTCGCTGTTCAACATGATCCGCAACACCGAGAAGCTGCATCCGGAAGGGACGATCGTCGCGTATTCGGACAACTCGGCGATCATGGCCGGTGGCACTGCCGAACGCTGGTTCCCGCGCAAGCCCGGTGCTGCTGCCGACGCCGCCGGTGCTGATGCGCTGGCCGAGCACTACGGCCGCCACGTCGAACTGACGCACACGTTGATGAAGGTCGAGACGCACAATCACCCGACCGCGATCTCGCCGTTCCCGGGCGCCGCGACCGGCGCGGGCGGCGAAATCCGCGACGAAGGCGCGACGGGTCGCGGCGCGCGTCCGAAGGCCGGCCTTGCAGGTTTTACCGTATCGAATCTCGAACTGCCCGACGCACGCGAAGCATGGGAAAACGCGCGCGACGCGGCCGAACTGCTCGCGCATCGCAAGCCCGACGCAACGGGTGAAGCGTACGGCCGGCCCGACCGCATCGCGTCGCCGCTGCAGATCATGATCGACGGGCCGCTCGGCGGCGCTGCGTTCAACAACGAATTCGGCCGGCCGAATCTCGGCGGCTATTTCCGCGCTTACGAGCAGAACGTCGGCGGCACCGTGCGCGGTTATCACAAGCCGATCATGATTGCGGGCGGCATCGGCAACATCTCCGACCAGCACACGCACAAGCATGATCTGCCGGAAGGCACACTGCTGATCCAGATCGGCGGTCCCGGCATGCGGATCGGCATGGGCGGCGGCGCCGCGAGTTCGATGGCGACCGGCACCAACACCGCCGAACTCGATTTCGATTCCGTGCAGCGCGGCAACCCGGAAATCGAGCGGCGCGCGCAGGAAGTGATCAATGCATGCTGGCAGCTTGGCGAACACAATCCGATCCTGAGCATTCACGACGTCGGCGCGGGCGGGTTGTCGAACGCGTTCCCGGAACTCGTCGACGGCGCGGACAAGGGTGCGCGTTTCGAGTTGCGCAAGATCCAGCTGGAAGAGAGCGGACTGTCGCCGCGCGAGATCTGGTCGAACGAAGCGCAGGAGCGCTACGTACTGGCAATCGCGCCGGCCGATCTTCCCGCCTTCGAAGCGATGTGCGAACGCGAGCGCTGCCCGTTCGCGGTGGTCGGCGTCGCGACGGCTGAACGCCAGTTGAAGCTGATCGATACCGACGTGAGGAACGACGCGGAACATCAGCCGGTTGACATGCCGATGGAAGTGCTGCTTGGCAAGGCACCGCGGATGCATCGCGACGTCAAGCGTGTTGCGACGACGCTGCAGCCGGTCGACGTGACGGGTATCGCGCTGTCGGAAGTCGCGGTCAGCGTGCTGCGTCATCCGACGGTGGCGAGCAAGTCGTTTCTGATCACGATCGGCGACCGCTCGGTGGGCGGCACGACGGCGCGCGACCAGATGGTCGGTCCGTGGCAGGTGCCCGTCGCCGACTGCGCGATCACGACGATGGATTACGCCGGCTTCCGCGGCGAAGCGATGACGATGGCCGAGCGCACGCCGCTCGCAGTGATCGACGCGCCGGCGTCGGGCCGGATGGCGGTCGGCGAGGCCGTGACGAACATCGCAGCCGCGCCGATCGAATCGCTTGGCAAGCTGAAGCTGTCGGCGAACTGGATGGCCGCGTGCGGAAGTCCGGGCGAAGACGCCGCGCTGTACGACACGGTGAAGGCGATCGGCATGGAGTTGTGCCCGGCGCTGGGTATCAGTATTCCGGTCGGCAAGGATTCGCTGTCGATGCGCACGAAGTGGGACGACCGCGGCGTCGCGAAGGAAGTGGTCGCGCCGGTGTCGCTGATCATTTCGGCGTTCGCGCCGGTCGACGACGTGCGCCAGCATCTGACGCCGCAACTGCGCCGCACCGATGAAGCAGGCGACAGCGTGCTGATTGCGATCGATCTCGGCCGCGGCAAGCAGCGCATGGGCGGCAGCATTCTCGCTCAGGTCACGCAGCAGGTCGGCGACACGGTGCCTGACGTCGACGATCCGGAAGATCTGAAGCGCTTCTTCGCCGCGATCCAGGCGCTGAATAGCGACGGAAAACTGCTCGCGTACCACGACCGTTCCGACGGCGGCCTGTGGGCGACGGTGTGCGAAATGGCGTTCGCGGGACACGTCGGCGTGTCGCTGAACGTCGACATGTTGACGCTCGATCCGAACCACGAGTCCGACTACGGCGACGCAAAAGACTGGACGAAGCAGACGAGCGGCCGCCGCGAAGATCGCACGATTCGTGCGCTGTTCACCGAAGAACTGGGCGCCGTGGTCCAGGTACGTGCCGCCGATCGCGACGCGGTGCTGGCCGCGCTGCGCGAGCATGGGCTGTCGGCGTGCTCGCATGTGATCGGCAAGCTGAACGATCGCGACACGATCGAGATTTACCGCGACGCGAAGAAGATCTACGACGCGCCGCGCGTCGAACTGCAGCGCGCGTGGGGCGAAGTGAGCTGGCGCATCTCGCAGTTGCGCGACAACCCCGCATGCGCGGACGCCGAACACGACACGTTGCTCGACGCGTCGGATCCGGGCATGACACCGCATCTGTCGTTCGATCCGGCTGACGACGTGGCGGCGCCGTTCATCGGCAAGGGTGCGCGTCCGCGTGTCGCGATCCTGCGCGAGCAGGGCGTGAACTCGCACCTCGAAACCGCGTACGCATTCGACCGTGCGGGCTTCGATGCTTACGACGTGCACATGAGCGATCTGCTCGCGGGCCGCGCGACGCTCGCCGATTTTGCGGGCGCGGTGGCGTGCGGCGGCTTCTCGTACGGCGACGTGCTGGGTGCAGGCGAGGGCTGGGCGAAGACGATCCGCTTCAACGCGCAGCTCGCGGACATGTTCGCGGCGTTCTTCGGACGCAGCGATACGTTCGCGCTGGGCATCTGCAACGGTTGCCAGATGATGAGCAGTCTGGCATCGATGATTCCGGGTGCCGAGGCATGGCCGAAATTCACGCGCAACAAGTCGGAGAAATTCGAAGCGCGGACGTCGCTGGTCGAAATCCAGTCATCGGCGTCGATTTTCTTTGCGGGGATGGAAGGATCTCGTATCCCAGTTGCTGTTGCACACGGCGAGGGTTATGCGGACTTCTCGCAGCAGGGCGATGCTGCGCGGGTCGCTGTTGCGATGCGGTTTGTTGATCATCGTGGCGATGCCACTGAGCGTTATCCGTTTAATCCCAATGGTTCGCCGGAGGGGATTACGTCGGTGACGACTGAGGATGGTCGGTTTACTGTGTTGATGCCGCATACGGAACGGGTGCATCGGACTGTGCAATTGAGCTGGGCGCCTGATGAGTGGAAGGGTGCCGCCGGCGATGGTAGTCCGTGGATGCGGGTGTTTCAGAATGCTCGGAAGTGGATAGGTTAAGGTTCGGTTTTTTTGTTTTGAATGCCTGTGCAGGCGGCTCGTGAAGTTTTGCGTGCCGCCTGATTTTTTTTGCAGGGCTGCGTCTGGCTTTCGTTATTTGCCTTCACAGGTGGCTGCGATTTGGCGCCTCGCGGCGCAGGCGTTGCCCCTGTGCGGGGCGGCACCTACTTTTCTTTGCCGCGGCAAAGAAAAGTAGGCAAAAGAAAGCCGCCGAGACGAAACTTCTCCTTTCCGTGTGTGACCTCAGTGGCACTCGCCTAAGTGGGCACCACGTTCACACTGCCTGGTGGTCCGAGACGAGACCATCTCCCTCGTCGCAAACCGAAGTGACAAGGGGCCCGCACATCCCGCGGCGCACTGGTGTGCGCGCGGACCGGTCTGCATGGGAAACCATTGGGGAGATTGAGAGTGCAGGCAAAACGCGATCGCGTTGAGCGTGGATGAGTGCCCCCGGGAAGGCATGGCCGCACACTATGGCGGCATGTGCCAGGAGATCACATCGAGCGAAGAGGGTTATGCCCTTCGGCGGCGAAGCCCGCCGGAACGGATGACTGCCTTGTCACGAAGGCAAGCGGCGCGAGGGCATATCTCGTCTCGGACCACTGGCCAGAGTGAACGTGGCACCCAGTTAGGCGAGTGCCACTGGGGCAGCACGCGGAAAGGACCTGGTAACGTTTCGAGCGGCTTTCTTTGCCTACTTTCTTTGCCGCGGCAAAGAAAGTAGGTGCTGCCCCGCACAGGGGCAACGCCAGCGCCGCGAGGCGCAAAAACGTAGCCGCCTGCCAGGGCAAAAGACAGAGAGCAACGCCAGCGCCGCGAGGCGCAAAATCGTAGCCGCCTGCACAGGCATTAAAAAAAACAAAAATCAAATATCAGAAAACAAAAAAGCCGCTCTGCGAGCGGCCCCTACTGCTTATTGAATCTTGGCGTTCTTCTTCAACCCTTCTTCAAACGCCTGCAGCTTTTCCTGTTGCAACTGCTGCACGATCTGCGGTTTCACCTGCTCAAGCGGCGGCGGCGTGATCGGCCGCGTGTCATCCAGACGGATGATGTGCCATCCATACTGCGTATGCACCGGCGTCTGCGTCATCTCGCCTTTCTTCAGCTTCGCTGCCGCTGCCGCGAACTCCGGCACGTAAGCCTTCGGATCCGACCAATCCAGGTCGCCGCCGTTCTTGCCCGATCCCGGGTCCTTCGAATATTGCTTCGCCAGATCTTCGAACTTCGCGCCGGCCTTGATCTTCGCGATCAGATCCTTCGCCTGCTGTTCGTTGTCGACCAGGATGTGGTGCAGGTGATATTCCTTGCCACCTGCATCCCCCACCAGCTTGTTGTAACGCGCGGTCACTTCGGCGTCAGTCGGCGGGGTCTTCTTCACGACGTCTTCGATCAGCGCGCGCAGTACGACCGTCTGATCCGCGACGGCGATCTGCGCCTTCACGTCAGGACGCGTCGGCAGGCCGCGGCGAGCCGCTTCTTGCATCAGGATTTCGCGGTTGATCAGTTCTTCGCGCACCGCAGTCTGCAATTGCGGCGTGTCCTGCTGCCCTTGATGCACGAGCTGCGCGATCAACGCATCGGCGCGCGATTTCGGAATCGGTGTGCCGTTCACGACGGCGATGTTCTGTGCAAATGCAGGTGCGGCTGCGAACGCAGCCAGCAAGACCCAGAGACGGGTTTTGTTCGAAGTCATCGGAAGTTTCCTAACGGGACAGCAAATTGAATTCTTCTGGCGTAAAGGCCGTGATGGCGAGGGCGTGAATGCCGCGCTGCATGGCGTCGGCCAGCGCATCATACACCAGCCGATGACGCGCCACGCGCGCCTTGCCGGCAAATGCCGCAGCAACGATCGTCACGCTGTAATGGCCGCCGGCAGACGCGCCGGCGTGGCCCGCATGCTGTGCGCTGTCGTCGCGCACGTCGAGCGAGTCGACCGGCGCGAGCGCCTCGCGCAACCGCGCATCGATCAGCGCGATGCGCTCGGCCGCCGTGGCGTTCAGGAACGCGTCGCTCATGTCATTCTTCCTTCATGTATTTCGCCAGCCACAGACTCTGCGCGACGATGAACACCACGAGAGCGCCGGTCGTGCCGAACAGCTTGAAATTGGCCCACGCATTCGTCGAGAAGTTATACAGGACGAATAGATTAACGATGCCGAGCAGCGCAAAGAACAGTGCCCACACCACATTCAGCTGTCCCCACACCCGATGCGGCAAGGTGATCTGCTTGCCCATCATCGTTTCGATCAGGTTCTTGCGGAAAGCAAGCTGCGACACCATCAGCGCGACCGCGAAGCCCCAGTAGAGAATGGTCGGCTTCCATTTGATGAACATGTCGTTGTGCAGTACCAGCGTCGCACCACCGGTGATCGTGACGACGCCGAGACTCACCCACAACATCGTATCCACCTTGCGATGGCGGAATGCCACCCACGCGATCTGCACGAGCGTCGCGACGATCGCCACCGCGGTCGCGGTGTAGATGTCCCAGATCTTGAACGCAACGAAGAACAGGATGATCGGGAACAGATCGAACAGAAATTTCATTGTCGGGCCGGGAATCGAAAAATGAAGGACGTCGAAGGCGGGTGCGTCGCGCAGGGCCGTCGGACGTCGTACCGGTGAGGGTCGCGGGTGGATGTCAGGCGCCACAGCGGGTTCGCGTCGCGGTTCAGAGTCGCCGCGTGATACGGCCATCGAGCCGCATTCGCCAGCGCAACCTGAACGATCCGCATCATCCGCACAACCCGCACCGCAGGCCCATCCAGACACCTGCCGCGAGCCGCGTCGTGCATCGGCAGGCGGCTTGTCCAGGCAGGCCCGACCGTCACTTGGGCTCGAATTGTAGCGCAGCCGAGTTGATGCAGTACCGCAGCCCGGTCGGCGCCGGGCCGTCCTCGAAAACGTGACCGAGATGCGAGCCGCAGTTCTTGCAGCGCACTTCGATGCGCAGCATGCCGTGCGCGCGGTCGGTCTTTTCTTCGATCACTTCGCCGTTAAGCGGTTTGAAGTAGCTCGGCCAGCCGCAACCGGCGTCGAACTTCGTGTCGGATTCGAACAGCGGCGTGCCGCAGGCCACGCAGTCGTAGATGCCGCGATCCCAGTGGTCCCAGTACTGCCCGGTGAACGGCCGCTCGGTCGCGGCGTTGCGCGTCACTTCGTATTCCATGCCGGACAGTTGCTTGCGCCATTCGGCATCGTCTTTCTGCACGGGGTAATCGTCGCGCGAAGCATCGGATTGTGAAGCGGGAGAAGCGGCTTTCTGATCGTCGGAGTTCATGGTCGGGTCCTGTCTGTAGGGACGAATGAGTGTGGGGGAATCAACGCCGTGCCGGTTGAGGGCAGCCGGCGTCGAGCAAGGATCGGGAGCGGGGGGCAATACGTCACGATGAGCAACTCACTTCCAGCGAACCCGCCCAGTCGGGCGGCAGGGCGGCATACGCGGCATGTTCCGGCTGCTCATCGAACGGGCGACGCAACACGGCGGCAAGCCGTTCGACCTCGGAGAAATCCTTCTCCTTCGCATGCCGGATCGCGATTTCGGCGAGATGATTGCGCAGCACGAAGCGGGGGTTCACAAGGTTCATCGCGGTTGCGCGCGACGCATCGTCGCGTGTTTCTTCGGACAGCCGCGCGCGGTAGTCGTTCACCCACCCGTCGAACGCCGCGCGATCGATGAACAGATCGCGCACCGCCGCATCGCCGCTCGCGTCGTGCTTCGACACCTGCGAGAGATGGCGGAACGTCAGCGTGAAGTCGGCGCGGTTTGCCTGCATCACGTTGAACAGACGGTTCACGAGTGCGTCGTCGCCGGGGCGTTCGTTTTCGAGGCCGAGCTTCGCGCGCATCCGTCGTTCGAGTTCCGGCGCAAAGCGGGTCTTGAAGCCTTCGAGCACACGCTGCGCGTCCGCGATCGCCCGCTCGTTGCGCGTGCTTTCGTCGTACTGGCCACCGAGCAGCGGCAGCAATCCCTGCGCGAGACAGAACAGGTTCCAGTACGCGATCTGCGGCTGCATCTTGTACGCGTAGCGGCCCTGGCTATCGGAGTGGTTGCAGATGAAGTTCGCATCGAAGCCGTCGAGAAAACCGAACGGGCCGTAGTCGATCGTCAGTCCGAGGATCGACATGTTGTCGGTGTTCATCACGCCGTGGCAGAAGCCGACGGCCTGCCATTGCGCGATCAGGTCGGCGGTCGAATGCACCGATTCGCCGAGCAGCGCGAGGTACGGATCGTCGGTGGAACGGCAATGCGGATAGAAACGGTCGATTACGTGATCGGCGAGCGCGCGCAGCGCATCGACGCGATCGTTCGAATAGAAGTGTTCGAAATGTCCGAAGCGCACGAAGCTCGGCGCGACCCGCGTGACGACCGCAGCCGTTTCGACTTCTTCGCGACGCACCGGCTGATCGGAACCGGTCACGCAGAGCGCGCGCGTCGTCGGAATGCCGAGGTGATGCATCGCCTCGGAGCACAGGTACTCGCGGATCGACGAGCGCAGCACCGCGCGGCCGTCGCCCATCCGTGAATACGGCGTGCGTCCGCCGCCTTTCAACTGCAGTTCGTAGCGTGCACCCGCGTGTTCGATTTCGCCGAGGCCGAGCGCGCGTCCGTCGCCGAGCTGGCCGGCCCACACGCCGAACTGGTGGCCCGAGTACACCGATGCGTAAGGCATCGCGTCGGCAGGCCAGTCGCGTGTGGTGTTGCCGGAGAAAAATTCGGCGAAGCCGGGATCGTCGACGATCGACGGGTCGAGGCCGAGCAGCGCCGCGGTCTCCGCCGAGAAGCCGACCACGTACGGTGCGGGCAACGGCGTGGCGGGCAGACGGGTCAGGAAAGTGGTGCCGAGCTGCGCGAACGAGCCTTCGTGCGGACCGCCGAGCGCATGCGCGAACGCCGGTATCGATGCGAACAGCCCGGTACTGCTTGGGGAAAACGACATGTTGAGCGCCTCTGGTTTAGCCGATATTGTAAGACGGCGCCCGCCGCCCCGCAGGACACCGATTCGCCGCGCATACGGCGTGCCGTTCGGCCCTCGGAACCATTCAGTTTCACGCCAGATTCATCTCAAAAAATGCATCGCGAGGGAGAGGCCTTCATATGACGACGCCGCAGTTGACACCCATGCTCGGCCAGATGATGGACGCGCCGCTTACCGTGTCTTCGCTGATCGCGCATGCCGCCCGGCATTTCGGCAGCACGGAGATCGTGTCGCGGCGGATCGAAGGCGATCTGCATCGCTACACGTGGCGCGACTGCGAGCAGCGTTCGAAGCAACTCGCGCAGGCGCTGATCGCGCTCGGTGTCGAGCCCGGCGAACGCGTCGCGACGCTCGCATGGAACGGCTACCGGCACGTCGAGGCGTACTACGGCACTGCCGGCTTCGGCGCGGTGTGCCACACGATCAATCCGCGGCTCTTTCCCGACCAGATCGCATTCATCGTCAATCACGCGGACGACAGCTACGTGCTATTCGACACGACGTTTGCACCGCTGATCGACTGCCTCGCGTCGAGCTGTCCGAAAGTGCGCGGCTGGATTGCGCTGTGCGACGAAGCGCATCTGCCGTCGATGGAAACCCCCGTGCTCAGTTACGAGACCTTGCTCGCCGCACAGAACGGCGCGTTCGACTGGCCGTTGCTCGACGAGCGCAGCGCATCGTTTCTCTGCTACACGTCGGGCACGACCGGCAATCCGAAAGGCGCGCTGTACTCGCATCGCTCGACCGTGCTGCACGCGTTCGGCGCCGCGTTGCCCGATGCGATGGGTCTGTCCGCGCGCGATTCGGTGCTGCCCGTCGTGCCGATGTTCCACGTCAACGCGTGGGGCATTCCGCATGCGGCCGCGCTCACCGGCGCGAAGCTGGCGCTGCCGGGCAAGGATCTCGACGGCAAGTCGCTGTATGAACTGATGGAGACCGAGCGGGTCACGTTTTCGGCGGGCGTGCCGACTGTGTGGCTCGGTTTGCTCAATTACATGAAGGAAGCCGGCGTGCGGTTTTCGTCGCTGGAGCGGACCGTGATCGGCGGCTCCGCGTGTCCGCCCGCGATGCTCCGCACGTTCGAGGACGTGTACAACGTCGAGGTGATTCACGCGTGGGGGATGACGGAGATGTCGCCGCTCGGCACGCTCGCGAAGCTCACGTGGGAACAGTCGCAGCGTTCGCCCGATGAGCAGCGCAAATTGCGCGAGAAGCAGGGCCATGTGATCTATGGCGTCGACATGAAGATCGTCGGCGACGACGGCCGCGATCTGCCGTGGGACGGCGTCGCGTTCGGCGATCTGCATGTGCGCGGTCCGTGGGTCATCGACCGATATTTCCGCAAGGACGAATCGCCGCTCGTCGACGGCTGGTTTCCGACCGGCGACGTCGCGACGATCGATGCCGACGGCTTCCTGCACATCACCGATCGCAGCAAGGACGTGATCAAGTCCGGCGGCGAATGGATCAGTTCGATCGATATCGAGAACATCGCGATCGCGCATCCCGGCGTCGCGGAGGCCGCATGCATCGCGTGCTCGCATCCGAAATGGACCGAACGGCCGCTGCTCGTCATCGTGCGTCGGCCGGGCGTCGACGTGACGCGCGACGAGCTGATCGCGTTTTACGAAGGCAAGGTCGCGAAGTGGTGGATTCCGGACGACGTTGCGTTCGTCGACGAACTGCCGCACACCGCGACCGGCAAGCTGCAGAAGCTGAAACTGCGCGAGCGGTTCCGCGATTATGTGTTGCCGTCGGCACTGGGCGTCGACTGCCCGCTCGATGAAACCGCCGCCGGGGATGCAGAGAGAAGGGACGGGGCCAACTGAACCAGCGCGCAGGACCAGTCGAACCGACCCGCGCCGGAACAAAACAAAATCTCGAATTGAACGAGCGTGCTTTTCTGTGTATCCTGCCTTCTGGTCCGCGAATGACGGACAATGATTCGGGCCGGATGCGGCGTTGCGCCGCGTCCTCTCCGGTTCGCACCGAGGCATGGAGGCAGACAGATGGCAGTGGACTACACGACTCGTGACGGCGTCGCCGTCATTACGCTCAACAATCCGCCGGTCAACGGCCTCGGTCTGTTGACCCGGGCCGGCATCGTCGACGGGCTGACCCAGGCGCTCGCCGATCCGGCCATCACGGCCATCGTGCTGACGGGCGCCGGCAAGGCGTTCTCCGGCGGCGCCGACATCACCGAATTCAACACCCCGAAGGCCACCCAGGAGCCGACGCTCGCGACCGTCATCAAGGCGGTCGAAAGCAGCGCGAAGCCGGTGGTCGCCGCAATCCACAGCGTCGCGATGGGCGGCGGCCTCGAGCTCGCGCTCGGCGCGCATTACCGGATCGCCGCACCCGGCGCGCAGATCGCACTGCCCGAAGTGAAGCTCGGCATCCTGCCGGGTGCCGGCGGCACGCAGCGTCTGCCACGCGCGATCGGTCTCGAAGCGGCTCTCAACATGATCGTGTCCGGCGCGCCGGTGCTGTCGGAGAAACTCGCCGGCAGCGGCCTGTTCGATGAAATCGCGCAAGGCGATCTGGCCGACGCGGCGCTCGCGTTCGCCCGCAAGGTCGGCGCACAGAGCGGCCCGCATCCGCGCGTGCGCGATCGCAAGATCGAGCATCCGAATGCGGAAGGCTTCATCCAGTACGCGCGCAACAGCGTCGCGGCGATCGCGAAGAATTTCCCGGCGCCGCACAAGTGCATCGACGCGGTCGAAGCCGGCGTGAAGAACGGCTTCGACAAGGGCCTCGCGTTCGAACGCGACTGCTTCATCGCGCTCGTGCAGACGCCGGAAAGCCGCGCGCTGCGTCACGCATTCTTTGGCGAACGCGCGGCCAGCAAGATTCCCGATGTGCCGTCCGATACGCCGGCGCGCGACATCCGACGCGTCGCCGTGATCGGTGCGGGCACGATGGGCGGCGGCATCGCGATGAACTTCGTCAACGCGGGCGTGCCGGTAACGCTACTTGAAACGAAACAGGACGCGCTCGATCGTGGCCTCGCGACGATCCGCAAGAACTACGAAGGCACGGTGAAGAAGGGCAAGCTGAAACCCGAAGCGCTTGAAGAACGGATGGCGCTGCTCACCCCGACGCTGTCCTACGACGATCTGAAAGACGCCGACCTGATCATCGAAGCGGTGTTCGAAGAACTCGGCGTGAAGGAGCAGGTGTTCAAGCGGCTCGATGAAGTGGCGAAGCCCGGCGCGATCCTCGCGTCCAACACATCGACGCTCGATCTGAACAAGATCGCCGCATTCACGAAGCGTCCGCAGGACGTGGTCGGTATGCACTTTTTCAGCCCGGCCAACGTGATGAAGCTGCTCGAAGTCGTGCGCGGCAAGGACACGGCGAAAGACGTGCTCGCCACCGTGATGCAGATCGCGAAGAAGATCCGCAAAACGGCGGTGGTGTCGGGCGTGTGCGATGGCTTCATCGGCAACCGGATGATCGAGCAGTACATCCGTCAGGCGCTGTTCATGCTCGAAGAAGGCGCGTTGCCCGCGCAGGTCGATCGCGCGATCGAGAAATTCGGCTTCGCGATGGGCCCGTTCCGGATGAGCGATCTCGCCGGCAACGACATCGGCTGGGCGATCCGCAAGCGTCGTTATCAGGAACATCCTGACCTGCATTACTCGAAGATCGCCGACCGTCTTTGCGAAACGGGCCGCTTTGGTCAGAAGACCGGCGGCGGCTGGTACGACTACAAACCCGGCGACCGCACCGCGCATCCGTCGCAACTTGTCGACGACATGATCGTCGCGTACTCGAAGGAAGCCGGCGCGACGCGCCGCAAGATCGCCGACGACGAGATCGTCGAACGCCTCGTGTTCGCGCTCGTCAACGAAGGCGCGAAGATTCTCGAAGAAGGCATCGCGTCGAAGGCGTCGGACATCGACATGGTCTATCTGACCGGCTACGGCTTTCCGCTGTGGCGCGGCGGTCCGATGCTGTATGCGGACACCGTCGGGCTCTACAACGTCGAGCGGGCGATTCGTCGGTATGCGGCGCAGCCGAACGGCGACGGATGGCAGATCGCGACGAGCATTCCAGAACTGGCCGCGCAGGGCCGCGGCTTCAACGGCTGAAACGCTGCATGGGTGTGAGCGTATGAGCGAGGTGACGCGATGAAGGGTGCCGACGAAGTATTGCTCGTCGTCGACGTGCAGAACGATTTCATGCCGGGCGGGGCGCTGGCCGTCGCGCATGGCGACGAGATCGTGCCGGTCGTGAACCGGCTTGCGCGTGAATTCAGCCAGGTCGTGCTGACGCAGGACTGGCATCCGGCCGCGCATCGCTCGTTTGCCGCGAATCATCCGGGGCGTCAGCCGTTCGAGACGATCGAGATGCGGTACGGCAACCAGGTGCTGTGGCCGGTGCACTGCGTGCAGGACACGCCGGGTGCCGAGTTCCATCCCGAACTCGATGTGCCGCACGCGCGTCTCGTGATCCGCAAAGGCTTGCGCGCCGAAGTCGACAGCTACTCCGCGTTCGTCGAAGCGGACCGCACGACGTCAACGGGACTTGCCGGCTATCTGCGCGACATCGGCGCGAAACGCGTGTGGTGCTGCGGACTCGCGACCGATTACTGCGTCGGCTGGTCCGCGCTCGATGCGCGTGCGGCCGGTTTCGACGTCGCGCTGATCGAAGACGCGTCGCGCGCGATCGACCTCAACGGCTCGCTCGATGCCGCGTGGCGCCAGCTCGAAGCTGCCGGCGTCGCGCGCGTGCAGTCGGCCGACGTGCTGCGCTGAACGAAGCTGAGTGCAATCAAGAGAAGCGCGCCCCGAACCTTATTCCCAGACATCATCGAAAGCGAAAGTGGAGACACCATGACCGACGCCGTAATCGTATCGACTGCCCGCACGGGCCTCGCCAAATCGTGGCGCGGCGCCTTCAACATGACGCACGGCGCGACGCTCGGCGGTCACGTCACGCAGGCCGCGGTCGAGCGCGCGAAAATCGACCCGGCGCGCGTCGAAGACGTGATCATGGGCTGTGCGAATCCGGAAGGCGCGACCGGCGCGAACATCGCGCGGCAGATCGCGCTGCGCGCGGGCCTGCCGGTCAGCGTGGCCGGCATGACGGTGAACCGCTTCTGTTCGTCGGGTCTGCAGACCATTGCGCTCGCCGCGCAACGCGTGATCGCGGGCGAGGGTGACGTGTACGTCGCGGGCGGCGTCGAGTCGATCTCGTGCGTGCAGAACGAGATGAACCGCCACATGCTCGCCGAGGGCTGGCTCAACAAGAACAAGCCCGAGATCTACTGGTCGATGTTGCAGACCGCCGAGAACGTCGCGAAGCGCTATTCGATCGCGAAAGAGCGTCAGGACGAATACGGCGTGCAGTCGCAGCAGCGCGCGGCCGCCGCACGCGAAGCCGGCAAGTTCAACGACGAGATCGTGCCGATGACGGTGCTCGCCGGCGTCGCGGACAAGGCAAGCGGCCGGCTCTTCACGAAAGAAGTAACGATCGATTCGGATGAAGGCATTCGCGCCGACACGACGCTCGAAGGCGTGTCGAAAATTCGCACCGCGCTGCCGGGCGGCGTGATCACTGCCGGCAACGCGAGCCAGTTTTCCGATGGTGCGTCGGCGTGTGTCGTGATGAACGCAACCGTCGCGGAACGCGAAGGGCTGCAACCGCTCGGTATCTTCCGGGGCTTCGCGGTCGCGGGTTGCGAGCCCGACGAGATGGGCATCGGTCCGGTGTTCGCGGTGCCGAAGCTGCTGAAGAAAGCGGGCCTGAAGGTCGACGACATCGGCCTGTGGGAACTGAACGAGGCGTTCGCGGTACAGGTGCTGTATTGCCGCGACAAGCTCGGCATCCCGAACGAGCGCCTGAACGTGAACGGCGGCGCGATCGCGGTCGGCCATCCGTACGGTGTGTCGGGCGCGCGGCTGACCGGCCATGCACTGATCGAAGGCAAACGCCGCGGCGCGAAGTTCGTCGTCGTGACGATGTGCATCGGCGGCGGTCAGGGCGCCGCCGGGTTGTTCGAAATCGTCTGAGTGCTACCAAACGATCGCTACCAGTAGCCGGCGCCGGTTGCGGGCAACGACAGCGTGCCCTGGTCGGTGAAGCGGGTTCCGCCAAGCAGGCCGCCCGCAAGGCGGCCGTGCAGTTCGTACGGAAACTCGCCGCTCTGCGCCTGGCCGGCGAACGCAAACGCCTGCCTCACCGCCGAGAAAGCCGACACGGTGACCGGCACGCTCACCGTCGTCTCGCCGAAACGCGGCACCACGCCGCGCTGATCGCTGACCCCGCTCGCGAACGGCTTGCCGTTCAGCGCGAGGTCGAGCGAGATGCCGTCGTAGTCGATCGGCGTGTCGTTCGGATTCTGCACACGCAGCTTCAGATTGAAGCGCATTTCCAGGCCCTGACCCTGCAACGGTTCGATTCCGGCAACGGCGATCCGCAGCGGATCGCGGCCGAGCATCCCGGCGCAGCCGCTGAGAATCGATAACGCTAGCGCAGCGAACACGAGGGCAGCGAAGGTACGCATGCGTTGCGCGCGAAATATCACGGTGTGAGCTAACGGCATCGACGCAGATCTCCTGAAATACACGGTACGACCAATCATTGTACGCACGAGCAGTGCATGCCCCATGCCCCGTGCCTGCTTCCTGGTAAGTACCCGTATAGGATTGCCAGGCACGCCCCCAAAGGCGTGCGCGCGACGGGGTGGCCGGTGTATGCTTGGTCCCTTACAACCCTGTCCACTTTCCCTCGATGCCCGCTTCCATGAGCGAGTCCGATCGTCCGTCCCCACGACATTCTTCCGACCCCGTTGGTCCTGCCGACGTGCCCGCCGCAGACCTCCCCGTGCCGACCGAGGAGAGCTTCCGCGCACTGGTCCAGTCGATCGAGGATTACGCGGTCTTCATGCTCGACGCGACCGGCCACGTGATGAGCTGGAACTCGGGCGCGGCGAAACTCAAGGGATATACGGAACAGGAAATCCTCGGCTCGCATTTCTCGCGCTTCTACATGCGCGAAGCGGTCGAACGCGGCTGGCCCGACTATGAACTGCAGCAGGCTGCGCAGCACGGCCGCTTCGAAGACGAGGGCTGGCGCGTGCGCAAGGACGGCTCGCTGTTCTGGGCCAACGTGATCATCACCGCGCTGCGCGATGGTCACGGCGAGTTGCGCGGCTTCTCGAAAGTGACGCGCGATCTGACCGCGCAACGCCAGTCGATGGAAGCGCTGCGGCAGAGCGAAGAACGTTTCCGTCTGCTGGTCGAGAGCGTGCGCGATTACGCGATCTTCATGCTCGACCCGGACGGCCACGTGATGAGTTGGAACATGGGCGCGACGCACATCAAGGGCTACCGGCGCGACGAAATCCTCGGGCGGCATTTCTCGGTGTTTTATGGTCCCGAAGACATTGCAGCGGGCAAGCCGCAGCGCGAACTTGCGCTGGCCCGCGAGGTGGGCCGCGTCGAGGACGAAGGCTGGCGTGTGCGCAAGGACGGCACGACGTTCTGGGCCAACGTGACGATCACTGCGGTCTACGACGAGAAGCGCGAGTTGCGCGGCTTCTCGAAGGTCACGCGCGACATGAGCGAGCGCAAACGGCTCGAGGAAGTCGAGCGCGCGAGCCAGCACATGAAGAAGTTCCTCGCGACGCTCGCACACGAACTGCGCAATCCGCTTGCGCCGATCCGCAACGCGCTCGCCGCGATGCAGCTCGAACCGGACGTCAGCGAAACGGTGGCCCGCTGCCGCGACATGATGGACCGGCAGGTCACGCATCTATCGCGGCTCGTCGACGATCTGCTCGACGTCGGCAGGATCACGTCCGGCAAGATCGGACTGCGGCTCGCGCCGGTCGATCTGCTCGACGTACTGACGCGCAGCGTCGAGGCTGCGCAGCCGTTCGTCGACGCACGCGACCAGACAATCGACCTGCTCATCGAAAACGCGCCGATCAGCGTGAACGGCGACGTGACGCGTCTCGTGCAGATCGTGCAGAACCTGCTGCACAACGCGTCGAAATTCTCACCGGCGGGCACGGTCATCCGGATCCACGCGACGCTCGAAGACCACACCGCGGTGCTGCGCGTGTCCGATACCGGCAGCGGCATTCCAGCGGACGCGCTGGAGTCGATCTTCGGGCTGTTCTCGCAGGCGCATACGCAGGAGAGCCTGGTCGAGAGCGGGCTGGGCATCGGCCTGACGCTGTGCCGGTCGCTGATCGAGATGCATCGCGGCACGATCTCCGCGGCAAGCGAAGGGCCTGGTCGGGGCAGCACGTTCACGGTGCGGTTGCCGGCGCGTATCGGTATCGATCTTCGGACCGTCGCCGGTGCTGATGTGCCGGCCGGCGATCACGTGCTGCCGCTGCGTGTGCTGATCGTCGACGACAACCGCGATTCCGCCGATAGCCTCGCGATGCTGTTCGAGATGAAGGGCCATCAGGCGCAGGTCGTCTATCACGGCAGCGGCGCGGCCGATGCCGCGCGACGCCTGCTGCCGCACGTCGCGCTGATCGATCTTGCGATGCCGGGCATCGACGGCTTCGCGGTGCTGAAACTGCTGCGCGCGCTGCCTGAACTGGCGAGCACGCGGTTCATCGCAATGACCGGCTTTGGTCAGCGCAGCGATCGCGAGCGCACGACCGAGGCGGGCTTCGATCTGCACCTGGTGAAGCCGGTCGATATCGCGCTGCTCGACGAGTTCATCGCGGCTACGCCGCGTCCGTGATGGGGTGGGGTTCAGCTTCGTATGTCGCTGCGCGTGACGTTGCGCAGATGGGCGCGGAGATCCGTGACTCGCGCCTACGTTCTCAGCCACATTCGCGTCCACATTCGCGTCCACACTTGCAGTCGCGCCGCGAACGCGTACCGCGATGCAGTGCGGGCGGATTCCGCGTGAACGATGCAGCGGTTGTGCTGCTTGCTGTGAGTGCGTGCCGATGCAGCGAGCCAGATCGCGCCGCGCTGTTCGATCCAGTAGCGTTCGCCTTCGCGCACCGTCACGCAAACGACCGGCATGTCGGCGCCGAGCCACGCGAGCGAGTGATCGCGAAACGTCAGATCGATATCGCCGGCCACCGCGACGATCGACGTGTGCGCGGCGACATCGTGCATCGCGGTCTGTCCGGGTTCGAGTTGCCATCGCTCGAAAGAAGCGCAGGAAGTGGGGCGATCGAACAACGACAGTGCGGACATGATGGAGCCTCGGCAACGGAAACAGAACGCCTCCAGCTTATGACCCTCGTCGCGCGCGAAACAGCCACAGTGGCAAGTGGTCTGCACCGGTGCAGACCAGCCCGGCGATGCGCTGTACCGGTCCGAAAACACGCGACCTGTATCTGTCGCATCGGGTCGTCGATGCGCACCATCGCCCCATGACCGACAAGACTTCGCTACACGCCGCGCCGCTCTATCAACAACTGGCTGACCAGTACCGTCGAGCGATCGACAGCGGCATCCTGCGACCAGGCGACCGCATGCCGTCGATGCGCGCGTTCATGCAGCGGCACGGCGTAAGCCTGTCGACCGCGACCGAGAGCTATCGCGCGCTCGAACGCGCGGCGCTGATTCACGCGCGGCCACGCGCCGGCTACTACGTGCAGCCGCAGCGGACCACCGCGCTGCCCGCTGCGCTCGAACCCGATGCGGACAGCGTGCCCGGCGACGCGCAGTTCGTCGGCATTCATACGGCCGTGTCGTCGATCGTCGCGCGGTATCAGCGCTTTCCGGACGCGTTGAATCTCGGTGGAGCAACCGCCGCGCCGGACCTCTATCCGACAGACGCATTGCAGAAGGCGGCACAGCGCGTGCTGCGTCAACGGCCTTCGCTGCTGACGACGCCCGGCCACGATCGCGGCGACCCCGAACTGCGCGCGGTCGTCGCGCGGCGCGCGCTCGAGGCGGGCATCGAAACGACCGCCGACGAGATCATCGTCACGCATGGCGGCATCGAGGCGATCAATCTCGCACTGCGCGCGGTTACGCAGCCCGGCGATACGGTGGCGGTCGAATCGCCGTGCTTCTTCGGTCTGCTGCAGGTACTCGAGACGCTCGGCCTGCGCGCGCTCGAAATCCCTGCGAGCCCGACGACGGGCCTCGTCGTCGAGGCATTCGAATTCGCGTTGCAGACGCATCCGGACATCAAGGCGATCGTGGTCGTGCCGCATCTGCAGAATCCGCTCGGCAGCGTGATGCCCGACGCGCACAAGGCGAGGGTGGTCGCGCTGTGCGCGCAGGCAGGTGTCGCGCTGATCGAGGACGACCCGTACCGCGATCTGGTCGATCCGCTGCCTGGCGAGCGTGCTACGCCGCTTAAGCCATTGAAGGCCTGGGACATCGACGGCACGGTGATCTACAGCACGTCGTTCAACAAGACACTCGCGCCGGGTATGCGGGTCGGCTGGATGGACGGCGGACGCTGGCGTTCGCGGATCGCGATGCTGAAGTTTGCGCAGACACGGCCCAACGAACCGTTCTCGCAGGCGGTGCTTGCCGGGTTCCTCGAGACGGGTGCGTATGAGCGGCATCTGCGCCGCTTGCGCGAACGGCTTGCCGTGCAGCGCGACCGGATGGCGCTGGCCGTTGCGCAGTCGTTTCCGCACGGGACGCGCTTCACGCCGCCGCGCGGCGGCATGTGCTTCTGGATCGAATTGCCGCAGACGGTGTCGTCGGAAGCGCTGTTCGATGCGGCGCTCGCCGCCGGCATTCGCGTGATGCCCGGGACGGTTTTCTCGAACGCGGGGCGCTTCGATCACTTCGTGCGCCTGAGTTGCCGCGCAGTCGATCTCGATACGATGCACGATGCGGTCGCGACGCTCGGCGCGCTCGCGGTGCGGATGGCTGGAGTCGACGCCTGAGTTGTTCCGGTGCCGTTCTGGTCGAGTACCGCCTCGGTGAAAAGAGCGTCGCGATCGGGTATCCTCGTTAGCCTCCCTGTGTGTTCCCTGGGTATTTCGAAATCTGAACGAAGGTCATACCGTGATCCGTCATATCGTGATGTGGAAGTTGAAGGACAACGCCGAAGGCGCGACGCGCGAACAGAACGCGCTCAAGCTGAAAGAAAAACTCGAAGGCTGCCGCGACATCGTGCCGGGCATTCTTCATCTCGAAGTCGGCGTCGCGACACCCGGTCTCGAATCGAGCTACGACGTCGTGCTGATTTCCGATTTCGCCGACAAGGCCGCGCTCGATGCGTATCAGGTTCACCCGACGCACGAAGCGATCAAAGGGTTCGTCGGCGCGGTGCGCGAGGCGCGTCAGGCTGTCGATTTCGAAGTGTGATCCGCAGCAATAACACGCAATGACTGATACCCCTCGCGACACACCTTCATCCGCCGGTGAAGGCAAGCGCACATCGCCGCCCGCGATCGAAAGCCCGTTCGTCGATCATCTCGGCGTGCGTCTGGTGCGCGCGGTCGATGGGTCGAGCGAAGTCGTGCTGCCGCTCGCACCCGATCACATGAACACGTGGGACGTCGCGCACGGTGGCGTGACGATGACGCTCGCCGACGTCGCGCTCGCGATGGCGGCCCGCAGTCTCGCCGCCGACGGTGTCGGCGTCGTCACCGTCGAGATGAAGGTCAACTTCATGCAGCCCGGTCGCGGCGAACTGCGCGCGTATGCGCGCGTGCTGCACCGCTCGACGACGATGGCCTATTGCGAAGGCGAGATCCGCGACAGCGAAGGGCACTTCGTCGCGAAGGCGCTCGGCACGTTCAAGTACATGCGACGGCTCGCGGTGGGCCGCGACGTCACGCATCAGCGGCTGCGCAGCGATCCGTCGGCGACGCCCGGACCGAGCGACGGCTAAGTTTCGTGCAGTAATTCGCGCAGCACGGTTGCTGTTTTCATTAGTGCCTTGATTAAACGATCAATGAGCGATCAATCCACGGAGACACCCGCGATGACCCAGATCAACCGGCAGGTCCTGCTCGTTTCGCGCCCGCAAGGTGCCGCGACGACCGATAACTTCAAGCTCGTCGAAACGCCGCTTGGTTCCCTCGCGGATGGCGAGGTGCGCGTGCGCAATCACTACCTGTCGCTCGACCCGTATATGCGCGGCCGGATGAACGACGCCAAATCGTATGCGGTGCCGCAGCCGCTGAACGAAGTGATGATCGGCGGTACGGTCGGCGAAGTGGTCGAATCGAAAAATCCGAAATTCGCAGCCGGCGACAAGGTGGTCGGCATGTTCGGCTGGCAGGAGTACGGCACGTCGAACGGCAAGGAACTGCACAAGATTGACGATACGCACGTGCCGCTGTCCGCGTACCTCGGTGCGGTCGGCATGCCGGGCGTCACCGGGTGGTACGGGCTAAACCGGATCATCGCGCCGAAGGCCGGCGAAACGGTGGTCGTCAGTGCGGCGAGCGGCGCGGTCGGCAGCGTGGTCGGTCAACTGGCAAAGCTGGCCGGTTGCCACGCGGTCGGCATCGCGGGCGGCGCCGACAAATGCCGCTATGTGGTCGAGACACTCGGCTTCGACGCGTGCGTCGACTACAAGGCGGGCAATCTTTATAAGGACCTGAAGGCGGTGACGCCGAATGGCGTCGACGGGTACTTCGAGAACGTCGGCGGTGAGGTGCTCGATGCGGTACTCGCACGGATGAATGCGTTCGGGCGCATCGCGCTGTGCGGGATGATCGCGAACTACGATGGTGCGCCGTTACCGCTCAAGCATCCGGCGCTGATGCTCACGCAGCGCTTGCTTGTCCAGGGCTTTATCGTCAGCGAACACATGGAGGTGTGGCCCGAAGCGCTGACGCAGCTCGGTACGCTGGTCGCACAACGCAAGCTGCAGTATCGCGAGACGGTTGCTCAGGGGCTTGATGCTGCGCCGGAGGCGTTTCTGGGGTTGTTGAAGGGGAAGAATTTCGGGAAGCAGCTGGTTAAGCTGGTTTGATTGATCTTCTGAGTCACACGGCAATCATCTGGGGTGGACGCGCAGTAGGCGCTTCGCGCCAACAGGCATCGACGCCGGAGTACGGTGCTCTGCATGGGATCAGAGTAAGCGCTGAAGCGCTAACTCTGTTCGACAGCTAAAACGCCAACTCCGGCATGGGACCCGAGTAAGCGCTAAAGCGCTAACTCGGGTCGACAAGGAGACACCATGTTCGATTTCCCCGGCAAAGTCGCCGTAATAACTGGCGCGGCCAGCGGCTTCGGTCGTGCGTTCGCGGAGAAGGGCGCGTCGCTCGGCATGAAGCTCGTGCTCGCCGATGTCGACGCCGCCGCGCTCGCACAAACCGTCGATGCACTGCGCACGTCAGGCGCCGATGCGATCGGCGTGCCCACTGACGTCTCCGATCCCACCCAGGTCGAAGCGCTCGCGCTCGCCGCACTCGATGCGTTCGGCAAGGTCCATCTGCTGTTCAACAACGCGGGCGTCGGCTCGGGTGGGTTCATATGGGAAAGCAGCGCGAACGACTGGGCGTGGGTGTTCGGCGTCAACGTGATGGGCGTCGCGCACGGCGTGCGAATCTTCACGCCGATCATGCTGCGACAGGACGAGCCCGCGCACATCATTAACACGGCGTCGGTCGCCGGGCTGCTGTCGCCGCCGGCGATGGGCGTCTACAACGCGTCGAAACATGCGGTCGTGTCGCTGACCGAGACGCTGTATCACGACCTCAAGCTCGCGGGCGGTCCAGTCGGCTGCTCGCTGCTGTGTCCGGCGTTCGTGCCGACCGGCATCTCGAATGCAGAGCGCAGTCGTCCCGAGTCGCTCCGCAACGACGCCGCGCCGACGCACTCGCAGATCACCGCGGGCAAGCAACTGCATCGTGCGGTGCAGTCCGGCAAGCTGAGTGCCGCCGATGTCGCGGATCTCACATTCGACGCGATCCGCGAACGGCGCTTCTACATCGTCACGCATCCGCCGATCATGGAGACGGTCCGGCTGCGTCACGAAGACATCGAGCAACTGCGCGACCCGACCGATCCGATGTCGCTGAAACCGGATGTGAAGACGTCGGCGTAGCGACTGCATTTGCTCTGTGGCGTGGCATCATACGGCGCTGCTTTTTTCCGCTTCTTTCATCGTGCGGCGCTCAATGCGTCGCACCGAACGCCGATGCCGCTGAATCCGAAGATTGCCCAGATACTCGACATGGTCGAGCGTGCCGAACGTCCCCCGTATCACACACGGACTCCGCAGCAGGCGCGCGCGTCGTATGAAAAGAGCGCGCCGATTCTCGAGATCGCGAGTGCGCCGATGCACGGCGTCGAAGACCTCGCGGTGCCGGTGCGCGACGGCGCGACGATCCGCGCGCGGCTCTATCAGCCGACCGAACCGAGCTGGGCCGAACCGTTGCCCGCACTAGTCTATTTTCATGGTGGGGGCTTCACGGTCGGCAGCGTCGATACGCACGATGCGTTGTGCCGGATGTTTGCGCGTGATGCGGGCTGCGCGGTGCTGTCGGTCGATTACCGGCTCGCGCCCGAGCATCGTTTTCCCACTGCCGTCGACGATGCGTTCGATGCACTCTCGTGGCTGCACGCGAACGCCGCGCTGTACGGTATCGATCCGGCGCGACTAGCAGTTGCAGGCGATAGCGCGGGCGGCACGCTCGCGACCGTCTGCGCGGTACTCGCACGCGACGCGGGCATCGCGCTCGCACTGCAGTTGCTGATCTATCCGGGGACGAGCGCGTATCAGCAGACCGAGTCTCACGCGCGATTAGCGGAAGGCTATCTGCTGAGCGCCGAAACGATCCAGTGGTTCTTCGACCAGTACGTGCGCGATACACACGATCGAGAAGACTGGCGTTTCGCGCCGCTCGACGGCACACGCGGCGCGCCGGATTTTCACGGCGTCGCGCCCGCATGGATCGCGACCGCCGAATTCGATCCGCTCGTCGACGAAGGTGCGGCCTACGCGGAGAAACTACGCGCCGCAGGCAACGCGGTCGTGCACGTGCGCTATGACGGGATGATCCACGAGTTCTTCAAGATGGGCGGCTATGTGCCCGAGGTCGCCGGTGCGCATGCGGATGCGGCCGGTGCATTGCGTGACGCGTTCGCGCGTGTGGATGTCGAAGGTTAGCGCTCGACGTCGAACGTGAAACGCCGTTCCAAGTTGCCCGGTCGGGTGATGCGGTGCGAACCGTCGTCGTCGCTGCGCTCGACGACGTTCACGTTGAGAGGGGTGTTCGCGGGTTCGCCCGGTTGCACGACGACTCGCAGCGCGGTCGTGCCGCGCGTGCCGTATTCCGGCGTCTCGATGAATGCCGCCGACAACGCCCGCTCGCGTTCGAGCGGAAGCCCGGTGGCAGGCAACTGGTCGTCGCGTGCGGTGCGCGGGTCGCGCATTAATTCGATCAACCGGTCGAGCGGCGCGTCGGGCTCGCCGACGAGCAGCGCATCGAGTTCGGCGCGCTTGCGTACGAGTTTCGGCCACGGCGTGTCGAGCACTGCGTTCGAGATGCCGTGCGTGCCGGGCGGCAACAATGCCGGGACGACGTCCCCACGATTGCAGTACCACGCGAGTTCGTGCTGGGTCCAGTCGCCGATCAGCAGGTTGAAGCCGTTGTACAGATCGCCGGTGCGCGCGACGTCGGCCAGATAGTCGAGTGGCGCGCGAGCCGGTCCGCTCAGATAGTTACTGACGAGTGTGCCGCGCGTGGGCGCATCCGCGCGCGTTTCGTGCGGCGCGCGGTAGTTGGTCAACGCAGCGAAGCGACCGTCGCGCGTCATGCCGAGCCACGTGCCGCCGCCGACAAGATCGCGACCCGCGAGCAGATCCGGCGCGTCCGCCCACCATTGCAGCGGATCGGCCGTGCGGCGCAAGAATTCGTCGCGGTTCGCGGCGAGCGTGAAGAGCGCGCGGCCGTCATCCGCGTCAGGTCGCCAGTCGAATACGATCAGGCACATCGGCGGGGGCTCCTCATGTCCTCACGCGAGCAAACCGAAGCACGGTCTCAGACTTCCGTGGGCAGCGCGTACGGCAGCGGCAGGAACGACAGCGCCGGACCGTCGGCTGCAGCGACGTGTACCGAGCCGCCTTCGAGCGCGGCGAGCTTGATCTCGACCAGCACGTCGACGCCGCCCCCCGGCGCCCACGCCGCATTCACGACCATCCCGCACGGCTGACCCGGATCGTCCGAATGGAACAGCTCGGTGCCGGGCGCGACGGTGGAGAGGTCGGTGGCGATATTCGCGAGTGAGGTGCGCCGCTTGATCGTGCCGCGATACTGGCTGCGCGCGACGATCTCCTGCCCCGGATAGCAACCCTTGCGGAAATTCACGCCGCCGAGCACGTCGAAGTTAACCATCTGCGGCACGAACTGCTCGACGACCGACTGCGTAATGCGCGGTTCGCCTGCGCGAATGTCGAGCCAGTCCCACACGGCCGGCGATACCTGTTCGAGCTTGCCTTCGAGCGAGGGCAGCCGCGCTTCGACTTCGGCCTTCGGTCCGATCCACAGATAGCGCAGCCGACCTTCGGCATCGGGCACGCGGATCAGCGAACCAGCGGGACCGTCGACCTTCACGTGCACGCCGTCGGGCAGCGCGTCGAACACGGACGACAGCGCAGCACGCACGTCACCGGCGAGACCCACGGCGAGCAGTTCACCGGTTGCATCGACGAGCTTTGCCTTTGCGCGGAGCACGAACATCGACAGCCGCTTCTGCACCACAGCCTGCACGTCCTTCGACACCAGCAGGCGGATCGCTTCGCCGCTGCGCCACACGAGGAACGACGCAAGCAGCCGGCCCTTCGCCGAACAGTAGCCGGCGAGGCGGGCGCCTGCCGCGTCGAGGTGCTGGGTGTCGTTGGTGAGCTGCGCGTGCAGGAACGACGCCGCGTCGTCACCCGTCGTATCGATCACGCCGAACTGGTCGAGCAGCGCGTACGCACCGCGCGTGCGGACGGCATCGAACTGGGTATCGGCGGGGCGCGGAGGAACCGGTAGCGTGGAAGGCGCAGCGACGGCGCCAGGAGTGGGAGCGAGCGGGGCTGTCATGGATTTGCGGAACAGTCAATTCTGACTTTAGCTGAGGCAAGCAAGTATTATATGGGGTCCACCCCAGCCATGTTTCGCATGTCCCTCCTGAAGAAATGTCTCATCGCCGGCACGGCGCTCGTCGTGCTGGCCGCTGCCGCAGCCGGCGGCGGATATCACTGGGCCACGACGCCGCTGGTGCTTTCCCCTCCCGACCTCGACGTGACGATCAAGCCGCACAGCAGCCTGCGCAGCGTCACGCTGCAGTTGAACCGTGGCGGCGTGCCGGTCCGGTCCGAGCTGTTCGTGCTGATGACGCGTCTGCTCGGCCTGCAGAGCCAGCTGAAATCCGGCAACTACGAGTTCAAGAGCGGCGTCACGCCGTACGACGTACTGCAGAAGATCGCGCGCGGCGACGTCAACGAGTACGTGACGACGATCATCGAAGGCTGGACGTTCCGCCGGATGCGCGCGGAACTCGACGCGAACCCGGCGCTGCGTCACGACACGGCCGGCATGACCGATGCCGATCTGCTGAAGGCGATCGGCGCGTCCGACGCCGAGGTCACGACCGGCAACGGCGAAGGGCTGTTTTTTCCGGATACCTATCTGTTCGACAAGAACACCAGCGATCTCGACGTCTACCGTCGCGCGTACCGGCTGATGAAGCTGCGCATCGACGAGGCATGGGCGTCGCGCGCGCAGGGGCTGCCGTACAAGACGCCGTACGAGGCGTTGACGATGGCGTCGATCATCGAAAAGGAAACCGGCAAGGCGTCCGACCGTTCTCTCGTCGCCGCGGTGTTCGCGAACCGGCTGCGCATGGGCATGCCGCTGCAGACCGATCCGACAGTCATTTACGGGATGGGCGAAAGCTACACGGGCCGTTTGCACAAACGCGACCTGCAGACCGACACTCCTTACAATACGTACACCCGTACCGGCCTGCCGCCCACGCCGATCTCGTTGCCCGGAACCGCGTCGCTGCAGGCGGCGCTGAATCCGGCACAGACGGCGGCACTGTATTTCGTGTCGCGTGGCGACGGCAGCAGCATTTTTTCTGACACGCTCGGCGATCACAACAAGGCCGTCGACAAGTACATCCGAGGTCAATGATGGCGCGGGGCAAATTCATCACATTCGAGGGCATCGACGGAGCGGGCAAGACGACGCACCTCGCGTGGTTTCGCGAGCGTCTCGAAGCGAAGGTCGGCACGACCGGGCGCGGCGTCGTCATGACGCGCGAGCCGGGCGGCACCGCGCTCGGCGAGGCGTTGCGCGAGATCCTGCTGCACCGGTCAATGGATCTCGAAACGGAAGCGCTGCTGATGTTCGCCGCGCGCCGCGAGCATCTGGCCGAGATCATCG